>JAZQCA010000057.1:0-64562 GCA_045545975.1 Akkermansia sp.
TTTTATTTCATCGCTTCCACAAGGGGGAAGGACTCATTGTCGTCCTTCCCCCTATCCCCCCATCCTGCTAGGGCAGTTTGGGCTCCTATGGAGACTTTTTGGGCGGGCTTTCGGTGTCGCATTTGATTTTACAACTTGCAACCCCCTGTCAGTAAGGCAAAAAGTCTTGCCTTGCAGCAAAGTTTGCGCTATAATCGCGCGCAGAGATTATTATGGATAGTACACTTCTTTCCTCGCTTGAGCAGGCAGTTGCCGATGGCAAACTCCTGAAAGATTCCCTCACCAACATCCAACTGCTACTGGCCGGCACACAAGATCCTGTGGCACCCGCCACCATTGCAGAGCTTGCACAGGCCGATGAATGGGCCGAGCTCAACAACCGCTTTTACAAGACCCTGGCATTCGGCACAGGTGGTCTGCGCGGACGTACCATCGGCATGATCGTGGCTCCTGCCGAACAGGGTCAGGGCGGGGTGAACGGACGGCCCGAGTTCCCCTGCGTAGGTACCGCTACCATGAACTACTTCAACGTTGGTCGTGCCATGCGCGGTCTCATCAGCTATGTGAGCCGCTTCGTACAGGCCGAGGGTACGGGGCGCAAGCCCCGCATCGTCGTAGGACACGACACCCGCCACTTCTCCCGCGACTTCGCGGAGTACTGCGCCAGGATCGCCACGGATCTCGGTTGTGACTGTGCCCTATTCGATGGTCCCTGCTCCACGCCGGAAGTCTCCTTTGCCATCCGCGAGCTGAATGCCGATACCGGCGTAGTGCTCACCGCCTCCCACAACCCCGCTCACGACAACGGGTTCAAGGCCTATTTCAACGATGGGGCACAGCTTATTGCTCCGCACGACAAGGCAGTCATTGCCGAGGTGAACGCCCTCACCGATGATAGCTATGAGCCGCTCCCCGCCGATCAGAAAGGCAAACTGAGCATACTTGGTTCGGAATTCGACGCCATATACATCGAGAAGCTCAAGGGCATCATCCTTCGCCCGGATGTGTTCGAAAAGGCCTCCGCCAAGGTCGTCTACACCAATCTGCATGGTACAGGTGGGCGCTGCATCGTTCCCATTCTCCGTCAGATCGGCTGTAATGTCAGTACAGTCGCAGCACAGGACGTCCTCGATGGGCGCTTCCCCACCGTTGCCAGCCCCAACCCGGAGAATGCTCCGGCTCTCGACATGGCAATCGCGCAGGCCGACGAGGAGAATGCCGATCTCGTCATCGCCACCGATCCCGACAGCGATCGCATGGGAATAGCCGTGCGAGACTCCGCCACGGGTCGCATGCAGCTGCTCACCGGCAATCAGACGGGGTGTTTGCTGGCTTGGTACCGCTGCATGAGTGCCATTGAGCTGGGTATCATCACCCCGGAGAATATCGACCGCTCCGTCATGGTCAAGACCTTTGTGACCAGCCCGCTCCAGGATGCCATCGCTGCCTCCTTCGGTATCTCCACCGTCAATGTTCTCACCGGTTTCAAGTACATCGCCGCCAAGCTCGGCAAGTACGAACAGGCCATCCCGGCAGACGAGCGCGAGGGCTACCGCAGAATGACCGAGTCTCAGACCCGTCAGCTGCGCCTCAAGTACAGCAAGTACTTCATATTCGGCGGAGAAGAAAGCTACGGATATCTCGCTCAGGACTTCGTGCGCGACAAGGATGCCAACGCGGCCGCTCTCTGCCTGGCAGAAATGAATGCCTACCTGGCCTCCAAGGGAATCGGGCTGCTGGAGTGCCTGAACAACATCTACACGGAGCTCGGCTACTACATGGAGCTGGGTAAGAGCATCGTGATGGAAGGTGCAGACGGAGCAGCCAAGATCGCGGCCCTCACCCAAAGCTACATGCAGACCCCGCCCGCTACGATGGATGGAGTGAACGTGACCGCCGTGCGAGACTTCTCCTCCGGCTCCCTCACAGACGCCGAGGGCGATCCCATCCCCGCTGAAAAGATGCTCTTCATCGATCTGGCGGATGGACGCAGTTTCGCCGTACGCCCCAGCGGTACCGAGCCTAAGATCAAGTACTACCTCTTCGCCCATGGCGAAAAGGGTGCTGAGCTTACCGCAGCCAAGGTTGCGGTACAGTCCGCCATCGAAAGGCTGTGGGCGGCGGTGGAAGCCGATGCCCACGCCCGAATGGCCTGACGAAACCTCACCTGTGAGCTGCAAGTTGATGAAGAGCGAGCAAAAGCATCTCAACTTGCAGCTCTCATTGTTTTCAGCAATCCCGACACCCATGAAAATACAAAACACCCGAACGGCCATCACCTAATGGCAGAAAGCGGCCGAGCTCGGCAATCCTGCTGCGCTCAATGATCCGGGGCAGTGCTATTTCCGTGGAGACGGAGTTCCGGAAGACTGGGCGAAAGCCGTTGAACTATGGAGCAAGGGTGCCGCTCGCGGGCACGCCGGGGCGCAGTACAATCTGGCAGTCTGTTACCTGCACGGCGAACATGTGAGATAAGATCTCGACCAAGCTCGTCAATGGCTTGAAAAATCCGCAGCGCAAGGGCACGAGGGAGCCATGCGCGCACTCTACCATCTCACGAAGGAAAGGCGCTGAGTCCCCCTGCTTTCGGACAACTTCTTTCCCCTGTAGCAAAACCGCCGCAACCGATGCTCCGGTGGCGGCGGTCGTTTCTTCTTAGTGTAGCGCGAGCTTACTTGCGGCGGCGGCGCGCAGCCAAGGCAGCAAGTGCCAGAAGGCTGAGAGTCGCGGTTGAGGGTTCCGGCACAAGAGAGAAGGTTGCCTTGCCCTCCTTCTCTCCCTGATAATTGGCACCTTCGATGCCCATCGACAAACGATCGTAGTTCACATCCTCGCCGAAATCAACCTGTATGGAGTTATATCCGGCTGCGATAAGATCCTCCACGCTCTGTCCCAGAGAGATCACCATATCACCCTCAGCAGAACAATGGAAGAGGTCTGAGCAATCGATGATGAGTACACCATCAATCCCGGTCTGCTGCTCGGTCAGCGTGATGGAAAGAGTGGCGCCGCTGAGTACGATGAGCCCATCCTGTCCCACATCAAAGGAGCAATTTTGCCCGATATTCACATTCGTGAGCGTAAGCGTAGAATCCTCAGTCGAGGCAAAGTGTACATTATCCAGCACCGAACCGACTATTCCGTAGGTATCGGAGCTGCTGGCTATCGTCAGGCCAGTCAGCTCACCACCCTCGGCACTCTTTGCTGTCAGGATAATGTTCGAGAATATACCTTCAGCTCCATCCAGCCCCTTGAAGGTGCTGACATTGCCCATGCTCAGAGAGGCCCCGTTCTTCAGAGCGGAGGTTCCCTGGCTGGTAAGCGACTTCATGAGAACTGCTGCCGTACCTTCGGTAACTGTCAGCGAGGTGACCTTCATATCCTTCGTGACCTTCACCCCGGTACTGCGAGTCTTGATATCAGTATCATCAAGAGTCACATTCAATTCTCCCTTACCATTGGTCGAAATCTCAGCATTTATCTGAGACGAACCGCTGAACGTAAGATTTGTCTTCACTACAGCCCCATAATTGACTCCCGAGTCCACGTCATGGGAGAAAGATCCTGTCCACTCAGAAGTATCCCCTGCGAAGACGATGTTCTGAACGGTACCCTTGTAGGACGAACGGACAATATCGCCCGTACCGGAAATATCTCCGGTAAAGGTGCGTATATCACCATTGTAGCCATTATTGATGGACCACGCCGCACTCGCCCCATTGTTGGTGAGCATCAGATTGGCCGCATAAGTCTTGGCTCCGCCCGTAGAATCTGCCCTGGATAGATAGCCGCTTACACCGGAGAATTCCACGGTTGATGCGGCACCATTCGCCAGCACATCAATATTCAAATTGGCAAGCGAGCTGCCGGTCAATTTAACTGTACCGGTCCAGTCACCAGCCAGTTTCACTCCCGCGACAAGAGCCGTCTTAGCACCAATATCGTAGAAACCATCACCATGCATCGTGACACTACCACCATTCAAACTGAAGGTACTGGCAGAATCCACCGCCACATTGGTAAGGGAATAAGCCGTGGCTGCTGAACTGGTCAGTTCAACATTCTTGAGAGATACATCGGAAAGGAAGTAGGTCTTATTGCCCGAGGTCAGAGTAACGGAGGTCAGACCGGAATCGGTAGACTTACCGCTCACCCCATCTGCCGTCAGCGAGAGCTTGGACAATGCAGCACCTCCCTCCGCACGAGAACTCACGCTCAGAGAATCTCCCAGAGAGGTGATACCGCTGAGATTGATGTTGGCAGTATCTGCCACAAGTGCAGCACCGGACTTCATCACAAGATTGCCGTATACGGAACTATTACCCTGAATTTCCAGAGTTGTCCCGGAATGGAAGGTCAAGTCATAGCCGGTGTGATCCAGAGTGGCATCCTTTACCAGTACAGTAGCAGCAGATCCCTCGGCCACAACGAGACCATTCCCCCGGAAGATCGCACCGTCCTCGATACGCAGACGCCCACCATACAAGGAGGTCGTACCCTCCACAGTCGAGGTGAGCGAGGCAGCCAGCTCGGTCGCCGTGGCAGCCGTTCCACCCTTGGCGGCTTTGATGTTATCTGCGGTGAAGGCGCCGGTGATCAGAATATCACCGGTCTGCTTGTGACTCTCGTTATTGCTGTCTACATAGTCGGCATTGAGCGAGAAATTAATGGTACCCTTCACAGTAAAGAAGTCGCGGAACTCAGCCACATGCCCGGAGGCTGCCGAGATAATGACATCCGTATTGGTCGTAGAGGTGGTTTTCCCGCCCAAGCTCATACCGCGTGTGATGTAGTTGCCATCGTTATCCACGTAGTAGTTACCTGAGATAAGCAGGTAATCATTGTTCTGCATCTTGAGGGATCCGCCATAGCCGGACATAGAAATGGCACAGCCATAGTTGCCGGTGATGGACAGATGCCTGTTATCGCTCAGAGATACGTTATTGGCATGGTAAGAAGTCAGCCCCTCATGATCAATCGAAATAGCGGAACCATTGAGATTACCGGCTCGCTCATGCAGGAGGTTATTCTGGATCCGTACATCATTATTACCGGTAATCGAGAAGTTCACGCCGTTGTCTATATTGATTGCCGAAGAAGAATAGCCGGTGTTCCTCTCCATGAGGATAGTATCATTCCCACTCAGAACAACCGTTGCGGGTCCCGTGCTTTTGTATGGGCCCACTGCACTGATGGCGGCCCCGGAGGAACCAACGGCATTCTCCCGGAAGATCAGACCGGCGTTCCCCTTCATTTCCAGGGTTGCTGTACCGGTAACATAAATAGAGCCGCCCGATGCAGGCTTCTCATCCTTCTTTCCGTTGCCGGTGAAGATCACCTGTCCGTTGTCAACAAAACTTGCAGTAGCACTACCGGACAGGTAAACAGCACCGCCCTGCTCGGCGCTGTTGCCGGAGAAAGTTACCAAACTGTTATTGTGAATGGACACGCGAGAATTCTCACCACCACAATATATGGCTCCGCCGTGCTCTACATAGGAATTATCGTTGATGATAGGCCGCCCGTTACCGGAGAACTCAATCTCAGCATTGTTTGCCATTTCAAGCTGAGCACCGGCACTCACCATGATTCCTCCACCATTGCTGCACAGGTTTCCCTTCACTTCGACCTTGTTATTTTTCTCGAAGGTCAATGAGGAACCGGAGCCGGTTACTCGGATCATGGATTCCATGAGCTCACCCTCGGGGCGTCCGATGAAACTCACCGTTCCCACCTCATGAATGTGACCGGTACTACCACCGGCAAGGTAGAGAGCACCGGCTGTCTCCGAGCTGATCACCCCATCGAAGGTCAGAGCATTCAGGTTATGAAGATTGAGCCGATAGGTGGCCTCAGTAGAACCGAGCATACCACCCTCCACATCGTTGACTGTCAGAGAGGCTCTGTTGGAAGGATCTGCCGACGTGACTTCATAATAGCCAACAAGCCCGTTGAAGGTAAGAGACTGACCGGTGAGCACGACATCTTCCTTGAGCGTGAACTTCTGAGAACCTTCGGAAGAATAGAGTCTGGCGGAAGTTGCCTGGGTCACGTCAAGATGCTCTTCGGAGAGGATGCGACCATCCTCCACAAGCATGCTTTCCTCCGTTCCGGAGCCCGTCACCCCATAATCGAGGTACAGGCTGCCATGGCTCCACACCAGTTTGCCATCCGCAGCGGCCGAACCGGTCAGCGTGATTTTGGAGGCATCCCATTCCATCGAGCTACCCGCAGCCAGTGTAAACAGACAGTAGCTCTTGCCCTTCGTAAGAGAGGCAGCGTCCACATCAATGGTAAGTGCCCCTGTAGAAATGTCGCCGGCCAAGCGGACATTCTGTGCCGTTCCGGCGGAATCGAAGGAAAGAGTGGTGTTTTCCCCCAGTTCTGCTTGGGTGAAGAGGGCATAAGAAGATCCCGAGAAGGAAAGAGTAGCGGACTTACCATTTGTACTGAAGGAATCCGTCCTCATCTTGCCGGAAGCCAGGTTCAGCTCCGCAGCTGTCGAGTCGATGGTAAAGGATTCCGCCATCAGGCATGCCTCATTCTGCACGGCAAAAGTTCCATTCTTCAGGGTCGTGGCTCCAAAATAACTCGTACGCGAGGCGCGAAGTTCCTCGGAGTCGGCAGTCCTGCCCAGCAGAGTATTCAACATCGATGCTGAGGCCGAGCCATCCAGAATGACCTGCCCCCCGGAGCTGACCGGAGTTTCTCCCGCAGTCGGGGTATAATCGGCATTCAGCGTAACGGCGCCGGTGGCATATATAGTATCGCGCACGCGGATTTCCTTGCCGGTTGTGGCACTCAGCTCCATATTGCCGGTTGTGTAAATGGCGCGCAGACGAGTACCGCTCTTGTCGATTTCCGCATTGTTTTCGATGAGCACATTACCATTTCCGGCGATCGTAAGCACCCCACCCACCGACACACCGCTGGTCGGGGTTGATATGGCGTAAATGGCTCCACCCCGCGCGACATTTTTTTCGGACTGCGCTATATTGCCCGAAATGGTCACGGCACCATTGCCGCAAATGGAGATGTTCTGTCCGGAGATAGCGCCGCCATGGGCATTGGCAGAGTTACCATTAGCGACGAGCTTGTTGCCACTGAGTACCAGAGAATCGTTATCGAGCAGCTCCAGCGAACCACCATCAGCCACAAATATGGCACCACCACTTACACTACCATTGCTGTTGTCATTCCCACCAAGAGAAGTGGCCATATTGCCGGTAAACTGCAGGCTGGTATTGTCAGCAAAGACGATCGAAGCGCCTGAGCCGCCATGAATAGCCCCACCGCGCGCATAGGCCGTATATCTTGCTCCGGTGCTACAGGCATGGTTCTGATTGAACAGCACTGTTCCATTCCCTGTCACGCTGAATAGCGCGGACGAACCAACATAAACAGCACCGCCGTATACATTCCCGGCAGACGGCGTATATTGGTTGGACACAGACTCCGACCATGCGAGGTTGGAGTCAAAGGTAACGCGCCCATTACCGCTGATGCTTACTTCCGAGGAATCTCCACTCCGAATGGCGCCACCATAGCAGTTATATGCCTGATGATCTATTACTTCACTCCGCGCCTCATTGTTGAGGAATTCCACGGAAGTATTGCCGCTAATGGTCAGGCGGGATGTTTCCGTGGAGATAGAGCCGGTTTTCTCTGCACCTTCAAGATAGATAGCACCACCGGCAAATTCGTAAGCGGTGACGGTAGCATTTCCTGTTTGGGTGATGGCAAGGGCCTTGTTGCCGACAAAACTCAGCGTCTTGTTATCTGCAAAATTGAGCTGAGCTCCACGCTTGGCGTAAATAGCACCACCCGCACCGCTATTCTTGTTGGCACTTGCGCTATTGCCGCTGAAGCTCACACTATTATTCTGAGTAAAGGAGAGAGAATCTCCATCTCCGACAAAGAAAGCGCCACCATTACCGCGAGTCGTGTAACTGCGCGAATTATCTGAGAAGCTGAGCGCAGCATTGTTGTGGAAAGCAGCCTTGCCATACACAAGCATGCAGGTTCCCCCGATATTGTCACCATACTCTGTGCTCTGGGCTCCGCTGAAATTGAACGATCCCATGTTCTCCATGATGAAGCTCTGCCCCCCGGCTGCATAGAACGCACACACTTGGTAATTCGTGAGGCTCAGAGAGGAAAGACTATCTACGGAACTGCCGGTGATGTACAACGAAGCCTGTGCGGCTGACAGGAAGAGCGGATTATTCAAGCCATCGATTACCAAGCCGCCTTCGACATCAGCGATCTTGAAGGCTGTATTTCCCGCGATCTCCGCATTCAGCATATCATCGAGATCATCAACGGTCACGATGGTCGTGTAGCCTTCCGGAATGGTGATGGTCGTTGGAGTTTGCATGCCGGCGGCATACAACGAGACCGGAACTCCGGCAAATACGGCTACCAACAGGCGATAGAGCTGGGGTGGAATGTGCAGTTTCATGACTTTTCAGCAGTAAATCAGGTCAGACGGAGGTATAGTTCACCCCCGTACGTTCAAGAGAGTATCTCTTTTCGAATGAGATGTCAAGGTATTTTTCTGGCTATGAGTATGTTCTGTTGTTTCAATGTGGATAAAATCGGAACAGAAAAGAGAGCTTCTATACAGGATCTAATTTTATTCTTGTTTTATAATGAGATTATTAGCATGCTTGATAACAAATTTCATAGACATCTCATTCGAAATGAGATGGTCTTATCACACACCCGATAAGTGCCTCATATTCTGACATCTGCGTAGATATAACAAAATTCAGAAAAATAACATTCTGATTTCACTCAGAGTCCAGGAAGCAACGGATCTCCTCCAGCCGCTCCAGAGCCATACTGCGCCCTATATCATAGGCCTGCCGCAGACGCTGAGGGTTCTTCTCCACCCTACTAACGGGAAGCGGACCCCGCGGACGCAGAACGAGGATATCACCGGCAGCTTCTCTCTGCTCAATATAGCGAAGAGTCTCATTGTACACGTTGTGGCGCTCTTCCATGGCTTTCACCAGTCGGGGAAAACGACGGTACATGAGTCGCACGAGGAACAACAATCCATTCTCTTTCTTCTCGTAGGCCGGAGGTTGGGTCAGAATGACCACGTTGCGCTTGAAGCCTAAGCCTTCGAAATAACGCAGAGGGATAGAATCCGCTATACCGCCATCCAGTAACTTGCGCCCCTCAATCTCAACCATTTGCGACACCAAAGGCATGGAGGCCGAAGCCCGTACCCACTCAAAGGTATGATCAGCGCGCCCTTCATAGCGGTGGTAAACAGGCTCACCGCTTTCCACATCGGTACAGACGAGGTAAAAGGGCATGGGGTTGCGGCTATATGCCTCGAAATCAAACGGATCGAGCCGCAACGGAACCTCCTCATAAGCAAAGTCTCGACTGTAAATGTTACCATCCCGCAGCAGTGCTCGCCAGCCACAGTAGCGGGAATCATTGCAGAAGCGCATGTTGTAGCGGATGGCTCGACCAATCTGCCCGGACTTGTAATTCACCCCAAAAGCCGCGCTGGCCGAGACTCCGATAGCTCCGTCAAACTTTATTCCTTCCTCCATGAATACATCCAGTATGCCCGATGTGAACATACCGCGCATGGCTCCGCCTTCCAACACCAACCCCTTTTTCATAAGACCGACAGTCTATCACATTCTTCCCGCCCAGACAAGGCACTTATGGAATGGCGATGTTAAATAATCACCCCGCAGTCGATCGGACAGCGGGGTGACGCGATGAAAAAGCGAACAAAAGTTCGAAGGATCAATCCCCGGTCTTGAGCACGTTGATAAAGGCCTCCTGCGGGATGTTCACACGACCGATGGACTTCATGCGTTTCTTGCCTTCCTTCTGCTTTTCGAGCAACTTACGCTTACGGGTCACGTCACCGCCGTAGCACTTAGCAGTCACGTTCTTACGCATGGCAGAAATGCTCTCACGGGCAATAATCTTGCCGCCGATGCAGGCTTGGATAGCCACGGTGAAGAGCTGTCTTGGGATGACGTCCTTCAGCTTGAGCGCAATCTCACGCCCCTGTGCCTCGGCTCGCTCGCGGTGTACAATCATCGAGAAAGCATCCACCGGCTCACCGGCTATCATCATGTCCATCTTAACAAGCTTGGCCGCTTGGTAACCATCGTACTCGTAATCCATGGAACCATAGCCGCGGGTGGTGGACTTGAGCTTGTCATTGAAGTCCACGAGGATCTCCGCCATGGGAATGCGGCATGTAAGCATCACACGCGTATCGTCAATCGTTTCGGTGTGTACAACTTCACCGCGTTTTTCCATGACGATACGCATGATATCGCCAATGTAGTCTGCAGGGATCATGACGAAAACCTTGACGATAGGCTCGCGTATTTCCTGGATTTCCTGTGGATCGGGTAGTATGCTGGGGTTGTCCACCTGAATTTCCGTACCATCGGTCTTCGTCACCTCATAAATCACAGAAGGATAGGTGGAGATGACGTCCATGTTGAACTCGCGGCGTAGGCGCTCCTGGATGATTTCCATGTGCAACAAACCGAGGAAACCGCAGCGGAAGCCGAAACCAAGCGCCACGGAGCTCTCCCCCATGTAGGTGAAAGCGGCATCATTGATCTGCAGCTTGGCCATGGCGGCCTTCAGCGCCTCATAGTCAGAGGAGTCCACAGGGTAAATACCGGAAAACACCATGGGGCGAATCTCCTTGAACCCGGGCAGCGGCTCAGCACAGGGGTTCGCCAAGTTGGTGTAGGTATCACCAATTTTCACATCGGCAGCAGATTTCATGTTGGCGATGATGTAACCGACGTCACCGGTCTCCAGCTGGTCGGTTGCCTGCATCTTGGGTGTGAACACGCCCACCTCCTTCACTTCGTAGGTCTCATCGGTAGCAAAAAGTTTGACCTTCATGCCACGGGAAACCGTACCGCTGACCATACGGACGTAGGAGACCACCCCTCGGTAGGAGTCATACACGGAATCGAATACAAGGGCGCGCAACTTGTCGTCCTCTGCCGGACGGGGATGTGGCACACGGCTGACGATGGCCTCCAACACGTCCTCGATGCCGATTCCCGCCTTGGCAGAGCAGAGAATAGCCTCATCATGGGGAATGCAGACAACGTCCTCGAGCTGCTTGTAAACCTTGGGGAGATTGGCGCTGGGGAGGTCAATTTTATTGACAACCGGCACTATCTCAAGCTGCTGATCAAGAGCCAAGTGCATGTTGGCAAGAGTCTGAGCTTCCACCCCTTGGGCGGCATCCACGATGAGGACGGCACCATCACAGGCAGCAAGCGAGCGGCTCACCTCGTAGGAAAAGTCAACGTGACCGGGGGTGTCGAGCAGGTTAAGCTCGTAGGTGTTCCCGTCCTTGGCCTTGTAGCGCATGGTAACGGGGTGGGACTTGATGGTGATGCCTTTCTCACGCTCCAGATCCATGGCATCCAGCAGCTGATCCTGCTTGTCGCGCTCACCGATGGTATTCGTGAACTCCAGCAAACGATCCGAGAGGGTCGTCTTGCCGTGGTCGATATGAGCGATGATGGAAAAATTACGTTTGAAGCGGATATCCGTAGCCATGCGCGCGGGAATATACACGTTCCGGCCTGATTTGTCAAGCCAAAGAAATAGACAAACGCAATTTGACCCGCTGAAAATGCAGCAAGCGAATACTCAACACCAGCTCATCACCAGCCCAGCTTGGCGCGCAAACGGGCGGCATAATCCGTCATCGGCAGTGTAAGCAGACGCAGACTGACGGCAGCACGACGGATGGTGAGCACATCATTCACGGAGATGGTGTGCGCAGAGCGTCCATCCACGGAGTAGATGATGGACTCCTCAGCTCGCCCACGACGAGCAATGGGGCGAAGGGTGATTTCCACGCTGTCGGGTAGCACAACCGGACGACTGGTAAGACTATGAGGACAGATGGGGGTGAGGCTCATCACACCGGCAGTCGGCCAGAGAAGTGGTCCGCCTGCTGACAAGGAATAGGCAGTCGACCCCGTGGGCGTGGCAACCAGCACACCATCGGCATGGTAACGATTGAGCAGCACCCCGTCCAGCTCCACTTCCACATCGATCATCTTGCCGGTCTGAGCACGCATGAGCGATACTTCATTGAGCGCCAGCAAGGGCTCGGGAAAATCAGGCTCGCTGCGCTGGCTGACCTGCAACATGGCTCGTTCCTCCACGCCGAAGGTCCCCTCTGCCAAGGCCTGCACAAGGGCAGAACTCTCAGCGTGGCTGCAGGCGCTGAGAAAACCGAGGTGTCCGGTATTGATCCCGGCAAGCACACAGCCCTGCCGAGCGGCCCGGGTGGCTACGGAAAGCATGGTTCCATCACCTCCCAGACAAAGCAGAACATCGGGAGCAGGTGATCCCGGTTCGTACTCGCTCACCCTCAGACCTCGCTCCCCGAGAGCCCCGGCAACCATCTGCATGAGGCGTAGGTTGTCGTCATTTCGCACTCCTACGAGCAAAGCGATGGAACGCGGTGGGGTCATGACAAGTTGAAATATTGCGATTGCGTTCAGCGCTGTTCACGCACAATCTCCGTGCCGATACCTTCCGGGGTGAAGATTTCCAGCAGCAGAGTGTGCGGCAGACGTCCGTCCACAAAGTGTACTTTTCGCACTCCGGCATTCAGGGCCTCCACCGCGCTCTTTACCTTGGGAATCATACCTCCGGAGATGATCCCGTCATCGATGAGCTGGAAGGCCTCCTTGCGGTTGATACTCTTCACGATTGTCGTGGGATCGGAGGGGTCGAGCATAAGCCCGGGGACGTCAGATATGTAAACGAGCTTGACCGGCTTAAGCTCACAGGCAAGGGCCGCAGCAGCCAGGTCGGCATTCACATTAAGCGAGTGGTTGGTCCCCAGCTCGCGCGCCAGCGGGGAAATAACGGGGGTAAGCTGAAGGGAAAGTGCCTCCTCTACCCGACTGAGCTGGCTGCCGATCACTCTCCCCACCATGCCAATATCTACAGGGTTGCCCTCGGCATCCTTCTCCATGAGTTTCTCACCAACAAAGACATTCGTGCCGGGAATACCCACAGCCTTACCTCCGGCTGCTCGCATCATCTCCACCAATCCGGGATTGATGGTTCCTGAGAGGGTCCGCTCCACGATATCTATCGCCTCCGGGGTAGTCACTCGCAAACCATTGACGAAACGAGCCTCCAGACCGGCGTCTACCATGGCTTTGGAGATAGCCTTGCCGCCGCCATGAACTACAACGGGGTTCATGCCCATGGCCTCGAGCACGACGATATCACGCATGAGCGATTTCACGAGCTCAGGATCATCCATGGCAGAACCACCGAACTTGATGAGGATGGTCTTGTCACGATAGGACTGCATGTAGGGGAGAGCCTCGATGAGAATGTCCGCCTTCTGGATTTCCTGTTCCGGCTTAATGACCTTGCGGGTACTGATCATGGGTATTTCAGATATAGCGTTTGAATTTGAAGATGATGAGGGGGATGGCACCGGCAAGCACCATCATCACAAGCGAGATCCAGAACCCCCAGGGGGAGTCCAGCAGCGGCATGTGTACGAAATTCATGCCGAAGATACTGGCTATGAGTGTAGGCGGCAGGAACACCACGCTCATGATGGTGAATACCTTGACGATGTCGTTCTGCTCGATGTTGATGAGCCCGAGCACGGCATCGAGCATGAAGTTAATCTTGTTGGAAAGGAAGGAGGCGTACTCTGAAAGGGAGTTCACGTCTCGTGAGACCGGGCGCAATGGCACATACAGGCTATCGTGGCTGCTCAGGCAGGAATCCTCATTGCCGGCAAAGGTGATCATGCGCAGGAGGTTCACCAGAGCATCCCGCTGACGGGTGATGAGGTCACCCACGCGACCGAGCTCCTCCAAGGCATCGCGCAGGTCGTCCGTATCAGGGGCTTCCACTTTCTCCTTGCGACGGCGATGGGAGATGAATACCTGCTTGGAGAGAGCATCCAGATCGGCACCGAAGCGCTCCAGCACGTCAGCCTGGCGATCAACCAACGATTCGAGCAGCCCGATGAAAACCAGATCCCGATTCGTGGTCTGGCGCCTCAGCAGTTGCTGAGAGAACATCCGGAAGGAATAGGAATCCGTATGGCGGATGGTGATAAGTACACTCTCTTTCAGAATGAAGGTAATTTCGGCAATGATGGGTTCATCCGTCTCCACTCTCGACAGCACGGTGGTGGTCATGAAACGCCCGCCGTCCTCGCAATACAGACGCGAGGTTGCCTCAATTTCCCGCATCTCGTCCTTCGTGGGCATCTCAATGGCACAGAGAGTCTCGGCATATCGCAGCTCATCAGCATTCGGAGTGAGCAGATCTATCCAGAATATCGCACCTCTTCGCTCAGTCTGCTCATCCAGACCGACCGTGCGGGTTATCCCCTGCTCCGATTGTGAATATATCCGAATCATACTCCTTCCGACCACAGTATGCCTTTTTTTGCCATGAAAATCAAGCCTAATCTGGCCAACTCTCAGCTCACCATCGCTTTTTTGCCCGCAAATTGACCATTTCATAACACAATTCTTATTTATTTGTTGACTCATGTTATCTCCGTGGTATAGTATGTAGTCACATAGGGTTCAGAACAACGCCCATGTTTTACTAAAGTGGACGACGATATCATTTGTACAGAAAAAATCATTGCTGATCGCAAGACCTTCTTCATCGACCTCAAGAGCAATGCCCGGGGACGCGTGGTGAGAATCACCGAAAAAGTCAGCTCCAACCGCGACAGAATCATGGTTCCCGCCGAGATTCTCGATGACTTCATCGAGGCTCTACAAGATATCAGAAGAGCCAATCAGGAGAACTGATCTCCCCACCTGTCCGCGCTGCGAGCCTTTGCTGCACGCAGGATAATAATTGTTAGACATACCTTATGAAGCTATAAATCATAGCCTTACGGCAGGTTTTTCTCAAAAATGTCTGACTTTAGGCTGGACAAAGGCTGGACAAAAGTGTTTAATGGGGCAGACACTGGGGCTCTGAGTCACCGGTGCCAACAGGTAACCAACAACAAACCGAGGAAAGAAGAATGAGAAGGATAAAAGTATTGAAACTGGGCTGGGAGTTTCCGCCGCTTATCAATGGCGGGCTTGGCGTGGCCTGTATGGGGATCGCGAGAGCGCTGTCCGCGAAGGTAGACCTGTCAGTGATTGTCCCCAAAGCAAAACCCGGAGTCAGGTATGACGGATTCGGGCTGATTGGCATTAACAACCTGGAATACCAGGAGATGGAGGCCCTCGAGGAGGGCTACACATACGAGAGTTTCAGCGTGGTAGGCAAGGCCCCGATCAATCTCGATCCCTATGCCTGCGAGGAAGGCACACCCGGCAATATTGTATTCACGAAGGAAGGCAAGCTGGTGTTCTCGCGAGTACACAAGGCGGATCTGGATCTGTTCACCGGCAAGGAAGATCTCTACGCCGGAGATCTGGCCCGCAAGGTGATCGAGTTCTCCAAGATCTGCGCAGTGATGGCACGGCAGTATGATTTCGACGTGGTGCATGCCCACGACTGGATGACTTACCTCGCCGGAGTGGAGGTGAAGAAGGCTACGGGCAAGCCACTCGTTGTACACCTGCACGCCTCACAATTTGACCGCGCCGGGGCCGATGCCCGAGGGTGGATCTACGACATCGAGAAATATGGTATGGAACAGGCCGATGCCGTCATCCCCGTGTCGAAATACACCGGTACGGTAGCCGCCGGTCACTACGGAATCGACCCGGGTAAGATTTTCCCCGTCCACAACGGAGCAGATCCCGTGGAGGTATTCCACACGCGCAAGAAGTTTCCCGAGAAACTGGTTCTCTTTCTGGGTCGCCTGACGGCGCAGAAAGGGCCGGAGTTCTTCCTGCAAATCGCGGCAAAAGTACTGGAGCAGACGGATAATGTGCGATTTGTGATGGCCGGAACGGGTGAAAAACTCCGCCAGCTCATCGAGACAGGTGCCTTCCATGGTGTGGGCGATAAGTTCCACTTCACCGGGTTCCTCAACAAGCAGAAAGTCAACGAACTACTCAGCATGACTGATGTCTATTGCATGCCCTCGGTTTCCGAGCCTTTCGGACTTTCCGCGCTTGAGGCAGCACAGTTCAACATCCCGGCAGTCATCTCCAAGCAGAGCGGCGTGGCCGAGGTGATGAAGGGAGCGCTCAAGGCAGACTTCTGGGACGTGAATATGATGGCCAAGCACATCGTTGACCTCGTCACAGACGATGAGCTTTGCAAGAAGGTTGCCGAGGAAAGTGCTCAGGACATCAAGAACTCGAACTGGGAAACCGCAGCCGACAAGATGCTGCGAGTCTATCACCACGTTCTCGGCTGGTAACATTAAGTACATGCACCCCTTACCCACTGAAGGTAAATCATGAACATTTCCCTGACATTCCACGCACATCAGCCCAACCGCTTGATTCCGTATGACTTCTTCAAGATCGGCGAGCACGCCTTCTACGAAGATGACGAGATGAACGGACGCGTGCTCAGCGAAGTCGCCGAGCGTTGCTACCTACCGGCCAATCGGCTCATGAAACAGCTCATCGAGCTCTCCGATGGTAAGTTCAAATTCGCTCTGGCCATCTCCGGCGTTATTCTGGAGCAGGCGAAGTACCACAGACCTGACCTGATCGACTCCTTCCGCGAGTTGGCAGAGACAGGCTGCATGGAGTTCCTGGCCATGCCTTACTACGCCTCCTTGGCCTCCCTGTATTCCACCGGCGAGTTTGCCGAGCAGGTCGAGGAGCACATGGACCTCATCGAGCAGCTCTTCGGACAGCGCCCGACCATCCTCTGGAACACCGGCATGCTCTACTCGAATGCCATTGCAGCGCAAGCCTATGACATGGGCTTCGAGGGTATCATGGCCGATGGCAGCAGACGTATGATGTCCAACCTGCACCCCAATGAGTTGCAGTGCGCCCCGCTCATCGCCAAAACCAAAACCCTGGTTCGCAATCGCCACCTCTCCAACGATCTCGCCAACCGCCGCGTTGATCCCAGCTGGAGTGAATACCCTCTCTCCCCCTACACCTTCGCCGACTGGCTGGGACAGCAGCAGGGACAGGTCATCAATCTCTCCATGGATTATGAGACACTCGGTGAACGCCAGTCGGACACCACGGGCGTGTTCGAGTTCTGGCGCAGCATGATCATGGCGGCTCTCTTTGCCGGTAACCGCTTCATGACACCAACAGAATGCGTGCGCACTTTCGACTCCACAGGTACCCTGGACGTACCGAATCCCATCAGCTGCTCCACCTTCGGCACCACCACTCACTGGAATGCCAACGTTATGCAGCAGGAGGCCATCAAGAAGATCTATGACCTCGAGGCGGCGGTCAAAGCCAGCGAAGATCGCGACATGATCCATGTCTGGCGCAAGCTCCAGAGCGCCGACCATTTCCACTACATGGAAAAGAGCAACGGGTTCACCCCCTACCCTTCGCCCTACGACGCCTACATTTACTACATGAATGCTTTGGCGGATCTGCAGGTGCGAGTCAAGAAAGAAGCCGAGCTCATCCACAAGGCTCATAAGGTTACGACAGCCTGAGCCGTCATTGGCACAAGCCCCTTACCTCCGCCGCCCGGTTGCTCCGACAGCCGGGCGGATTTTTACCTCAAGGTGTCGCCACTTCACCCGGTGGCACCACGGGACGCCCCTCTACATCCAGATAGCGAACTTTCGCGCCCTCCGGTGTATACTCGATCAGACGTCGGCAATAACCATAGCTGTTATTGCACTCCTGATCATCCGTACCATAGCAGATCTGCTCTACAAGGCGGAATTTTTCATCGAAACGCTCCCGCACCTTATGTACCCCATCCCTCCGAATAATACACGGAATTTCATCATCGATAAAGAAAGCAGTCTCTATACAACGATCGCCCCATTGATAATAATGTTTCTTCATTGCATATCCCTGCGAACTGGAACCGCTCTTCCCTTCATTAACATCCATCATTATCACTCGGGTTAATAAACCAAGTTCATTATAGCTAAATAACTTACCAACCACACCATCCGTTTTGTCGGTGCATCTGGCACCATTTTCGGCCAGGTAGACTTCCTCCGTCACTCTGTTATTCTCATCGAGATAGACCCGTCGTCCGTAGCAGCCCTCCGCATCTACACAGCGCTTTCCATCGGCATCGAAATAATGATCGGTGAAATATCCTCGATCCCTCGCTGATTTCAACATTTCCCCGTTGAATACCGACCTTCTGATCCGAGCGTAACCGATATCAGGAGTCACTGCAGTACCATCCGACAGAAGGAAACGCTTCGTTCCTTCATAAGCGTCACTTCCCCGGCTGATTTCCGCCACCATACCTCCCACCCAGGGCGATATCTGCGCCCAGGAATCAATTTCCGTAAGGGATGAGAGGATAACCGGTGAAACATAGCACTCAGGCTCAGCATCAAAGGAAAGTTCCAGATAATCCCGCGGAATCGTTCGGATCGCTTTGCTGCCATCAACCAGCCCCCCGGAGAGAGGGCTGATGAGCTCTCCCCTTTCATCATAAAACAGAACTTTCTGCTTGCCGCCTTCTGTCACCATCCTAGCCTCAGCGTAGCCGAAAATGGACATACAGGGGCGTCCCTGCTCGTCATGGAATACCCGTCTGTCTTGCGAAAATTCAGCACGAGCAAATCCACCCCAGGAGCAGCAGGGTTTCCCCGTTTCATCAAAGCACTCGTAAATGGTGAGCTTCTTTTCCTGATCATCCGTAATGACAAGCTGATGCGCCTCGCTTCGGTGAGCTCTACAGGGGGTACCACTCTTATCGAAAAAGGCATATCTCGTTATCTTTCTGTCCCTCTTTTGTTCTACCCTCCTCTCGTCCTTATGGTAGCCCCGCTTACTATCCACCGGGGTTCCATCTACTCCATAAAACAGTTCTTCGTAATTACCGGACTCATCAGTCCGAAATAAGGAATGGTGCCACCCCATCCGGGACAGACAGGGCTTACCCGTTTCATCATAAAACCACCTCTCCCTATACTTCCATCCATCCTTCTCATATTCCTTTATCACATAGGTCAATCGACCGGCTACACCATCATACACACTTTCGCCGATCTTCAGGCCGTCAAGTGTATACGTCCTGTCCTTACACCCCTGATATCCGGATACTGTTACAATCGGCTGATCATCCACTCCGTAGTATGATATATCACGCTCCCCCTGCGCTTTTCGATCAGACTTTTCAACCCGACGATGATAACCGGCTGAATTGATACAAGCTTGCCCGTTTATGTCAAAACATCGATACTCTTGTGTAAATGTCACATTATCCTCTCTTGTCTCAACAATGCAAACCCCATGGTCGGACATCATGGGGTTGCCACCTGCATCTACCATAATACGTCTCACAAGTGATTGAGTATCATCAAACTCGTAGAGTTTGCCATAACTCCCCATTGCGAGAGATTTGCACGGTCTCTCTTTCTCATCAAGATAATACTCAGCCACAAGCCGATTTTGATTATCCATTGTATACCGCCTGAAAAAATATCCATTCTCATGCGGACATGGATTCCCCGAATGATCCAAATAACTCTCTACAAAATTTCCCTGTCTGTCCTTTCGGGTAATGATACCATCGATGCTCTTCGACATCGGTTGTAATTGTTCATTCAGCAAGGTCACGAGCGTATAACCATTGGTGGTACGTTCATGTCTTATGGCATGACACCCCTCCCGGGTGTTGATACATGGTACTTCTCCATAATAGTAAGCATCCAAAGAAAATCCTTCACCATCATACTCACTCACAACGGACGAATATCCATCGAAACATACATAAGGTTCCCCATCCGGAGTAAACATTTTCATCGTTGATCGTTCCCGCCCATTAGCAAGAACTTCGTATTCAGTTGTGCAGTATGAATATCCGAAAGGAGAAACGCAGGGCTTATTATCAGCATCAAAATAGGCCCTGTATTCGTTACGCCCCAAAGAATCATAACGATAACGCACAGCGGATATTCCTATACCAACCCGGCACAAGTTTCCTGTTTCGTCACATAACGATTCTTCTACAACCCGCCCCATTCGATCTTTCTTACGTTTGAAAATTGCATAACCACCATTAACTCTAGCTTTACCATCAGGACCAATGAACGTATACGTTTCCTCATTTTCCTCAATTTTTACAACCAGTCCTACCGCTCCAAGTTTCTTATTCACACACATTCCTCCGGTTACGTCATAATAATAATACGCCATGCATTCCCCCCTCTTGTTATAGATGAACGCAACCCTATGAATACCCGCAGACTTATGCTCCTTCTTCCGGTTGGCGTCTGCCCCATAGTAGCTATACGCCAGAAGTCGGAATCCCACCCATTCAGTCTTGATCCGCGCTACACCCTGAGCATTCTCTCGCACATTTCCATCCTTATCCACCAGCCGGATTTCCGCTATCAACCCACTTTTCTTATCGTATTCGTATACGACACCGGATATTCCATTTTCATTCTCACATTTTCGACCAAGAGAATCGATCATATATACGCCGACAAGGGACTTATACCGGCTGAATGGCAACAGCTCATATTCATACGCGAGCCCGGCCGCCCCCTCATCGTTGTACATTGGGCGCTCCTGCTGATCAAGAAAATAGCGTTTGTTCACATAGCCGTCCGGTGACCGCTCCACCCTGAAATAACTCGGGGATTTGGAAAAAGGTTCGATTGACGGATCAACGCCTGCACATCCGTCATGATAATCAAAATATCTTTCTATCCCCGCATTCAATTCATGAATACCACCCCCTTGGACAGTTGTAACCAAATAATGATCCTGATCTACTCGCACCCATCTTACCAGTTCTTTGTTCCGTCCATAGTATCGGTTCTGATATTGGGGAGAGTTTTCATCCACATGGATGCGTACAGGGCGCAAGGCCGCCCAAGTCCAGTAATCATGTATTCGATAACTACAAAGTTCTTGTAATTTGTCACCCTTTTTATCGAGCAGATAAAAACCGGAAACCCTCCCCATGGGCTGAGTTTCGATATGACCTGTCGGATAAATGTTATCCGGAGTTTCTACATAGTCGGTACACGCCCGGACAGAGACTTGGTTGAATAATCTGCTGAGCTCTATCCATAAAAAATCGCTATACGCCGCCATGCACCCGATTAAACAGAATAAGGCAAACCGCAAAGCCTTGCGTACCTTTATAGATCGCACATGTTGCCTGTGTTCATACAAATAAAGCGGCGAGGCTTTGCCCGATTCGGAAGAAGTATTCCCCAGCAAAATATCAGCGGCGGTACTCTTACACTTTACATAATCCAACTGAGATGTTCGGTTGATATGTTTGTGGAATTCGCCATCGATGAAGGGGAGCAAATTATGGGGCAGTCGCTCTTTCCAGGCGTGAGGATCAACATCTTCCGGCAGATCATCATCGATCACAAAGGGAATGATGCGTTTCATCAAACGCTCTCGGAGATCAGGATTACTCCTGATCTCTGCTATCTGTTGCTCCGTGAGTTTTTCATCCTCAGCTTTCTTAAAATCAACATCGTAGCCGAGGAATAACTTGATGGCGGCATTCGGGTAACGATAATCGTTCGATTGATCCTGTTCCGTAGAATGAGCCGGGGTCCGCTTACTCTTGGGAATGGAGCTGATGACGATCAGATAAGCGGAGTTTTTCAGAGTATCGAGAAGCTTAGCCAGATAATCATGCTGCAGACTGTATTCCTTATCGTAAAAGACCTTACCGATTTTGGTCTCGCGATAGACCTTCGCATCCACAGAAGCAGGCAATGTGTACCCCTGAAGGTATTTCCACAGTCTCTTGGCAAGCGTTTTACTGCGCTTGCAATGAGACTCATAGGAAATAAAGGCAGAGTATTCGAAATCAGCCAGTTTCATAAAACAGAAAGTGGCACTTATCCTAAGAGAGCGAAACGGAGCAAAAAGAGAAGATCGGAAAGAGGCAGAGCGTGTAAGTTCAGGATCTCCCTCGGTGCATAGATAGAAATACCGAAGCGCCCGTTTTTCGAGTCGCGCGTAGCGCGTCGATAACTGCTGACAATTTCCCAGAGAATGCAGAAAGCAGCCTCGGAGGATTGAGTATGCCCCTTTCCGAGAATGGGAAGAGAAATTCTGCAATCGGGGAGCTGATGGCGGTGCTTGAGGGCAGCCACCTTCCACACACCTCGGATGCAGTTCGTCAATTCCGGCAGATCGGAATAGGGCTCATAATTTCCTTTGTAACAGGTGGCGCAGATGAGATAGGCATACTGATAATCAGGATTCTCCGGAAGTTTGAGAGCGATGACTATACCTTTTCCCCAGCCCAGAACCGGCTCAGCCAAAGCCTGCTTAAAACTGTTCTGTACCTCTGTCACCTTCGAACCAGCATCTCGAAGATCTTTCAGTGAGGCAAGCACCTTGTTCTTCAGTTCATCGGAAGCAGCACCATCCCTCCAGTCATCATCGGCACTATATACACCGCTCTCTTCATCTTCCAGACAGGAGCGGAAGAGCTCGAAGTTGAACATGGCACACCCCGAGGGATCCATCGTCTGCCCTGTTTTATCCGGAAAATACTTGCAGAGGAACTGGCTCAAAAGGTTGTTCCGAATGCCGCCTATGATATTGTTCGAGTTGTAAAGCAGCACCAGATCTCGTTTTTCATTTTTCTCGATCTCAACAGGTTGCAAAATATCATGGAGATTAAGGCATACTTTCATACCATAATCTCCGGCCTGTTTTATGTCGGGAGGAATGAAAATAGTCAGCTTCAGCCAATCGCGGAAAACCATCACGACAAAGCTGGTGATAAAGATGAGAGCCATTGTCATGCATACAATGGATCCGAACGGCACCAGTTCATTCAAGTTGGGGAACAGAGTGGCCGCTGCGCAGCCGATCGTGAGCATGCCGGAAAGAACTTTCCACAATCCCGTGCTTCTCGTCCTGGCAAAAACGGCATAACGCAGACGCTCCCAGTAAAAGCGCCGTTTACATATTTTCAAAAAATTACTCATAGCAAAGAAATCCTGACTAACTTCGTTACATTAGCAGAAACAAAACAGATATCAAGCATTATTTATCCGAAGTCGTCAAAAATCAACGCAACAGAGCATAAGCGAGGATATTCGCATTGATTTCCAGCGCATTCCCCAGCTCACTCCCACCGCAGCAACAGCAATTTCGCGAATTGGAGCTATCGTTCAGTCCGTCAGCAGAATAAATAATCACCAGCTTTCCGTTGTGAGAAATTCCCTCCAGATGCCCCGCTGTGGGTTTCTTCCCCGCCTGAAGAGAGGTGATGGAGAAGATGGTGCTGAAGATGGGGTGATTCATGGGAATGGGTTGCAGGGCATTCTCACCGAAGATCGCCTGCATCTCCCGCCGGAAGGCACGATCCCACTCCGCGCTGGAACAACCTGCCGAGGCCAGGAGAAATCCTCCGCCCTCGACATATTTTTTCAGGTTCTCCCGCTCTGCCGCAGGCAGAGAGAAGTTGCCCTCCCCCGTCATCACCACAAAAGGAAAACGGAACAGTTCATCATTGTCCATCCGCACAGCACGGAAGCGGCGAGCAGTATTGATCCCGGTGCGTTGCTGCACAGTACTCAGGAACTCATCGCTGAAGCAGCGAGAGGTTTTCGTCCCCGCATAGATAAGATTCCCACAATGGACAACCCCTTCCTTTGCAAGCAGAGGTTGAACAAGTAACAAACTGAATATCAGCAACAGAGTTCTCATGATCAATGTGAAAAATATCGACGAACAGCCTCGTGATAGCCGGTGGGCACCATGTCCAGCGAACTATCAGGATAGATCGTCGAGTGAGAGGAAGACTTCTCGGCCGGGACATGCTCCGGCCTTCTTGGGGTGGCATTGACATTGCCGGAACCGCCGGAAGGAGAGCGATCTCTCCCTTTGCCGCTTCTGTGAGAGGAACGAGAACGGCGAGGTCCGAGCAGTCTGTTCCCCCGGGCATTCGGGTGGAGAGAATACCCGCGACCCGGACCGACACCCTGCCCCGGACTGTTGTTGATCTTGGCATTCATCGCGTCCAGAAGCTGCTGCAGGGTACTGCACGCGGCATTGCTCAAAGCCGATCTGCACTTAGAGGTGGCACTTTTACAAGAGCCCTGGGAACAGGCGTTTTCCGAAAGTTGTTGTAAGCCGAGCAAGGCCTGGCGAGCATAATAATGAGCATCGGCCGGGTGCTGAGCCGCGCATTCATCAACGGCCTGTTCCATGAGCCCTTCCACACCCGCCTGTTCGCAGGCATGCCGCATAGCGAAGATGTGAGCGTACATGGGCTCCAGTGACTCGTAGTGTCCTAATTCAGCCAGAAGCGGACTGAGGGATTCTTCCCACGCGGTGTATTCCTGTTGGAGAGCATGCTGCTCAGCCCCCAAGCCTTCCAATCGTCCGGGCTCGGAGGTGGAGGCAGCTCCGAATTCCTGCACAAATCGCTTGAAAAGTTCAACGATCTGAGCCTGCTGCTGCACGATACGCCGGAACTGATGGATCACCTCCTGCACACGAGCAAGCAGCGCGACTTGCTGAGCCTCTTTGGATTGAGAATCCAATTCACCATTAAGACGCCGCAACTGCTCCAGCACGCTGTCGTACACCTGCCTACGCTCGCTCTCAGCGGCTGAGGTCGGACATGCCGCGAGAGCCTGCAATCCCTTATCCAGTTCTGACATCAACCGTGCCGACAATTCGGAGAACGCTCCATCCATCTCAAATACGGGGAAATCCTCCGCAAAGGTCGCGGCTAGTTGACGGGCCCGCTCCAGAGCCTGTACGGCAGCCTCTCCATCTCCTTTTTCCAACGCTTGCATGGCAAGCGCGAGTGCCTCCTCCAGCTCCTCGTAGCGAGAAAGGAATTCCTCATAGCTGAGCTCCATACGCAGCAGCTCAGCATACTCCTCCCCAGAGATGATGTGGATAGTCGTAGTCGGGGTGGAGACTATGCTGAAGCGGAAGGGACTCTCGTCCGATACCTCAGCACGCAGTTCCAGTACATCTCCGGGGTGCAGCCCCATAGCAGCAGTATCGTAACTGCGCGACAGGGTCAGGTTGCGGCTCTTTTTCTCCCCCAGTTCGGAAATACCATGTTGACGATAAGGCGCCAATGCCTTGTAGAGAGAAAAGCGGCTCAGTCCATAATCGTCCTCCGCCTTTATTTCCACAGAAAGAGGTTGTCCCGCAACCAGGTAAGTACCATCCTCCGGTCGGTGTATGCTGACGGAGGGAGCGACATCCGGCAGGACTGCCAGACGGGTTTGCACGGGGACATCAGCCTCGCGTCCATGGGCATCCCTCACCTGCATGGAAAGGGTTCCGGGTTTGCGTATCGGCATCTCCAGCAGCAGGGATTTTCCCTCAGCCCGCCCGATGATCCGCTCCGATTCCTCCTCGCCCACGGGAGTAAACTCGCCATAGCCCTCCACGATATCGCTGCTGCAAAGGAGACGGAAGGAAACAGTACCGCCATCCGGTACTTTGAGCTCACTTCCGCCCAAAGTCTGCTCAATGGCGGGTTCTCCCGTATATGGCAACGGAGTAATCGTTGCACGACCGGAAAGAATGCGGGGGCTGTAGTTCACCTTCACCGGCACGAAATGACTTCTGGCACGACCATCCGGCGTGCCGAAGGCAATCTCGCATGGAGCTGTAACCTTCTCCAGCACCCGTACATGGCTTCCGTCCTGAGCGCGGAAGGCCGACAGGCTCTGGCGTGTGCCATCCGCACTTCGCAACAACAGACACAGCTCCGCGGGAAGTTGCTCGGAAGGCCCCTCCACCCGACATGCTACGGCAAGATCCTCACCATAATGAACTTCCGGGGCAGATGGTGTGAGCACGAAGCGCCATGGAGAATAGGGCGGTACATCCGCGTGCGGTCGAAGCAAACGCACCGCAAGTGTGCTGAAAGCCGATGGAGAAAGTGTATAAAGCCCGATGAATGCCGAGGCTGTAAGAACCGGCACAAGAAGAGCAAAAAGCCAGCGCCGCAGAGCAGGAGAATGCCGGCGAGCACGCAGGACGGCAGAAGCGGCCTGCTGCCGAGCCTGTGAAACCAGCCAGGCGCTCAGACCATTACCGTTGTTCTCCGGCAAACTGAGCGTACTGGAGATCGTACGGCGCTCATCGTGATTCAACTCATCAAGTTCGCGGGGCATCCTCCACGCCACACGCACGGCCTGCCAGACCGCAGGCAGCAACATCACACAGCCCACTACAGGTAGCCACAGCTGCATGGATTCGCGCTGTTCTTCACTCAGGGCGAAAGCCCAATCAACCAAGGCAACCAGCAAAGCCAACAGAGCCAACAGAGTGAGAGCCCTGGCCACGCCCCACCCCAGCTGAGCCGCAAAACAGCTCAGCCTCGCCTTCAGCAGTTCTCGTTTGAATGATCTCACAGCAATCCCTTTCTCCTGCGTATGAACCACAATAATCCCAGGCAGGCAACCATAAAGGCCAGCACCTGCCACTCAGCCCAGAGCGGGCAATACACATCTTCCGTTGCGCTGACATCCGGGGGCATGGCAAACACGACCGCCAATTCCTCCGCCGTAAGCGAAGTGGAAAGCACCCGACCACCGGTCTGTTCCGCAATCCTGGCGGCAAGCTCCGGGTGAGCGTTCAGATCATCCCCTTCCGTCGGCAGGGGGCGCACACTCAAGCGGCACTCGGGTGAGGGAGTCTCTGCCGCAACGGCGCGCAGAAGGTACTCCCCCGGAGCAACAGGCGCAAACACACACTCCCAGCGCGGCAGACTTGCAGTCGCAACGGGTACGGCCTTCTGTTCCGCCACCACCTGCCCGTTCTGCAAGTTGATGACCTGCACCACGACAGACTCCGGGCGCCCTATGCCACGCCAGCCCATTAAGCAGTGGAATCCCTCGCCTTCCTTCACCGAGGAACGTCCGGCGTGCAGAGAAAGATCAAAGCCCGGCATGAACTCAGCGGAAGTCTGCACCCAAGGTAAGAAGCGCCGCCAGAACTCCCGGTACATATTGCCCTGCACTCGAGCCTCCGGGTAAAAATCCCACTTCCAAAGGCCTTCCCCATTCACACAAGCCACAGCCCCCAGTCCGCAGCTCATGACAGCCAAAATAGGCGTACGGGACTGATCATCAGCCGTGGCAAGTACTCGGGTACGATCGCGCAAATCCTTCACCGCCAACACATCCTCCAGTTCGGGCAGTTGCTGCCAAATCTCATCTTCCGCTCCGGGTAATAGGCGACCGAAAAGCCCACCATCCACCCCGGAGGGAGCAGGCAGCATTCTCCCCGTGACGGGTGCTGAATCCTCCTGCCAGATGAAAGGCTCCAGCTCCTCAAGTCCCTCCATCCGTCCTGCCAGGCAGCGACCTCGTGCCAACACGAGAATTCCCCCCTGCTCCTTCACCCAAGAGCTCAGTGCCATCACGGCAGAATGGTCCAGCAGGTGTTCCATCCCTTTCCCCAGAACCACGATATCATAATGACGCAAAGCGGCGGCTGTTGTAGGGATGTCCGGAGTATCAGAGGGTGCAGCATCTTCATCGCCGGAGTTGATGTGGTAATAACGCTTGTCGCTCAGGCGGTGAACGGAACGCACATCAAAAATAGACTGTTCGCGCAAGTACTGAGCAAGGAACTTACTGTCCCAGAACGGGGCACCTTCTGCCAGGAACACGCGAATGCGGGAGTTCACCTCACGAACGGTCACGAGAGCCCGATTGTTGTCCTGTCTGTATTCACCGGGCTGGGGAGCTACGCGTAAGACGTACTCGCCGCCACGCAATATATGCCGGAAATCCACTTCCTGCTCAACTCCGGGGGACAGGGTGATCACCTTCTGTTGCAGGATACCCCCTGTGGAATCCACCAATTCCACCTGTACTTGTCTCTCCTCCATCCGCACATTATGTATGCGAGCAGTCAGAGTCGTTTCCACACCGGGGTATGCCTGGACAAAGGGGTGCGCAGCCCGAACGATGAGATCAGGATGCTGCCAGGTACTTCCCAGCAGAAGAGTATGCACCGGACAGGCGGCTGCTCCGGCAGCGGCTACCAGCTGCTGCAAGGCCTGTGGGCGAGTATCGCGCCCATCCGTCACCAGAACGGCGCCGGCCACGGTGCGTCCGCTGCGGTGGCACGTCTCTATCCCCGCAGCCAGAGATGCCATGATAGCAGAGCCTTTGCCTGCTGCGGGTATACTCACCAGCTCCCGGGGGGAGGATACTGGGTGTAAGGTCTCATCCAGCGCCAGCCATCGCAGCTCACCCTTGCCCGCCTCAGCCAATCGCTCAATTATTCCGGCAGCGACGGAACTGCGCGTCTCGGCTTCGGCCGAATCTCGAACCGGCGCCGCCATCGAGGCGGAAACATCCAGCCCAACCAGCCAAAGCGGCGCATGCGGCGAGGGGCGCTGTTCTACGCGCCCGGGATTGAGCAACAGAGCAAGCCCCGCAGCCGAAGCCAGAAGAGCCAGCACCACGCAACCAACTCGCAACCAGGCACACAGGCTCTTGCAGGCAGCTGCACACAGCCACCCCGCCAACATCAGCACGATAAGCGCCAGCGGGATAAGGACAGGCAATGGAATGACAGGTTGCAGAATCATGATTCCGAGGTTTGTTGTGCCTTTTTCGATGGACGGCAAAGAACGAGTTCGAGCATGAAGAAGATGAAGGCGGCTGCCAATAACCAAGGCCAGAGAGGCTGACTGACGGAGAGCTCCGCCCCCTCCACGGCCTCATCTGCGCTCATGAGCACGCCTTCGATTTCAGGTTGGAAGGAGCTGAGCTCCGACTCTTCTGCCGGGAAATTGACAGCCTCGATGTGCAAAAGCTCATCGCCGCAGAACCAACGATATACCCCGGGCAGTACCGGAGCCTCACTCCGTATACTGTGAGGAGTCACCTCAACAGGTACAGGCTGACCATCTCCACGGCGCAAACAGATATCCTCAGCAGACATTCCGGTAGGAATAGTCAGTTGCAGGTAATCCTGACCTGCGACCAGCTCAGGATGCTCCGCTTTTCCCCGGGCATGCAGCAACTGCTCCGCCAGAACGGGAAGATACAGGGGGGAATACCCTTGGCGGCTGTAGTGTGTTGTGACAGGCATGTTCCAGATCAGAAGACAGCCTCGTCCCATCGGCTCTCGAACCAGAGCCGGCACCTTCTCCTGCTCGTCGGCATAGCTCACCAAGATGTCGGCACTCGCGGGCAGTATGCCGCGGAGATTTGCGTCCAAGCGACAGTAGACTTCCTGTTGAGTCCATTCCGAAAGAGTCTGAGGCTCAAAAAGAGAGAATGAGTTATCATCCGTTGCGATGAGCTTGGTTTTCCAACCCTCATCGTCATCGCAAATCTCGCCGGCAATTTTCCCCTCTTGTTCATTAAGCAAAGGAGTGAGAGCTGTATCGCCGGCAAAATCAGGCACAACCAGAACTGTGGCGCCGCCAGCCAATCGCTCGCGAATATTCTCCACATCGGCCACAGTCGGAGCAGACCACACCACATAATCGGCAGATGTCTCCGGCAAAGAAGGAAGATGGAGTACGCGTAGTGCCGGGATATTCTCCAGAGCTCTTATCATGAACCCTAGCTGCACTCTATCAGGAGAAATGGCCAGACAATCCAAACGCTCCGCAACAGGTACGACAAGATGGCGGATATTGTCCGCCGGGAATCTATCCTCCTCGGTCGTAGCAGTAAGCAGCCAATCCCCGCCGGAGCTTGGTGCAGTCAGCTCAAACTGCACGGAACATGTTCCGCCGGGAGGGATTTCGCAGGGCTGGGAATGGCGTAGATTATCGGCAAATATTGTTACCGTCAGGGGAAGAGGGCTCTCGCGTGCTATGGTACCATTGCGGTGTTGCAAAGTAACGGTAAGGGTGATTTTCTGCCCGGGAAGAGGTTTGGACGGACTGAGCGCGAGGGACGCTATGGAGGTGTTCTCGATTGCATGCGACTGAGCTACCGTCACACAGCAAAGTTCATCAGCCTCGAACTGGACCTCATTGAGAACTTGCTGCATGGCTGAGGTCTGGAAATCCGATATCAGCAGTACCTGTCCCCGCACATGTTCCGGTAATTCCCTCAACTGCGAGCGGGCTGACTTCAGCGCAGCTATTACATCTGCAGAGGTGGCATCCTCTGTCCGTACCTTGCCCAACTCGCGCATGAGAAGCGGTCGGGCGCTCTCGGGTTTATCGAAGAGAAAATCAGGATATCCTGCCAGGGTAATCAGGTTGGCTCGATCGCCGGGTGCCAGGCCCTGCACCGCCTTGCCCGCAACTTCCAGCGCCGTGTTCATCCGCACCTGCTGCCCATCGGAGGCGCCCATGGAGGCCGTATTGTCCAGCACGATCAGCAGAGCTCGTCCCCCCTCACCGCCGGAACCTCCCCCCAGTATGGGAAGGGTGAAGGCAAGGGCAAGCGAGGCACACAGCAACGTTCGCAGCAACAGCAGCAACCAATCACGAGGACGTGTTCTCCTTTGCTGCAACCTTACCAGCTCCCTGAGCAAAACCACTGAGCTGAAAAAACGCTCCCGGGGACGGGTGCGCGCCACCAGATGAACCAAAAGAGGCACCAGTGCTGCGGTCATCAGCCACCAAAGTGGATTATCGAACGAGATATTCATCTTGCCAGAGCGTCAAAAAGAGGATAGAAGGAACGATCAGTCGTTGTGTGCAGGTACATTATGTTGCGGGCAGCAGCCATGGCATGCAGGGCGTTCTGGTGAGCAAGCATGCCCTCAGCATACGCGAGCCGTAACCCATCAGGATGGCATATCACACGTTCTCCGCTTTCCATGTCCACAAAACGAACCAACGACTGCCCGCTGAGTGTAAGCTCTCCCCGGTCCAGTACCTGAACCAACACAATCTTACATCCACGATGAAGGTACGGATGAAGTGCTCTCTGCAGAGCTAATCTGTCACAGAGAAAATCCGAGACAATCACAAGAGTACCGGGGCGCTGCAACAGTCCTCGTGAACGTTCCAGTACACGGGGCAAATCCGTTCCGGCACCGGGTCGGTTGTGCTCCAGAAGGTGCAGACATTGGTTCAGGTGGGACGCGGTAGATCCGGGCGGCAGAAAATGCCGTACTTCATCATCAAAAAGTTGCAGGGATACCCTATCGTGTTCCCGCACCACCAGCCAGGCCACGCAAGCGGCAAAATGCGAGGCATACTCCAGCTTGCTGATCACCCCCTGTTCCCGAAATCCCATGGAAGCTGAGCTGTCAACGATGAGATGGCACTCCAGATGGGACTCATGCTCAAAGGTCTTGAGCTGCAAACGATCCGTACGCGCAAAAACACGCCAGTCGATGAGTCGCAAGTCGTCGCCCGGCGCATAGGCGCGGTACTCCAGGAAATTACTGCTGCTGCCCCGCCCGCGAGCTCGGTGGTGACCACACAACCATCCCTCAGTCATCATGCGAACAGCGAAACGATAGTTCGCTAATCGCGACATGTCCTCAGGACGCAGAATCTCCGGTGCTTGCGCCATCAACGTCTTCCGGTTGCAAGTTACATCAGGCTGTCAATTACCTGTTCCATGCTCACCCCTTCACCGCTGGCAGCATAGTTGGGGATGAGACGATGGCGCAGCACGGGACGAAGAACGGACTTCACCTCTTCAGGGCTCACGCTCACCCGTCCCCGCAGCAAAGCCATGGCGCGAGCAGCAGCCAGCAGACACTGTCCCGCGCGAGGACCGGCGCCACAAGCCACATAACGCTTCACCATCTCCGGTGCCTTCGGATGGTCGGGACGTGTGCGCTGCACCAGCTGCACAATCAGGCTGTACACGGAATCAGGAACAGGAATTTCCGTCACCGCTTTCTGCATGTTCATCACTTTCTCCGCATCCAGCAAGGAGCAACATTCCGGTAAGCTCAGTCCGGCCGTGCGGCGCAGGATCTCCTCCTCTTCAGACTCCGAGGGATAATCAATGTTGATCTGGAAGAAGAAACGATCGAGCTGAGCCTCCGGCAAGGGATAAGTTCCCTCATGTTCCACCGGGTTCTGCGTTGCGAAAACGATGAAAGGTTCGCTGAGTTTACGAGTGGAGCCGGCCACCGTGACCTGCTTCTCCTGCATGGCTTCCAGAAGTGCAGCCTGTGTCTTGGGCGGGGTACGATTGATTTCATCAGCCAGCAACAGATTCGTGAAAACAGGACCGGGAACAAACTCAAAATGTCGGGAGCCTTCTGCATTACCCTGCAAGATCTCACTACCCACGATGTCAGTTGGCATCAGATCCGGTGTGAACTGTATCCTCCGAAAATCCAATCCCAGAACTTTCCCGAGTGTCGATACCAGAAGCGTTTTCGCCAGTCCGGGAACGCCAACCATCAGGCAATGACCCCGGCACAGTAAAGCGCACAGCATCTGCTCCACTACGCTTTCCTGACCAACGATTACTCGTGCAAGTTCACTTCGGACGTCCTTCGCGGTCTGCTGCAACAGACCCCAGGTTTCTTCAGGGCTCTCTTTCATATGGTGATGTACTCGTGGATTTTTCTGTAACTATTCTACCATGATCTCTCCGCGAGTCAAGCAGATGATTGATTTTGCAAAATTTCTTTTTTCCTATTGACAACGTGTGATATAAGGGATATAATCCCGTTTGTCCTACTGTCATGGTAGGCTTTCTTATGAACAATACATATCACTTTGAAACACTACAGGTACATGTTGGGCAGGAGGGAGCAGATCCTACAACGGATTCGCGAGCTGTTCCGATCTATGCCACAACATCATACGTCTTCCGGGACAGCGCTCAGGCTGCGCGACGTTTTGCCCTGAGCGAACCGGGCAACATCTACTCACGATTGATGAATCCGACATCGGACGTGTTCGAGAAAAGAATGGCAGCGCTGGAGGGCGGAGCCGCGGCCCTTGCCGTAGCGACCGGCTCGGCAGCGATCGACTACGCCGTACGCAACATAGCCGGAGCCGGAGATCACATCGTCTCCTCGGCCAGCATCTACGGAGGGTCGTACAATCTGTTTGCCCACACACTCAAAGAATACGGCATAGAGTGCAGTTTCGTGGACTCGCGCACTCCAGAGAATTTTGAGAAAGCGATACGCCCACAGACAAAGCTGCTATTCATCGAGACATTGGGGAATCCCAACAGCGATGTAGCAGATCTTGAGGAAATAGCTCGGATTGCACATAAGCACGGCATTCCTTTGGTAGTGGACAACACCTTTGCCACGCCCTATCTGATCCGCCCCATCGAACATGGAGCAGATATAGTGGTACACAGCGCGACAAAGTTCATAGGTGGTCACGGCACCGTGATGGGTGGAGTCATCGTTGACAGCGGAAAATTCGACTGGAAGCAGAATGACAAGTTCCCGGGCATCACACGCCCGAACCCGGCCTATCATGGGCTGGTGTTCTGCGAGGCATGCGGAAGGCTTGCCTATATAGTGAAACTGCGTGCTACTTTGCTGCGAGACCAGGGAGCCACCATCAGCCCCTTCCATTCCTTCCTATTGCTGCAAGGACTTGAAACACTATCGCTTAGAGTTGAGCGCCATGTTTCCAATGCCCTGCAAATCGTCAGCTACCTGAGCCATCATCCGCAGGTGGAGAAAGTCAACCATCCGTCCCTGCCGGATCATCCCGACCACGAGCTCTATTCCCGGTACTTCCCACAGGGGGCCGGCTCGATATTTACCTTCGATATCAAGGGAGGGGCGGCAGTTGCAAGAAAATTCTGCGAAAATCTCAAATTGTTCTCGCTACTTGCCAACGTGGCCGATGCCAAGAGCCTGGTTATCCATCCTGCGAGCACAACCCATAGTCAGCTCAGTGAGTTAGAGCTCAGAGAAGCCGGAATCAATCCGAACACAATCCGACTTTCTATAGGAATAGAACATGTCGAGGATCTCATCCGGGAACTTGACAAGGCGTTTACAATAGTTGCGTAACCATGAGCACCTACACATCCATCGCCCAGCTGATCGGAGGCACTCCTCTGCTGGAACCCGTCAATTACTGCCGTCGTCACGGGTTGAAAGCCCGTCTGCTCGTCAAGCTCGAGTACCTCAATCCCACAGGATCCGTCAAGGACAGAGCCGCGATCGCCATCATCGATGAGGCAGAGCAGTCCGGTCGCTTGCCCGCCGGAGGTACCATTATTGAGCCCACCAGCGGCAACACAGGAATAGGCTTGGCGGCACTGGCTGCCGCTCGCGGTTATCGCGCCATCATGGTCATGCCGGAGAGCATGAGCGTGGAGCGCCGCAATATTCTGAAGGCCTATGGCGCTGAAATCGTGCTCACACCAGCCACAGAAGGAATGGCAGGCTCCTTGCGCCGGGCAGAAGAACTCCGGGCAACCATTCCGAACTCCATCATAGCAGGTCAATTCGAGAATCCCGCAAACGCCGCAGCTCATTTCACCACAACGGGCCCCGAGATCTGGACCGACACGGAGGGCAAAGTCGATGTACTCGTTGCGGGTGTCGGCACCGGTGGCACCATTACCGGAACCGGTAAATACCTGAAGGAGAAAAACCATAATGTCAAAGTCATTGCCGTGGAACCGGCAGCTTCCCCCTTGTTGAGCGGAGGGAAACCGGGACCGCACGCCATCCAAGGCATCGGGGCGAACTTTGTACCGCCCGTTCTTGACCTGGATATCTGTGATGAAATCATCACCATAGATAATCAGGCACCCTTCTCCACGGCCCGGGAACTGGCTCAAGCAGATGGAGTACTGGTTGGTATATCCTCCGGAGCTGCCCTCAACGCCGCCACTCAGGTAGCCAGCCGCCGCGATATGGAGGGAAAAACCATTGTTGTCATTCTTCCGGATAGCGCTGATCGTTACTACTCCACCCCGCTCTTCGGCTGATGTCTACGATGAATTACCACCTTTACCTGGTAACGGATGAAATCGAGCGCTGTCGCTACGGACTGGTAGAAACGGTTCGCCGCGCCGTCGAAGGAGGTGTAACCATCGTCCAGTACCGCTCAGAACAGCTCTGCCATGACGAGCAGTACCTTCAAGCTCGCGCATTGCAGGAATATCTCCGTAGCGTGGGCGTGCCGCTCATCATCAATGATAATGTTCAACTGGCTGTAGAACTGGACGCCGATGGCATACACATCGGTCAGAAGGATATGCCGGTTCCGGAGGCCAGAGCCCTCATCGGTCCGGACAAAATCCTGGGGCTCACCGTCACCACCCCGGAAGAAATGGCTGCGGTAGATACATCGCTGGTCGACTATCTGGGTTGCGGACCGGTATTCCCTACCATCACCAAGGATGATGCTCCACCCCCAATGGGGGTAGAGGGATGGGTCGAACTGGCAAAACGGAGTCCTTTGCCGGTGGTTGCCATCGGTGGACTCAATCGGGAACGAACATCCGCCATTCGCGCAACAGGTCTGGCGGCCGGAGTGGCAGTAGTCTCTCACATCTGTGCTGCGGAAGATCCCACCTCAGCAGCCCGGGAACTGTTATGAAAACACCGGAAATCATAGCAGCAGAGGTGCTCGAAGACCTGAGAATCCGCCGACCGCTCATTCTCTGTCTGACGAACAATGTCGTGCAGAACATCACAGCTAACATGCTGCTTGCCGTCGGAGCAGTCCCCGTCATGCTTACCCATGAGCAGGAAATCCGGGAATTACTCCGCAGCTGTGCCAATGGTCTACTCATAAACGTCGGCACCATCAACGAATCACAAGCCGCAACCATGCTGGCGGCAGCTGAACAGGCGCATGCACAGGGACTCCCTTGGGTGCTTGATCCGGTGGCTGTCGGCTTGTTGAGTTTCAGAACGAGGGTGTGCCGCCAACTGCTGGAATATCACCCGGCAATGATCCGTGGCAACGCCTCGGAAATCATTGCCCTTGCAGGAGCCAGAGGTGAGCTCTGCCGCGGTGTGGAAAGCGCAGCGGAAAGTGAAGCAGCACTCGCAGCAGCTCAAACCCTGGCTCAGCAGACAGGTGCGACCGTTCTCGTTACCGGAGAAACCGACTATGCCACCGATGGCTGCAACACCATCTCCTGCCGAAATGGTGATGTCATCATGACTCGTGTAACCGGGGTAGGCTGTGCGATGGGAGCTCTGGCTACAGCCTGCCTGGTAAGTGCAGACACCCCCCTGCACGCAGCCCTTGCCACAGCGGCCATTCTTGGGATAGCCGGGGAGAAAGCGGCTCACCACTGCCCTGCTCCCGGCAGCTTTGCGGTTCAACTGCTAGATGAACTGTCGCTCATCAGTCCGGATGATGTTGCCAAAATCTCCCGCCTGACGCAAATCTGCGGAACTGACGACTATTTAGCTTGACTAAACATCGTCTGAATGTAGTATAGGTAATATCAGTTCTCTCATTCATCTCCTTACACCATGGCCACCATTCGCCCCTTCGCCGCCGTTCGACCGCCCCGACAGTACGCCGAGCAGGTCTCCAGTCTTCCCTATGACGTAATGAACCACCAGGAAGCCTGTAACATGGCTGCCGGCAATCCTTCTTCCTTCCTGCATATCTGCCGAGCAGACATCGATACGAGCGAAGAACAGATCCATGATCAGATCACATACGACAAGAGCCACAGCAACCTGCAGGATTTCATCAGCAAGGGGTTCTTGGTGCGCGACCCCGCCCCCTACTATTACATCTATCGCCAGATGATGTGGGGTAGAGTGCAAACAGGAATCGTCGGCTGCGCCAGCGTAGATGAATACCTTAACAACACCATCCTCAAGCACGAGCTCACACGCAAGGAAAAAGAACTCGACAGGATCAATCATTTTGACACCTGTTCAGCCCAGACTGAGCCTGTATTCCTGGCCTACCGCAAGCACGAGGGAATATCTGCGGCCATCCGCGAATGGATTAAGTTCCACAAACCCGAGTACGAATTCACTACTGATGACGGCGTGACCCACCTGCTCTGGCCGGTCACGGATCCGGAAGTCATCGAAACCATCCGCAAAGGATTTGAAGAAGTTCCCACGCTTTATATCGCAGATGGTCACCACCGAACAGCCAGTAGCGCCGCAGTTAGTGCCAAACGCCGCGCCCAGCACCCGGACTACACGGGAGAAGAGGAGTTCAACTACCTCATGGCGGTCACATTCTGCGATGAAGATTTGTTCATCATGGACTACAACCGTGTGGTGACTGATCTCAATGGACTGTCCCCCGAGCAATTCCTGGCTGCAATTTCCGACAAATTCATCATTACTCCGGCTCCGGCGGGTTCGCCATATTCTCCGCGCCACAAGCACGAGTTCGGCATGTGCCTGGGAGGGAGCTGGTACAGCCTCGCCGCACGCGATGGATCCTTCGATGATCAGCACCCCATCGAAAGTCTCGACTGCGCCATCCTGCAGACTAACCTTCTGTCCCCGGTTCTCGGTATCGACGACCCTCGCACCAGTAACAGGATCGACTTTGTCGGAGGAATCCGTGGACTGCAGGAACTGGAAGATCGCACCGGCAATGGCGTGGCATTCTCACTCTATCCGGTCACCATGGCTGATCTCTTCCATGTGGCTGACAGCGGCGAGATCATGCCCCCGAAATCAACCTGGTTTGAACCCAAACTGCGCTCCGGTCTCTTTGTTCACGAAATCGAACGGTAATCTCATACATATCTGATCCCAATCATGAAAATTCTCATTCCCACCAAGCTGGATAAAGCCGCAGCAGCCTCGCTGAAAGCGGCTGGTTACGAAGTCGTACAGGATGACTCCACCCCCATCGCGGAACTGGTGGCAGCCCACCCGGATGCCACAGGTCTGATCGTCCGTTCCGAAAAAGTTACGCCGACCATCATTGACGCCCTGCCCTCTCTCAAATGCGTCATTCGCGCCGGAGCCGGTTTCGACAACATTGACTATGTATACGCCAGGACCCGTAACATCGATGTCATGAACACCCCCGGTGCCAACTCAAATGCCGTCGCAGAGGAAGTCATCGCCATGATTCTGGCGGCCTATCGTTACATCGTCCCGGCGGATATCACCACACGAGCCGGCGAGTGGAACAAGAAGAAGTACATGGGGCGCGAGCTCACCCGCAAAACCGTTGGCATTCTGGGTCTCGGCAACATCGGGCGTCTGCTGGTCAAGCGACTGCAAGGTTTCGAATGTATAGTTCTCGGTTACGACCACTTCCTCTCCAGACAAAGAGCTCTCAACATCGGCGCCACTCCGGCCACAATCAATGAGATTTTCGCAACGGCTGACATCATCTCCCTGCATGTCCCCGGCGGTCCCGCCACAAAAAATCTGGTGGATGACAGGCTCATCGGACTGATGAAGGACGGCGCTATGCTGGTAAACTGCTCTCGCTACGGAGTGGTGGATGAGGATGCGATCCGCCGAGCCAAAGCCGCAGGCAAAAACATCATCTACTGTACCGATGTCCACCCCAAAGATACCGCTGCCCAGCAGCCCAGCGCCGATGTCGCAGATCTCATTCTGCCCCACCTCGGAGCAAACACCAGGGAAGCCAACAAACTGGCGGCCATGCGTGCAGCCTCTCAAATGGAAGCCTACTTCACATCAGGCGACACCTCCTGCGTGATCAATGCAGAAAAGCCTTCCGACATGAGTACCATCCATCTCCAAATGGCAGCCATGCTCGGCAAGCTGTGCTACCATGCCGGGGGATGCAAACCCATCCGCAAGATCGAGTGTACCTTCTACAACAACCTGCGCTCCTACCGCAAGTGGTTCACGCCTTGGATCCTGCAAGGAGCTGTTCCCGGTGCGGAGCAAGGGCTCATGCCGACTGCTGCCGAGCAAAGTCTGCGCGAGCATGGTATCGTTTTCAAGGCCCGCGAGCCAATGGATGACAAGCTGTATGATGACGCTCTAACCTTCGATATCTTCATGGAAGAAGACGGGGAACAGAAGAAGACCAGCGTACGCGGGCTGGTGGTGGACGGAGATCCCGTGGTGGCCCGAATCAACAACTTTGATCACCTTTATGCCTCCCTACCCGGCAACACCTTAGTGCTGCGCTATGCTGACCGCCCCGGAGTGATCGCCATCATCGGCCAGATCATCTCGCAAGCCGGCATCAACATCGAGAACATGGTCGCACCCCGCGATCCGGAAAGCGGTGACTCTCTGGCGGTCATCAAGACTGATCGTCCCATTAGTGATGACCAACTCAACATCATAGCCAAGGCCATCGCCGCCAAACAAGCCTTCGCCCTGTCGATGTAAGAGTTCCCTCCCACACCCACGGTAGTCCCTGCTCCGTACTCCGGAGTCTGGGGCTTTTTCTTCATGCTGACAACTCCCTGCGCGCACACGCTTTGCGCTTGTCAAGAGGGAGAAAATCTGCTATGACATGTCCCCAATGGGCGCCACTGGAATGGTACAGGACATGCGGCAGAACATGACGGCAACAGCCGCCGTGCAGTTGTTCATGCACACCCTGCAGGCCAGCTCAGCCGAACTGACCGCCATGGCAGCACAAGCTATGGCAACCAATCCTACCCTCGAGGAACTCCCCCCGATCGAAACAAGAGATACACTCCCTCTTGATACGGAGGCAACCCGGCGCCATTCTGCCTACATGGATCTGCTCACCGAGCAACCCTCCCTCGCCGAGCACCTGCGGGAGCAGGTACTCCAGAGCGGTTTTCCTCCGAGGACCAGAGACACTGCTCTGGCCCTCATCCCCTACCTCAATCGTCACGGCTTCTTTTCAGAACCTCCAGAACTCATAGCAAAGGAACTGGAGATTCCTACCAAAACATTGCAACAGGGAATCCGAGCCATCCGCCAACTGGAACCTGCCGGAGTGGGAGCCTCCGACCTGAGGGACAGCCTCATCCTCCAACTACAGCGCAAGGGTGAACAGGCAGGATTACCCATGCGATTACTACGTTTGCACTGGGACGACTTGGTACACCACCGATATGCCGAGGTCGCTCGCGCGCTCGATGTAGAGGAAGAAGCCATTATCCTGGCTGCGAGGCACATTTCCAGACTGAATCCTGACCCCGGTAGCGGATTCTCCCGTGCAGAACTCGGAGTGGTCGTGCCCGATCTGCAAGTCCTTGATGACCGGGGCGAGCTTACTGTCATCCTCACAGGAGAAAACATCCCCCGGCTCGCCATCTCAGCCGAATATCGCGACATGCTTGCCGAAAAAGCAGACAATCCCGAGCTGCGCTCCTACCTATCTCGCTGCTTCCGCGAAGGGAGGGAGCTCATCCGCGCCATCGATGAGCGCCAGAAAACCATTCTCAGCATCGCACAGGCCATCGTTCAACGTCAGAAAGCCTTTTTCCTGGAAGGTCCGCACAAGCTCAGTCCCATGCAAATGGAAACCATCGCAGCAGATGTCGGAGTAAATGTTTCCACCATCTCTCGAGCCGTTCGCGGAAAATTCCTTCGTTGTTCATTCGGTGTATACGAACTGCGCCGATTTTTCAGCGCAGCACTCGCCGGGAAGGATGGAGAGCAAATCTCTGCTGACATCGTGAAGAGAAAAATTCGTGTACTCGTTGATAACGAGTCCCCTGAACACCCCCTCAGCGATGACGCCATCCGCAGGGAACTGACCCGTCAAGGCATCTCCATCGCCCGCCGTACCATTGCCAAATACCGCGAGCAGCTTAAGATCTTGCCTCGAAGTCTGAGGAGAAAATAATAAGACACAACTAATTAACCTACTGACCTACTGGGGGATTGACGAGCAAAGTAGAGGGGGATATAATTTCCCGCATGAAAAATATGTTCACCCTGCTGCTACTGCTGTTCGGAATAGTGGCAGCACAAGCAACACCGCTCCGTATAGCAAGTCTGCACCCACTTCTGAGCGAGATGGCACGCACCTTGGGCGGAGACTATGTGGAGGTGGTAGATCTGTTCCCCGAGAACGGAGATCTGCACGCCTTCACACCGACAGGGAACAGCTTGGCAGCAGCCGTAGGAGCCAAGTTATTGTTGGCCTGCGGGAAGGGAGTGGAGCCGTACCTCCTGGATCTGAGGGACAGCTTGCCGACCTCAACAACCATCATCGAAGTGGGAGCAGATGTTCCCGATGTCCGAATTCCTGGTACTCGCTACAAAGATCCGCACTGGTGGAACACACCGGAGAACATGAAGAGAGCCTCGCGTACACTGCTTGCTGCCATGGAACAGGCACAGCCCGAACACGCCGCTCACTACCGCGCCGGTCAGGCGCGCTACGCCGCCATGATGGATAAGCTGACCCGCAGCGCCCGCCTGAAGCTCAGCCGCATCCCTCGCGATGCGCGTTATCTGGTCACGGGACATGCCGCCATGTGCCATTTTTGTGCAGCCTTCAACCTTACCCCGGTTGCCATTCAGGGTGTAGCAAGAGAGAGCCAGGGAGACCCCGCCACACTAGCCAGACTTCTCAGTGATCTTCGCGAAAAAAATGCCCGCTGCATTTTCACCGAAGTGAACGCCTCCCCTCGCATGTTGCAGGTAATTGCTGACCAACTCAACATTCCCACAGCCCCTCTGGTAATGGATGGCATATATCCCGAAGCCCCCGGCTACGAGGCAATGTTCCTCTACAACCTGAATATCATCACCCGTCACCTCGGCAAATGAGCCCGGCGCTTACAGCCACCCTGACCCTCACCGGGGTAATCGCAGCAGGTCTTCCCCTACTGTGGCTTACGGCAACGCCCCCGGTCAAAGAACTTTCGGCAGCAGCAAACGTAAGTAGCCGGGAAGAAGAACAAGTACATGCTACGCTTCACTTCAACGCGGTTCCTGCACAACTTACCCTGTGGCATGAAGGTTGTGAAATCGCAAACATTTCATCACCTATTTCCCCTCTCAGTTTTCCCCTCACCCTTCCCGCGGAGAACAGTATAGAGATCGAAGTACGGGTCATCTGGTCCGATGACAGCTCCGGTCAGAATGGAGCCACGCTCATCCTTGTACCCGATGGACGGGAGCAGCGTAGCGATACCATCTGGACCGGGGAGAATGAACTACACGACGTTTTTTATTTCCAATGGTAAACGAACAGGATCATATCTGTTGGGGCGGCGGACATCACCATTGTGGTGGTCATACTCTCGTCGTGGATGAACTGTGTGCCTCGTACGGCAAATCAAGAGTGCTTGCAGAAATCACCTTCCGGGCAGCCTGTGGTCACACCCTTGCCCTCATTGGTCCCAACGGAGCGGGAAAGTCTACCTTGCTCAACCTGCTGGCCGGGCTGCACAGTCCTGACAGCGGCAGTCTGCTCTGGAATGGGCAGCCACTCCACGCCATACGGCACGAGACTGCCTTCATGCCCCAACGCAGCGAAGTAGACTGGACCTTTCCCATAACCGTACAGGAGCTGGTGGAAATGGGGCGTTACCCATCCACGGGAATATGGCGCAAGCTCCACGCTCACGATATTGAGATCGTCGATAAGGCGCTATCTTCTCTCAATCTCACAGATCTTCGTCACAGGCAGATTGGTGAGCTCTCCGGTGGGCAGCAACAACGGGCATTCCTCGCAAGAGCTCTGGCACAGGAGGCTCACATTCTCCTGCTGGATGAGCCATTCACCGGACTGGATGTTCCCGGGACGGAATCTCTGGCTCAGCTCCTGCGATCACTGGCAGAAGAGGGACGTCTGGTCATAGCCTCCCATCATGACCTGAGCACGGCTGAAAAGATCTTTGATCAAAGTCTGCTGCTCAACCGCAAGATGATTGCCTGCGGTCCGACGGCACAGGTACTCACCGAACAGAACCTGCTTACCGCCTTCGGCAAGCTTCACATTGTCAGTACCCCATGAGCGATTTCCTCAATTTCCTAGCAGAGCCCATAGCCCTACGCAGCCTGTGGGCATGCGCTGTGATTGGCTTTGCCAATGGCTTCGTGAGTGCGCTGGTCGTTCTGCGGCGCTCCTCGCTCCAGATAGGCACCATTTCCTGTGCATTGCTGCCCGGAATTGCGCTGGCCATACTGCTCTTCGGCTTCATGCAGCTGAGCATCCTCATAGGCGCCATTATAGCCGGGCTGATGGTCGGACTGGGCTCATTATTCATCTCCCGTACCGGCAAGGCAGATCACGACACAGCGCTTTCCATTCTGCACACCTCAGCCTTCGCCCTCGGGTACATCATCCTCGTTCGTCTGGGCTTGCAACAAAAAGTGGATGACTGGCTCTTCGGCAACATCATGAGCATGAGCGATACCGATCTCCTTGTTGCCTGGGCCACAGGAGCACTTGCCGTTCTCTCCATTACCATCCTGTACAGACCCCTGCTCATCTACCTCTTCGATCCCCGAGCAGCCACGACCATGGGCATCCCTTCCCGAACCTTCAGTTATGGAATCTTCACGCTCATCATCCTGGTACTGGTCTCCTCCCTACAGGCCGTGGGAGCATTCCTCACACTGGGACTTATGGTAGCACCAGCTGCCACCATGTACCTTCTTACGGACAAAGCATCGCACATGTTCTGGGGAGGCGGTCTCATCGGCAGCTGCGGATCCGTTGCTGCATTCTTCCTGTCGTACCCTCTGGGCTGGCACCCCGGTGCAACAATCATTGTCGTTCTGGGCTGTATTTACCTCTTGGTATGGCTTTTCTCCCCCAAATCCGGTTTGTTACGGCGACGGGTACGCTGATTTTTCTTGCACTCCGGCCGTAATATGCTAGAATCCCCATGTATGAAAATGATTTCCACCACTCAAGCTGATAGGGGCTTTACTCTCATCGAGCTCCTCGTTGTAATTGCCATTTTGGCAACCTTGGCAGGCATCTCCACTCCCGTTATCATGGGGCAGATGGATGCAGCCAAGGAGACCTCTGCCCGCAAGGTTTGCATGGACATCGTGGAAGGTGCTACCCGTTTCCGCACCGACTACGGCATGCTCCCCTTCAATTCTTCCAAGAAGGAAGCCAGTGAGGAGAACAACTACCAGGTAGCTCTCGTGACTGCAGATGATGAAGACGCAGACCTGCTCGCCATCCTCACCAACCGCGAGGAAGGTGATCCTGAAGAGCGCATGAACAAGAATGGCGACTACTACCTCCGTTCCGACGAACAGGAAAAGAAAGTCGATGGGCTCTATGTGGATCCCACCTCCGGCACACTCGGGCTCTACGATCCTTGGGGCAAGCCCTACTATGTGTACATGTGTGAGGAGGATAGCGGCTGCACCGATCCCTTCACCGGCAAACAGCTCCGCAACAAGAACTGCATCGTTTACTCTCTGGGATCTGATAGTCTTGGCAAGGCTCCGGAGACCACTCCCACCCGCAGCAAGAAGGGTAACAAGAAAAAGAAGAAGAACGAAGAAATGTCCATAGAGGAGGAAGAAGCAGCAGAAGCCATTGCTGACAACATTTACTCCTGGAAGAAGGTAAGCAATTAATAATGAACCCATTCATCACAGACGACGTTCGCGTAACGGACATACGTCCGCTCATATCTCCCGCTATTCTCATGCAGGATTTTCCTGCAAGCCAGGAGGCCAGCAAGGTTGTATACGATGCCCGTGAAGAATTCCGCCGAATTCTGAAGAAGGAAGACGATCGCCTGGCCGTAATGGTAGGTCCCTGCTCCATCCATGATACGGTGGCTGCTATCGACTATGCCGGACGGCTGGCCGAGGCACGGGAGAAGTACAGCAATGAGCTGTTGCTCATCATGCGCGTGTACTTCGAAAAACCCCGTACCACAGTAGGATGGAAGGGTCTGATCAATGATCCCTTCATGGATGAGAGTTATAACATCAACAGCGGACTCCGCATGTCCCGCGGACTACTGTTGAGACTGGCTGAAATGGGAGTTCCCGCCGCAACGGAGTTTCTGGATGTCATCACTCCACAATACATTAGCGACTTGATTGCCTGGGGGGCCATCGGGGCGCGTACCACAGAAAGCCAAGTTCACCGCGAGCTGGCGAGTGGTCTGTCCATGCCCATCGGCTTCAAGAATGGCACAACCGGCTGTGTACAAATTGCGGTGGATGGAATCGTCTCCTCCGCACACCCGCACTGCTTCCTTTCCGTCACCAAACAAGGTGTAAGCGCCATCGTTTCCACCAGCGGTAACGACAGTTGCCACGTCATTCTGAGAGGTTCAACAGCAGGACCGAATTACTCCCCTCAGGATGTAGCTGCCGCTTGGGAAATTCAACAACGCGTCGGAATCAACAATCGACTCATGATTGACTGCTCCCATGGCAACAGCCGCAAGAAGTGGCAGGATCAGCACATCGTTGCGGAATCCGTAGCGGCTCAGTTAGCTGCCGGAGATGATCATATCGGCGCAGTCATGATCGAGAGCAATATCAACGATGGCAACCAAAAGTGTGATGGCAAAACCCCGCTGCGCTACGGCGTCAGCATAACAGATGCCTGTGTAGGCTGGGAAGGCACCCTCTCCATCCTCGACACGCTTGCCGAAGGTGTGAAAGCCCGTCGAAAGACCCGCAGCTGATCATCGGTCCCATATCCGGATCCATTCTCCAGCCCCTCCGCTCAAGAAGAGCCGAGGGGCTGGCTCTTTCCCGGGGATAGAGCGCAGACGTTAGAATTATAGATTGCAAGAGACCTGCTCAAATCATAGAATAATCCCGATATGATTTCCCGCGAGCGAGTACATTTCATCATTATCTTTCTGCTGGTCAGCTTCAACCTGAGAATGTCATTCTCTGCGGCAGATCCCCTGCTGGTATTCCTGATGAAAGATCTCAACCTGAGTGTGGAGTATAGTGGGCTCTTTGGTCTGTTGCCAATCATTTCGCTGGGAATCGCGGCGCCCATGAGTGCTCGTCTGGCCGAATGGATTGCTCCTCGAGTTCTCATCATCCCGGCACTGTTTCTATCCATCATAGGCGTGATCTGGAGAAGCTACGGAGGGACGCCGGGACTGTTCGGCGGGACAATCACCATTGGTCTCGGTCTGGGTATAACCGGCTCGGTTATTCTGGGAATCGTCAAGCAGGAGTTTACGGACCGAGTACCTCAGCTCATGGGAGCTTACACAGCCTGCGTAAGTCTGGGTACTGCGGTGGGCTCCGGCACATCAGCCCCCATTGCCATGTTGCTGGGCGGCTGGCGTAATGGTTTGCTCTTCTGGGCGCTACCTCTCCTTATAGCCACATTGCTTTGGGCGGAGTTCGTACGTTGTGTTCCGGGAAGTTCGGCAAGGCGCCAAGCCATACATTCACCCATCACGCCGTTGCTGCGTCAGGGGAAAGCCTGGTCTGTCAGCCTGTTCTATCTCTTCCGAGTGGCCGGAGCATGGTTACTGATCGTATGGCTTGCTACATTAATGAGACACCGAGGACTCCCCATTGTGGAGTCAGGGCTGGTGCTGGCCATGGCAACAGTCTGTCAAATTCCGGCGGCACTGCTGTGCAACAAGTTTGTGGAATGGATGGGAAGTCGAAGGAAACTCATGGGAGCAGCCATCATCCTCTCGGCGCTCAGTTGCTGGGGTCTTCTGCTGGCTCCGCTGAGTACCTGGCCGCTATTTTCCGTGCTGCTGGGGCTGAGCCTGGGCTGTATCTTCGCGCTGGGCATGACGCTTATCATTGAAAACGCAGCAGATGAAGGAGCTACGGTAGCACTTTCCGGTATGGCGCAAGGTATAGGATTCATCGGGGGCGGTTTACTGGCTTGGCTCGCCAGCCCCGCCATGCAAACGACCCGACCTGATCTGAGCATAGCAACAATCTACTCAGCCTTTGCCCTCGGCGGACTGATTGCGGGCTGGTACAGCACTCGTCCCGGTACTTGTCGGGTGTGAGAGGTCCCTTAGAGCACATTATTGCTCCACTGTGGAGAAGGTTGTGGCTCTGCAAGCCCGCATATTCGGTCAATCATGCGATCCCAATATTCCTGTCCCTGTTCGATGTCAATCTGAATACGCAGGAAATAAATCGGGACCTCCATCTCCCCCGGCTTGAGGAATCGCACCGCATCCTTTTCCGTCGTAACGATGAGATCCATGGCACGATCCGCACAGCGCTCCACGAATACCTCCAGATCAGCCTGATCGAACCAGTAATGATCCGGATAGCGGCGGCGAATCTCCACATGAGCCCCCAGCTCCTCCACCAGACCTTCAAAACTCTCCGGACGAGCAATTCCGCTCATGCATGCCACATATTTATCTTTCAGGAAAGAAAGCGGTTGCCTCTCACCCGTAAAGATATTCTCCAGATAGGACGGACCGTGGTTCGTCACGATGATATCTGCCGTACGATTGTACTTGCGGATGGTTGAGATAAGCTCACCCTGCGGCTTACCTCCACTCTTGGTCAGGATGATATAGCTGGCACGAGCCAGACTGGAACGCGGCTCGCGCATGGTGCCACGCGGCAGCAGAGCGCCTGTACCAAAGGGGAATCCGCAATCTACCAGCACTATGTCAATCTCATGCTTGAGCTTGAGGTACTGCATGCCGTCATCCAGAATAAGGGTATTGCGCCCCAGCTGTTCGATGGCAAAAATACCGGACTTCACGCGGTCCTTATCCACAAGAACAGCTACCCCATCGAGGTTGCGAGCCAGCATGAATGGCTCATCTCCGGCATACAACGGTCCCAGATAGCGAGTCACCCCATCACTTGCAATCTTTGGCAGGTTATGAACAGGCTTGCCGTGGACATCCTTCCACTCCTGAGGTTCATCGAGGGGGGCACTCTTGTAGCCGCGTGTCAGAATGGCACACTTGCGCCCACGCTGAGCCAAAGTACGAGAAAGCAGTTCCACCACAGGCGTCTTCCCCGTCCCACCGGCCGTGATATTTCCCACACTCACCACGAATGTGCCGAGGTAGCGCACCGTCTTCAAGCGACGCTGAAACAGCAGTAGACGGCCCTTAATCAGGAAATAAAAGAAAAAACTCGCAAAGCGAAGTGCACACTTCATCAGCCACGCACGGAAACCGCGGACCCGACCGAACACCACTTCGGTCCCCCACTCGGCAAACTCGTCCATCCGTGACTTCATGCCGCCATTCTACTCCTCTAACCATCACATGTCAACATAGAAGATTCGGAAAAATTAAATAATGAGCATCAGCTGCTCCAACAATAACACAAAAAACAAAAAAATGACGCTGCGGCAAGATTTGGCTTGAAATTTCACCAATAAAAGCGTACAAATGGAGCTGATGAGCCACAAGCCTGACAACAATTCCCAGCGCTCTTCAGTTCCCGATGTATTCAACTGGGGGCTGGTGCGAAAGGCACTCCGGGCCGCCGAAGAAGGAGTGTACTGCTGGAATGTTGAAAGTGGACAGATTTACTATACCGAGCAGTGTCTGCGCATGATGGGGTTGCCATTCAGGGAAGTCGCGCCCAATATCTTCACCGATGCGGAGAAAACCATTCACGAAGAAGACAGACAATACTTCCTCAATGCAGTACAGCGCTACCTCGATCGCCCGTCGTCCAACCCGCTGCGGGTGGAGGTTCGGCTGCTCAATCTGCGCTCCCGCGGCTGGAGATGGATCCGCGTGAATGGTCTTGCGGAGCGAGGACCGGATAAAAAAGCAGTACGGCTTGTGGGGGTATGGGTGGATATCACTCGTCGCAAGATGGCGGACCTGCATGCCATGGAGGACAGGGATCTCTTCCGCAACCTCATTAACCTACTGCCCGACAATATTTACTACAAAAACCGCGAATCGCGTTTTGTAATGGCCAACGAGGCTACTGCCCGCAAAATGGGAGTTCGCACGCCTTCGGATCTCATCGGTTGCAAAGATACGCACTTCTTCTCAAACGACACCACGGATATCGCCCGTCAGGAAGAGCTCGAGATCATGCGAACCGGACAACCCATCACCAACCGCATACACAAGGAAAGCTGGAAAGGAGGAAAATCCTCCTGGTGCCGACTTTCCAAATTCCCTTGGTATGCGGCTGATGGCACGGTAAAGGGAATCGTAGGCATATCATCTGATGTAACGGAAATCATTGAAACCCAGAAGCGCTACAAGCGTATGGCCGAGCAGCTCGACCAGCGCAATCGTGCTCTGGAAAAAGAAATCAACCTCGCAAGAGAAATCCAGTTCGCGCTCCAATCACAGAGAATCGCTCCGCGTGAGTGGAAAGATGAGCAGAACAGACTGCGCCGCATAGCGAACTTCCACCACATCTACAGCCCTTGCACGGGAGTAGCCGGCGATTGTTTTGAGGTTTTCTCCGTTGGAGAATCAGGCGTGGGCATGCTGATATGCGATGTCATGGGACATGGAGTACAGGCAGCCCTCATTGCCGCCATGCTGCGCGGTCTGCTCGAGCAATTCGTCAGCTTGGCAAACACCCCGGTACTCTTCCTTTCCAAGCTCAATCGTCAGCTCTGGAACATCTTTGACAAGGCGAACCTTACGATGTTCACCTCGGCCTGTTATGTATACTTTGACCTTCAGGCGAAGCGCCTGACCATTACCACAGCAGGTCACCCGGTTCCCATCATCATAGGAGCAGACGGCACCGCTTATCAACCTATCATGCGCAGGGCTCCTGCGCTGGGACTGATGGAGAACGCCCCCTTCCGCGAGAGCGACATCGTATTGGAACCCGGCATGAAACTCATGCTCTTCACCGATGGGCTGCATGAAGCTCGCAACAGTCAGGGTGAGGAAATGGGAGTGACCAGAATAACTGACTACCTCCAACAGTACACACCCCACAATATAAAGGAAATGCTCGACTTCTCCCTAGCTGCCATGCACAGCTTCACGAAGTCCCCGGAGCAGGAGGATGACATTTGCCTGCTCGGCGTCGAATTCACAGAGGAAAACTACTGATTTGGCGGGCTATCCTGCGGAAAAGAGTGTTTTTCTTCCTTATCTTGCAAAAAAAGATTGCAATCAGCCCGTTTTCGCTGTAGTCTAGGGACAGTTACATATTTTTACTGACTTTATCTATATGGAAGACAGCACACAGGGGGGCAACGCGCCCTTTGACCTTTCCGAGCTGACCGGTTTTCAGTTTGGTCCCGCTTGGGCCAAACCGGGAGCCGATACTGCACCCACCCTGCCGAAGACACACCCTGCAGAGCGCCCCGAGCGCCGCAGTGGAGCTCGTCGGACTTTTTCAACGGACCAACGAGACGCCCGCCCCCGGCGGGATGATCCCGGAGCCCCCCACCGCGACCGCAGACCGCGCCGCTCTGACAGGGACAGCCGCAACAATCGCGACAAGGCTCTCCGCAGGGAACTCCCACAGCCGGCTGACGGATTCCGTGTAGAACTGCGCCCCACCAACGGCATACTGGAGATTTTCAGCAAGGAAATCGTGCGCCAGAAGCGCGCACTTCCCCTTCTTGACCTGTCACGCATCGTCATGGCCGGCCGCGATCGCTACGATCTCGTGTTCATGAAACTCGAAAACGGTCCCATGCTTATCCACTCAACCCGAGGAGACGGAGCTTGCTGGCTGACCGAGGCAGAGGCTGTGAACTATCTGTGGTCTGCCCCTTGGTTTACAGAGCTCTACAGTACCGAAGAAGTTGAGGTAGAGGCCCCGAAAGGCACCTTCACCGCGATTGCCACCTGCTCCATGGGAGGCGAGATCATCGGACCTGTGAACTGGCACGGTTATCAGGCTGCCCTCATGCACCTCTATCGCTCCCGCTACAGCAATATGGAGCCGGAGGTATTCAAAAGCCGCATTACCCTTAACAAAGATGAGCAGGCCGTACAGGACTGGTTGGCTCAGGCCGGTCGCAAAACCATCTGGAAACCCACTCGAGAAGGCGCGGCTGATGTCGTGCTGGAGGATGCCAAGGCCGTAGAGGCTGACTTCGTTGCAAATTACTACTCCACGGTGTACGAAACCACCGACAAAGTGTTTGTGAACGGAGCAACCCCGCGCAAAGTTCTTTCCCCCGGGCTGGCTGCCCATTTGGCCATACTGTCCGACAAGACCCGTCGTTCCCCTCAGATGCTCATTCCGAACCTGTGCCACGGGCTTGCCCGTCATCACATGCCTATTTACAAGTGGCAGGGCAATCACTTCACCGGACCCAGCCGTGTGCGCACCATACCTGCGGATATGGTACTGGCCGATCGGATGATGGCCATTGTGAACTGGAGTAAGGAGCACTCGGGTGATAAGGTTGAGGCTATGTTTGCAGAGCTCACAGGGATACCTGCCGGCACCGATGAGGAGAGCCGTCAAGCAGCCTCCGATGCCTACGCTCCGTATGCCGCTGACATGCTTTGGCTGCTGGAACAAGGATTTATTGTTGTCACCAACGATAACTCCATCTGGTACCCCAAGGGCGACGCAGCCCCTGCTCCGACCAAGACGGAGCAGCCCCGCAAGCGCACCCGCAAGTAACCGGGGGAAGCACAATCCTCTTTTCACAAACCGGGGTTGAGATTGCAGTCGCACTCAGCCCCGGTTTTCCATTCTCCGAATGGCGTCAGGACATGAGAGCGGTCTCCTCCACCACACTGCGAGGCCAGATTCCCTGCTCAGCCATGAAGTTTTCCCAAGCGAGCAGAATCTGCTCAAAGACCACCGGATTCACCCCGAAATGAGCCAGGGTGTGATCCCCTCCGGGACATAAAATAAGCTCTGCCTCATTTCCGAGAGCTCTCCATTCCTCACAAAACCACTCACGCATAGCATAGTCCTGCAAGGGGTCTGCCATGCCGTGAGCACAAAACAGAGGTGGCAGATATCGGCGCAGAAGAGCACAGGGATTGATCGAGTCCGGATCGGCCATTTCAGCCTTCACATTAAGCAACCGCGCCTCCGGAGAGTGGATATCCACCAATCCGCGGAATAAAGCTACGCACGCAGGCTGGAGTGGCAGCTCATCCCGACTGCCGATTTTCCACCATCGGCGCGTCTGCACCATGGGTTGCATGGCGGCATTCAAGGCCATAAGTCCTCCGGCATCGGCTCCGGCCAGCGTAATCGAATACTGATCTATCCCCAGACCTCCGGCATTTCGGTGCAGCCATTGCCAAGCGTCCAGACCATCGCGAATGATATCCTCTGCCGTCACATCATAGCAGGCATGGGTACGGTACTCCGGCAGCACACAGACAATTCCACGAGTCGCCAAGTGAGTGGCCCAGGAAACAAACTCCTCCCCGAACTCCAGCGTCCACATCCCACCATGGAAAAACATGACTGCGGGCATGAAAGCCGATGTCGTATGCCCGGAAGGAGCAAAAATGTATGCCCTGAGCTCAGCCCCATCTCCGAAACGTTTCCACACCACACTCGGAGTCTCAGCCAAGATGCGACGACCGGCCGTCAGGGCGGCAGAATCCTCTCTGTCTGAAAAAGACGTCATAACCGTGAGAACAGTATGCTATTTTCTTGCCAAAAAAGCAAGCTTGTTGTAATCTGTATGAAGTTATGAGAGCATTTTTTTCATCCTTCGTGGCCATCAGCAGCCTGTTTGCCCTTACAGCCGAGGCTGCAACACCGGCAGCGATTGAAGCCGAGCTGAGACGTCGCGCCGGCAAAAAAGCCGAAGAACAACCCGCTGAAGGAGCCGCTGCAAGATTCATCGTACCGGATCAACAGCGCGCACGCACCACGGCAGAAACGGTATACAATACTTGGAGACTGAGTCTCATCCGTGGTAGTGAACAGGCATGGCGCTCCACAACGTCTAACTCTCGCCAGATGAAGATCCGCAATCTCATCGTCTCGCAACGAGGTAGTTTCCCACGGGACTTCTTCCGCGAAACTCAAGAGGCACCCAAGCTCGAAAACTTCGCCTATGTCGGCTCCCTCCAGGGTTGCAACGGCTACACCATGGCTTGTACCTACCTAGGCAAGATGCAGCTGGGAGATGGCAAGGCTGCTGAAAATGCCTTCGTGCTGGAGTTCGTCTTTGAAGGCGGAAGATGGAAGCTGGATCAGACTCGCTTCTTCAACCTCAGTAAATTGCCGGAAGTCCGCAAGAGACTGCGCGAACGCGACTTAACCATTCTTCAGGAGCAGGACGGGTTCCAGCCCTACGACAGAATACCCACTACCCCCCCCGCCTGCAACTCGCCGGTTCTCATCGGAAAAGTTTTCGTGGATTGCCCCGGACGCGGCATCGAAATGACCATCAACGGAATCTCTCTTCATGAGTTTGATGACGAACGTCGAGCCGATGTCATATCCGGCGGTCTCAAGCGTGGTGTGAATACTATCAGCTACAAGATTGTTGACCGTGCCGGTATGGATCGCCCCGGAATGGCCATCGGCATTTTCGTAGCACCTGAAACCGAGGGAAACACCCCCGTCTGCGTTTTCGATCACATTCTTGACTCGTCAGATAAAGCTGAAGGCGGTACATTCTCCTTCACTATTCAGAATGAGCACATTGCCTCTATGAATCCCCGTTATAACGGAACCCGTCCTCAGCCTTTCCACGCAGTCCCCCTCAAGGCTAAGCCCTAGTCCCTTCAATATCAGCATTCCCATGTGACCGCCGACAGCAATTCAGTCGGCGGTATTTTTTTGTTGCTATTTTTTAACTTTTTTCTTGACTTATTTTGTTTCTTATGTTTAATTATTCTTGTTCCTAAACTTTATTTCCATCACAACCACAATCAAGCACCATGAACAAGAAAAAAATAATCGCTATCAGCGCGGTCCTCATCGGGCTGCTGGGTCTGAGCTCCTGCCACCACCACCATCACAGGTACTATCCCCACCACAGTAATATTGGTCCGGGCATGTACCATGCCGGTGGTCATGGGCACCACTTCCATCACCATGTGGGAGGGAGACACCACCACCGATGACGCTGCCACGAAGGCATAGCGAAATAAAGAAGCCCTCGGGGAAACAAGGATCCCCGGGGGCTCACAGATGTTCAGGCTAACTGAGGATCGGAACTGCGGTCTCTCCTGAACAGGATGACCAGCAAGCAAACTACAGCCAAAGCATAATTGTAATACAGGTAGGGAATAATATCGAAAACAGCTATTTCCGCAAGAGTAGCCCCCATAAGTAGTTGTGCCCCATAAGGAATGATCCCCTGAATGACACAGGAGAAAGTATCCAGCAGACTGGCAGCTCTTGGCGCCGGTATACCAAAGCGCTCAGCCACGCGCCTGGAAATATCACCCACAGTCACAATGGCAACGGTATTATTCGCGGTACAGAGATTTGCCAATGAAACCGCCAGACTGATAATGAGCTCGCCACCGCGACGAGTGTGAACCCTCGCGGTCAGATTACGAATGACGTACTGAAGCCCCCCATTGTAGCGGATGAGTTCGAGCATTCCTCCTGCAAGCAGAGTGACGATGATGAGCTCGCCCATTCCGGTCATCCCCTTTCCCATGGCATTCGCCCAATCAAGCAGAGAAAGATCAGAATAAATCAAGGGAAGCACCCCGGTGGACAGAATGCCGAGAACCAGAACCAACATGACATTCATCCCGCAGATTGCCGTCCCCAGAACCAACAGGTAAGGCAGAACCTTTACCCATTGTACCGATTCCACTACGACCGGAGTAACATATTGCACTCCTTGGAAGATATATATGCTGAACACCACCAATGCAGCAGGCAGTACCAGCCTGAAATTCGCCCGGAACTTATCCTTCATCAGACAGCCTTGAGTGCGGGTTGCAGCGATGGTCGTATCGGATATGAACGACAGATTGTCCCCGAAGAACGCACCTCCTACCACAATACCGGCCATCAGGGGAAGAGCAAGCCCGGAGTTGGTAGCAAGACCAACCGCGACAGGCATGAGTGCCACGATCGTCCCCACGGACGTCCCGATGGAAAGCGAGATCAGGCATGACGCAAGGAACAAGCCTGCCAGCAACATGTTGGATGGCAGAATCGAAAGTGTAAGATCAACGGTTGCCGAGACAGCCCCGATGTACTTTGCAGCTCCTGCAAATGCTCCGGCAAGGATGAATATCCACACCATGAGCAGGATATTGTGGTGTGCAGCCCCCTGAGAAAAACGCTCTATGCGACGATTGAGATTCGCAGGTTTGCTGACCACAAAAGCCCAAACGGAAGCAGCCCCGAAAGCCACGGTAACCGGCATCTTGTAGAAATCTCCGGCCACAACCGATGTTACCACATAGATCAGAAAGAATACCAGCAGCGGACTAAGAGTCCACCACCCACGACGATGATTTTTTATCGGCAATTCCATAGTTGTACAATTATTTGATTTCTGTCACACCTATCCGGTCGAGAACGTCCAGTTTTTCCAACAACTCAACAGGATCCATTCGCCCCTTCATGAGATCTCTGTATATATCAATGAGTGCGCATGTCTGCTCGGCATCCTCATCCAGCAGTTCCAAGCGGAAACGGCGCAGCCCCATGCGGCGCATACCACGGACATACCGAGCCGCTGACTGAGCGCGACCATTGAAGAGAGTGTTACGACAACCTTCATCACTACGGAGATAGTGCATGGCATACGTTCGGTCCATCACACGCACGCGATGGTGCTCACAGGGTCTTCCGCAGTCCTTGAAATTGTGGCCTTGCGAGAGGAACGTGCAGAACACGCAATGCTCCGTATGGAACATAGGCATGTGCTGGTGCAAGGTCAGTTCAAGCGCAGGTCCGCACCCACTACGCAGCAAGTCAGCAAGCTGGTGGACATTGAGATCATAAGAGACCGTCACCGAGCGCATGCCTGCTTTGGAAAGCACCTTCACACTTTCCGGATTAGCTGCATTCAATGAGAAATCAGCCACCATCGGGAGCCCCTTCTCTCGGAAATACTGAGCCGCGCCGTGGTTACGCACCAACACCCCATCCGGCTGAGCTTCTATGATGAACTTGAAATATCCGGCTTCGCGTGGTTTCATCACTCGGAGTGTTGCGATCCAAACGGATGTACCGGGGAACTCTGCCCTGATCTTCGCGGCGGTAGGAGCTAGATCTCTCAGGTTACAGAAATCAAGGTACACGCGCTTGATCCCGGCTGCGGCTGCCGCCAGGGCTTGCTCCGGTTCCCGACAGAGAACAAAGAGCTTGTACTTATCCGAGGCTTCGATGGGACCAAAGTCACCCTTCCAATCAGTCCATTGCGGCAACATCCGCACCTCGGCAGACTCTTTCTGCTCAGGCAGCCGAGCCACAAGCTCGCGGCGCATGCGATTGAGCATGCTCAGTGGCAACATAAGCCCCGGTTCCAGATCATAGCTGCACTTCCCCAGCTCGTAACCGGTTCCCCCCAGCCGGGAGAATTGAGCTTCGACCACTTCCGGTGTGAGAGGGCGCTTTTCGGCCGGTTGAAGCAGCTGCTCACTCATGACGTTCACACCGCAACAACGGACGACAAGAGGTTCGCCCTGACGCCCGCTGATATGAAGTTCCAGCGCTGCGGAGGGTGTCTCCACACTTCGAGCAAAGTTACTCCAAGTGGCATGCAGCAATTTATCAAGCGCAGGATCCGCCGTTTTCCACAGCAGATCCCCGGGACGAACCCGGCGCCAGTCGATCCGGCTGCCCTTTCCATGAAAGAAAAGTCTGGTTCCCTGCGCCTTCCATATACGCCCCCCCTGCTCCTCGTTGCGATCCTCCCCGGCATCGATGACAAAACCATCCCCCGGAGCAATGGGAATGGCCGGTTCCCCCTCCAGTTCAACCCAACCTTCTCCACAGCGGATAATTCTGCCGGTCAACACACCGCGCTTCTTGCCAAAACGACCGTGAGTGAGCAGCGGATGATCCGTACCTTCCAGCCATCCGAAGGAAAACCCACGCGAGAAGGACATCTGCATGGCGTACAAATCCGATTTCAGCGCCTCAACCGGCACCGAACTCCCACACAGGGCGGCATCGAGAGCCCTACGATAAGCCCTCGTGGTAGCAGCCACATACTCAGGACTCTTCAAGCGTCCCTCAATCTTGAAACTCCTGACACCTGCAGCCAGCAGCTCGGGTACACGCTCCAGAGCGCAAAGATCCTGCGGCGAAAAAATGTAGCGCCTCTCCCCCAGATCGCGCATGCGACCATCCACCTCCAAGCGATAAGGCATGCGACAGGCCTGAGCGCACTCCCCCCTGTTGGCACTGCGCTGCCCCAAGCTCTCGCTGGTCAGGCATTGCCCGGAATATGCCACACACAGAGCCCCGTGACAAAACACCTCTATCGGTTTGCTCGTTGCAGCGGCACAGGCTGCAATCTCACGGAGCGACAACTCACGGGAAAGCACAATCTGCTGAGGATCAAACATCTCATCAATCCACCGAACGGCCTCAGGGCTGCTCACCGTCATCTGTGTGGATATGTGCAATTCTATTTTCCACCGCCCCTCTCGACGATATCGGCTCACCAGGGCAGCCAAGCCCAGATCCTGCACTATCACCCCGTCCACTCCGGCGGCATCCAAGGCTTCCACATATTGGAGCGCCTCTGACATTTCTGCCGGAAAAATGAGAACATTCATGGTCACATAGGCGCGCACTCCTCGTCGGTGAAGAAAAGGCACGAGCACCGCCAGATCCTCCCGGGTGAAATTGTCGGCACGCATGCGAGCATTGAACTGATCCAGTCCGAAATACACGGCATGCGCCCCATTCGCAACAGCGGCGCGCACGCAATCCCAATTTCCCGCAGGGGCCAGTACCTCAGCAACTAGCTCTGACATATCGGCGTATATTCTCTACCAGAATGAGTCATTTTGCAAGTCTAAACATACTCACGCCCCGAACTCTCTGCCCTACAATCCCCCCTTCTTCCGAGTGACATCCATGAAAATACCCCTTTCAGACCGATTCATTGGCATGAGAACCATCACTACTGACGCGCACAGTGCTTGCGCCATAGCGATTCCCGGCATATAATACACGCGACATGATGAGACTTGTCTCCATCCTCGTGCTCCTTCTCATGGCCATATTCTACCGGGTACAGGCCACAGTTCCTGTCGACTGCTCACAGGCAATCATCGGCATAGCAAATGACTGGGATAGCTCACATGTGACACTCTCTCTGGTGGAAAAAAACACTCGCGGAAACTGGGTGAGGGTGATGGGTCCCGTACGCGCCCGTCTGGGTCGCAGCGGACTGGTATGGGGGCTGGGACTGCACAGCAACCCGTGGTTGGCAACGGTCAAGAAAGAAGGAGATGGGCGTTCCCCTGCCGGTATCTTCCGAGTGGGCGGACTCTGGGTAACGAACAAAACCCCCGTCAAGAGAGATGCCAGGATCCCTCTCGTCAAAGTCGGTCCGGCAGACCTCTGGGTCAGCGATCCGGCATATCCTCACCTCTACAATCGCCACGTCCGACTGGATCACCCTGCCCGAACCGCATGGGAAAAAAAAGAACAAATGCGACAGACGGACTACGCCCACAGCATTAAGCTGCTCATCTGCCACAACACAGAAAAGCCTGTCCCCGGAGCCGGCTCATCCATTTTCTTCCATATATGGCGAAAAGATGGAGCCGCTCCCACGGCTGGTTGCACCGCCATGGCAGAGGACAACCTGCGAGCCATCATCTCCCGCCTGAATCCCACCCGTCACCCCGTCTACATCCTCCTTCCCAAGGAGGAGTATGCAAAACGCCGAGCCTCCTGGAACCTCCCCTGATCTTATCCTTGCCTATAAGCACATACCTGCGTAAATAGAGACTTATGAAAAGCCTTCTTACCATCATTGCCACCCTTCTTTTCCTTGCAGCGACCTCCATGCCGATCTCCGCGCAATCGGGAGATTTCGACCTTTCCAATCTCAAGGACGGAGAGACTCCCATAGGAGGTAAGTTCTGGATATGCTGCATCGGCAGCACAGAAAATGCCGTCACCAGCGTGAGGCTCGACACAATCACCTCCGTCTCAAAACATTCATACTACATTGAAGGGGTGCTCATACGAGAAGTCACAATCGATACCGCCGGTAACAACAGCATTCGCATATACTGCATGAAGGCAAGCGATGCCGCTGCCCGAGCAGCCAACAGAACCCGTCAGACCCGCGAGCTGGTTGAAGGCAGAACCGGCATCTCAGGCGATATCCCCACCAAGAAATTCCCCGAAGGCGCCTACAGCCACAACATAGAATATCAAGTTCGGAAAGTCGATGATCTCGACACCATCTACAATTCTGTCATGAACGCAATTCTTCGCAACAAAGGATGCGCTCTGAAAGTCAAATAAGCTACCGCAAACTTTTTATCATGAAAAACACAACATGCACCATACTGAGCCTGGGCCTGGCTGCCCTGGCACCGCTTACATTCGCACAGGATCCCGCAGCAGCCCCCGCTCCTGCACCTGCTGCTGCCCCTGCACCGGCTCCGACCGCCACCCCCTCCCCGGAGGAAGTCAAGCTGGTGTTCTCCTACCTGCTCGGTCAGCAGTTCGGCAATCAGCTTGCCATGGACGCCAACACCCTGCGTGCCGATGACTTCGACCCTAACGTATTCTTCAAAGGCGTAGCCGATGGTCTGGCAAACCGCGTGGATCCCGAAATGCAGCAGAAAGATGTAGCCGCCTGCATGCAGGCTCTCATGCTTGAGCTGCAGCGCCGCGCTGCCGCAGCCGGTGCAGAAAATCTGGCCAAAGGCAAGGCCTACCTTGCTGAGAACGCCAAGAAGGAAGGTGTAGTCACCACCGAGAGCGGTCTACAGTACAAAGTTCTCACCGCCGGTACCGGTCGCAAGTACGATGCCACTAAGGACGGCTCCAGCGCCATCGCCTCCGTCACCTATGTTGGCACGCTGGTTGACGGCACACAGTTCGATGCCAGCCCCACCCCCATCGACATGCCCATCGACCGCGTGGTTCCCGGTTTCTCCGAGGCACTTAAGCTCATGCCCATCGGCTCCGAGTGGGAAGTCACCATTCCCTCTGAACTGGCTTACGGCGAGCAGGGTCCGGGCGTCATCGGCAACAATGCTACCCTCATCTTCAAGCTCAAGCTTATTGACATCAAGCCCGGTCGCGGCACTCAGGCGAACCCCATCGAGCTCACACCCGAGATGATTCGTCAGCTCGAAGAGAGCGGCATGCAGCCCATGCCCGGTACTCGCTGATCCTCTCAAGTCCAAACTACCGACCTCTTCCGGCCCTCGCCCCTTCAGGCGAGGGCTTTTTGATGCTCCGAAATCATAAAAAGTGTGTTTTTTTCAAAAAAGGCTTGCTATCCGGTCCGGGATGTGTATAATAACCCCGCTTCCTCCCCATCACGGGATGGAGATCAACAGACAAAATGCGGATGTAGCTCAGTGGTAGAGCGCAACCTTGCCAAGGTTGATGTCGTGGGTTCGAATCCCATCATCCGCTCTCCAAACAGCACTCGATCATATCGACACGCGGATGTAGCTCAGTGGTAGAGCGCAACCTTGCCAAGGTTGATGTCGTGGGTTCGAATCCCATCATCCGCTCTCCAAACAGCACTCGTTCATATCGACATGCGGATGTAGCTCAGTGGTAGAGCGCAACCTTGCCAAGGTTGATGTGGTTGGGTCGAATCCCATCATCCGCTCTAAAGCCCCTCGTCAGAGGGGCTTTACTGTTCAAGGGGGATTCGAACCCACGACGAGTGGGCAAGCTGTGAGTAAGCGAACAGCTTGCCACCGGGCCGAGCAGACACCTCTGCGAGGGTACCCTGCCCACAGGCAGGGACCGGTGGAGCGGGTAGAATCCCATCATCCGCTCTAAAGCCCCTCGTCAGAGGGGCTTTACTGTTCAAGGGGATTCGAACCCACGACGAGTGGGCAAGCTGTGAGTAGCCCCTGTCACATGGGGATCCTATCCGTACCGAACAAGGTACTGTAGGTTTGCAACGCGTAGGAATCCGTCATGCCGGATATATAATCCACCACATGCAGGAAACGATAGCGCTCATCTCCACAAAGTTCCGGAACGGCGTGCAGAATGGCTCCAATCTTGCGTCCCAGTACGCTCTCGGGCTCACGCACCCAGCGCAGGAAGAGGTTCATGAGACTCTTGATGACATTGAAACCGGTAATCTCAATCCTGATCACACTCTCATGATTATAAATATGGAGCTTAGACCAATTCTTCGCAGAGCGATAGGCTGCATCCCCATCAGCTACAGACATCAGACCGGAGGTCAGCTCGCCTGACATCATGAGGGGATAAACCTCATCAAAAGTATCGCGGAGGCGGCGAATACAAGCTCCTACCGAGCGAGCCCGAGCATAGCGTACAGCTGCAGCAGCGCCACTACGTTCCTTCTCTCTGGCCACACTGGCACGAGTATCATCGCTGAATCTTCCGAGAGAAGACAACTGCTCCACCACCTCATCGTAACTGATGATGCGCGAGACAAAGGCATCCTCCATATCTGCAATAAGGTAGCTGATGTCATCGGCAGCTTCCATCAGGAAAGCCAGCGGATGCCGCGCCCACACATTCTCACCGAGAACAGGCAACCCACACAATTGGGCCACCTTGCGGAAGTTGTCCAGTTCTTCCGGGGCTATACCAAATTTGGAATACCTGGCAGCAGACCCCTGCTTCTGCAAACCGGACAAACAGGGATATTTAGTAAACGCGCCGAGGGTCGAAGCTGTAAGATCCAACCCCAGACCGCGAATCGGATCGCAGGTTCTGGTGAGCAGACGCAACCCCTGGGCATTGCCCTCAAAACGAAAATCTCTGCATACAGTCGGGCAAAGACCGGTGGCAGCCGCCTCTGCCACAGCCTCATCAATTGCCGTCTCACCGGAATGCCCGAAGGGAGGATTACCGAGATCATGCGCCAGACAAGCCGTGGCAACGATATCGCCCATGGCTGTGTGAAAACGAGGATTGAAAGCCTTTCCTTCACGACGCTCCGCGACCTCTGCCAGTTCCTGAGCAAGTGCACGCCCCACGTTTGAAACCTCCAGACTGTGGGTCAGGCGTGTGCGTACATAATCATTGCGCCCGAGTGGGAACACCTGGGTCTTGTCCTGCAGGCGGCGAAAGGCGCTGGAGTATAAAACACGCCCGTAGTCACTGTTAAACGCTGAGCGAGAATCATGACCGGAGCGAGCAGAACCACTCAACCGATCAGCTGTCAGTAACTGTTCCCAATTCATGGAGTTCATTCTATGCGAGCGGTTGAGAATTGTCAATCACAAGCGTTGTCAGTCGGAGCGCTTCTTTCTCTGTCATTGAAACGCATTTTTTGCATTTTGACACAGCAGAAACTTGACTTGAGAATCCCATACGCTAAAATGGGGGAGTCAATAGACCTCAGATTTAATTATGAAGTTCCAAACCATCATCACCACCATTGCTGTGACGCTTTGCGCCATGGTTGCCACCGCACAGGCTGAGATCAAGGTTGCCGCTGTCAACGTAACCGAGCTCTACACCATGTTCTACAAGCGTTTCGACACCGAGGTTCGCCTGAAGGAAGAAGAGGCCAAGATCAAGGCAGAAATCCAGCAGCGCGAGGAAAAGCTGCGTGCTCTGCAGGAGGAGGACAAGAAGATCCAAGCTCAGTATGACCCCTCTCTCTCTGAGGCTCAGGTTCGCAAGCTGCGCGAACAGCACCAGGTCAAGATGGGTGAGATCCAGGCTGCTCAGCAGGAACTCCAGACCTACGTTCAGCGCCGATCCTTGGCATTCAAGGAACTTTTCCGCCGCGACATGACTCTGCTTTTCAACGAGGTGCAGCAGGCAATCTCTGACATCGCCGCTCAGGGTGGCTATGATCTGGTGATCGACTCCAGCGCCACGAACTCTACCACGGGCATCAAGATCTTCCCCCATGTGAAGGCCTCCTACGATATCACCCCCGAGGTTCTCAAGCACATCAACGCTGGCGCACCTGAGGGCTTCGATCCCCGTGCAGAGCTCCAGCGCCTGTACGGCTCCAATGCCGTTCCGGGTGCAACCAACTGATTTTTCAACATCAAAGCCCCAACTCTGGCACGACTATGAACCTCTCTCTCAACGAAGTTGTCGCGCTTACCGGGGGCAAGATTCTCAACCCGACTCCGGAGATATCCGTCTCCGGAGTCGCTACGTTGGCTGAGGCTTGCCCGGGTGAGATTTCATTCCTCGGCAACGATAAATACTTCAAGGATTTCCTGGCGACCAAAGCCTCCGTGGTACTTGTGCCGCCCAGCCTGCCGGAATACCCCGAGAACGTTGTGTTCATTGAAGTAGAGAACCCCTCCTTGGCATTCAACGCCGTGGTAGGTCACTTCATGAAAGCAGCAACTGATTTCACCCCCGGAATAGCCCCCACAGCATACGTTGATCCGACGGTGAAGCTCAATCCGGACAAAGTACGAGTGGCAGCCGGTGCTGTCATCGAGGCCGGTGCAGAAATCGGTGACGGCTGCGACATCGGCGCGGGTTGCGTGATCGGCAAATCAACGGTCCTGGGCGAAAACTGCAAGCTCTACGCCCGGGTGGTAGTGCGCGAGCGCTGCATACTCGGCAACAATGTAGTCATTCAGCCCGGAGCTGTCATCGGCTCGGATGGTTTCGGCTTCCTGCTCAACAAAGAAACCGGCCGTTACGACACCGTAGATCAGGTCGGAATCGTTGTTATTGGTGATAATGTCGATATCGGCGCAAACACCACCATCGACCGCGCCCGGTTCGGGCGTACCATTATCGGTGAAGGCTCCAAGATTGATAACCTCGTCCAAATCGGTCACAATGTAGTGGTGGGCAAACACACGGTCATTGTCTCTCAGAGCGGTATAGCCGGCAGCACCACCATCGGAGATTATGTAACGGTAGCGGCACAGGTCGGTATAGCAGGTCATCTGAAGGTAGGTGACAAGGCTGTCATGGCCGCCCGCACCGGTGTAATGTCTGATTTGGAAGGCGGTAAGATCTACTGGGGAGCTCCCGCAGCCCCCTTCTCCGAAGCGCGCAAGCAGTTTGCCGCTATCCGCCGACTGCCTGAGGCGATGAAAGAAATGGCAGCCCTCAAGAAACAAGCTGAGGAGATCAAGACCCTCATCGATCAGGCCCTTGCCGAACAAGCAGGCAACTAATCGGAAAATCATTAGCCTCGAAATCATCAAAGGTTCACAGCTGATTGCAGCTGTGAACCTTTTTCGGTAATACGAAACGAAGAAAAAGCTCAACGCATATCCAGCGCGTCCTGAACCAGCTGCCGCAAAGCCTCTTTCTCGTATTTGTCAGCCCAAGCCTTGAGCTCCTTGCCGGAGTAGGAGGAAAGACCATCAGCTGTCAACTGGCGAGCCAGTACATCGGCAGGAATCAGCATACACAGGAAATCCTCATCCCCACTACAGCCAACCTTTACCTTCCCCTCGCGGTTCATGATAACCCCCTCACAAGGGCTCATGGAATTGAGCTCAATGATGGCAGCAGTCAGCTGGTCGCTGTCTATCTCGAAAGTCACTTCGTCACTCATGCGCTCATTATATACGAGCCGACTCATGATGACAAGCCACAACCTCCACACCGACGAAAGAAATGTAAATTCGGGTATGTCGGAATACAGCAAGCAGAGACCGTATTGCCTCAAAAAAAACAGTCACCGAAAAGTGGATGCCTCAAAATTGCGGTCACCGAAATTTTAGCGGATAATTGACTAAAAAACAAGGCAAATCCACCATTTTTCTGCCCCAAAATGACAGCGAGCGTAGCGAGTCG
>JAZQCA010000058.1:0-19361 GCA_045545975.1 Akkermansia sp.
GCAAGGAAAAGAAACCTTATAGCTCTGAGGGAAGCCCTCGATCCCATCGAATTGCAGGAAAATATCCAAAAATCACTAAAAAGGCTCTTCCACCTCATGAAACCCGAGAGCATTTTATGAAGTTATCCCCCCATCCGGCGACTTTTACTGCCCCAAAATGCCGAATCGGTACGCTCGCTGTCATTTTGGGGCAGAAAAATGGTGGATTTGCCTTGTTTTTTAGTCAATTATCCGCTAAAATTTCGGTGACCGCAATTTTGAGGCATCCACTTTTCGGTGACTGTTTTTTTTGAGGCAATACGTGGCAAAATTACATGCGGCAAGACAAGGGTACAAAAAAGGTTCTCTTCTGAACAAGAGTTGGTATAGTCTGCGGCATGATGCGCATGAGCGATTGATACGACAAAGATTGCGGAGTGCTCTCGAGTTCAGAGTAAATCGGGAAATAATAACTTCCTTTATTTAAGCCCTTTGTGTTTTATGCTTTGGATTGCAGTGATTTTCTTCCGTTACGGCGTAGCAGATAGACGAAGAGAGAAGGAGCCGGAACTATGGCTATACCCAGAATATAAAGTTTGATGTTAAACAAAATGTGCATCATTTCCATCGAAAATATCGAAGATACCATCCCTTCTTTATACATTGTGAATATCGAAATAGGAAGATATAAATATGAAATAAAAAGAATAAATATTATATCTCTTTTCAAGGGTGATATTTCTTTTATGAGAGAAAATAGCTTGTAAACCATTGTCATCAAAAAAGACAAAATAAGGATACCGCAACATATCATACCATATATGATACACTCTTTAATGAGATGTCCCCTGGGAGAGAAATATACGAAAGGAAGATATATCAAAGCGACCCATGAAGATACGCTTATGAGTGAATATAAATACATTCCGGAATGAGAAATGTTTTTCATTACTTTAGTGAGCTTGTTTTTAATAATTTTTAGACCGGGAGAAGTTGATTTTGTTCAATTTTTCCTTTGTTTGCCGCAGCTGTTCTGTTGGAGACAGTCAGTAGAAGCGATTCCAATGAGAAATGTCGGCAAATCTAAATTGGCCATTGGCAATGTGTACGCATGATCTCACGCCTTGACAAGAATAAGGCGAGGGAGTACAATGCTCGCTGTGCATTACGACTCCATATCTCAGCTGAAGAGTGCTGCGGCAGAGCAGGGGGCTCAGGGGGACCTGTTTGCCCAGCTTACGCAGAAGCTGACGAAAACGACCAAGACGGGTAAGCCCTATCTGGAACTTACCTTTGCCGATGCTACTGACAGTATGACCATCAAAGTATGGGATAATGCTCCCTGGAATGCTGCATGTCGTGCCTTGAGCGAAGGCGCATCGGTCGCGGTGACGGCTGACTGGCAATGTTCGCAGTATGGTATGGAGGCGGCGCAGATGGAGTTTCGCGCGCTTGCACCACAGGAGGAGGCTGCACTACTGAGCGGAGGGGCAGAGTTCGCTGCCAAACATGAGGAGGATTGGCAGACCATTGCGCAATTGATCGAGAGTATGGCTGATCCCCGCTTGCAGGCCTTGAGCCGTGCTCTTCTCTCCGTGCATGAGGGGCGGTTCCGCCGGGCAGCCGCCGCTCGCGGCATGCACCATGCCCGGCGAGGGGGGCTTGTGGAACATACGGCGGGGGTTATGCGGGCGGCGGATTCTATCTGCGCGGCATATCCGCAGGTGAACCGCGATTTGGTGCTGGCCGGGGCTCTGTTCCATGATTGTGGTAAGATGTGGGAAACCTGTTGTCCGGAGGATGGATTCGGCGTGGAATACTCAGAAATGGGGGAGCTCATGGGACATATTTCACTCGGTATAGAGATCGTCAATGGGCTGTGGAAAAATATCTGCACTCCCGAGCAGCGCAACGAGTGGAAGTCCCTGAAGCCCGGCTCGGAACAGGTGCGGCTCCACCTGTTGCACCTCATTGCCTCGCACCACGGAGTACTGGAGTACGGCTCTCCTGTGGTTCCCAAGACGCCGGAAGCGCTCGTCCTGCACCATGCAGACAATATTGATGCCAAGATGGAGATGTTCCGCTGTGCTTACGAGACCTCCACTCCTTTGGCGACCAACATTCGGGAGCGGAAATTCGGTTTGGGGGGCAATGTGGTTCTGCCGCTTCCGGCGTTTTGTTCGAATGAGAACAAAGAGTTATGATGGAGGCTATATGGAGTGTAGTGGTGGTGTGTGGGCTTTTGCTCGTCTCGCAGCTCAGTCCGGGGCCTGATGTGTTTTTCGTGTTTCGTACGGCACTGGCACAGGGCTTTCGCCGAGGAAGTGCGGTGGGGGCGGGAATAAGCCTGGGCTTTTTCATCCAGTCCGTTGTGGCTTGTACGGCCGGAGTGTGGGTGATGAACCAGAGCTGGAGTGGGTACATGCTGTGGGCTGCTGCTGCATGGTTGCTCTATCTGGCCTGGAAAATCTTCCCCTTTCGCCGGAGCGGACAGGAGGTTGATTTGAGTGGCACCGGGACGAAACTGCAGAGCTGTGCTGCTCTGTTCTGGCAGGGATTTCTCTGCAATATCCTCAACCCTAAGTGCATGCTTTTCATTCTGACGCTTTCCGCAGGACCTCTGCGAGAGCACGGGCGCGCTGCCTGGTATGCCCCGACCCTCATGGTGGCGCTTACTTTTGCGGGGTTGGCGGGCTGGTGCCTGTGGTCTGCTTTGTTGCAGTGGGAGCCGCTGCGAAAGGGTTATGTGCGCCATACGAATGCCATAGACGCCATCTTCGCCCTGCTCTTGGCTATGTTTGCTCTGTTGCTGGTGCTGCCGGAAGGCATTTTTTAATGTGCAAAAGCGGATTGGTGCTTGCCTTTTCCGGTGGTTTGTAGTAGAGTAAGTGGCGCAAAGACGTTATTGCACTTATGAACGATATTATCACGACAGCATGCAAATTCGTCACGTCCTCGATCGGCCGCAAGATCCTTGTGGCTCTCACGGGGTCGTGTCTCCTCCTCTTCCTGGTGGGGCACCTGGCCGGCAATATGACCATTTTCGGTGGTGATGTGGCTGCGGGTGACCGCTCCTGGATTGACTACTACGCAACGGGGCTGCACTCCATGCCCGCCTGGCTGCTTTGGTCCATTCGTCTGGGCTTGCTGGCCGTGGCTCTGGTACACATTGTGCTCACCCTGGTGCTCAAGTATGAGAACTACAATGCCCGCACTCACTACCAGAAGGAAGGTACGCTGAAGGCTACCCTTTCTTCCCGTACCATGGTGATTACCGGTATCATGATTCTCTGCTTCATTGTGTTCCACCTGTGGCAGCTTACATTCAACGGCGATCCCGCCAATTGCTACCAGCACATCCTGCACGCCTTCCAGAACCCCTGGTGCTCCATCTTCTACATTGTGGCCATTTGCTGCCTGTTCATGCATGTGCGCCATGGCTTGCAGTCCGTACTGCAGACCCTGGGTCTGGCTACCCGCAAGGTGCGCCCGCTCTACAACATCGTGGCCTGGCTCTTCGGCGTTGCCGTTTGCGGTGGTTTCATTCTCATTCCTGTGTGCGTGATGCTCGGCATCCTCAAATAACCCCTTACAAACTCCTCTTCAATTATGAAAGAAATTAAGTTTCCCGTAAGTGATTACATGCCGGACTCTTGCATTCCGGATGGTCCCATCGCTGAGAAGTGGACCAAGTACAAGCGCGAGGCCAAGCTCATTAACCCCAACAACCGTCGTAAGTACACCGTGCTTATCGTGGGTACGGGTCTGGCCGGTGGTTCCGCAGCCGCTACCTTGGCAGAGCTGGGCTACAACGTGAAGTGCTTCTGCTATCAGGACAGCCCCCGTCGTGCTCACTCCATTGCCGCTCAGGGTGGTGTGAACGCCGCTCACAACTACCAGAACGATGGTGACTCCGTATACCGCCTGTTCTACGATACCGTGAAGGGTGGTGACTTCCGCGCCCGCGAGGCCAACGTCTATCGTCTGGCCGAGGTGAGCTGCAACATCATCAACCAGTGCGTGGCTCAGGGTGTGCCCTTCGGTCGCGAATATGGTGGTCTGCTCGACAACCGCTCCTTCGGTGGTTCCCAGCTCAAGCGTACCTTCTACAGCCGCGGTCAGACCGGTCAGCAGCTCCTGCTGGGCTGCTACCAGGCCATGGAGAAGGAAATCGGTAAGGGGCACATCGAGATGTACCCCCGCACCGAAATGATGGATCTGGTGGTGGTTGATGGTCATGCAAAGGGTATCGTCGTGCGCGACATGGTGACCGGTGAGATCAAGAGCTATGCGGGCGACACCGTGCTGCTTGCCACCGGCGGTTATGGGCGCGTGTTCTTCCTCTCCACCAATGCCATGGGCTGCAACGTAGGTGCCGCCTGCGCCTGCTGGAAGAAGGGTGCCTACTTCGCCAATCCCTGCTTCACCCAGATCCACCCCACCTGCATCCCCGTCAAGGGCGACTACCAGAGCAAGCTCACCCTCATGTCTGAGTCTCTGCGTAACGATGGTCGCATCTGGGTTCCCAAGAGCCGCGAAGTGGCAGCCAAGATCCGCCGTGGCGAGATGAAGGCCTCCGATGTAGCTGAGAGCGATCGCGACTACTACTTGGAGCGCAAATATCCCTCCTTCGGTAACTTAGCTCCCCGTGACATCTCCTCCCGTGCCGCCAAGGAAGCCTGCGATGACGAGCGTGGCGTAGCCAACACCGGTCGCGGCGTATTCCTCGACTTCAAGGATGCCATCAACCGCATGGGCAAGGAATGGATCGACGGGCAGTACGGCAACCTCTTCGAAATGTACGAGGAGATTACCGATGTGGATCCTCACGAGCAGCCGATGATGATTTACCCCGCCTCCCACTACACCATGGGCGGTCTGTGGGTGGACTACAACCTCATGTCCTCCATCCCCGGTCTCCACGTTCTTGGCGAGGCTAACTTCTCCGACCACGGCGCTAACCGTCTGGGTGCTTCCGCTCTTATGCAGGGTCTTTCCGATGGTTACTTCGTCATCCCCGCCACTCTGCCCACCTACCTCACCACCCAGAAACCCGGCAGCATCACCACCGCTGCTCCCGAGTTCATCGAGGCAGAGGAGGCCGTGAAGGCTCGCATTCAGAAGATGATGGATGTAAAGGGTACCAAGACCCCCGATGAAATCCACCGCGAGCTCGGTAAGCTCGTCTGGGAGGATGTCGGCATGGGCCGTACGAAGGAGAGCCTGATGGACGCCATCGAGAAGATCCCCGCCATCCGCGAGGAATTCTGGACCAACGTGAAGGTTGTCGGCAGCACCGAGGGTATGAACCAGGAGCTTGAGAAGGCTTGGCGCGTGGCCGCCTTCCTTGACTTCGCAGAAGTGCTCTGCTACGACGCCCTCAACCGCGAGGAGTCCTGCGGCGCTCACTTCCGTTTGGAGCATCAGCTGGCTGACGGCGAGGCTAAGCGCGACGACGCTAACTTCGCTTACGTTGCCTGCTGGGAGTACAAGGGTACGGGCGAACTGCCGGTTCTGCACAAGGAGCCGCTTACTTTCGACACCGTGCACCTGGCTATCCGTTCCTACAAGTAAAGCACACTTAGTTCAACCTTCTGAATCTCATACACAATTATGGCTAATCTCAATCTTACGCTCAAGGTCTGGCGTCAGGAAAATGCTCAGGCTCAGGGCCGTATCGAAACCTACAAGGCCAAGAACATCCCCGATGAGGCTTCCTTCCTCGAGATGCTCGACATCGTGAACGAGGAACTCGTACACGAGGGCAAGGAGCCCATCCACTTCGACCACGACTGCCGTGAGGGTATCTGCGGTATGTGCTCGCTCACCATCAACGGCGTGCCCCACGGCGGCAAGAAGGTGACCACCTGCCAGCTGCACATGCGCCAGTTCAAGGATGGCGACACGATCTGGATCGAGCCCTTCCGTGCTGCCGCATTCCCGCTGCTGCGCGACCTCGTGGTAGACCGTACCGCACTGGACAAGATTATCGCAGCCGGTGGCTTCGTGGATGTTCGTACCGGTGCTGCTCCGAATGCCAACAACATGCCCGTGCGCAAGAAGACGGCCGACGCCGCTTTCGACGCCGCCGCCTGCATCGGCTGTGGTGCTTGCGTGGCCAGCTGCAAGAACAGCGCTGCCATGCTCTTCACCTCTGCCAAGGCTGCTCACCTTAATCTGCTTCCCCAGGGACAGCCCGAGAAGAACAAGCGTGTGCTTGCCATGGTTCGTCAGATGGATGCCCTCGGCTTCGGCAACTGCACCAACCTCTACGAGTGCGAGGCTGCCTGCCCCAAGGGAATCACCGTGGACAACATCGCCAAGCTCAATCGCGACTACATGATTGCCTGCGCCTCCGAGGCTGTGGGCGTGTTCGCCTGATAAGAGAGCCGGAAAAACCTGTAAAATGATCACCGCCGGAGTGGGTAAGCCCCGCCCCGGCGGTTTTTTCTTGTGTTTATGCGCTGTGGCTGTTATAATCTCGCGCGAGCATGATAAAGTTCTATATAGTCACACCTTCGTACAATGCCTTGCAATGGTTGCAGAGCTGTGTGCGCTCCGTTGCCGATCAAGTGAGCGAAACTGTGCAGGTACATCATCATATCCAGGATGGTGCCTCTAATGATGGAACGGTGGAATGGTTGATGGAATGGCAGCAACAGCATGCCGGGAACTCAGGGTATCAATTGACTTTTGAGAGCGCAAAGGATACCGGCCTGTACGATGCAATTAATCGAGCTTGGAAAAAGCTGCCACAAGAGGCCGATGTGACAGCACACCTCAATGCGGATGAACAATACCTTCCCGGTGTGTTTGCAGCTGTAGCGGCCGAAATGGAGAAGCACCCTGATGCTGATATGCTCCTTACTGCTCATATCGTGCTTGATAAGGATTCTCGCTATATCTGCCACCGCAGACCCACTTTCCCGAGTAAAGTGGTGAGTCGGGCTATTACGCAAATAATTACGAATACCTGTTTTCACAGAGCATCAACGTTTAGGAAACGTGGTATTTATTTTGATTGTTCATTCCGGTCGCTGGCTGACTTAGTATTCTTCCGCGATATTATGTTTACCAATCCCAGAATATGCCGTATGCCTGATTTGTTCGGCAGTGTCTTTGTTGTGACTGGTAGTAATGTTTCATGGTCAGAAATAACGGCCGGCGAAAGGCTTCGTATTTCCTCGGAACTGCCACTAGTGTTAAAGAAATCCATACCGCTATTCGTGAAAGCACAGGGACTTTTTGGACTTGTATATGACTGTTTCAGACGGGCTCCGAGAGAGTACGCAATCTATTTGACTGATGATGTTCAGCGCACCACTTTCGCAATTAAGCACCCAACTCATCGTTGGAATATGCGCTCAATTGGTGAATCATAATTAGACGGGTAAGCGCTATTGGGGGAACTCGGATATGAAAAGAAAGTTTATAAGTTTTGCGGATTCGCGCATGCGGAAGGCTTTAGCGCGTATAAGGCGACAAGCTGAAGAAATGCAGTTCTTTGATGAGATAGAGTTGTTCACTGAAAAAGACCTTGGTGCTGATTTCCTGTCTGAAAACTCTCATCTGCTCAAGCCTTGGGTAAGAGGTTTTGGGTACTGGAAATGGAAACCCTATCTTATCTATAGTCAGCTGCAACAGTTGAAGGAAGGGGATGAGTTGTATTATATTGATGCCGGTTGTCATTGGAATGCCTCCGGTCGCAGTCGTTTGCTGGAATATGCTGATATTCTCAGAGCTAATCCATTGGGAATAGCCGCTTTTGAATTAGGAAAAAAATGTTCGGAACGATGTTATACTAAAATGGACGTCATAGAGCATCTGGGGGTGATGAACAATACTTCAGTTTTGGATAGCGGACAGATTTGTGGAGGGCATGTTTTTATTGTAAAAAATGCTATGTCTCAATCCTTTGTCGAGCGTTGGTTCAATGCTACTCAGAATACACACTTCATAGATGATAGCCCATCTTTACTGCCCAATTTCCCGGAGTTCAGAGAGCATCGTCATGAGCAGAGTATTTTCTCTATTATGTGCAAATTGAATGGGGCCGCCAGATTGCCGGGAAATGAAACGTGGCCTGACGGTAACAGCCGAAACTGGGATTCAATGAAAGCTTATCCTATATGGGACAAGCGTGATTTGGGGGTGACTACTCATGTCCTCACCCGAATATGGCGTAAAATTGTCGCTTATTTGAAAAAATACTTTTGAATCTGCATAGTTTAGATTTGCGGGAGAGTATGGAAAAGAGAAATAAGATATACCTTGAAATTATCAGGGTGGTGGCTATATTTCTTGTGATTGTCAATCACACTCCTGGTTGGCAGATGCCAGAGTTTGTTGCGCCTTATGGGGGATTAAGCTATTGGATGTCTTTATTTTTCTGTGAAGTTGTCAAAATGGCAGTGCCATTGTTCTTCATGATTAGCGGGAGCCTGCTGCTGAATCGCGACGAATCTGCGGGAAGCTGGTTCCGTAAACGTGTATGCCGTTTCCTGCTGGCGATGGCTATAGTGGTATTGTTGCAATATCTATACCATATTTGCACTACTGATGAGAGCTTTGGCTGGGGAAAATTGTTCGCATTTCTACGTCGTGGCAGTTCTATCAATGATTTCAAGGTATTGTGGTTTTTAAAAGTTTACATCATATTGATGCTTTTGCTGCCGGTGATGAGATTTTTGATAAAGCGCATGTCCGGTAGGGTGTTTATAGGCTTGCTCCTGTTGCAGTTTGTTTTTTATGTCGTTTTTCCTTTGGTAATGATGACTGTTGGAAGGTATGATTCCTATATTAAAATAAGAGAATCATTGACAGTTGTTCCTTTGCCATTTTCGCTGGATTATTGTGTATTATATTTTTTAATGGGGTTCTGGTTAGAAAGGGTGAAGATAAATTTCTCTCTCTCTCTAAAGGTATGGAGTGTTTTTTTATCTCTGATGGTTGCCTGTATATGCATGGAGCTTTCCAGAAAAAGTATGGGGACAATGAGTGTGCTTTCCAACGATGTGTTTTTAATTTCATTATTGTCGGTTCCCTGTGCAGCTGTTTATCTTATCGTAAAAGACTATGTCACTAAGAGTGAGATGTCTCAGCGGCTCAGAAATATGTGGGGAAATTTTGGCTCAGCCGTTTTCGTTGTAATGCTTTCGGAAAATATTTTCCGTTTGGTGTGGTCGTTTTTGTACGACTACTTATCCCCTTATATCGGGTACATGGCCGCCGGTGTTGTTCAGGCTGCGATATGCTTTGTATGCGCGTTGATTCTGGGGCTCTGCGTTAAACACACGCCGATACTACGGAATATATTCTGAGAGGTGCGCAGCCAATATCCCTGTGTAAAATCATGGGTATTTGCTTAGCTGACTGGTAATCGCCTTGCGGATGGCGGTTACTTATTTACAGACGCAAGATGTGTCAGGATTGCCCTGCATACGTCAAAACATACGTTGGGCAGCTTTTGGTTTACGTCGATGATAATCGGATTGGAAAAGCGGTGTTTGTTATTGAGTAATCTATTTATCTGATTTTGAATTTCCTCTGCTGATATTTCTTTCTTGCGTTCATATATCTTTTCAGCATCACCTACAAGCAGAAAAGTAATAGTAGGGGAAGGTACCAAGAAATGAAATAAACGGATTATACCATTGTTGACTTTCAGGCAATAGCGCAGTTTGTCGATATAAAAATCATAAAAATAGCGGTCAAATATCACCAGGTGACCTTGTGAAATCTGTTTGCGGATCTTAAAGCAGTAGCCGAATAAATAATCCAATGTATAGAATCCGAGTTTAAGAAATGATCGCAGTCGGTTATCCGGAGGGTGAGTATGGGGACGCAAATCGGTAATCGGATTACCTTTTGTGTCCAATTTCTTTTCGGGTTTTATAAAGCCGGGGCGCCAGTGGTAATAATTCAGTGTGTCACCGGTGAATGAATTACCAATGATTTCCGGTATCATCTGTATGATTGAACTTTTCCCGCTACCATCAGTGCCTTGTAGGGCAATCATGATGCCGGTCGGGTGCATAATCTTGTGCAGAATATGCCGACAATAATCTATCGGGCGCCGTTTTGCGTGTTTGAGAGCTTGCGAGATGATGTCGGACCGTAATGCAAGTATATCATCCCAGCGTTGCTGTTGCGCGAGTTCCAGTACATGCAGCGCCAGTTCTTTCGGGAGAAAGTTGTGCATGGTGGAGAGCACTTTTTCAGGTTGCTCTGTAAAAATCCGGTGAATTCGGTTTTTGTATTTATCTTTTATGCAATTGTCATAGAGCAGGTGGGGGAATAAATCGACAACTGCCATGACCTCCGGGGAGGATTCCGGATAAAGAGATTCGTTATTTACTCCGCTGAGTAAAACGCTATTGGGCAGAATTTCACGACCTCGCCACGCAGTAACGGGTACGAAATCGAAATGAATGAGTGTAATACTGCGTTGAGAATCGTCTATATAGTGATAGTGGTAACTTTTTGCGTTGAATGAATCCCTGATGTTACCGATATGAAGGTGCAATTCCCAACCCAGATTTGCTGCGGTCTGATTAAGCAAATCCTTAGCCTCAACAAGTTTTGAGGCCTCTATGCACATATCAATATCGTGTGCCTGTCCGCTTATTACTTCCTCAATGTTGTGGATAACGCAGAATCGAATATTTTTCTGACGGAGCGAAGAGAAGAAGTCTTTAACAAAGGCTCGTGATAATGAAGTGTCTGCAATCATTAGTAGGTGAGCGTTTTTGTTGTTTTTCTGAAGTACTTGAGTATGAGCTCTTTGTTGGGTCGTAAATCTGGGTTGAAGTGTTTTACTGTTTTTATGGCCCTATCATATGCGATGTCAAAAGTCAGATGGTGAAGTGCAATTTCAATCATCAGACAAAAATAGACAACATCGTAGCCTTCCGGCCTCAACCCGCAATGTTCCCAATCGAAAACTGTGTAAGTATCGCCATCTTTGCGAATATTCCACGGAGCAAAATCACCATGAGAGAAAGTGTGAGGTTCCCCATTAACATCAATGGAATTACCGACAATTTCTTTGCTGATGCGGAAAATCTCAGCGGTCATTTTCAAAGGAACTTTGTTCCCGTTGAATCCCTTCGTTACCTGAATGGAGAAAGGGCTGCCATCTTGTATAGATTCAGACGTCAGCAGGGTAGGTACCGCAAATGTATTGTAATTTTTTGCGTTTTTGAGAAACTGAGTTTCCCTCTCCATTTGTACTTGTGATCCTTTATTTCCTACTTTGATATAGACGCAATCGTTGTTGAGGGAACTGAAACATTGTAGCACTATTTTTTGAGCACTATCATATGTTCCAACTAAGATGTTCCAGCTGCTTTTCGAGGGAACATGTTCTGCTATGGTCGGGTGAAGTTTGACGTTGGCAAAAAAGCCTAACTTCGCATGGATAAGTAACCTTTTAGGTATAAATGAAATCAGACGTAACAACAGAATCAAACCGATATCATAGGCGGCTATAGTTCTCTTAAGATATCCTATACCGGATTCCAAGTCGATAAGAAACTTCAGACGATTACCGTGTTGAATAACAAAATGAGTGGCTTCTTTTCTATCACACCGTACAATAGTCAGAGCTTCCTGCAATATGCCGGATCCGTTGTTATTTGAGGTGGGGTGTGCTATGTCGCTCATATTTCTACCGGGGTTATTCTGATGTGGCCTTTTCGTAAATACGATTAAGAATATCCATTTTTGCACCCCAAGTGAAGAGTTTGCAGCGCTCGAGGGCGCCATTGGAAAGGGATGCTCGTACATCTTCATGCGATGCGAGATAATCTAGATGACGTGCGTATTCAGCTACTACCTGTTTGCGGCTGATGATGGGAATTTTGATGCCACAGGTTTCGTCGATGACCGAGGAGAATCCACAGTGGTCGAGAGCGATGATGGGAAGACCATATCGGAAGGCTTCGAAAACGACGGTTGACGTGTCTTCTCTCACACTTGTGATGCAGAAAACATGACTTGTCCCCATGATGCGGAATGCCTCCTCTCGCGGGACAAAACCATGGAATGTCACAACATCATCCAGCCCGAGTTTATGAGCCTGCTTTTTCCAAGCTTCCATACGCGGACCTTTGCTCAGTACATGCAGTTCCATGCGCTCTTGACAATGAGGGAGAGCCTCAAGAAGGAGATCCAGTGCTTTTCGGGGAATATGTTCACCTGCCCAACAAATGCGCAATGGTGTACCAACCTCGTGGGGGATAGGTGTATATTGAGTGTGATTGGTTTCCAGCCCCACTTCATTCATGAGCACAGCCTCACGATTCCAGTATTCGTGTATTTCTTGGACTGCCTTGGTGGTGCTGGTCAGTATGGTGTGGCTTTTTTTTCCTGCAGAGCGTCCTGCTTTTCCCCATTTTTTGTGAAAATAATTTACTATGTTGCGTATTGCAAAGTGCAGGGCTCCATTCCATCCCAGACTACCTAGCAGGCACCAAGGAGTGTCTGTAAAACCTCCCAGAGGCCCCCAGACGTAGGGGGATGGTAATTTCCACAGCTCTCCCGGTTCACGATAGCCGGAAATGGTTATCTGGTGAACTAAATCAAAGTTTTCCTTTTTGTGGAGCTCCGCTGCATAAAGATATGCTTTCTTATGCCATTCACGGTAGAACCAGTAGTAACTGGGAGGCCATATTTTTCGAAGAGTGCGGTGTCGTTGTTTTTTAATAAAGTGAAAAGTGATGTTTTTTACATCTTCTGGGTGTTTTTTAGCGTGGTTGAGGAGATTTTCCTTAAATTTTTCTTCAACTAAGACGTGAGCATCATGAAAGCGTGAAATGTGGTACGCGAAGTTCCATCCCATGCCAGGCTCGGATCCATAACTGGGATCGCAAGCATAGCAGCAGAGCAGTACCTTAAGTCTTCTGTGTTTACTTTCCTCCATCGTTGCTGTGCCATTGTATATCATTTTTATCTGTTGTCAAGTTCGGACTTTATCGCGGTGCGCTTGCGATACTTCCGGCGACATGAAAAAAAGCTGTACAGGGGGCGAGGGGCTGTGTATAATGGGGCTATGATGAAGAACCTTTTGAACAAAATTTTCATAGTTGGCGCTGCGTTGGTAAGTGTGACCGTATCGGCTGTGGCGCAGGATGAAGTGAATGTGGATGAGCTTCTGCGCGCCATGCGCGAGATGACGATCAGCCAAGGGAATCGCGATGTGATGGGCTCCATCCGGAAGGGGCGCAATAAGGTTCCGTTCAGCCTGAGTGCACGCGGGGAGACGATAGTCTTCCAGTACAAGCACCAGGAGGCGTGGCACCGCTTTGATGTGCGCATCCAGTCCCGATCGGCCGAGCTTGTGCTGGTGAACCAGGGCAAGGCTCAGGTGATGGCTCCGTCGAGCTATGGCAAAACGATTGCCGGCACGGATGTCTGCTACGAGGATCTTTCCCTGCGCTTTCTCTACTGGAAAGGAGGAAAGTTGATCGACGACAGCGCGAACTCCCGCATAAAGGGGCGCGATTGCTATATTGTGGAGGTGAAAAATCCCTCTCCCGGTACCGGTCAGTTTGCTTGGGTGCGTATGTGGGTGGACAAGGAGAATGGAACCACTTGGCAGATCGACGGCTACGGCGCGGATGGAAAGCTCAAGAAGCGTTTTTCCATTACCTCTGTACAACGCCTGTCCGATGGCACTTGGTTCTTTAAGCAGATGCGCCTGGAAGTTCGCAATCCTCAGAACCCGAACCGCACCATCGCCCTCGATTATCTGGAGATGGACGATCTGCCTGATCGCGAGAAGTAAGATCGGGGTGTCATATCCATGAGCCGGTGGTCGGTTTGCCGACTAGTTCTTGCGTTATCATGCGCCAGTTGTTCCGAGCCATCAACCTGCTGCTGCCGCTACTGCTTTTTGTGGTGGTTCTGTTGCGCGTGCGGGAGATGTTCGATGAGGGAGAGGCGCTTGTGGGGATACTTGTCACGCTTGGGGCAGTTGCCGTGCTGGCTGCCTGGGAGTCGGCGCTCTTGCGCCTCTGGGTGCTGCCGGTCTGCGGGCGTGCCATTAGTGAGCGTGTGTACGAGGGCAGCTACTCGCCGGAGGATGACCCGCTTGTTGCCTTGGCAGAGCACATTCGCCACGAGCACGATCGGGCGCTTCTGTCGCAGTTGGAGGTGCTGGTAGGCAGGGAGTCTTCCCGCCCGCGTGCCTGGTCTGAGCTTGCCTCTGTTCTGGCGGATGAGTTCCACGATTACGAGGCCGCGTTGCAAGCCTTTCTGACCGGGGCTACCAAGGTTCCCCGCAAGGAGGATCGGGCTTTGTTTCTTTGCCGGGCTGCGCATCTTTGCGCGGCTCATTTGCAGGATCCCACTCGGGCGGCAGAGCTGTATGCCGAGGCTGCCCGGAGGTACCCTGCCACAGCCTATGGGCGGCAGGCCGCCCGCCGTAGCTCAGGTGCTTGAGTGTACCTTGGACATAGTGGGTATACAGAGGAGCCGGATTGTTAATGTAACTTGATAATTATTTGTTGTTGTGTCGTGGATATTTGGTTATAACGCATTGTATACTAAAATGTAACGACTTATTTTAGGGTGAATTATATATTTGCCTCCTGAACGAACCTGCTGGTACTATGTCGCGCCAGAAACAGACGATATGGAGCAGGTGAAGAATGAATATCCGAGAGAGGGGGTACTACCGCGGCGATTTCCGCGTCGTGTGGGCGGGCTCCCGCGCGAACTCATAGGGGTTGGCGGAGTTCGCCTGTATAACATTCCGGGCGTGATTTACCCGGCGAGCATGTTGAGGGAGTGCGATCGCAAGGAGCGAGGCATGCCGATCATTTTGCAGCGGGCTCCCTCTTGGGCCATTTCTACACGCCAAGCGGCAGAACTTCTCAACTGCCGCCCCGCCTCTGCGCGCGAACTTTTGCACCGAGAGAGAGTCCGCTTCTGCCGAGTAGCCATTGGCAATTATCCACCCACAGTCTATTGGGACAAATCGCGAGTGCGGGCTCTTGTGCGCCGCCGCAAGCCGGTCATCAGCGTCAGACCTTCTCGCTTGGTGGATAGCGCGGAGGCCTTGGCCATACTGGGAGTATCCCGCAATTCCCTCAGTCGCTATGCTCGTGTAGGCATGTTGCAGCGCTTTCGGCTCCGCTATCTCCGTAGTGATGGTGCGCGGCTCACCTATTTTTATCTGCGCTCCGAAGTCGAGAAATTACGCATGCACCGCAGTGCTTCCCGGAGCGCAATAAGTCGCACCCCTCTCACCATGCCTTCTTCGGAAGAGAGAGAGAAGAGGAGGGGTTAGCCCCGGGCAGCGGCTCATATCTGCCCGTAGATTCCACCCACGCGGGCTGTTAGCGGAACCGGATGACGGGGCATATTTTGTGCTTGCACCAAGGGGGCTGAGGGAGTATTATAATGTTCAGCAACCACATCACCTCATGACTGAGCCCACCGGACAGCCCGTAGAAGAGTTCACCACAGTTCAAGCCCTTTTTGTCCGCAAGCGCAACTGCCTGTTGTTGCGTGCCGATTTTTCCGCTCTTTTTGTGGACTATTATCTGCACCTCATGCAGCACCGCTGCCGCAATGCCGAGGCGGAGGACACCCTCTTCAAGGAACTGCTGGCCTACTTCACCTTGCACTTGGTCTCGAGACCTTGGCAGGAGTACCATGCCTGGACCCTCAACGTGCGCGAACCCATGCTGGCGAACTACTTTGTCTCCGGCTCTTCTCTTACGGAGGACGTCATTGGGCGCGTGTTCACCGAGGGCGTGCGAGAGCCGGAGCGCAACATGCTTTTTGCCCAGAACCTTCGGACGAACAAAGAGCCGCAGACCTCCGTCATTATTCTGGGAGGTCGTACTGTAGGCGATTGGGTGGAGGATTTCTACCGTCAGAGCGAGCAGCGACAGGCCAGAACCTTCGATCTCGGGAATGATCACTTCGCCCTCATCACAGCTCAGCCCGGGGCGGACCACGATTGGCTCAGCGAGTTGACTGCTCAGGACGTCGCGGAGATTGACTCTCACGAGGAAGTCAAACCGCTGGAAACCCGCAAGTTCACCTTCCGTTGCGGTTGCACGCTGGAGAAAATCCTGCCTACCATCCGTACTATGCAGAAGGACTTTGCCGACCTTCTTTCCGAGCAGGGATATCTCGAGGCCTCCTGTCCCCGCTGCGGGGCCAGTTACCGCGTGACCCCCGACATGTTGCAGTAATTCTGCGGCTTTACCCGCTCCAGAACAAGGTTGCGTGCTGCCGGCTGACCGGCTGCAGGTAGCGCGAGCGCAGCAGACTACAGTCCCGGTGGCCCATTTCCAGTTGCAGCTCCGGCAGGTTACGGTAGTAAGCCGCGTGGTAGCTGGCAAATGTGTGCCGCAGCGCGTCCGCCTGCCAGTTGCGGAACCCTGCCGCCTGCCGCAACTTCTGCCAGCGGCGCTGCCAGTTGGCGGGGATGAGGTGCAGCCCGCGGCGAATTTTGCCGACGCGCCGCAGCGGTACCACCCGTCCACCTCCCGTTTTGCTGGTCGTGGGGCGGATGATGACCTCCTTCTCGCTCCAGTTAATATCCCCCGGGGCTAAGCGCTGCACTTCGTTCGGGCGCAGTCCGCAATAAGTCATGAGATGGAGGGATAGCTCCATTTCGCGGTGAGCCGGCTCTCTGACGGTTTGTTCCAGCCGTGCCACCTCATCGGGCGACAAGGGCATGATGGGTCGCTCGTGCAGCAGAGGCGCGGGGATATGCTCCACGGGATTGCCCCCGCACCATTCCTGCTGCTGCCCATAGTGGAATATACTGTGGAGAATGGCACGTCCCTTGCGGTAGCTGTGCTTACTGCTCCCGAAGGCTCGGTGCAGCAACTCCCGGCACTCCCGGCTGCCCATGGTGCGCAGCGGGCGCTCACTCAGTCCCTCTATCCTCAACATCCTGCGTACATAGGTGCGCAGATCTCGGCAGGTCGTCGGGCGCCTGGCGCTGCGTGCCGCCACACTCGCCCAAGCCGCAGTCTCGAAATCTACTGTCTGTTCACTGGCCTCGACCGCCGCAACTCCCTCCCGCAGGGTACGCCGCAGCAGTTGCAGCAGAGCCGTGCGCCCCAGTCCCGCCACGCGATCCCCCAGCTCCTCGGCACATTCACGAACCAGGCGCACGGCATCATCCACCACCAGAGGCAGTGTACCCATGGGATCTTCCCCAGTCTCGTTATTCATACGCATGAGCATTCCGAATGCTGACGTCAAGCCTAAATATGTTAAAGTTGATTTCTCAATATATAATGAACAGGCACCTTATGCAAGAAATCTTTAGCTTAGCAGCGAGATGTCATTTATGGTAAAATATCTAGGATGGATGATCAGGATATAAGCATTCGGAATGCTTAAATTGGAGGCATGATGCACGTACAAGGTAGAGATGGGGAGTGGTACGAGGTGAGGCAGTTACCCGGAGTGTTGTATGGGCTGCTACCGGATAGTCTGTTGAATGATTTTGAGGAGGTGGAGTTCCGCGCGCCCTTCGGCTGGCCGGATGAGCGCGAAGATATCTTGTACTCGTGGACTTTTGCTCCGGATATCCCCTTCGAGGAGTGGAGCGAGGCGGAGGCCTACGGAGTGCTTATCTTGCTGAACCTGTATGAGGGGGCTACGGAGCAGCGGCTGCGGGAGGTGGTGGAGAGGTACATGTCGCTGCTGCCCGATCATTTCCGGGCAGTTATGGTGGCTCACAGCGTGAACCTCGGCAAAGAGCTGGCGGTCATCGGTTGCCAGGCGCGAGTGGGGGAGGACCTGTGGCGACCGGACAGCTCGCTTTTTCATCGCGTGGTGCTCACGTTGCCGGAGACCTTGCCCATGGAGGTGGAGGATGATCTGGAGCCATCCGAGGAGATGACTCATAACCTGGCGGAGAATTTTTATTCGCGGTGGGTTCTGACCTTCAGCGCATACGAAATGGTGCGAGACCTGCTTAGCGAGGAGCAGGGTGGGTGGGACCCCTCACTGTACCGCATGGTACGACCTATGGAGAATCTGCTGAAGTGGCATAAGCACTACCGGGAGCTTGCCGGCAGCGGAGAAGAAGCTCTCGGCACCATGGAGGAGCAGGCAGAGAGGTTACGACTCCTGGAATATCTGCGCGAGCAGCTGCTGACGATGTTCGAGAAAAGCCGCAGTCGGGGCATGACGCACTAAGCGCGTGATTTTGCCTTGACCCTCAGGGGGCAGGTCGCTATATTCGTGGCGCTGTATGAACAAGGTACTACTTGCCATGATCTGTGTGCTGCTCCATCTGCTCTGCTTGAGCAGCTGCAGTACTCCTCGCGGTACCGCGGAAGGACCGGTTATCCTCGATATCGGTCACTATGTGGGGATGGGCGGAGCGAAGTCTCCCCGAGCCGTCAACGGCCAGTACATTCGCGAGGTGGAGTGGTGGTACCGCTATGTGTACTACACCCGCCGGGTCATCGAGCAGGCAGGGTACCCGGTGCGGGTGATCAATCGTGGGGATCGCCCACGGCAGGAGCCGCTGGCCGGCTGGGCGCGCCGAGCCGGGGTGTTGCACCAGGGCGAGCCGGATGGCGGGCAGCGCTACCCCTCGCGCTACTTCCCGGATCGGGTGGCCAGCGGTATCATCTCTGCGGACTATGCCATCTACCGCCGGGCTTCCTGTGCAGTCTTTCTCCATCACAACAGCGGACCCGGCTGGCGCAGAAGGGGCGCCTCCCCCAGCCTGATCATTTGCAACAAGTACAACGGCCGCCGACTTGGCAACTGCCTGGCTCGTACCCTTTCGGAAGAAGTACTCAACCACGGCATGCCCAATGGAGGTCGCGACTGCTCCGTAGTCGTGCGCAGTGTGGACGCCGAGCGCTCTGCCGGATGGATGAACGCCTGTGACGATGCCGGCATACCGGCTGCTGTCATCGAGGCCGCCTTTCTGAATAACCGGGGTCATGTCGCCTACCTGGCGAATGATGCCACCGCCCGCCGCTACGCGGAGTCCGTCGGCCGCGGTATAGTCAATTACCTGCGCCTCCACGGCAAGGAGCCCCGCCACTACCGGGAGGATCCCGATGTCCCGGACCGGGGCTCCTTCGGCTATGCTGCGGAATCCCGCGCCCTGGACATTTCCGGGGCAGAGAACCTCTGGGACTGAAATCGGGCGGTGCGTGACGGGCATAAAGTCACACGTGTCCCAAAGATTTGGGACACGTGGATTTACAATTGACATTTTACGATTGACAAATCGAAAGTTAGCGACTTACGCCGATAGAGAAACAAATGAAAGCTTACTGCCGATGGTGAGGCGTCTGATACCCCACTACGAATTTTCACACAGAATACTATGCCTTTATGTTGTTTAGGACTATTTTTCCATAATCTTTGGGACACATGTG
>JAZQCA010000059.1:0-16099 GCA_045545975.1 Akkermansia sp.
GGCTGCACAAGGTTAAACAATTTGCACACCACCAGACACACTCCGGCAAAATGACCGGGGCGGCTTGCTCCGCACAGCACGGTCGAAAGATGGTTCTCCTCCATCACCATGGAGCGGTCTGCGCAGTACATGACATCAGGAGTTGGCATAAACACCACATCTACACCACATTCTTTGCACAGAGTCAAATCTGCATCCGGTGTTTGCGGGTATGTGGACAAATCCCCCGCATTATCAAATTGCACAGGATTAAGAAAGATGCTCGATACAACGATTCCCTGCTTTCCTGCAAGGTCTCTGGCCTGGCGCAACAACGAGGCATGCCCCGCATGAAGTGCACCCATGGTGGGCACAAAAACGATGCGGCGACCACGCATAGGCGCCAATAATCCGCGAAGTTCCTCCTTGGTGTGGGCGGTTTGCATGGGGATGATTCTACCACATGAATCATCTTCTTTCAAGACTAAGCAATGTACAACATGCCCCACAGGGTGAAAACGCAGTACAGGCGCTGCTAATAACGCAGACTTTGCAGGGCAAACGCATTAAGGCGAGATCTGACTTAAATAGCTGCTAGTGCTTGAATTTAAATTGCAAAATTCATATTTCAAATTTCACATTGAAAAAAGGGCGCTGTCGCGCAAGAAAATGGGTGGGTGCATCTGCGCTGGCTGCCCCCGCCTTGAAGGCGGGACGAGGCCAAAGTGTCGTTATCGTTTCGCTTTACATCTGACGCAAGTCAGCTAGCTCCAATAAATTACAAATTTGAAATCTGAAATTTGAAATCATGCAAATGTGTCATAATCCTAATGCGTTTGCCCTGGGAGCCGGGACGAAAAAGTTGCACACTATATATGTAATCTTCTCAGATTTTCCGACTGAGGCAGTACCAGAGGAAGCGGGAGTTGTGGACCAGGTATCGCCGGAAGAGGCGGCGCGGCTCGCAGCAAAGGCGATAGAGCCATTCGAGGCCGTGCGAGCGCACCCAGCGGGGCGCTTGGCTGACCAGCCCTGCGTGGAAGTTGAAGGCGGCACCCACGCCAAAGTAGACAGCAGCGGGAAGGCGCTCGAGCTGGGAGTAGAGCCAGCGCTCCTGCTTGGGACAGCCTAGGGCTACCCACACGCAGTTTGCCCCGCTCTCAGCTATGTGGCGGCACATGGTGGTGTGCTCATCGGCGCTCCATTCCCCCATGGGCGGGCAGTAATGACCGACTATCTGCAGACCGGGGAAGCGAGCGTTGAATTTCGCGCTGAGCAGTTCTATGGCACGCTCAGAGCCGCCGAGCAGGAAGTGGCGCAGTCCGTGGGCTCGCCCGCAGTCGCAGACGGTTTCCATCATATCCGGACCGTACAGACGGTGGGCTGCAGCACCCTTGCGGCGCATGAGCCAGACGATGGGCATGCCGTCCGGGCAGATGTAGTGGAAGCGCGAGAGCCCTTCCCCGTAGTCCCGCTCGTGGAGCATGCGCGTGAGGACGTGTACATCGGAGTGCGCGACCAGCTGCGGCTCGGCTGTAGTGGCAGCAAGCTCGGCAAGATGGCGACCGGCATCAGCCAACTCCGATACAACGTAGGGGATGCCGAAAATGCTTTGTCTGGTGAGAGAGCTCATGCGTGGGGGAGAGTGTAGCTGATATCGGTCAGTAAGTCAAGACGCAATTCCCGCCCTGCAAGCTAAATTGCAGAGCGGGAAGAAATATGCGGTTGTGCGGTCCGGCAGAATTACTTCTGCTCGGAGGGGCTCCACTCCTCGGCCTGAAGGGCAGCGAGGTTGAAGGCCTGCTCCAGACCCACCATATCGCCGGCGCGAACGGTCTCGAAGGCAGCGGTCTCGCGGCGCAGCTGCTCGGGATCGTAGTTGACGGCCTTGATGGAAAGACCGATGCGGCGCTCGACCTTGTCGACCTTGATCACGCGGGCCTTGATGTCGTCGCCCACCTTGATGACGTCCTTGACGCGCTCCACATGCTCCTCGGAAAGCTGGGAGATGTGGATGAGGCCGTCGATGTCACCGTCGAGGTTGACGAAGGCGCCGAAGGAAGCGATCTTGGCCACCTGACCGGAGACGAGGTCACCGACCTTGAAGCGCTTGTCGATGCTCTCCCAGGGATCGCTCTCAAGCTGCTTGATGCCAAGGGAAACGCGCTGGTTCTCCTTGTCGATGTTGAGCACGCGAGCCTCCACCACGTCGCCCTTCTTGAGGACCTCGGAGGGGTGGTTGATCTTACGGGTCCAGCTCATGTCGGAGACGTGGATCATGCCGTCGATGCCTTCCTCCAGAGCCACGAAGGCACCATAGGGGGTGAGGTTACGCACAGCGCCGGAGATGATGGTACCCACGGGGAAACGAGCCTCGATGGCCTCCCAGGGATTCTCGTCGAGCTGGCGCACGCCGAGGGAAATCTTCTGCTCCTCGACGGAGATGTTGAGCACAACGGCCTCGATCTCCTGGTCCAGAGAAAGGACATCGGAGGGACGGGTGATGCGCTTGGTCCAGGAGAGCTCGGAGACGTGAACAAGACCCTCCACACCCTTCTCGAGCTCGACGAATGCACCATAAGCGAGGAGCTTGGTGACGCGACCCTTGACGCGGGAGTTGATGGGGTACTTCTGCTCGATGTCGGCCCAGGGGTTGTCGGAGAGCTGCTTGAGACCCAGGGAGACGCGCTCCTTGTCGCGGTCTACCTCGAGGATGAGCACCTCGAGCTCCTGACCGATGTGGAGCAACTCGGAGGGGTGGTTCACGCGGCCCCAGCTCATGTCGGTGATGTGGAGCAGACCGTCCATGCCGGAGAGGTCAACGAAGGCACCGAAGTCGGTGATGTTCTTGACCGTGCCGATCACACGATCGCCAACCTTGACGGTCTCCAGGAAGCGCTGGCGCTGCTCGCTGCGCTCAGCCTCGATGACCTCGCGACGGGAGAGCACGATGTTCTTGCGCTCGTCGTTGACCTTGACGATCTTGAACTCGTAGACGTTGCCCACGAACTCGTTGAGATCCTTGGGGGGGATGATGTCCACCTGAGAGCCGGGAAGGAAAGCCTCCACGCCGACGTTGACCATGAGGCCACCCTTAACGACGCTCTTGACCTTGCCCTTGACGAGGCCGCCATCCTTGTAGACAGCCACGATCTTGTCCCAGTTCTGCTTGTGGGCAGCCTTCTCTTTGGAAAGGACTACGAGACCCTCATCGTTCTCAAGCTTCTCGAGGAGAACCTCGATCTGGTCACCAACCTCGATTTCCTCGTCCTCGAACTCGGAAATGGAAATGACACCCTCAGACTTGTAACCGATGTCTACGAGAACAACCTGCGGACGGATCTCAAGGATGGTACCATTCACGATATCACCCGTGCGGAAAGACGGAAACCCGGCGCTAATCAGGGCCTCCAGTTCAGAAATACTCATTGTTAATTGTTTTGGTTAATATGTTTACGCTGTTTCCGAATGCCCCTGCACCGGTGATTATCGGGGCGCCTGTACACCACCGGTCGAAACAGCGGTGCGGCATTGTACATGTTCTGCGCACACTTGGCAAGCCTTTTTTGCTGAAAATCACAGCATAAGCGCTCATTTTCACGTCAAACGAGCGCAATCATTCTTCAGCACGGGGGCGCGGAGCATTCGTCCCACCGATAAGCAGCACCATTTCCCCCTTGGGCGGTCGTGCCTCGAACTCCGCCAACAGCTCAGCGGCGCTGCCGCAGTGGTAGGTCTCGAATACCTTGGTGAGCTCGCGCGCCACGCAGATGGGCGCGGCGGGATCGAGCTCGGCGATCGCCTTCACCGTCTTGAGTATGCGGAAGGGCGATTCGTAGAAAATGCTCGTGTGCGAGGCCTCGAGCGCGGTGCGGAGCACCTGCCCCTTCCGACCGGACTTGACCGGCAGGAACCCGCCGAAAAAGAATGAGTCGCTCGGCAAACCGGAGCCAACCAGAGCGGTCACAACAGCAGATGGCCCCGGCAGTACGGTGAAGCGCACACCTCGAGCCTTCAGCTCGCGAATGAGGCGGTAGCCGGGATCGGAGACTCCGGGCATGCCGGCATCCGTCACAACGGCGAAGGATTCGCCGGCGAGGGCGCGAGTGGCGATTTCCGGCGCTCGGACGGTCTCATTGTGCTCATGCAGGCTGATGAGGGGTTTGCGAATGCCGTAGTGGTTGAGCAGCATGCCGGTATTGCGGGTGTCCTCGCAGCACACGCAATCCACGCTGCCGAGCACTTCGAGTGCCCGGCGGGTGATATCCTCTCTGTTACCGATGGGGAGACCGACGAAGCTAACCGGATATTCGATCATGGTCTGGTGAGCAGGTCAACCACCATCCCGGCAGCGCGACGAGAAGCATAGGAGAGTGCGGCTGCGCGTCCTGCCTGGGTGTTGCCCCCGGTGTTGAAGTAACTACCATCGCCATTTGCACGTCCCTTCACAAGCACCTTGCCATCTTTGCGGCGGGTGATGGTATAGCTGACGTAGACCTTCATGGTGAGCTCACGGGCAAGGTGAGTATCCCTCCCATCGATGAGAGAGCGGCGGACGTCCACTCCGCTGACGGAGCCGCTCACAATGACATCTGCCGAGGAGGGGGGAGCCATGGTGAAGGTGCCGTCGGTCTGCAGGGCATTTCCCATTGCGGTAGTCACTTGAAAGCCGAGGTCGGGGTACTCGCTGTTGTTGTCGAACATGGTGACGGCGATCGTCTTCACCCCTTTGAGCTTGGCATTGACCGTCCCGCCGAGGTGGTACCCGCAGGAGCTCAGGATGAGGAGGGTGAAGAAACAGAGGATGAGGGGCAGGAGGCGTTTCATGACTTCTTGGCAGGGTTGGCCTGGAGCTGACGGGCACGAGCCAGGAGGGTGGCGGCCTCCTTCGCAGCCTCGGGGTTGATATTCTTCTGACGGATGACGTTTTCGAAGCAGAAGATGGCTGAGCCGTACTCGTGCGAGCGCTCGAGGTAGTAGCGACCGGTTTCGAGCTCCTGCTGCACCATGAGACGGCGAACGTTGGAGGCCTCGGCAAGTGCCTTGCCGGCATCGGGATGTCCGGGGAAACGGAGGGTGAACTCCTCGTAGGCCTCCTGAGCACGGGTAAGATTAGCCAGGTTTCGATCGCCGCGAGTGCGGCTGTCAGCCCAGAGCTGGGCAACCATGAGCTGAGATTCCGGAGCGTAACGGCTGTCCGGGTACTTCTCCACAAGGGAGGCGTAGACCGCGGCAGCCTCATCGTAGCGCTCCTTGCGCACGAGGTAACGACCAAGGATGGAAGTGGCTGTGGCAGCCATGTCATTGTACGGGGCGTTCGAGATGACGCTGCGCAGCCACTTCTCAACGGCGGAGCTCTCCAGCTCCGCCTCCCACAGCCCGAGCACGCTCACTTTCAGGCTACCATCAGCAGCTGCCATGGCGAGCGCGAGCTGGCGCTCCAACGCCTTGGTATAAAGCGGGCTACTCTGGTAGCGGTTGACGATTTTGTCGTACTCATCGAAAGCATCGCGGGGGAGGCCCTGTTTCTCATACACTTCAGCGAGGAGCAAACGAGCCTCGGGAGCACAGGGAGCAAGATTGTGATTGCGGGTGATGTCGCGGAGCTTTTCACGGGCCTCTCCGAGCTCGTTCTGCGCCACCAGCGATTTTGCCTCGGTCAGCAGCCCATCTGCCTGAGGATCAGCCGCCTGAATGGTACCGGCCGGCAACAGACCGTTGTTATTCTGTTGGCACATGGTCAGGGGCAGCACGGCTGTCGCGCACAATAGCAGATGCAGGTTCAATCTCATGATGTCCATATAATAGCACTCTGTTCCCCCGAGGGCAAGCGCTAAATAAAGTGTTTGCGTGTCTTATTTTTTGCCATACACGGCTTCGGCATCGAAGGTGCAGCCATCGTCAGCGGCATCAAGAGCCACAGGCTCACCATCAACCAGCTGAGCACCGAAGGGTACGGAGCGGAAGAAACAGGAGCGATGACCGGTGTGGCAGGCGCCGGCTCCGAGTTGCTCGACCATCAGCACGAGAGCGTCCTGATCGCAGTCAATCAGGATGCGGCGTACTTTCTGTATGTGACCGGAAGTCAGCCCCTTGTGCCAGATCTCCCGGCGGGAGCGAGAGTAGTACACGGCCTCACCGATCTCGAGAGTCATCCTGAGGGACTGCTCGTTCATGTAGGCGAGCATGAGCGGCTCACCGGTATGGTAGTCAAGTACCATAGCGGGGATGAGGCCGTTGGCGTCGAATCGGGGCATGAGGTACATGCCCTTCTCCACCTCGCTGTAGCTGCCGCGTGGGGCGAAAACGATGTTCTTGTCTGACATGGCACACATTATAGCTCGCGTGGGGATTTTTACAAGTTCATAATAAATGAAGGGGAGGAAATGAGCCGCCTTCAGGGCTCCACCCGGTACTTGCCATCCCCCACCCACAGCACTTCCACGCGCACACGCTCCAACCCCTTGCGGGTGAAGCCCAGTTCTTCCGCTACGGCGGAGCTTACATCGATAAGGCGACCATGGATGAAAGGACCTCGGTCCGCCACACGGGCCTCGCAGCTACGCCCATTGCTCAGGTTTGTGATCCGTACCTGACAAGGCAGCGGTAAGGTGCGATGAGCGGCATAGAACTGCCCGTCATAGAGCCGCTGACCTATGGCGCCGGGGTCGCCATCAGCCTCGTAAAAGGAGGCGATTCCCTCCGCGCGATAAGCAAGGGCCTCCTGTACCCCCATGGGTACAAAGCGCTGCCCCTTCAAGGTGTAGGGCGCCTTCTTGTAGCCCCTGTAGGGCTCAAATTGTTGTTGCTGGCAGGAGCTGAGCGCCACTACAAGAGCAGCGATGGCAATGGAGGCACGGCGTAAAAACATGCCCATAAACTAACATAACAAGCTGCCGGGGAAAAGCAAAAAGCCGCCCCCCGGGCGTGATATGACACGAAGAGAGCGATCAATCTTCCTCGGCAATCAGTCTGTTGGGTCCGTCTCCGACAGAAATGACTTCCACCCTGACCCGCTGCACACCTTTGCGCAAAAAGCCCAACTCCCGAGCCACCGCAGAGCTCACATCGATGATCCGCTTGCGGGAGAAGGGACCGCGATCAGCTATGCGTGCCTCGCAGCTCTTGCCATTGCTCAGGTTGGTGATACGCACACGACAGGGCATGGGCAGAGTGGCGTGCGCCGCATAGAACTCTCCCTTCCGCAGCCGCTCGCCTAATGCTCCGCGACTGCCATTCGCCTCGTAATAGGAAGCCTCCCCCTCAGCCTTGTAACGAAGAGCCTCCTGAGCGCTCATGGGAACATAGCGCTTGCCGCCGACTCGGTAGGACTTCGTGACCAATCGCAGTTGAGTGATCTGCTCCTGAGGCACAGCAACAGGTACCTTGTGCCTGCATGTACTGAGCAGACCCAACAGAACCATACTGGCAGCCATGACAGCTACGATACGCATTATCATACATACTATATGTAACACACAAACGGATAGATTAAAAGAAAAAAATCCCCATGAATGTTCAAAATACATTGCAAAGCGGCGGCACGGGTGGTATGCTACCCGCATGTTTAACAGAGAACTGCTGGAGCGCTGCAGCAATGCATGCGCCGTATCAGGTTTTGAAGGCGAGATCCGCGCCATTTTCCGCCGAGAATTGCACGACTGCGGCATGGTGACGGGAGCGGTATCGGGCAACATCATGTGCGAGATGAAGGGACCGGGGCCGACGGTGGCCCTCATTGCCCACATGGACGAAATAGGGTTCATGGTACAGGGGATCACCGAGGATGGGTTCCTGCTGCTTGTACCGCTCGGAGGATGGTGGAACCACACCCTACCCAGCCAGCGCGTACTGGTACAGACCCGTGGAGGACGCCGCATACCGGGACAGATCGGCACCAAGCCACCTCACCTGCTGCCGGAAGGTCAGCGCTCACAGGTGCTGCCCAATGAGGCCCTGTTCGTGGATGTAGGCGCCTCCTGTCGTGCAGAAGCGGAGGAGCTGGGCATCAGCATCGGTTGTGCGGTGGTCCCGGATGTGCGCCTGCAGCCGCTGGATATTCCCCACCGCTGGATGGGCAAGGCCTTCGACAACCGCGCCGGGGTATACTGCATGATCGAGGCCATGCGCCGCCTTTCTCTCGAAAAACCCTCCTGCACCGTGCGAGCCATCGGTACTGTGCAGGAGGAAGTAGGTACCCGCGGTGCCAGAGCCCTGACGGCAGAGATGATGCCCGATTTCGCCATCATCCTGGAAGGACCTCCTGCGGACGACACCTTCGGCCAGAGCCCGGTGTGCCGCCAGGGGGTGCTGGGCAAGGGGGTACAGGTGCGCCTGTACGACCCTACCAACATCACCCCGCCTGCACTCGCTGATTTCGTGCTGAGCATAGCGGAACGGGAGGGTATACCCTGCCAACCCACCGTGCGGCGCACCGGCGGAACGGATGCCGCCGCCAGCTACCCCAACTGGGGCGGCACGCCCTCCATCGTACTGGGTGTACCGACACGCTATATTCACTCACACAACGGGATCCTCGATGACCGCGATCTGGAGGCATGTGTGCGACTGACCTGCGCGATCGTCCTCAATATCAGCCAGCAAGACCACACCCTCTACCTGACCTGAGCCGATTTCCATGACGACTGAACAGCAGATCTCCCGCCCGAGGGTGGCGTGGATAGACAGCGCGCGCTGTCTCGCCATGTTCTTCATCATGTGGCTGCATGTGGGGCAAGCGCCGGAATGGCTGGGCAGGCCGGTGGGCGGTGGGATATGCCTGTTTTTCGTAATGGCGGGGTACTTCATGCCCCGGGAACCGGAGCGAGCCGCGCGTCGGGCGCTGCTGCTGGGACTGTCCTGGCTGCTGTGGAGTCTGCTGACCTTCGGGCTGTACCTGCTGGTTTGGCCGAGTCTGCAATGGAGCTGGGCCAAGGTGTTCGGCTATGGGGTAGCGGCATACAATGCACCGCTGTGGTTCATACGGAACCTGACGATCTACCAGCTGATCATCGCCCTGCTGGCTACCTGTCGGCTCCTGCCCCGCCACAACTGGCTTGTTCTTGCCGTACTGGCAGCTCTGAGCTATACCAACGAGCCGGCTCAGCACGAGGGGCTGCGCTTTGACTGGATGATGGCCGTCATGCTGGGCTACTGCCTGAGGGCTGTGCCGCTCGACAAGCTCAGCGACTGGATAGGTCGCAACGCCATCGTTCTTCTTGTGGCTGTGGTGCTGGTACTACTACAGCGAGAGCTCTACCCGCAATGGCTGAAGAGTGAGGGGATAAGCTATTACCGCTGCTCCCTCCATGTGGCTCAGTTAGGTTATGCCGTGCTGATGTGCTTGGGTGCTCTGGGGCTTAGCCGTCTACTGCCGAGGATCAATAGACTGCCGGCAAAGGCGGGGAGCTGCATGATGTTTACCTATGTGGCACACTCCCTGCTCTACTCCCCCATCTACCACTACGATCTGCCGAGAGAAAACGGCTGGATATACGCCGTGGCAGGAATAGTCCTGCTCACCGGACTGTACCACCTGCTGGCAGCCCGGTTCCCCCGCGTGATGAAATTCCTCACCGCCCGGTGACCACTCAGGGCAAGCCCCCGGCTCAGAGAGTGCGCAACTCCAGCGAACGACCATGGGCATCAAGCCCCTCCACCCGAGCAAACACCTGCACATGGGGCAGCGAGGCCTGTGCAGCCGCCCGGCTCATGCGGACGATGCTCGTGCGCCGCTGGAACTGATCCGCACGTATACCGGAGAAGGACTTACCGGATCCCCCGGTCGGCAGGGTGTGGCTGGGACCGGCCAGAAAGTCCCCACAAGCTACGGTGGAATACGTCCCGGCATAGATGGCACCGGCTGTACGAATGCGAGCCAAAATATCCTCCTCGCGCTCCGGGTCCACCACCAGCACAAGGTGCTCGGGGGCAAAATCATTCACGATATCAGCGCCACGGCAAAGATCGCTCACCAGCAGACAGTCCGTACGTTCGCGCAATACCTGCTCCAGATAGACCGAGCGGGAAAGAGTGGCGGCCTGCGCAGAGATCTCGCGCTCGACTTCCTGCAACAGTTCCTCACTCGTCGTAACAAAGGCAATCGCACTGTCTCCACCATGCTCAGCCTGAGCCAGAAGATCAGCCGCGACAAATCGGGCATTGGCCGTCTCATCCGCCAGAACCATCACCTCACTCGGCCCCGGCAGCAGATCTATGGCAACCGCGCCGACCAGCTGACGCTTGGCTTCCACAACATAGCGATTACCCGGACCAAATATCTTCTGCACCGGGGCAATGGTCTGAGTGCCGAGAGCCAGAGCCGCTATACCCTGAGCTCCACCCACCCGATAAATCTCCGTGGCTCCGGCCGCTTGGAGCGCCACCAGCACAGCGGGATTCACCCTGCCATCGGGACCGCAAGGCGTCATGGCCACGATCTCAGGCACTCCCACGGCCTTTGCAAATCCACCCGTCATGAGAGCAGTCGACACCAACGGAGCCTTCCCGCCGGGTACATAGATTCCCACGCGGTCGTAGGGTACAAAACGCTCTCCCACTTCACAGCCCTGGGCATTCGTGCCGCTCCAGTCGCGACGCATGCTCTGCTGCGAGAAGTAATCGATGTTAGCCAGACTGGCAGCAATGGCATCTTTCACATCCTGCGGCACCTCGGTCTGTGCCTGCTCCAGTTCTGCGGGAGTTACCCTCAGAGCCCGGGGGGTTAGCTGCACCCGATCGAAGCGAGCAGCCAGATCACACAATGCCTCATCTCCGCGATGTCGAACCTCCTCGATAATGGCAGCCACACTCTGCTGCACATCATCTCCGGGTATGGCACGTCGATTCATTGCTGCCAGTGCAGCACCATAACGCTCATCTCCTTCGCGGTATATGTTCATCGCCGGGCATTATACCAACACTTCCTCCTCCTGTCAACTGTTCAAACATATCCGCCATGGTCTCATCTAACAAGAAATTAAAGTTTTTTTGCAGTTTTTTTGTCGATAAGTCTTGCAATGCCCCCCTTTTTTTTATAGAATATCCCTGATTTCAAACTCAGACCTTACAAACGTTTAGCCGCGGTTTCGACAAGATGAAAAACATTACCCGATATACTCTGGAAAAAACTTCCTTCCTTGGATGGAGGCTGTGCATCAGCCGCAAGGGAATCATGGTAACAAAGTACCTGCCCGATAAGGTCTATGGCGGTGAACAGCCCGCGCTTGAAGCTGCCATTGCCATGCGTGATGAAATTCTGGAACGAATTGCGGAAGACCCAACAAATGCCAAAAAGCTCATGCAGGAAATGAAGGCTCGTCTGTGCCCGAAAAGAAGGCGCAAAAAGAAGTCCTGACTTCCCCGCTGAAAAAACGGAGCCCGGTACACTGCTTACCGGTAGTTCGGGCAATCAAGCCTCCGAAAAGTCAAACGTGCGCGGCTTGCGGGCAGAGATGGTACCCCGCCGCCGGGAGTCCCACACCAAGAGAAGCATGGCCCCCAGCAGCAGGAGGCGCACCCCGGTATCCTGCGGATAGTTGATGATCTCATGCGTGGAACCCATGCAGTTGCAGCTCAGATTCAGTCCGCGCGCCCACGCCTGCACATAGAGAAGAAGAAACACGCCCGTCATCACCAGCCCCCACACGGCAGCCCCCCGGTAAGAACAACGCAGGATCAGACAAACAGCCACCACCAGTTCCATTGCCACTCCCACACATGCCAGCGGCATGGAAAAAAACTCCGGCAGCAGGTCGCTGCGAGTCAGGAAATCGGCAGTCTGTCCCAAATCTCCGATTTTGAGTACACCCGTCACCAGGAAGAATATCCCCATACCCAGCCTGAGAAGGTTGAGCAATATATCGATTGTGCGGCTGTTCCTCATACCGGACAGATGATACACGGCTCCTCCTACAGACGCAAGAGTTTTTTACGGCACATCGAGCCGACAGTTACGGCAGACTCTTTTTTCCAGAAACTTACACCATACGAGATTTTCCGACAGAGTATTTTCGGACTCTTCATCATTCCTAAATAATGACACCGGACAACGAGCTTTGTGCTTGACTTGCCATGCCCCATAGCTCACAATGGCGGAGTGATGATCAGAACTGCCACCGCCGCCCTGTTGGCGGCCCTTCCTGTACTGGCGAATGAAACAGCTCCCGCTCCGGGCGCTGCTGCCCAGCTTCCGGCTCAACCGACCGCCCCTGCCGAAGCACCCGCCGAAGCCCCTGCCGAAGCACCCGCCGAAGCCCCTGCCGAAGCACCCGCCGAAGCCCCTGCCGAAGCCCCTGCCGAAGCCCCTGCCGAAGCCCCCGCCGAAGCACCCGCCGAAGCACCCGCCGAAGCACCTGCCGAAGCACCTGCCGAAGCACCCGCCGAAGCACCCGCCGAAGCACCCGCCGAAGCACCCGCCGAAGCACCCGCCGAAGCCCCTGCCGAAGTAGGTACAGAACAAAAGAGCATAAACAATGCCTACCGGGGTATCGTAAAAATTGAAGTAGCTTCTCGCAAGCCGGATTATGCCACTCCTTGGCAGACAGGACGCTATGGCAGCGGTAACGGGACAGGATTTCTGGTCGGCAAGGGATTATTCATGACAAATGCTCATGTAGTAGCAGATGCTGAGCGCCTACACGTCTCGCCGTATGCAGATGCACGCAAGATCCCGGCAAAGGTGAAATATGTGGCACACGATGCCGATTTGGCTCTCATCGAGGTAGAGGAGTCCGCGATATTCGAAGACATCCCCTGTCTGGAGTTCAGCGATACCCTACCGCGACTGGAGGAAGAAGTACGAGCCATCGGCTATCCCATCGGCGGCAAGCGACTGTCGGTGACGCGCGGTATCGTCTCGCGGATAGACACCACCACCTATTCCCATCCCCGCAATGAGTCCCACCTGACCATCCAGATCGATGCCGCCATCAATCCCGGCAATAGTGGCGGTCCTGTTCTGCGAGGCGACAAGGTGGTGGGTGTGGCATTCCAGGGGCTGATGGAGGCGAACTCCACCGGCTACATGATCCCCATGCCCGTCATCAAACGATTTCTGAAGGACGTAGAGGATGGTCGTTACGACCATTATGTCGATCTTGCCGCCACCTTCATGCCTCTCATCAATCCGGCCATGCGTCGTCACTATAACCTGCCGGATGATGCGATGGGGGCTCTCGTCGCCGATGTAGTGCGCGGTGGCAGCAGCGATGGCGTGCTGCAACCCGGTGATGTGGTACTGGCCATCAACGGACTACCCGTGGACAGCTCAGCCATGATTGAACTGGATGGTGAACGCGTGCAGCTCGAAGAACTCGCCGAGCGCTCCTTCAAGAACGACAAACTGCGCTTTACCATACTGCGCGATGGCTCTTCCCGGGAGGTGGAAGTAACCCTCATGCCGCTGACTTCCAATCGGATCATGGCTCAGGAATACGATGCCGTTCCCCGCTACGTCCAATTTGGCGGACTTGTGTTCCAGCCGCTGCAGCGCAATGTCATCGCCGCGCACTCACTGAGTTCAACGGATTTCACCGTGGAGCTGGATTCCTTCCTGCGCCGAGGCACCTCGATGGATCGAGAAGATATCGTCGTGCTGACTAAGGTTCTCAAGGATGAAGTGAACGCCCGGTTCAATAATTATGGTCGCAGGATCGTCACCCGTGTGAACGGCGAGGAAATAAGGGGGCTCTCCCACCTGTACTCCCTGCTCTACCCCGAGGATGGTCAACGCCCCCCCTACACCATCATCGAATTTGCCGGTGGAGCTCGTCCCATGGTCATAGACAATGCGGTGATAGACCCGGCCAATGCCCGCATACATGCCACCTACGGAGTACCGGCCCCGGCCTGCCTGCACTGATTCCCCCTCACCCGTACAAGTACACGCCATGTACAAGAACATCACCCTTCTCGCTCTGACAGCACTCTGCCTGTGCGCCTGCAAACCCACCCCCCGTACTGCCCGTCCGCCCAAGTTGCAACCGGACTCCGAACAGCAGCCCCCAACGCCCCCTGCCGATGAGCAGCAGCCTGAGATTCCCGCTCCGGCCGACAACAGCCGACAAACAGAGGAGAGTGCCGAACACGCCCTACTTATCGTCAACATTACCCGCCAACCTCACAATCGCCTGACTCCTTGGGAAAAACAGCCTCCCAGCCAGCGCCGGCAGGCAGCAACTTATCTGGGGCAGGGACTGGTGCTCACCCATGGAGCAGCCCTGCAAAATGCCACTTATGTGGAGCTGAGCCTTCCGGATGGCACTCAAACCGTACCGGCCCGCATCGTCCGCCATGACAACGATCTGGCACTCGGACTGCTGACGGTGATGAGTCCGCAGGATGCCTCCATCTTCGACACCCGGCGCCCCTGCGCCATCGGCGAGCCCCTGCAGCGCACGGACCGTGCCGAGCTGTGGGGAACCCTCAACGGCAACGAGTCTCTGCGAGTTCCTCTGCTTGTCCAAGCCGGCAGCACCGGCAGTGAAGGACTGCCCCGGTTAACTTTGCAGGCTGAAATGGCGGTCCCGGAACTGTACTCTGCCGGAGCCCCGGTTATGCAGGATGGGAAGCTGGTCGGACTGAGTGCAGGCTATGAATCGACCGGGCGCAAACTGACTGTCATCAATGCGGAACTGCTGCGTCGTTTCCTGGAACGCTCACAGGATGCACCGACCGGAGTACCGGCGCTCGGCATAGAGATCAGCACCCTGGATGATCCGGTGTTCCGCCGTTACCTACAGCTACAGGAAGGACAGACCGGCGCTTACATCAGCAAGGTGCTGCCGGTAGGGGCGGCAGCAAGTGCCGATGTGCGCGTGGGGGATGTCATCACCGCCATAGAGGGCATGCCGGTCGATAATCTTGCTCGTTGTGATCTGCCTATCTACGGCATGACTCACATCAGCACCGCTGCTCGCTACCTCCGCCCCCTCGGCGACACCATACGCCTGACCATCAGCCGATCCGGCAAGACTCTCGACATCTCCCTGCCTCTCAACACGGACGCGCGCGATAAGGCTCTGCTGCGGACCGAATCTCCCGATGAGGCTCCCCGCTACATTGTGTGGGGTGGGTTGGTGTTCCAGCCGCTCACAGCCACCTATCTGCAGACGCTCAAGACCCAGGCGCGCGGCACCCTGCCCGTGGAGTTCCTGGAGCTGGAGGAACGAGAGAAAGAACTGCTGGAGCGCGGCATGCAGGAGCTCACGGCCCTCACTCTCATCATCCCCACACCTGCCACCCTTGGCTACGATAATCTCGGGTTCTGCGTAGTGGAAAAAGTGAACGGACGCGAGCCGCACAACTTCGCTGAGTTTGCAGCGCTTCTTGACGAACCCACTCCTTGCGGCATCACCGAGCTGAGTATCAACAAGCCTCCGTACAAGATCTACATGGATCGTGCTGCTGCCGAGGCTACCAATGACTCCCTGCGGCGCAGCGCCATCCCACATCTCCGACGCCAGGACTGATCGCGCCGGAGCCACCCAATCGTGTAGGGGGCTTTCGCCCCCTCACACACCACCGTACGTGCCATTTATGGCATACGGCGGTTTCCAATCAGCGTTTGAGGAGTTGATAAAACGAGATATATCCCTCTGCTCGCAGCCATGCGTTATCCATGCAGATATTAGCGGGTTGCGAGCGAGCTATCCTCCACCACCGGGTCCCCATTGCAACTATTCCGCTCCATAACTTACGCTTGGCTCCCAGATTTTCCAGGAATCGGCGTATGCCTTTGGGGTGTTTGCACTGTTTGAGGCGCAGGCACCGCAGTCTGCGGCGTGTCCATTCATCGAGTTCCTGACATAGTTTATTGATTGCCGCCAGTTTGAAGTAATTTGTCCATCCCCTTATCACAGGGATGAGTTCTGATATTACTTCGCGTAAGGGAGTCGGGCGCGTTCTTCGGGTTATTATCCGTATTTTCGCCTTTAACTTCTTCACGCTTGCCGGGGCTATTCTCAGCTTACCCTCCACCCCTATGATGTAGCCGAGATAGACGCAGTTCCACACCTTGTCCACCTTGCTCTTCTGTTGGTTTACCTTGAGTTTCAGTTCCTCTTCGATGTAGCGACTGATACTTACCAGCACACGTTCTCCTGCTTCCATTGTTCTCACG
>JAZQCA010000060.1:0-80041 GCA_045545975.1 Akkermansia sp.
GGGGCGGGAGCGGGGGCTGCCACGGGAGCCGGGGCAGCTACCACTACGGGAGCGGGGGCAGCTACGGGGGCGGGAGCGGGTGCGGGAGCAGCGGTGCTGCCGCCAAGGGTTTCTACGGTTACGTCAAAGGTCTGACCGGCAACGGTGATACGGAGTTGTTTCATTGTATGAATATGGGTTGGGGTTGATTGATTTGAGATAAGATGAGATGGGCAGCTTGCTCAGCTGCGGTGGATGGTGTGAGAGTTCATGATGGAGGCGCGACCGCTTTGGGCATAGCCGGTATCGACCGGTTTGATGTCGAGGATGCGTGCCTCATTTCCAAGGGTCACCTTGACTGCTGCTGCAATGGCGGCGACGACTTCGGGCGTGATACTGCTGGCTGCGGCATCATAGATGCCGGCGGCAATGGCTGCCACCTGGGCCGGGGGGGGGTCAGGTCCGACTGCGGGCCGGGGCGCTGCCACGGGAGGGGCAGCTGCGGCCAGGGCAGCCTTGGCGGCCTCTGCTGCTGCCTTCTTCTTCTCCTCCAGTCGCACGGCAACGGCGCCTGATATGGAGAGAATTACGCAGAGCAGGCCGAGACAGCAGAGCACTACAATCATGCCGGTTAACTGGTACGTCAGCGCGTCCATGAACTCCGGCAATGTAATGGCTAGTGTCTGGGGTATGTTCATATTATTGTTGTATAGTGAGAAGATTACAGGGGCATGTTGCCATGCTTCTTGGCCGGGCGAACCTCTCGCTTGCTGAGCATGGTGCGCAGAGCCAGAGCGATCTTGGCGCGGGTCTCCTTGGGGTTGATGACCTCAGTCACCTGGTCGCTGGCGGCAGCAGCGTAGGGGTTGTAGAAGGCCTCGGTGTACTCGGCGAGAAGTTCTTGGCGACGAGCCTCGCGGGCAGCTTCGTCCTCGATTCCCTTGAGCTCTCGCCCGTAGAGGATCGGCACGGCACCCTGGGCTCCCATGACCGCAATCTCGGCTGTCGGCCATGCGAAGACGGCATCTGCCCCCAGTCCCTTGCAGCACATGGCAATGTAGGCTCCTCCATAAGCCTTGCGCAAGATCATGGTGACCTTGGGTACTGTGGCAGAGGAATAGGCGAAGATCATCTTGGCACCATGGCGGATGATGCCGCCGCGCTCCTGCTGCTTGCCGGGCAGGAACCCGGGGACGTCTACAAGGTTGACGACGGGGATGTTGAAGGAGTCGCAGCAGCGGATGAAACGGGCGGCCTTGTCGGAGGCGTCGATATCCAGACAACCGGCTTTCACGGCAGGCTGGTTGGCAATGATGCCCACGACCACACCGCAGATGCGAGCGAAGCCCACGACCACGTTGCCGGCGAAGTTGGCATGCACCTCGAGGAAGGAACCTTCATCGACCAGGCGGTTGATGACTTTCTTGATGTCAAGCGGGGTGTTATTGCTCTCGGGGATGATGTCGTTCATGCCTTCGTCATCAGCGATGTCGAGCGGGCAGGAAAGATCGTGGGGAGGATCCTGCGTGTTGTTGGAAGGCAGGTAGGTGAGCAGTTTTTTAGCGATGGCGATGGCCTCCTCGTCGCTGTTGGCAACGAAATGAGCGTTGCCGCTCACACTGGCGTGTACATCAGCGCCGCCGATTTCCTCCATGGTGCATTTCTCGTAGGTCACTTGTTCGATTACCTTGGGACCGGTGATGTACATGCCGGCAGCACCACCGCGACGGATGATGATGAAGTCCGTCAGAGCAGGGGAGTAGGCCGCTCCACCGGCACAGGGACCGAGAATAAGCGAGATCTGCGGCACCACTCCGCTGGCAGCCACATTGTTGTAGAATACGTTGGCAAAGCCGGTCAGCGATTCCACACCCTCCTGCAGACGAGCACCGCCGGAGTCATTGATCTGGATGATGGGCATGCCGCCCTTCATGGCATATTGCTGAGCATCACAGATCTTCTGGGCGTGCATGTAGCCCAGGGAACCACCTTGTGCCAGAAAGTCGGCGGAGGAGGCTGCAACCGGTCGTCCATTCACCAGACCAAAGCCGGTGACGATGCCATCGCCGGCTATCTCTTTGTTGAGCATGCCGAAGTTGCTGCAGTGGTGCTTGGTGTGCATGCCGATCTCCGTGAAGGAGCCGGCATCGAAAAGGCAGGCCATGCGCTCGCGCGCTGTCCAGTCACCCTTGGCGCGACGGGCTTCGTACTTTTCCTTTGACGCAGCGTACTTGATCTTGTTTCTGCGGGCCTCAAGGTCTTCCAGTAATTTGGGATCTATAGCCATATGTTTGTTTTGTTGTGTGGTTTGCGCTGGTCAACGTCTTTGCGATGGGGGTACAGCAACACCCCTTGCGACCATTCCACGCTGACGCATTCTACCATACACTCCTCTCCATGAAAAGCAAATTCCGCGCCCCATACCCCATTTTTTTATAAAAAGTTTGAGTATGCTCTATATGATGCACTCCATCGGGCAAAAAAATGGTCACGGCGTAACGGCTGCGACCTTTTTTTGGGGGGGGCTGTGCGGGGAGATTTCATCGGTGAAGCCCGGCTCAAGATGTGCGCGGCAGAGACTATCTCATTTGAAAAGAAATGATCTGAAGATCGCAGATTTGTGTGTAAAGGGGTGCGGTGTCAGAGTTGCACGGTGATTCTGGGCGTGATAATGGCATGGTTGTAGGTGCCGGGGGCGACGTGAGTGCGCGGCCAGACGAGGCAGTTTGTCAGGCTGCAACCGGCCGGGACAACGGCATCCTGTCCGACCATGGAATCCTCGCAGACCTCTGCCAGCGGGGAAATGTCGGCAGAGGGGTGTATGCGTTTGCTGTAAGGCATGTCGAGAACCGCACGGAGGTAGCCCTCGGGTGAGCCGATTTCGTACCAGTTGGCCCAGTCGAATACCACACCGCCGGCACGTCCCTGCCTGACGAGTTCAAGCCAGATGGGGAAGATGGAGAACTTATCTTCCGGCGGGAACATCTGCGCGACACTTTGTTCCATGATATAAGTTCCCGCGAACTGGTGGGTACCGGGGGATATGCCCAGAGCATGCCGGATGTCGGTGATGTGACCGGTGGTTTCATCGAAACCGACGTTCTTCTTGCCGTCCACGCTGCGGAGAGCCATGGTGATGAGATTGCCGCAGCGGCGGTGCTCAGCGAGCAGATCGCGGACGGGGATATCGGTGAGGATGTCGCCGTTGTGGACGATGATGGGTCCCTCTTTCCAGAGGTGGAGGATTTTCTTCACACCGCCACCGGAGTCGAGGGGATCCTGTTCGTGGCTGAGAGTGACGGGGCAGCCCCGGTACTGAGGATCGGGGCAAGGGAAGGCTTTGTCCCAGGCGAAGTCGAGGTAGGAGGTATTGACGATGAATTCCGTGGCTCCCTCGGCAATGAAATGATCCATGCTGTGCTGGATAAGTGGTTTGTCGAAAACCGGCATAAGCGGTTTGGGCAGGATGTGAGAGAGGGGGGCCAAGCGTGTGCCGAGACCGGCGCCGAGGATGAAGATCTGCATGAGTGGCTATGAAGGCAGAGTTAGTTGTGAGAGGGTGATCAGGCGGTAGCCGTTTTGCGGCGGGCTATGCAGGCACGTATGCGGCGCATGAAGCAGATGGTCAGGAAGATCATGAGTACTGCCCCTACCACCGCGAGGAGGGGCATGAAGACGGCCAGTACGGATCCGATGGTGGCCAGGATGTTCTCGATGGTGCTGATGATGGGATTGCTTATTCCGGCGGTGGTGGTGGTACTTGTTACCCTGACGGCCGAGGTGCTTAGTTGGACGGCTCCGGCCGCTCCGGCTCCGGCGATGATTCCGGTGCCCCACTGCATCCAATCAGGCAGATCGCCCAAAACTCCGGCGGTGACCAGGGTGCCCGCCACGAGAGCTGCCGGACCGGTGATGGTATCCAGCAGGTTATCGATGACCGGTATGTAGTAGGCAAGGATTTCAACGATGGTGGCCACCCCCAGGCAGATGATGGCGGCATCGCTGCTCACCCAGGCCAGGCTGTCGTCTATTTGCAGTCCGAGATAGCGCGCTCCCAGCGCCAGGGTGAGCAGGGGGACAAACACGCGGAATCCGCATGCGGCCGCAAGAGATACGCCTACGCTTAGGGCCAGCAGGGTCTGTAGTACGTCGATTTCCATGGCAGATGAGAGGTGGAAGGAGGTTACCAGAGATGGGGTAGATCACAGGTGATGGCACAGGTACCCATGAGGGCATTGGCCACAGCATGCATGACAATGGCGGGGGTGAGACGGCGGGTCTTTACCACCAGTAGGTAGCAAAGGCTGCCGTAGAGGAAGGCTCCGGCATAGTCCACAGGATTGTGGATGAACATGAAGGCCAGTGTCGTGACGATGTAGCCGAGGCGACTGGGGGTGCCAATGGGGACATTCTGCGGAAAATCGTGGTCCACGCACCAGCGCATGAGGAATCCTCGCCAGAACAGCTCTTCGGCCAGTGCTACGACGACAACCGCGCGGAGGAAGCGCAGGGTGTATTCGGCATAGGTGGCAGCATTGTCCGCGCCGAATATCCGTTCGGGATCGAAACCGTCCCCTTCATTCGGAATCCAGCCGGCGAAATAGGGAATGAGCCATATTCCTATGCCTACTACTCCGGCCAGTGCGCCCAGCAAACTGCTGTTCAATTCCCAGTCCCATTCAATCTCGCGGCGGACGTGCCAGAGCCACCAGCCGCAGACCAGGGTTTGTATGGGGTAAAGCCACATCTCAGGGGCGCGCTGCCACCAAGCGGCTTCCGGGTGGTCCCATTCCAGGCTGCTGCCGCCCACTCCCAGCAGTATGCTGAAGACCATGAAGATGGCCAACGGGTAGACGGAGCTGCGGTAGAGTTGGGTGTCAGTATGCATGGTTTGTTTAGAATTCCGGGACTGATGGATTGCAATAGAGGGCTGTCCGGCGTGGCCTCGTCTCTACCCGCGACGAGACCGCCGAACACGTTGCCGCACGAATTACCTGAGGCTATCGCAGAAGCGTGCCATCTTATCGCAGGCGGTTTCGAGAAGATCGAAGGCTGTGGCGTAGCAACAGCGCAGGTAGCCCTCTCCGCAGGCACCGAAGGCCGTACCGGGGACCGCAGCCACTTTCTGCTCCTTGAGCAGACGCATGGCAAACTCCTTCGAGGAAAGCCCGAAGCGCTTGATGCTCGGGAAGGTGTAGAACGCACCGCCGGGCAGGTGGCAATCCATGCCCATGTCGTTGAAACGTCTTACGATGTAATCGCGGCGGTGGTGGTAGCTGTTGCGCATTTCCTGCATGGCTGCCACTCCATTCTGCAAAGCTTCTATTCCGGCTTCCTGACTGGTGATAGTGGGGCAGATCATGGTGTAGGAGTGTATCTTCATCATCTGGCTGATGAGCTCGGAGGGTCCGCAGGCGTAGCCCAAGCGGAAGCCCGTCATGGCAAATGCCTTGGAGAAGCCGTGCAGCAGCAGGGTACGCTCCTTCATACCGGGCAGAGAGGCTATGCTCGTGTGCTCCTCGCCATCGTAGCGCAGCTCGGAGTAGATCTCATCGGTCATGACGAAGAGGTCGTGCCGTATGCAGATGCGGGCAATCTCCTCAAGCGTCTCACGCGGGGCGACGGAGCCTGTCGGGTTCGTCGGGAAGTTGAGCATGAGCACTTTGGTGCGAGGGGTGATGGCGGCCTCCAGCTTGGCGGGATTGAGCGCGAAGAGGTCATCTGTGCCGGTTTCCACCGGTTTGGGGATGCCATAGGCCAGAAGCACCGAGGGGGCGTAACTGACGTAGCAAGGCTCGTGGTAGAGTACTTCGTCGCCGGGGTTGAGAAGGCAGCGTAGGGCAAGGTCGATGGCCTCGCTTACGCCGACAGTCGGCAGAATCTCTCCCAATGGGTTGTAGGAGATGTGGAAGAAGTTCTCAACATAGCGGGCTATGGCGCGGCGGAGGCTTTCGAGCCCATAGTTGCTGGTGTAGGTGGTGTGACCTTTCTCCAGGGAGGTGATGGCTGCCTCTCGGATGTTCCAGGGAGTTACGAAATCGGGTTCACCTACGCCAAGGGAAATGATGTCTTTACTGCCGGTGACAAGATCGAAGAATTCGCGGATTCCGGAGCGGGGAAGATCAACGACTTGTCTGGCAAGAGTACGGTTCCAGTCCATGATAATATGAGAAAGAGAGTGGGGTAAAGGTTCAGGGAGCTACGCTGATGCGCTGGTGACTGGGTTCTTCCGTGAAGTGCAGTCCGTTGAGTTTATAGGTTTTCAGGCGGAAGTGTGTAGCTGTGGAGAGCACGCCCGGCAGACTGGCGAGTTTCTCGCTTACAAATCGGGCTACGGCCAGCAGGTCCGCGGCATCCACCTGAACCAGCAGGTCAAAACCTCCGCTCATCAGGTAGCAACTGCGTACTTCATTGAAGCGGGATATGCGCTCTGCCAGACGGTCGAAACCGCCTCCGCGCTCCGGGGTACACTTGACCTCTATGAAGGCACTCACCCCCACGCGGTCGTCATTCACAATGGTTTGATAACCAACGATGCGCCCTTCTTTTTCCAGGGTAGCTCGCTCTGCTGCAACTTCAGCAACGCTCACGCCCAGGCGGTCGGCAATCTGCTGGTCGCTCAGGCGGGCGTCCGTTTCCAATATCTTGAGAAGGGTTTCTTCCGTCATAAGTAACGTCATCCTAGCACGCGCACGCGCGATGTCAAGCTCAAATCATGTAAGCAAATCCATGGGAAAAAGATTTTCCCGGGGGCCGATGAGGGGGTAATAGAAACGCCACGCAGCCTTGGCTGCGTGGCGTTGTTGGAAAAAAGAGGGGTGGCTGAAAGCCGGGCGCGATTAGCGCTTGCTGAACTGGAAGCGCTTGCGGGCGCCGGGGCGACCTGCCTTCTTGCGCTCCTTCATGCGGGAGTCACGAGTAAGGAGACCCTGCTCGCGGAGCTGAGCGCGGTACTCCTCGTTGATCATGACGAGGGAGCGTGCGATAGCCAGGCTCATGGCACCGGTCTGGCCGTGGATACCACCACCCTTGGAGACGATGCGGACATCGTACTTCTTCATGGTGTTGGTGGCATAGAAGGGCTGCAGGACGACGTTCTGCAGGGCATCGGTGGGAAGGTACTCCTCGAAACCGCGGCGGTTGATCGTGATCTTGCCGGACTTACCCTCTTCGACGGGGGTGAGCCAAGCGTGAGCGATAGCCTCCTTGCGGCGACCGGTAGCGTTGAACGGAGTTGTAGAGCTCATGATTTAAGAAATGGGTTAGGCGATTGTAACAACAGTAGGATTCTGAGCAGCGTGGGGGTGCTCAGCACCGGCATATACCTTCAGACGAACAGCCTGGGCGCGCCCCTGGCGAGTGTGAGGTACCATACCGAGGATGGCGTGCTCAACGATGCGCTCGGGATGAGTCTTGCGCAGCTTGGCGGGGGTGGTTACAACCTGATTGCCAACGTAGCCCGTGTAGCGGGTGTAGATCTTGGCGCGCTCCTTGTTACCGGTGAGCACCACCTTGTCGGCGTTCACAACGATGACATAATCACCACAGTCAACGTGGGGGGTGAAGATGGTCTTGTTCTTACCGCGCAGCAGATTTGCTGCCTCAACAGCGAGCTGACCGAGCACCTTGTCGGCTGCATCGATCACATACCACTTGCGCTCAATATCCTGGGCTTTGGCAGAGAAGGTTTTCATGATGATTTCTTAATTTCCTGTTTAGGCTTTCGCCAACGAACCTCTTAGTTCGGGGCGGCTACTCTACACTTTTTGTGCCTTTTTGTCAATCGCTTTTTCTGAATTCAGTCATTTTTTTTCATTTTTTTATTCAAATTGAGTAAAAAACGCTTGCAAAGATGTCGATTGCACTATAAACTACCCGCGCGCGGTTCTGCATGTATGTACTGCGCTTTTTAACCCATATCAATCATAATGGCTAATCCTCCCAATAATCGCGGTGGTAAACCGCAGCAGCGCAATAATGCTCCCCGTGGCGGCAATGCCCGCGGTGGTGCTCGTCCCGCCAACTCCACTCCCGTCAAGCAGAAGAAGACCGTCGAGGATGATGGTGAGGGAGAGATCGAAATGGAGGGTGTGGTTTCTGCCGTGCTCGCCGGTACGATGTTCCGCGTAAGGGTGCCTAGTGGTCATGAGTTCCTGGCTCACATTTCCGGCAAGATGCGCAAGCGATTCATCCGCCTGGTGGTGGGTGATCGGGTGAAGATCGAAGTTTCTCCCTACGATATGACCAAGGCGCGGATTACGTTCCGTCTGAACTGATCTGTTCTACAGCTGATTCTATTTACATTGCGGGCTGATGGCCCGCTTTTTTTTGCTCAGACCGAAGTACTGATGCAGAAAATGAGCAGCAGCAACAGGTGCAGCAGTAGCAGAGCCACGCCAAAACCCTGAGGTCCGAGACCGACCATCCCTGCGCAGGCGGCATGAAAGTCCGCAAACTTCCATTTTCCGGGACGTAGAAGACCAATCAGGGCGCTTACCATGGGAACACCAAGGGTGAAGTGAAGAAGCCCGACAATGAATGATGGAGCGGTTGGCAGGGGGAGCTGCGGGGATATGATGACCCACAGGCTAAGCCCGATGAGCAGCACAATCAACAGGACGTAGGTTAGGACGACCGGGGTACGATAGGGGGCTGTTCTGCGCTCCAGCATGTGCCTGTCTGCCGTTTTGAGCTGAGAGGGGCTGTCGAAGTAGACTACTGCTAAAACGATTTCCCTGAAGATCTGACTGATGAATTCTTCGAGCATCGGGGAGAGAAAAACAGCGAACCATTCGAGGTTCGCCGGGTATGAGAGGGGAAAATCAGCCGCGGGACTTAAGCCCCATGAGCATCTGCGCGTTGTTGGGGAACTTTCGCATGAAGAAGAGCAGGCGCTCCATGGCTTCCTCCGGCTTGTGATTGGCCAGTGCTCGGCGGATGAGCTGGATTTTGGCAAGCATCCAGTCCGGGAGGATGAGTTCCTCGCGACGAGTACCGCTCTTGTTGATGTCGACTGCCGGGTAGATGTAGAGCTGGGCTATACGGCGACTGAGGACGAGTTCCATGTTGCCGGTTCCCTTGAACTCCTGGAAAATCAGTTCGTCCATTCGGCTGTTGGTCTCGATGAGAGCGGTTGCCAGAATGGTGAGGGAGCCTGCGGTACGGGTGTTGCGCGCGGCGGCGAAGAGGCGGCGAGGGGTTTCGAGGGCTCGGGCATCGATACCGCCGCTCATGGTGCGACCGCTGCCGCGCTCGGCATTGTTGTAGGCACGGGCGAGGCGGGTGATGGAGTCCATGAGGATGAGGACGTGACGACCATTCTCGACCAGTCTCTTGGCGCGCTCTATGCACATTTCTGCCATGCGGCAATGCTCCTTTACGTTGCTGTCATTGCTGGAGGCAAAGATCTCTGCGCCGGGTAAACTGCGGCTGAACTCCGTGACTTCTTCCGGGCGCTCATCTACCAGAAGTACCATCAGGTGCAGCTCCTCGCCATAGTTCTTCATCGCACCTTGGGCTATGTCCATCAGGAGTGTGGTTTTGCCGGTGCGGGGCGGGGCTACGATAAGACCGCGCTGACCACGAGCTACAGGAGCCATGAGGTCGAGTGTGCGGGTGGTGAAGTGTTTTGCGTCCGTCTCGAAGGAGAGCCTCTGGCAGGGATTGACTGCCTTCAGGTCATCGAAGTGCGGGGCCTCTATAGCCTGCTGAGGGGGCAGTCCGTTGATGGAGGTGATGGAGATGAGCTGGTGCCCACGTTCGTAGCGCTGGGCCATACCGGTCAGCTGTACATAGGGGCGCAGGTGGTACTGTGCAATGAGATCAGCCGGCACATAGACTGCTTGGTTGGAGGGAGCCCAGTTGTTCTCGGGTACACGGATGAAGCCGAACCCCTTGGCTGTGATTTCCAGCAAGCCGGTAAGTTCTTCGGGCTCGCCCACAGGTACATACGCGCGCCCGTTCTTGGGAATGGGCTCAATTTTTTCGCGGCGCGGTGCGTTTTGCTGGCGTGAGCGCTGGGAGTAATTAGGATTGCGTCCCTTGCGTTGGTCGCTGCTATTGGTGCCGAAATCGCGGCGAGAGCGGTGGCTGTGAGGCTGTGCGTGGCGATCGGAATCGTTGCGGTGCGGACGTGCAAAACGCGTTCTGACGGGGCGGTTATTATCTTCCGTTGCACTCATGGTGCGTAAGGGGGTCGCAAATCAATGATCGGTTCCCGCAGTGGGGAGGGGGGGGATGTTGGAGTTCCCACCCGCTCCCGCATGAAGGGGGGGATGAGCCGGGCTGTCAGGAATTACAGCTGCTCGAGGATGTCTTCGGGGATCTCGAAGTTGGAGAATACGTTCATCGTATCATCATAATCGTCCAGGCGCTCGAAGAGGCGCATGACCTTCTGAGCGGTGGCCAGATCCGTGATGTCAGTCGGGTTCTGTGCAACGGAGATGAGCTTCATGCCTGTTACGCTTTTTCCGGCGGCGGTGAGGGCTTCGGAGACGGCTTGCACGTCCGTCGGTCCGCAGGTAAAGGCCCACTCGCCTTCGTTCTCGCCTTCCTCGAACTCATCGGCTCCGCAGTCCATGGCAAGCTCCATGGCGCTGTCCTCATCGAGTGAGGGATCGTTGACGGTGACTTCGCCCTTGCGGTCAAACTGGTAAGCTACAGAGCCGGGAGTACCCATGTTGCCGCCATTCTTGGAGAAGATGGTACGGATTTCGGAGGAGCAGCGGTTGGTGTTGTCCGTGGCGACTTCCACGATAAAGGCCGTACCGGCAGGTCCATAGCCTTCGTAGGTGATCTCCTGGATGGTCTCTCCCTGAAGTTCACCGGTGCCTTTTTTCACGGCGCGGTCGATGTTATCCTTGGGCATGGAGGCAGCCTTGGCACCTTCGATGGCGGCGCGCAGACGGGGGTTGGTGTCGATATCGCCTCCACCACTCTTGGCCGCCAGGGTGATTTCGTGGGAGAATCGGGCGAAAATCTTGCCCTTCTTCGCGTCGGCTGCAGCCTTCGTGAACTTAATCTTGGACCATTTGTTATGACCGGACATAGTATTGAGGTATGTGGGTGAAAAAAGAATTGTCGAAGGGCGTCCACGGATGGAGAGAGCCCATGGGGGAACCCGCTCCGCAACCTGATCATGCCGACTCTGCACAAACAGCAGGCGGGCACCGCACCAAATCTGAACGCTGCTTGCACATGCCAACAACATTCTGCGGGTTTGTGAGTCGAGCTGACAGGATTCGAACCTGCGACCTCTTCGTCCCGAACGAAGCGCGCTACCAGCCTGCGCTACAGCTCGATGTCATGGATGACGCAGCAGATTTTACACAAATCGTTCCGTATTGCAAGCCCAAAATGCTATTTTTCTGCCTTGCTGCCACATTTTGTCGGGAGTTGTATGGGATGAAGGGAGGAAGAAAGTCCCCGATTGCGGAGAACAATCGGGGACCGGAAATTGCGGTGACAGGTGTAACCTGCGGAGAAATGGGGGATTATTCCTTGTCGCGGGACTTGTATTTGGCGTGCATGGCGGCATCCTGTGCGGCGTTTTCCTTCACCTTTTCGAGTGCCAGGCGAGCCTTGTTGGAGATGTCCGGATCGGAATCATCGCGCAGCTTGTTGAGCCACTCCACGACCCACTCATGATCCCCCATGAGGGAGAGGGTGTTGATGAGACGCTCCTTCTGTGCAAAGCACTTGTCCATATCAGCACGTTCCTCGGAGCCTTCCTCGGTGTCGGCATAGCCGGAGGTGTCGATGTTGATCTTGTCGTAGACGAGGGTGATGAGTTCGGCGGCTTCCTCGGAACTGCGGGCGCGGTTCTGGCCGACGATGCCGGAGATCATGAACTCGGCGGTCTTCAGGTAGGCATTGGCCTTGCGGAGCTCGGCCTTGTCTTCGCCGGCTTCTTCGACCATGGCTTCAGCCTTGGCCTTGAGCTCGAGAAGATAGGGTACGATATCGTCGCTGCCGTAGCTGGCAAAGAATACCTCGGAACCATGCCACTTGTTCGGATCCTCTGCCTCGGATTTGTAGAACTCGAGGGCCTTGGGCGAGCAGGCTCGTCCCAGAGTACCCTGCAGGCGTTCGCGGTATTTCTCGGGCAGGGTATCGAAGATGGTGTCACCGAGTTCCTGCTTCTTGGCGGAATCCTGTTCAAGGGTGATGATATTGTTCAGGCAGATGGCGAGTGCATTGGCGAGGGTGTCATCCAGAGTATCATCCTTGAGGAGATTGATGATGTCGGGGATGTCTTTCTCGGTGACGCGCAGACCCATGCTCTCCCAGATATGAGAGAGGATGAGGCTCTTCTTGGGCCACTTGGGTTTCTGAGTTACGGCATCGGCCAGCTTGCGGAATTTGCTGTTGATTCCCTTGTTGTTGGAGATGGCCATGCGCTGCACGAGGGTGCGGAAGATGGCGGGATCCATGGTGGGAGCGTGCTTGTCGAGCGTGGAGAAGATGAGGGCGTCGATGGCGGGATCGAGCTCAGAGGCCAGACCCAGCAGCAGACAGGCGAGCTGGGATGTTGCCTTGGGGTTGGCGCCATAGGCCGGGCGACCATACTCGTCCTTGGCATAGGGATCAACGATCATGTTGAGGAGATCCTGAGCATCCTGCTTGCTGCAGACAACGGTGAAGTTCTTGGCCTTGGCGTCCTCGAGGGTTTCGATCTGGAGTTTGTTGATTTCGTAGGCTCGCTTAAGGATGGCGTTGGTGGCGTCGATTCTGGCTTTACGGGCCTCGCGTTCGGCGTTCACGCTGGAGGCATAGAAGAAGCAACCAATGCCGAGAGCTACGAGACCGCCCATGATGGCAAGGAAGAGGGGGGTCTTGTGGAAGGGCTTTTTATCTGCCAGGACTTGGAGCTGCTGGAGATAGGCATCGCGGGCGGAGAGCTGCTCTTCGCTCATGCCGCTTTCTTCGCCGGTGTACTCCTCCGTTTCTTCTTCGGCAGCCGGAGCGGGAGCTTTCTTCTTCTTCTTTTTCTTGAGGGCGGCAGGTAAGGGGGCAGCAGCGGGAGCCGGAGCTTCCTCTATCGGTGCTTCTTCGGCAGGGGCTTCCTCTGCCGGGGCGGCAGCGGCAGCCTGCTGAGCCTCGTACTCAGCCATTTGCCGGTTATATTCCTCCATCTGACGGTTGTACTCTTCCATTTGGCGCTCATATTCAGCCTGAGCAGCGGCCTCGGCTTCGGCCTGAGCGGCGGCCTCATCGTTCACTTCCGGTTCGGGGGTAACTTCGGGTGTCGGTTCAGGCATGGGCTCAGGTGTGGGGGCGGGAACGGGCTCGGGAGCCGGGGTCGGCGTAGGTTCTGCTACGGGGATCGGTTCTTCGGCCGGTGCCGGTGCTGCCTTGGGCTTGATGGTCTGACCATCAGCCCCCTTAAGGGTGGGGCGCTTGCCGGAGACGGCGCCGATGTTGAGCTTCGGACGATTTGCCGGAGCGGCTGCTACAGCCAGTTTGGGGCGGGAGCCCGGAGCCGGCGCGTTGACTTTGAGTTTGGGAGCTGCCATAAGTAATGAGTTAGGATGTGAAAAATTACAGAACTACTGGCTGCATTCTACTCTTTTTTATGAGGGAATGCAATCACGGAATGCAGGTCAGGCTTAATTTTCCTGTTTTTTCGTGGGGGCGGTTACTCGGAGCCTCAGTAAAAACAGGCCGGATACACAGAACAGTGGCACCAGAAAGCAGCCTACCGCGAGGGAGAGGTGCTCATCGAGGAGCGTTCCGGCGGCACCTGCCACTACGAAGTACCAGATCGAACTCAGGCAGCACAGGAGCATGAGCAGACCCAGGCACCACTGCATCCAGGCTTTGTGCCGCAGGCCCAGGGGCCGAAGGATGAGGGCAGCCAGCAGAGCTGCAAGCGGCAGCAGGGCGTTGATGGCACTTTGTCGGAGGGAGTAGTTGCCGATGAGGGGATCGACATCTGTGACGTAGTTGATGATGGTGGGGGCAAAGCTCAGTCCGTAGAGGACCATGGCAATGGTTGCCAAGCTCATGTAGTACTGTTGGCGGGAGAGTTTGCCGGGGTGGCACATCAGCACAGCCCAAGGCAGTAGGAGGACTGTACCGAAGAAGCTGATGCTCGCTGTTCTGCACCAGTACTGTCCGCAGACAAGAGCGGTTGCCGCCGTGAGTATGGTGATGTGAAGAGTGAGCCATGCCCCGCGACTTCGGCTGAGCAGTCGGCACAGGAGCATGACTCCGGCTCCGATCAGGAGCACGAGCCGATAATGTTCGAGGTCGTAGAAGGAGGGATTGTCCGCTGTGGGAGTTCCGACGGAGAGGGGATGATATATGCAGCCGAGGGCGCCTATACAGGCGGCAAGTGTGACCCAGCCGCACCACAACCCCGCGTCTGCCAGTCGGTCGAGGGTGTTCCGCGGTGCCCAGGTGGCGCCACAGAGCGTCAGTAGCGCTCGCCAGAACTCAGCTCCCATACCGAGGGCTGCTGTGCATACTCCGGCCGCGAAGATCCCGGCAGGCAGCACGTTGTAAAGTTTCCACAGGGGGATGAACCCAAGCACCTGTCCGTTACCGAGTAGGGCAGCACCATTCTGGACATGCTGGTTGGACATGGCAGCCAGCAGCAGGAAGAAAACAAGCAGGACGAGGAATACACGTTTATTCATGGTTGGTGCAGGAGGGTGGGGAGGAAAGTACGAAGTTCCCTGAGCTCAGCGGGACTGAGCCTATGTCGGAAGGCAGGCATGGCGGCACGTCCTTCCTGTAGGATGAGATAGCGCTCGTCGTTGCTTCGTTCGTTTGTTTGGAGATTTCCCACAGCCGACATGCCGGGGTAGTGGCTCACATAGCTTTGCCCATCGCCGTTCTGCCCGTGGCAATGGGCGCAGTGTCGGGTGTAGAGCTCCCGACCGGTGGGGGCTGTTCGTTCCGACTGCCCGAAGGGGATGGTGCCTGCCGGGTGGGGGCGGCGGGTGAGTAGTGGCTGCCGAGGGGTGTCGAAAATGAGCTGACCGGGTAATCCCGCAGAGTCGCCACCCAGGCGCCAAGCGATCCCTGTCATGAGGGTGGCTGCCGTTAGTCCGATGATGAGAGCGGTGTGGTTCATGCGCGGCGGTATTGGACGAGGAAGTGAATAAAGGTTGTCAGTCCTCCACCCAGAAGGGTACAAACCAGCAGAGAGGGCCACCAGTAGCTCCAGCCGTGCGGGCGGGAGCTGAGCACTCCTGCGGTATCGGCCCATTGGGTGCCGTAGGCCCACAGTACGCAGAGAAGAGCTCCGATCGCAGCTCCTGTGGCTGCTGCAAAGGTGGGGGCGGTGGTGCAGGGGAGCCGGTTGAAGGAGAGCGGGTCGAGTTTTTCCTGCGGCATGTGCGGGGCTATACTGAGGTAGAGCGTGAGGAAGAGCCCGGCACTGCCGAGGAGCATGGCGATGTCTGTATGGGTGGGGTGGTAGTCCGCACCGGTCAGCAGAAGGGAGCGCCCGATGATGAGCTGTTCTCGCTCCAGCCACATGCCGATGAGAACCGCTGTACTTACGAGGGCGAGTACTGTACGATTGCTGCGAAGTCGGCGGAATTGCAGAAGTGCGGGTAGGGCTACATTGAGCACGAGCAGCAGGGCATAATCCGCCCCCCAGTGGGAGGGGGTACGCAACAGCTCCAGACCATAGAGTAGTCCCATGCTCAGGGCCAGAGCCACCATGAGCCGAGCCAGCTTGTCAAGGAGCCGTCGGCTGCTGTGGCGGCAAAGCGCGATAAGTAGTACCGCAGCCATGCCCGAGAGCAGGGCCCCGCAGACAAAGTAGGGCGGGATGATGGGTTCGTACCAGCGGTATGTCAGTGCAAAGTCACAGCCGACTACGCTGTGAACCGTGACGACAAGGGGGGTGAGCAGGGCGGCCATCATCAGGCAGCTGCGTGCCCAAAGCGGGCGTAGAGGAGCAGGGGCGTTTTCTCCCCACATGCTCATGAGCCAGAACAGGAGTGAGAGTAACAGGTAACTGCTGATTGCCGCGCTGTCCCAGATGAGGGCTGAACCCAGGTTTGGCCACACTCCCCCGGCCATGGGGAGGGGGGCTGCCTGCCACAGCATCCACGCTCGCCCCACATGTACAAGTGGGAACAGAGCTGCCGTGATGACCGCGCACAGGGTCATCAGCTCAGCGTGTCGGGCTATCCCCAGTCGCCAGCTCTTGCCCGTGAGCAGAAGCACGGCAGATATGAGGGTGCCTGCATGTCCCAGCCCTATCCAGAACACGAAGTTGACGATATCCCAGCCCCAGGGTACGGCATTGTTCACCCCCAGTACTCCCGGACCTTCTGTGGCGATGTGCCAGGCGCTCCACCCCAGTCCCCAGAGTGCCAGTACCGCGCACAGCGCAATGGCGGGCATGCGCCATCCTGCCATCTGTCCTGCTGCGGGCTGTTTGCTCATGGCACGCATTCTATCAGAGCCTTCCTGTACCTGCAAGCAGCAAGTGTGTGCCGACTGCTCCGGTAGCACCTTTTATGACAGTAAGGAATAGATGTTAAATTGCAGGTATGGCTTGGCGTGGGCTTGACGCCGTGGTTGGCAGATGGTAGATTGCAGGGTGATGACCAATATGCGCGAGATGTTGAAGTGGCCGGAGGCTCAGTGGGATGTCTCCGGCGCTTTTGCGAAGGATGCCGTTCTGCTGCGTTTTCACGATTTCTGTCGAGAAAAGCTCGGGTATGTTCCCTTTGCCGTGGTACACGGGGCTCCGCTTTTCCGGTGGAATTGTGGTCGTGTGCTCAGTATGCTCATGAGAAGGAGCGAGGAAATAGATGCCGCCGCCGCTGCCTACATCAAGCGCTCCATCCCCGTTGATCTTACATTCACCAATCCCGGGCTGAAGCCTGCCGATATGTCGAATGTGCTGGGGAACAGGTTGCTGGGAACCTTTGCCGCTCACTGTAACCGGAAGGTACGCCATGCCGTCATCATCGGTTCGGATGTCCTCTACGAGCATGTGAAGAAGAACTATCCTCAGCTCTCCACGGTATCTTCCATTCTGCGTATTACCTGCGATGGAGGGCGCGGGAAGTTGGGGGCCTACCTGCGCTTGGCTGAGAAATATGACAAGGTGATGATTCATCCTGATGATGTGTTCAACTTTGATCTGCTTGAGAAATTGGAGGATAAGGATCGCTATGAGCTTATCCTCAATGAATACTGCATGCGTAACTGTCCCATGCGCGCCTACCACTACACTACCATGTCGGAGCAGGCGTACGATATCGATGGTTACGATACGTCAAAATTTTACAAGGCGCTGGAGCGCAATGGCTGCAGAAATCTGCCTGCCATGCTCACCGATCCCCGGGTGGGGGTGGCAGCTCTGACGACTCCGGAGATCCATCGGCTTTACGACATGGGATTCCGGAAGTTTAAGCTGCAAGGGCGCGCGCACCCGAACGCGCTGCCGCTCATCAATGACCTGCTGCGCTTCATGCTGCCGGAGGATCCGACCGGGTGCTTGCAGATGAGCCTTGGGACGGCATTTCTGGAGAGTTTTACCCCACTTACCATTGAGGCATGAATACTGATTTTCTGACTGCTGATTACCTGCCACACTCCCGGTGGAGTGTGGGTGGAGGATTGCTGCACGGGCAGCCCATGCTCCAGCTTTGTGAGGGTGTGTCTCGTGAGATGAGCGGCATCCGATCCCTGGAGATGTTGCATGCCACTCCGGCTTGTGCTTGGAGCTTGGATTGGGCAGAGCAGCGCCCCATGACTACTCCTACGGGGTATCTGCGCATGTTGTCGCACGCCGAGGTTCTCCGGCAGCCGTTGTGTCTGAACTTTGACAATCCCTATGTAGCTCGGGCCATGCTGGAGGATGGGTTCGGGCTGTTTCTGACGGATGAGCTGTTGAGGCACAATCCGACCGGTCGCAATAGTGTGTGCGTGGCGGATGACAGAGTGGCACTGGTTCTGCGGCGCCAATTTCCCGGGCTGCGGCTCATCGCGCACATGAACCGAGCCGTCTGCGAGGAGGCGGAGCCGGACGCCGATTTCTACAATCGTTTGTTACAGGTGTACGATGAGGTGCAGCTCTATCCCGGGGGGCCGGAGGATGGGCGGTTGGTGCGAGCATTGGCTCACCCGGAGCGTTGCACGGTGGTTGTAAATGATCTTTGCCGTACCGGTAGCCGCGCTGCTCACGGAGCTCTGCTTTTGCTGCTGGCGCAGATGAGGGTGCGCCCCTATGATTTCAATTACAAGGTACAGCGACGTCAGCAGGCTGAGACTCTGCTGGCATCCCCCGGTACACCCTGCAACAGCCTGAGCCGTGAGCGCTTACGGGCGCTCTATGCGCTGGGACTGCGTTCCTTCCATGTACAGGGTGAGCAGTACCGCAATGGAATGACTCCCGCCTGGGTGCTAGTGAACTATCTGTTGACGGATGATCCCCGCTACGGCCACAAATGCGCTCTGTTGCACTACAAGGTGCTCAACTACCTGAATGGTGCGCTGCCGCCCATGGCCAGCGGACTGGAGCCGTTCCCCATCCGCCTGCCTGAGTAATGCCGAGCAGGGCTGGTCGCGCCGTTAGCTGAGCCCGCGGCGCAGAAGTCGGTAAAGGGCCAAGGTGCGTGGCCAGTCGGACGGGGAGTCGTCGCTCTCGGGGAAGAGGCGCCCTTCCGGTATGCGTGAGTAGCGCTCCTCGGCTCGGGAATGGCTGAGCTCGCGGGCTCCTACGCTGAAAATAGCTCCCAGAGCCAGGAATTCGCGGGCCATTTCGATGGGACCGTTCCAGGCGTGGAGCAGCACGCGTGGCAGGGTGTTGCACCTCGCGCGCTCGCGGAGAATACTCAGCAACTCGGCCCGGGCTTGCACGCCGTGGAGGTGTACTAGCCGGTCGTGGCGGAAAGCTGCTCCCAAGTGGATGTGCAGTAGGAGCCGCTGCTGATCCAGTGTGGCTTTGTGGCGCTCAGAGCCATCCAGACCGGTCTCTCCCACCTCTGCCAGTGGATAACGAACCAGCCAGTCATCGAGCTCAAAGGCCAGTTCTGCCGGATCGACCTCATGAGCGTGCCAGGGGTGTACGCCGAAGGCCGGGGTCATGTCCGGTGTGGCTGCTATTCGTTCCCAGTCGTTCCGGGTGACGGCACAGAGGGTGCCGCCGGCGGGGTTGTGATGGTGCGTGTGATGATCTTTCATGCCTGTGGGATGTCAGTTCAGCAGTCCGTCTTCGGCAAAGCTGTAGTATGGTTGTGGGCGTTCCGCCGTGGGGGCGCCGATGATGATGTGATCCTGCAGGGGTATGCAGAGGGCTTCGGCTGCTTGGTGAATGGCACGGGTGAGCTCCAGGTCGCAGTTGCTGGGGGCGGTGTTGCCGCTGGGATGGTTGTGAGCAAGGATGATCCGGGCTGCGTGGTGTTGCATGGCCGGTCCGAACACGTTGCGGGGGTGTACGAGTACTCGGGTGAGGGTTCCCATGGCTATGCGCTCTTTGCGGATGAGCCGGCGCTTGTTGTCCAGTAGAAGCAGAACCATTGTTTCCTGGGTTTCGAAGCGGAGTTCTCCTACCAGCAGGTTGTACACATCCCGTGCCGTGCGGATGCTCTCGCGCACTACGCCTTCGCGCGCGGCGCGTTGTCCCAGTTCGAACACCGCTGCCAAGGTGGCGGCCTTTGCCGCTCCTATTCCCTTGTGCAGTTTGGCGATGTCGGTGGCTTCCATGCCACCGAGTGCTGCCAGTGAGCCGGCAGCCTGTTTGAGCCGCCGGGCAAGTTCCAGTACGTTGCAGCCGGGCAATCCGGTGCGCAGGAAGATAGCCAGCAGTTCCTCATCGCTGAGGTTGCTGCGACCTTCGCGGAGTAGCTTTTCGCGCGGCAGGGATTCTGCCGGTAGTTCGCTGAGGCGGGAATTGGCGCTGGTCATGACCGGGGGGATGGGGTGGAAAGTTGAAGAGCCCACTCAACTCATATTGCCTGTGGCTGTGGTTGAATGGGCTCTCCGGTGATGGGGGGACCTGATGGGGGGCGATCAGGGCAGCTCCATCATGTCGCGCACGATGTAGAGGGCTTCACGCAGGATGGGATCGAGATTGGAGGGATAATCGATGTCGTCCTCCAGGGCTTCTTCGGGATCTTCGGCTTCCTCTATGTACTTATCACTGTCCTCTTTGCAGGAGAGGGGCAGAGTGTCGCGGTTGACGTCATCGAGGGTCAGGCGGTAGATGGTGAAGTCGCGGGCGTCCTCCTCTTCCATGCGAGCGTAACGAACCTTGCGCTCCTCATTGTTGCTGCGTTGAATTTCGCGCAGGCGGGCGTCCTCAGCCATGCGGATGCTCTTGTTGAGGGAGTCCCGGTTCTCTGTGGTGATCTTCCGGCGATAATCGATGTACCACTTGCTGTACTGCAGGTCCTTATCGGCAGCCACGCGGGCTGCGCTGCGGGTACGCAATTCGGGGAGGATGCGGGCAATACGCGGGTTTTTCACATAGTGCGCGGCAGGGGCTATCTCATCGTAGGGCATGGCGTAGTCCTGCTCTCCCTCACCGATGGGAAGTGCTGCCGTGGACATGGGCAGTACGATGTCGCTGGCCACACCCTTCAGCTGGGTGGAGGCACCGTTGATGCGGTAGAACTTCTGGATGGTTACCTTGATCATGCCGCAGCCCTCGCGGGAGGCGAAGTAGGGCAGGTAGTCCGCCAGGCTGCGGGGGATCTGCACCGTGCCCTTGCCGAAGGTGGACTCATCGCCCACGATGACGGCCCTACCATAGTCGGCCATGGCTCCGGCGAAAATTTCGGAGGCAGAGGCACTTAACTTGTTGGTGATGACGACCACATCGCCGGTGAAGAGCGGACGACCGCTTACTGTCAGGCGCTCCACATGGCCGCGGGAGTCGCGCACCTGTACCACGGGACCGGCACCGGTGAAGAACCCAACCATCTTGCGGACTTCATCCAGGGAACCACCGCCGTTGAAGCGCAGATCAACCACAAGCCCCTTCACCTTCTCCTGGTTCATGCGGCGCAGCAGTTTCTTCACATCGGCAGCGCAGCGTACATCACCGCTGTCCAAGTCAATATAGAAGGTGGGCAGGGTGAGGATGCCCACTCGATAGGGGGTCTCGCCCTTTCTGTGGATGTCGATGATTTTCGCACTGGCAAGAGACTCGGACATGGGAACTTCATCGCGCACGATGACAACTTCCTTCTGCTCTCCGCTCTCGGCCTCGAGTACGCGGAGTTTGACGGACACGCCCTTTTGGCCGCGGATGAGATCCACTACCTTATCGATGCTCAGGTACATGATGTCTGTCCACTGACCACTATTTGTGGAATCCACGGCTACGATGCGGTCACCGAGCTTAAGCTGCCCGTTTTTGGCGGCCGGACCGCCTTTGACGATGCCCTCGATGCGCGTGGAACCATCATCGTCCTCGCGGAGCTGGGCGCCGATGCCAACGATGGAGGCTTTGATCATGTCCTTGAATCGCTGCTCCTCGCGGGCTCCCATGTAATCACTGTGGGGGTCATAGGAGAGGGCTACGGCGTTCAACAGAGCCGTCACCATATCCTCGACATCCGCCTCCTGCACTTCATTGCGTAGGCGCTTGAATCGAGCCTGAAGTTTTTCCGTCACGGGGAGCTCATTTGCATTCGGATCGGGCTTGCCCTTCTCCGCAGCCAGGCGAGCAACGTTTTCTCGGCGGATGACTTCGGTGAGTACCATGTCATCCACCATGTCGCGCCAGGTTTGCGAAAGCTCCTCGTCATTGGCTGCACGGGGCAGTTTGCGGCGGGAGCGGGGAGTGGTGCGGTCGCTGTCGAAGGTTGGGAGCTGGTTGCCGTATTCCTTGAGCATCTTCTCTGCCTCCGCTATGCGGGCAAGGGCGCGGGTGGAGTATGCCTCGTATAGTTCCGTGGCAAGGGTGCGGGTTTCTCCGGCGAGCAGATAATCTCCGAAGGAGCCGGCATATTTGGCTCGCAGTTCCTCTACATCCTTCCGGGTGAAGTACAGGTGCTGAGGATCCCGGTTCTGAAGATAACATTCCAGGAACTTCTCATAAAGATCCATGGAGAAACGAGTGCGAGAGAAATGGACATTCTGAAGAACCAGAGAGAACTGTTTACCTATCTGATCATAGTCGGGCGCTGCATGGCTGACGGTGGTACACGACATGAGGGCAGCGGCAGCCGTAAGAGCCATTGCTCCCAGTCGGTGGGTCCATTCTTTGAGCTGTTTTTTCATTGTGATGCTGATTTGTGAAGAAGGTCAGAGGCGCCCCCTCAACAGGGCGATGCGGGGACAAACTGACGTTTGCTCTATTTTACGAGACTTGTCGGCAATGTCTATCCTAAATGAGATATAATGACACAAACTTTCGTGAAATGGATGTTATGTAGATGCAGAAACGGCACATTCTCTGCCTTTTTCATTTGCGGGGCAGAGAATATGCCGAAAAAAGCGTGACAGATGAGATGATCAGCTCTCAGTTCTTGCTCTTTTTGCGGGGGGTACGAACCTTCACCATCTTGCAGCCGAGGGTGGCCACGATGGTACCGATCTGCTCCTCCAGTTTGGCGCAACGAGCCTTGCTCTCTTTGAGGGAAGCCTCGAGGTGGGCTGCCTTGATCTTGGCTTTGCGTGCGTCATTCTTGATGGCGCGGGAGCTGCTGTCCGGCTGGGTGGCGGCAGGGACACTCTTGCGGCGGCCTTTGGGCTGCGGCTGGAACCTGGCCATCATGGCATCTTCTGCCTGCTTCTTCCACAGGGAGATCAGCGTGGGAGCAATGTTTTTCTCGCTTGCGATTTTCTGGATGGAGGTCTTTTTGGAGAGGACTGCCTTCACGATCTTCATCTTCTCCTCCGGACTGTAACTAGCGCGATCTTTCATGGTAAATATGTTTTGTGTGGTGAGTTGATTTTACTCGCTTTTCCTATCTTTTACAAGTGCTAATTTCGTAATATGTCAATTTTTCCTATATTTCAGGGGTAAAATACGATTTGATCATGCGTGGAAGCGTTTTTTTTCGCATTATATCGGGGTTTTGGCTATATTTGATTATGTTCGGTTCTGCTTGAATGTATGACAAATGATAATATGCTCAGTTTTTGAGATGTTACTGACGGGTGCGATATTGATGGGAGACGGATGCGTGATGTTGTGAGGAAAGTTCTTCAACAGGTAGAGGTTGAGTGGCTGACACAATCCGAACTTGTGGAAAGGATTGCCCCATTGTACAGTAAGGGAAGTATGGGGCATGGTCATATCATTCATGCGGGGGATAATTGACAGATCCCGATGGGTGATGTGAAATCCCTTCAATAAGCATGCGAGTATGAAGATGTTATTATTCGGCGGTACCGGTCGTACGGGACAGGTCATGCACCGGGTGGCTCGGGCGACCGGGTGGCAGGTTGTGGCACCGGCACATGCTGAGTGTGATCTGCTGCAATCTGAGTATGTGAGTGATTGTGTGCTGGGGTCCGGCGCCGATCTGGTGGTGAACTGCGCCGCCATCAGTGGGCTGGAGGCCTGTCTGGATGATCCCCTGAGTGCTCATCTGGTGAATGCCGTGGCCCCGGCCGCCATGGCTCTGGCCTGTCGGCATACCGGTGCGCGGTTTGTGCATCTTTCCACGGACTATGTGCTTGAGGGGCACCGTAGCGGTCTGAAGGAAGAGCGCTCGCGCTGCAAGCCGATCAATGTCTATGGTGAGAGCAAGAAGGAAGGGGAACTGCAGGTGCTGGAGGCTCTGCCGCAGGCTCTCATTTTGCGCGTGTCGTGGGTGTGTGGCAATCCCCATCTGCCATCATTTGTGGAAACTACGCTCAGGAAGGCTTTGGCCGGAGAGGAACTGGCGGCCATCGCAGACAAGTTTTCTCTGCCGACGGATGCCGAGGATATTGCTCGTGTGGTGCTGGCTCTGGCTGATCGCCGGGTGAGTGGTGTACTGCATGTATGCTCCGTAGGTGCGCCGATGAGCTGGTATGACTGTGCATGTACGGCGTTGGAGCATGCGGCTCGCCTGGGAGCCGTGAGTACTGTACCTCGGGTGGAGCGGCAGCTGCTGGCACATGTGAGTTTCTTCCGCGAGCCGCGACCTCGCCACACGTCCATGAGTACAGTCAGGCTCCGGGGGCTTGGGGTGGATATGCCCTCGGCTCAGCAGACTCTCTGCCGTGTGACGGAGCGTTACCTGTTGCATGCCGGTAGAAATAATTACGGCTCTTTCCCCATTTGTCAGCAAATCTGAAAAAAATCCATAATTTCTGGAAAGGTGTTGACGTATTGACAGAGCTGCGTTAGTATACGGAAAACATTTGAGATATGGCCTATCCGTACAAGCCCGTAAAAGCAGGAGATATGATTGATCATGTCTCACCGGAAGAGATGACTGCTCGTATCCTGCAAATTGAGCTGGAACTTCTCATGGACGAACTTTCTCCTCAATCATACTTATGGTTGGTGGAGATGGCAGAAGATGGGGATCCCCATGCCCGCAATATTCTCTTCTATTACCTGATGGAGCATGAGGATATAAATTTCGACTGGTGCAAAATGGAGAGGTGGGCCAAGGAGTATATCGAGGAAGATCCCGCCGAGGCTTTCAATATGCTCTCCTCCCTGTATGCACCCGGCATGCCCGGTTTCGTTGATCTTGAGATGTGCCTGCATTACCTGGAGCAGGCAGTTGAGGTCGGTAGTACTACCGCTGTTTACAGGTTGGCTATGATAGCGGATGAGCTGTTGCGCGATAAGTACCCTCCCGAGAAAATCCGAAACATGCTGGAGAAGTGCGATCTGAAGGATGCACCTTCTGATGTGATGCGCATTTTGGAGCGCATTTGTAGGGAGATGGGGGATTATGCCGCTGCTTTGCGCGCTGCCAGAACTTGGCAGAAAAGGTACCCGGCAGAGCCGGAAAGCAACCTCATGCTCGCCTATTATTATGCCAATGGCAAGGGCGTGAAGCAGGACTACAAGCTTGCCATGAAATACTTCCAGAAGGCTGCCAATCTGGGGGATCCTCGGGGCTTATTCTATGTGGGGATTATGTACAGTACCGGCGATGGCTGCCGCCGCAATTCCGGTCGGGCTGCGGACTATTTCCGCCGGGCGGTACAGGCGGGAGGTGACGAGGCTCTGGCGTCTCTTGCCAAGTGTTACCTGATGGGAGACGGGGTGAAGGCGGATGTCGCGCGTGGACTGGAGCTACTTCGTACCGGCGTGGAGAAGGAGCAGTATTCGTGCTGTTACATGCTTGCGCTTTGTTACTACGAGGGGAAGTATGTTCCCCGGGATATCAGACAAACTCAGGAGTTACTTCGTTTGGCCGTCCGCTACAGGAAAGAGCTGGAGGTGGAGATATTTGACGATGAGATTGTAGCGCTGGGGGCACTGTGCTATGCCGCGTTGCAGGATGAGGCCCAGGCTGCTTTCCTGCCCGGTTTCGAAGAGCGCTGGGCAGAAGTAGGCGCCGGGAGTGACCCCGCTGTGGTCGATGCTCTCTTGAATGAAGCTGCTCATGAATGTCCCTGGCATGAGCGGGTGCAGACCTGTATATCCGAGGCATTGGAAAAGAAGAGGTGCAGTGCAGAAGGACGTCGCCGGGTGATGAGTACCCTGCGCTTCATGGCTAAGTCTCATTCGAAGGTTTCCCTCTTCGTCGCTCGTATGTATGAAGAAGGGCGTGTCATCCGGCGCAGTCCATCTACGGCTTACCGCCACTATGTGATGACCTGGCAGCTGGCTCCTTCCGAGGAGCTTGCCATCGACATCTTCCTGCGCCTGGTGGACGGCAGCTTGTCGAACTTGACGGGCAAAAGGTCAGAGTGGCTCTCGGTGCTTATCGAGTGCTATGGGCAATCTCCGCGGGTGAACTACATGCGTGGGCTCATGCACGCCATCGGCGGCCTCTTTCGGCGTAGCAAGAAACTGGCCGATGACTTCTTCCGTCGGGCGGCTGATGGTGGGTTAAGTGCTGACCCGGTTGCTGATGCGCGGGCCATCAGGAAAGGTACTAAATCGCTGCGCGAGTGCCTGAATTTCGCGGAGTAATCGCGGACTGCCGTACAAAAATTCCCCCCGCCGGGAGGAACTCGGCAGGGGGAGGATGATTGGGGCTGTGAGCGCGGTCAGACGTTGTACATCTTGGTGTAGTACTCGTCGGCCATACGATCGGAATTGAAGGCCGGGGATATGTCCTCCATGGCGTTGAATACGATATCGTTCCATGCATCCCGATTATCGTAGTAAAGGGGCAGAACCTTCGATTCGAGGATGTTGTAGAAGTGATCGCGGTCGGAGCGGTCACGCGCCTCGGCAGAGAGCCCGGCCTTTGCCTCGGGGATCATGAAGCAGTTTTGCCCATCGCGGGCGAACTCACGCACCCAGCCATCGTTCGTGGAGATGGTGATGGAGCCATTCATGGCGGCAGACATGCCGGAGGTACCGGAAGCCTCGCGGGTGACAACGGGGTTGTTCAGCCAGATGTCTGAGCCGTTCTTGAGCAGCCGGGACAGCGCCAGCTCGTAGCCGGTCAGGACGGCGCAGCGGGGGTATTTCTCACTGAGCTTGTTGAGCTTGTTGAAGATGTCAACTGCTGTGAAGTCGGTCGGGTACGGCTTGCCTGCCCAGATCATCTGTACGGGGCGGTTGGTGCGCTGGAGCATGCGCTCGAACATGACGGGGTTGTCGGTGATGAGCGCGGGGCGTTTGTAGGCAGCAAAACGACGAGCCCAGACGATGGTGAGCGTGTCCTGGTCGAAGAGGTGACCGGTCTGCTCTCCTACCATGCGGAAGAGGTCTTTCTTGAGGGCACGCTTGCGATCCATGAAGGCGCGTTTGTCGCGGGCGGCGAAGGCTTCGGCAAGCTCGGCATCCTGCCAGTAGTTGAGGTTCTGGGCGTTGGTGACGTGGGTGATGGGGCAGATGTCAGAGTAGCCCTGCCACATCTGGCGCGAGACCTCACCGTGCAGCTCACTCACTCCGTTGGCGATGTGGGAGAGCCTGAGGGCGGCGAGAGTGTAGTTGAAGGTCTGCTCGTTGGGATCGAGCTTGAGCATGGAGCGAACCTGGTCGAGAGAGAGCCCATCGAAGAAGGAGAAGTTGGCCATGAGGTTGATGTCCATCTTCTCGTTGCCTGCCTCCTCGGGTGTGTGTGTAGTGAAGACAAAACGCCTGCGAACCTCCTCGACATTGCCACCATTGCGGGCGAGCATGTTGAAGGCGGCGCCAATGGCGTGTGCCTCGTTCATGTGGTAGATTTCAGGTTCTACACCGAGTTCCTCGAAGAGCCTGGCACCGCCCTGACCGAGCACGATGTACTGGGAGATGCGGGTCATGGGGTTGCTGTCGTAAAGTCGCTGGGTGATGGAGCGGCTCACGGCGTCATTCTCCGGCAGGTCAGTGGTGAGGAAGAACATGGGCGCAGTGTCGAAGACCTCCGGGCGCAGGTAATAGGCTTTCACCCAAACGGGGGCGTTGCAGATGTGGATGAGGAACTTGATGTTGTGATCCTCGAGGAAAGCGTAATCCTTCTTGCGGTACTGCACGGCCATGGATCCGTCCTCAGCGCGGATCTGGTTGTAATAGCCGTAGGACCAGAGTATACCTACGCCCACGAGGTTTTGGCGCAGGGCTCCGGCAGAGCGCATGTGGGAGCCTGCGAGGTAACCGAGGCCGCCGGAGTAGATTTTGAACACGTTGTCTATTGCATATTCCATGCAGAAGTATGCCACGGACTTGCTGTATTTGGGATCAATCTCGTACGGGTGGGCGTACTGAGCCGGTAAAAAAGAGGAGGTGCTCATCTTTTGGTGTTATGTTATGTCACGTTTGTTGTGTGGGCTTTGCTCACGGGAGAGAAAGCGCGTACCACAGTCCGAATTTATACACTAACACGGCGTGTCAGAAAAGAAAAAAATACGCCATGGTGCAAAATACGGATGGTGAAAATGCGGGGGCACGGCTATGGATGGGCCACATGTGGTGCGTAGTGGGTTCATGCGTGAGCGGCAAAGGGTATGGCGCTACCGGTGGAATCCACCATCGCAACGAGAGCGAAGAGATCGAGCGCGGAGATTTCCTCCTGCTCGGCGAAGTCGAGGAAGTCCTCGAGGGCAGAGGTGATGAAGGCGGTCCGGCTCTCGGCAGAAAGGTCGGACATGGCGGTTGCCACACGGCTGAGCTGGGTGGCGGAGCAGCGGAAGGTGATGGATCTGAGGTTCATGACGCCATGCAGCATAGCAGATAAAACGCCCTTTGAAAAGCTATGTTGAGCGTATTACTCCTAATAAGTATTGCATGTTGGTAATGAATGTGATATGTTGTGCAATGTTATGAAACCGATACGCAATATCACGCGCTTTACCTACGAGTTCACTTCCTTCCAAGGGTGGCGGGTGACTCTTTGTCGCAACCAGGTACACTTCACCCGTTATTTCTCGGATAAGCAGTATGGTGGTGAAAGTGAGGCCTTGGCTGCCGCTGTTGCCACCCGTAACCGGGTGCTGGAGTGCCTGCGGCAGCACCCGGACGAGCCGGAGCTCGCTTTTGCTGAGTGCCGCGAGGAGGAGCAGATTACCTGCTACCCCCGCGGGCTCCGTCCCCGCAAGAACTCGGGAACGGAGGCTGCGCGCGGGTGCTGAGGGGGGCTCTCAGGTGTGCTTGAAGGTCATGGCCTCCTTCTCCTGCACATGCTCAGCGGGTGAGTGGTGCTGCAAGTAGTCGATGGAGCGCCGTACATCTGCCATGAGCAGGTCTGCCATGTCCATCGTGAAACCGCGTCGCACCATCACGCGCATGACCACTACGTCCTCCACGTTTGCCGGCAGACTGAAGGCCGGTACTTGCCAGCCCCTTGTGCGCAGTCGGTCGGAGAGTTCGTAGAGGTTGTAACCGGGGGTGTACCCTTTCTTCATGCAAAAACACACGGCCGGAATGTCTTTCTTGGGATCGCCGACGGCGATGAACTCGAACTTGCCCAGCCGGGAGAATTCACGGTGCAGGTGGGCGGCGACCTTGTAGGCAGCCTCATGTATGCGGCGGTACCCATCTCTACCCAGTCGGCACAGGGTGTAGTACTGTGAAATGACTTGTCCGGCCGGTCGTGAGAAGTTCAGGGCAATGGTGGGTACGCTGCCGCCCAGGTAGTTGACGGCGAAAGTCAGGTCGGTGGGAAGTTCGCAGAGGTCGCGCCAGACGATCCAGCCGCAGCCCACGGGGGCCAGTCCGTACTTGTGACCGCTGGAGCTGATGGATTTCACGCGTGGCAGTCGGAAGTCAAAGGGGATGTCCGGAGCTGTGAAGGGGGCGAGGAACCCGCCGCTGGCGGCATCCACATGTACATCGACATCGGGGCCACCGGCGGCAGCCAGCTCATCGAGTGCGCGGCAGATGGGCTCCGGGAATTCATATTGGCCGGTATATGTCACGCCGAAGGTGGGTACTACGCAGATGGTGTTTTCATCCACACGGCGGAGAACCTCCTCGGTGGTCATGCAGTAGGCGGAGTGGCTCATGGGGATCTCACGCATCTCTACATCCCAGTAGCGGCAGAATTTGTGCCAGCAGATCTGGACGGGACCACAGACGAGATTGGGCTTGTCGGTGGGCTTGCCTTCCTTGCGTCGGCGGGCGCGCCATCGCCACAGGGCGGCGAGTCCGCCGAGCATGCAGGCCTCGCTGGAGCCTATGGTCGAGCAGCCGATGGGGGAGGCTCCGGCCGGGCAGTTCCAGAGGTTGGCGATCATGCGAACACAGCGCTGTTCGATTTCGGCGCACTGGGGGTACTCATCCTTGTCGATCATGTTCTTGGATATGCTGATATCCATCAGTCGATGAACCCAGGGATCGTCCCAAGTCTGGCAGAAGGTTGCCAGGTTCTGGCGGGCGTTGCCATCCAGCAGAAGTTCATCGCGGATGAGTTGGAACGCATCCTCCGGGCGCATGGAGGCTTCCGGCATCTTGGCGGCAGGCAGGGGGCTGGCGACATCCGTCGCCCCGAATATGCTCACACTTTCATTGTCAGGGGTGGATTTTTTCATAGTCAGCAGGTGGGACAGTCCCATTCTTACTGCCGTGCAAAAACAGCCATGAATAATGCGTTCTGTCTGCCGGGGACCTGAGCTGTTCCCTGTTTTTGAGCCGGACCGGGGGATGGGAGGTCACACCATCCGTGAAGCGGAGGATACATACAATTTCTGTAGTGGCGGCGGCACTGTTGCTCTGTACTTGTGGCGAGGATGGCGGGCGACAGCCCTCCGCCGCTCAGTTGCCGACGTATGTGGTGCAGGTAGCCGCACCACAGATTGGAGATGTTAGCGAGTACCGCGAATGGATAGGTCAGCTGTATGGCCTTGTGAGCACGGATGTGCAGCCTCAGGTGCGCGGTTATGTGAAGGAGCGTTTTTTTGAGAATGGGGCACAAGTGACTGCCGGACAGATCCTTTACCAGATCGAGCCTACTCTTTACGTGCAGGCACTTGCTGAGGCTACTCAGCGCCGTGCTCAGGCGGAGGCTGCCGAGAAGGAGGCCGCCGAACATCTCGCTTACAACGAGCCCCTGGTTCGCAGCGGAGCGATTTCGCGCATGACGTATACCGATGCCCGCCAGCAGCTCCTCTCTGCCCAAGCTGCGCTTGCTGCAGCCCGAGCTGCGGAGGATCAGGCGCGCACGAATCTGGACTACTGCACGCTACGTTCCCCCACGACCGGGCTCATTGGTTTTGCTCAGGCGGACGTCGGTAGCTATGTCTCACCCGATGGTCGAAGCCTGGTACAGATCAGCCAAGTGGATCCTTTGCGCGTGCGCTTCAGCATCAGCGCTCAGGATTGGCTGAACCAGGGCGGAACTGATGGTTCCCTGCGTCCCGGGGAAACTGTGGAGCTCATCTTGCCCAACGGCAGCACCTATGAGCAGCCTGCCACCATCGAAGGTGTGGACAACTCCGTCTCGTCCGCCACCGGAGCGCTCATGCTGGAGGCCCGCACGCCGAACCCCTCAGCACTGCTTCGTCCCGGCATGTTTGTCAAAGTCCGGGCGCGAGTAGGAGGTCAGAAGGGGGTGTTGCTCGTGCCGGTAGGAGCCATTGTCAGCCTACAGGGGAAGACCATGGTCGTAGAGCTTGATCCGCAGGGGGCTGCTCATCTTGTTCCTGTTGAACTGGGGCTGCAGCAACAGGGGCTTGTTGCGGTGAAGGGGGAGCTCTCCGTCCGGTCGCAGATCGTTGTTCGTGGTACTCAGCAGGCCCTCATGGCAGTAGACGGTCGAGCTGTGCTTCGTACCTCAAAACAATAGAATCCCGGGCGATTGCTCGCCCGAGATCCGGCGTTATGCATTGGTGAACAATCTTCTTACTTGCCGAAGTAGCGCTTGAGCAGACCGTCGAAGCCCTTGCCGTGGCGAGCCTCGTCCTTGCACATCTCATGTACGGTGTCGTGTACGGCATCATAGCCGAGCTCCTTGGCGCGCTTGGCGATCATCAGTTTGCCGTTGCAGGCACCGAACTCGGCCTCGGCGCGCATGCGCACGTTCTTCTCCGTGCTGTCTGTCAGCACCTCGCCCAGCAGCTCTGCGAACTTGGCTGCGTGCTCTGCCTCCTCGAAGGCGTAGCGACGGAACGCCTCTGCCACCTCGGGATAGCCCTCGCGCTCAGCCTGGCGGCTCATGGCAAGGTACATGCCGACCTCGCAGCACTCGCCCGTGAAGTTGTCGCGAAGCCCCTGGACAACCTCGGCGTCCAGTCCCTTGGCTACTCCCACGCGGTGCTCGTCCGCATAGACTTTCTCGGCTCCTTCCTCGATCTCGATGAAGGTATCCACCCCGCATACGGGGCAAACTTCCGGCATGGTGTCGCTCTCGATGACTTCGCCGCAGATGGTGCACTGGTACTTTTTCATGTTTGTGTATGTAGTTTGGTGCTTGTGGTGTAGATCTTTTTTGTGCTGTGTGTCGTCCCCGTTCCCGGTGGACGGGCTCAATTTACCCGATTTTTACCTCTTTGTCAAGTTTATTTTGGAATAATTCTAAAAAAGATGGCCCAAAAATCGAAAAAAGTTGCCCCTTCGTGCTCATTTGAGCGCGAGAAGGGCGGCGAGGGTCTCATGAATGATGTCGCGAGCGGTGCGGATATCTTCGGTATGACTGTGGCCGGAGCTGCGCTCCACGGTGAAGATAGCCGCGAGGCGAACGTTCATGCTGTCGATAATGGCGGCAGCTTGTGGGGAATCTGCGGCACGAGCACGCAGGAGGTTGATCTTCTCGAACTGCTCTATACCATCGCGGAGTCGTTCAAATCGGATGGAGGAACGATTGCCGGGGTAGACGAGGAAACAATCCCCCGTGGGCCAATGAACGAAGTCGGTACATTCCAGCGGGTTACGGTTCCAAGAGTTGTATGCCCAGCGCAGGAATCCGTCCAGATGATTGGCAGCGGCGAAGAGCCCCAGCCACTCGGCCTCAGCCGGGGCGGATGTGGTGAAGGTATTGGGTCTGAGGGGGTGTAGACAGACATAGAACGTGGTGATCTTGCCTGCTGCGTGCCGCTCGCCCAGCAGAGAACCGAGTGCCGTACCGGCATGGGTAATGACAGGGGAGATATTGTAGACCTCTTTGGTGAGCTCAGAGGGTTTATCGACGGCAGATGCCACGCGGAAGGAGGGCGCGTTCCGGCGGATGAGCTCCATGGCAGCACGCACCATGTCATCGGGGCGCTCATCGATGGCGATGCAGGTTTTGTGCGCCCATCCTTTTTTCTGCATGTGGCGGTGGAAATCGCGCAGGAATGGAGCCCAGAGAGCGGCAAAGTCCGGGGTGGAAGGATCGGCGTTCAACAGGATGTCTTCTCCGCGAGCCTCATCGAAACAGCGGATCTTGAGGTGCCATGGCAACATGGAGTAGCAGCTGATCTGCTCGCGAATGCCGATTTCATCGTGCATGAAGGTGATCCAAGCATCCAGGATGGAATAGTCATAGCGTATCACCCCGTCCTTTCCGCGAATCCAGCGGATCATCGAGGGGAAATAATCATAGGTCTGTCCATTCCATGCCTCGTCCAGCAGAGTACAGGTTATGCACTTTTGCCCGGCTTGGGCCAGGCGTTTCATGAGGGGGCGGAGAATCTCAAAATGGGCCGGGGACCAAGGCTCCACATCGTGCCAGCGCGCAACGGATTGAGGGTGTTGCCAGAGATCTAGGTGAATCTTCCAGTCAGCAGGCGGCGGCAGGGTGGCATCCTCCACCTCCAGCTCGATGACCTGAACCGCGGGCTTGTTGTCGGGGGAGGTCACCGTTACGGTGCCATGGTAGAGCCCGGGAGCAGCCGTTGCCGGAATGTCTACCTTGAACCACACGGCGCGATGTGTACCTGCGGGGTGTTCGCAGTTATTTTCATGCCCTATCACATCGGCCACTATGCTGCCGCCTGCCTTTGTATAGCGGATCATGCTTGCAGAGCTAGCAATCTCCTGTCCGTTCATGCTGAGAGGGCTTGCCGTTACCTTGAGTTGTGCGGCGCTGCCTCCGGTGGAGATAGCAAGCTGTGCGCTGCAGCGCTCTCCGCGCCAGCCACGAAGTCGGAGTGGAGCCGGGCTGAGTTCCCGGGTGAAGGGGTAGGGGTCTCCCGCCGTCAGTTTGCGGTCAACGGCGGGGGCAATCAGCAGTTGCTCGGGGCTGGAGGGGAGTGTGGCCATGTGTGCGTCTGTTACATCGTAGATCGGGTGCCGATCGGCGGGAGTCTGCGCTGTCGCGGTGAGTATGGTAAGCAGAGCCCCGTAGGCAGCAAGCGGTGTGTGGAAGTTACGGAACATGCGCTTACTCTACCATAATTGTTCGAAGCGGGGAACTTCAAAATGTGTTCGCCCTGTTTTTGGGCTTGCCGCAAAACAAAGAGCGGCAGTCATCTGACTGCCCCTCTCTTTATACTCGAGACGGGACTCGAACCCGTACAGGTCGCCCCACTAGATCCTTAGTCTAGCGCGTCTACCAATTCCGCCACCCGAGCATCGGGTTTTGCACTTGGTGCGCCGCAAGTATACATGAGCCCGGATCCGATTGCAAGCCTTTTTTTGCAAAAAATGCGTTTTTTTTGCAAAAAAGTCGCTATCAGCGGGAAGAAGAACCGGCATGGGAACCGTTGCGGTCGTAGTAGCGGGTTCCGCTGCCGCTGTGATCGGCTCTGCCGGAGTAGGAGCCGTTGCGGTCGTAGTAGCGGGTACTGCTACCGCTGTGGTCTGCTCTGCCGGAGTAAGAGCCGTTGCGGTCATAGTAGCGGGTGCTGCTGCCGTTGCGCTCAGCCCGACCTATGTAGGAACCATTGCGGTCGTAGTAACGGGTCACATTGCCGCTGGTTTCCGAGCGCCCGACATTTGAGCCGTGGGGACCATAGAAACGCTCCGCATGAACCGATGGAAGGAGAAGGAGAAACGCTATGAGTAGAAGGGAATATTTCATCTGATTTCCCTTATACTGGAAAAAGCGGAGCAAGACAAGTCAAATTCTCTTTTTTGCTTGACGGAGTGGGGGATAACTGTCAGAATTCGCGCTGACGAGCCTTTGAGAATGGTGAAGCTGACGTATACAGAGCTGGATGTGCGCGATCGCGAGTGGGTGGAGCGTGTGTTGCCGCCTGATGATGAGCTGCTACTGGTGTGTAAGCCGCGCCCCAGTCTGTGGAGGAAAGAATACATCCCGACGGCATTTGTGACGGTGCTTTGGCTGGGATTGGTTGCCACTATATCCTTTTTGGTAGTACGGGAGATTTTTATCGAGGGGATGGCGCATCCTGCATTGCTGCTGTTTCTGTTGTTCCTTGTGCCTTTCTGGGTGGTGGGCTATGGTCTGGTGAGCAGTCCGTGGCGCGAGCGGGAGCGGGACCGCCGCACGATCTACCTACTGACGAATAGGCGGGTGTTGCTGCTGCGCCCCTCGGATTTTCGTCTGCTGCCGGTCGAGTTCGAGTATGTGCTGAAGCCCGGCATGATTCTGGATGTGACGGAGAAGAGGGATGGCAGCGGCAGCATTGTACTGGAATATGTGGAACGGAGTACGCGGAATGGCGTACACCTTATCCCCCGCGGGTTCCTGCATGTGCCGCAGGTGCGGCGAGTGGAGGAGATCCTGCGGCAGCAGATAGCGGCTGAGTATCAGGAGCTTCCCGCGGAGGATCCCGAGAGTGAGAAATCTGCTCCGTTTGTTGCTCCCGAGCCGTTTCCCTCTGTCATTTCGCCGGTTGTGGGTGCTGTATTCATCGGGACCGGTGTTCTGAATGTGTGCGAGGGGGTGACTGGGCTGCAGCAGGTGACGGATGGGTGGCTGATGACGGCTCTTGTGGTAGTGGTAGCTCCCCTGTTCATTTTGTTCATGGGTGCCGGACTGGTGTGGGCGTGGTGTCGGAGAATGCTGAAATATCTTCGGAAAAGGAGGCGCGGGTGATGATAAACGATGTTTGCCTGAGCGAATCGGAACGCCTCCGACTGGAGCAAGAACTGGGGGCTGATGAGCAGTTGCGTCTGCTGCTTCGTCCCCGCCCCGAGCCGGAGGAAGAAGTGAACATGCCGGAGCGGTGGATCAGCATCATTTTTCTGTTGGTATGTTTGGGGGTAACCATTGGTATGGCCGGGGAGAATCCGCTGTCCTGTGTGCTCATGCTGCCTGCCTGGTTGGCGGGGCTGTTCGCTTTCCGTCTGCCATGGTTGCGGCGCAGGTGCCGATTGAGGACATTGTATGTGATAACGGATCGGCGGGTACTGCTGTGGGAGCCGAAGTTTTACCTGATGGTGCGGTTGCGGTCCTTTCCATTGCAGTCCGGGATGGTACAGGAGGTGGCCTGCAAACCCGGTGGCTATGGAAACCTGGTTTTTGCCTACACCCGGGACGAACGGAACGGCGCGCGAGAGGAACGTGTGGCCCGACAGGTCGGTTTCATCGATATTCCGCAGGTCAGGCATGTGCAGACCATTCTTCGGGAGACCATCGCTGAACATGAACGTAAACTTGCCAGAAATAACCGATAAATTATGAACGCGAGTGTGGAAGATTGGGGGCTCAGCCCGGATGGTGCCGCGCGAGTGCGTGAGCTGCTGCACGCGGGAGAAAAAGCCGTGCTGGTGGTCAAGCCCCGCACGAAGCTGAATGTAACGGCTGCTGTGCAAAATCTGCTGACGGGAGTATTGCTGCTGTGCGTCATCGGCGGGGTGATGTGGGTACTGAGGGATATATGGTGGTATGTTGTACTTACTTCTGCGGTTTTTCTGGTGCCGGGCGCGATCGTGCTCAGTCTGCCGTGGCGGCAGCGGCGGCGTACGGAGCGCACTCTCTACCTGCTCACCGATAGCCGGGTGGTTCTGGTTGAGCCCGGAATGTTGTGCAGGGAGTCTGTGCAGGAGTTTCCGCTTACGCATGATCTCGTTCAGTTTGTTCGGAGCGGGGATGACGGCTACGGCGACATTGTGTTTGTTCGGGAGTCCCGCAGCATGATGGGGCTGCCGTTTGTGAGTAGAGAACATATTGCGGGGTTCCTGAATATCCCGCATGCTGAGCGCGTGGCGGAACTGATAGAAAGGCAAGTGGTCGCCCGTGTGGGCGAATCGCCTGAGCCGGAGTCGTCCCGCAGCTTTTCACCTGAACTTCTTCCGGAGAGTAGGGCGGTGCAGCTGATGATGGGAGGGCTGTTCTTATTACTCTCGCTGATGTTTGCGGGGGTGGGGATTTATCTGTGGATCGTCGTGCTGAGCGGAGAGGATTGGATCGGCTTGATTTTCACAACGTTTTTCATATTGAGCGCTCTCGTTGGACTGAAGATCAGCGGAGGAATGATCGTGGAGGGTATCATGATGAGGAAAAAATGAATATCTCAGAATCAGGGATGGATGAGGAGGCTGCATCATTGGTGAAGGCCGTGTTGCAGCCGGGAGAACAAGTCGTGTTGGTGGTACAGCCCCGGGAGAAGTCCGACAGGAGAAGAGCGGTTCTTCGGGCGGTGATCGGGGGGGTGCTGCTGGTGTTGCTGTGCGCGGGGACATTGTGCCTGAGCTCATTTCGTTGGGTTGCGGTGCTGATGTTCCTGCCCCTGTGGGTGAAAGGATTGTGTATGTTGAGTTCGGCGCTGGGTGGCAGCAAGAGCGGCGCATTGTACCTGCTGACGGATCATCGCGCTGTGGTGCTGGTGCCGAGATGGCTTGGCTATTACTGTATGGGCTGGCCTTTGTATGCGGGGCTTGTCACAGGGATGAAGATGGAACCGGATGGATCGGGCAGCATCTTCTTTTCTCCTGATATGCTTTGGGAGTGTGACCGGCGTATCCTTCGCACCCTGCCGTGCGGCTTCCTTCATGTACCTCAACCGGAACGAGTGCGGCAGATGATCGCGGAGCAGGTGGCTGAGGTGCCGGCGGTGCCGCAGCCCGAACCGGGCGGGCTTTTTGCTCAGCGCGGCACAGTTCATCATCTGGCTGCCGATGGTGCTTTCATCGAGGATGTTACCCGTAAGGAAAAGGAGTACAGCGCCTCTCCCGGGATTGTACTGGGGACATTTATGGCGCTGTTTGCTCTGGTCTTCATTTGTTTTGCCGGGCGCTCGCTGCTCCGGGATATGCAACTTGATCAGTCCGGAGTATCGGTCACCGGCCGTGTGGTGCGGGTGATGAAAGTGGAGGATACTTCTTCGCGGCAGGAGCATTCGTACTACCCCGTGCTTTGTTTTACCGATGCTGCGGGGGGCGCACACGAGTTCCGCTCCGAATATGGTTGCAATGTGAAGGAATATTCCGTTGGGCAGGAAGTGGCACTGCGGTACCTGCCGACGGATCCCGGAGTGGTACGTTTGGAGTCGGTGCGCGGACGTGGGCTGTGGTTTGTCCTGTTTGGGGCGGTACTTTTCTGGTTGGGTGTAGCCATGATGGCGCATGGCGTGAGAATTTATCTTGCGAGGAGAAGGAAATCATGAGTGCCGATGAATGGTGGCTGAGCCGGCGGCAGCAGGAGCGGCTGCGCGAGGTGTTGCGGGATGATGAGCGGGTGGTTCTGGTGGCTAAACCCCGGGAGAGGATGCATGGAGCAGATGCCTTTTTCAGTGCTCTGCCGGGCTGGGTGATGATCGGTTTTCTGAGTGCTGTTGCCTATTCATTGAGGGCTCCCTGGTGGGTGGTGTCGGTATTGTTCACACCTGTTCTGCCGGTGGCGCTGGTGATGATTACCGGACCTCTGCGGTACCGCTGGCGCATGGCTCGTACCTTCTATGTGCTGACGGATAAACGCGCCGTGGTCATTGAGCAGCTTAGCTTGTGGCGCAGTCGGTTAGTGTGCTGGCCCCTGTTCCCGGGGCTCATTAAGAAGGTGACAAAGGATGGACACGATGTCGGGAGCTTGATTTTTGACTATGAACTGCGATGGACCATCAGCAAAAATGTGAGGCGCAAGCCCGTGCCGATCGGTTTTTTGAGAGTACCGCAGTTCGAGGAGGTGCAGCGCATGGTGCAAGAGCAGGTCAGCGCCATCCCCGAGGATGAGGCTCCCTTTGCCTTCCGACCGGCGGTACTGAGTTCCCCGGCTCCCCGATTGGATGCCTGGGGCTCGCCCCTTGCTCAGCAGACCGGCAATGGGAGCGGTCCCTTATTTGCTTTCGCCACGATATGGTTGCTGCTTTCTGCCTGTTTCCTCGTCGTGGGACTGCGCATGCTGCATACCGAGCAGCGACTGTCTGCCGATGGTAAGCAGGCTGTCGCCATCGTGCTGGAGATGCGCCGGAGCAGCAGCACCGGGCGGCATTCTTCGGTTTCTTGGTTTCCGTCTTTGCTTTTTACGGATGACAAGGGACAGGAGCACAGGGTGGACTATACGATCAGCACCGACAATTATCCCATCGGGCATAGGTTGACTATCGTTTACATGCCTGATGATGTTGAGACCCTGCGAATAGTGGAGGAGGGGATGAGCCCCGGGGCTTATTTTACGCTGGTCGGCAGTCTGTTGGTGTTGATCGGTGGCGGCGTGTTGGTGCTGGCATTTCGGTTCAGTCAGAAAAATTAAGTGACGATTCATGCTGAAAAGTCTGCCCGTAATTTTCGCAAATCGGGAATTTATGGCTGAACTGGAGTGCTGTGATGGGCGGGTGCAAAGGGATGGCTGCTGTCAGAAATCCTCTTCGTCATCTTCCAGGGCGCGAGGATGGGCGTCGAGGTAGGCCTGTTTCATGCGGGTTTTGGTGACGTGGGTGTAAATCTGGGTGGTGGAAAGGGAGGCGTGGCCGAGCAGTTCCTGTACGGCTCGCAGGTCGGCGCCGGCATCGAGCATGTGGGTGGCAAAGGTGTGGCGCAGCTTGTGGGGGGAGATGTGGAAGGGGAGGTCGGAGCAGCGCAGGTACTTATCGAGCATGAGCTGCACGCTCCTCCCGGTCATCCGGCGGCGCAGACGGCTGATGAACAGCGGACCTTGCGGGTCGAGCCCGGCGCGCAGACGATAGGCCTGAATGGCCTCGCGGGCATAGTCGCCCACGGGAACCAGTCGCTCTTTTCGGCCCTTGCCCAGCACGCGCACGCAGTCTTCACCGGGTTGCAGGGCATCGGCATTCAGCCCCACGAGCTCGCTGAGTCGTATGCCGCAGGAGTAGAAAAGCTCCAGAATGGCGGCATCCCGGTACGGCAACCAGTCGGGGCTTTTTTTGTCAACCGGGGTTCGCAGCGGGAGGGAGAGGAGGGCTTCCATCTGCCGCAGGCTCAGGTGTACGGGTAGGCTGTGGCGGGCTTTCGGCAGGGTGACTTCTGCCAGCGGATTGGCACTTAGTCCCTCGCGGCGCATGAGATAGGTGTAGAGTGAGCGCAATGCCGCGAATCGCAGTCGGATGGAGGCGGGCTTGAGTTGTTGCTGCATGGCCTCGTATAGCCAGCCGCGGAAGCTCTCGCTGCTGCAGTCATGCCAGCTCACGAAGCGCGGTCCCATCCACTCCCGGAACTGCTGCAAGGTGCGGCGGTAGGCCGCCAGTGTATGAGCAGAGGCGGTTTTCTCCACCTCCATATACGCCAGAAAGCGCTCTGCTATTAACTCAGCTGACATTGCGAGATTTACCGATTTACAATTTACGATTTACAATTTGGAAAATTCGGCGGCTGCGCCGCGGGGATTAGTCGACAATATTATGACGTTTTGTTTTGAAGGAGGCTGTGATGATGGCTGTGAGTTGGCGGGCTTCGTCGGTAAGGTCAGCGAGGAGCTCCTTGCGTACCAATCCGCTGTTTGCGAGCAGTTCAAGCCAATAGACTGTCTCATCTGCTTCTTCTTCACATATTTTCAGCTTGTTCAGAAAGTCGCTGGTGCTTTTGGCTATGCAGGCTGCTCTGTAATTGGCTCCGACGGAAGTGCCGGAGCGCAGAAGCTGATGGGCTAAAACCCGGGCAGCTCCGCCTTTCTCCATCAGTTTCTCACTCAGGTGAATGATGCGTAGGGCAAATTGTTGGGTTCTACTAATCAGCTCTTCTCGGGTCATATAGGCGGTGAATAAAAAACAGTTCGGCGACCGGTCGCGTGGTGTACGCGGCGCAGCCGCCGAACTGCTACATTGTAGATTGTAAATTGTAAATGTCTACGTTTTACTTTTTGCCGGCGATACCCATGGTGTAGCCGTTGTACTCACGCATGTTGTACAGGGGCTGACCTTCGGGGACAGCGTAGCCGATGTTCTTGCGGATCTGCAGGAAGTCGGCAATACCGGCCTCGTCTACCTGGTTCAGTCCGCCGCCGTGCAGGTCGGCAAGGAGTACCATCTTGCAGTAGGCATCGGCGTTCTCCATGAACCACTCGGCTTCCTCGATGTGGCGGGCACCGGTAATCACACCGTGGTTCTCCATGAACACCACCGTGCTCTGGTGGCACGCCTTGGCCACGGCCTCAGCGGTCTCGGGGGAGCCGGGGGTGCCGTAGGGAGCCAGCGGGATATGCCCCAGGAAGATATCGGCCTCGGGATTGATGCCGTTGGGCGGTACCTTGCCGGCAAAGAGGAAGGCATTGCAGCAGGGGGGATGAGCATGGATGCAGGCGTTCACGCCTACCTCCTTCATCATGGCGATGTGGGTCTTCACCTCGCTGGTGGCGGGGCGATAGCCGCAGAGCTGGCCGGCATTCATGTCGACCAGACAGATGTCCTCCACTGTCATGAAGCCCTTGGAGCAGAGGGTGGGGGAGCAGAGTACCAAATCCTTCGCTACGCGAACAGACAGGTTGCCGCCATTGCCGTCCACGTACTCGCGGGCCCACAGGCGGCGGCCCATATCCACCATGCGCTCCTTAATCACCAGGATTTCGGGGCTGTTGAAAAATGCATCGATTTCTTCACGCGTCTGCGGATCGTACTTTTCCCAGGGGAAAATGCGGTCAGGCAGCGCCGGCTTTATGTAAAGATCGGGATTAGCCATAACGTTACACTATTTTTAGCAAAATGACGAGGGGAAGTCAAGGCTTTATGAACTCAGCCCCGAAAATAGAATGGTGGGGCAGAAAACTAAACCGCGGCTCCTTTCGGAACCGCAGTTTTAGTAAAACTAAAAAACAACAAAGGTCAGATTACTTTCTGCGACGACGAGCTGCAAGACCGACCAAGGCCAGTAGGCTGAGTGTGGCCGTGGTTGGCTCGGGTACCACTTCGGAGTTTCTAACGTCATCGATAACGTCATCACTGAAGAAAGCAATGCCACCCTGACTTTCGGTGTCACAGGCATCGGTAACAACGAATGCCGTCGTTTCAACGATACTGTCGGAACCGGCCGAGAAACGACCGATGACTTCGACCGGGCGGTTTTCTTCATACCACTGACCAAAGTCAACTCCTTTAATGTTGATAAACAGGTAGTCAACATCATCGGGCAGCCCATCGTTTGTGAAATCATATGTGTACCCGGCATTCAAGTAAATACCCCAATATTGCAGCTGATATTGGCCTGCCACTGTTGTGAAGTCGAGAACCAGCTTGTTCGCTTCTCCGAGAACCATATCGCTCAAATCGAGTGTAAGAGTGGTAAAGGCGACGCCGTCGTTAATATCGAAAGGCGCCTTGATGACATCCACTTCATCGGCCTCATCATAGGACACGACACCACCGGTGGCAGAGTCGACAAGCGTAGCTCCGGGCGCAATCTTGGAACCGTACTGGGTTGAAGGAACTTCGTATCTTCCTTGAGTATCGAGGGGGAATTGCGGATAGACCGTAATCACCTTTTCTACTTCTTCACCCATTGATGAGCCCGCCGCAAGCGCAGCAAGTGCAAGTATTGAGAGTGTCTTCTTCATTGTTGTCTGGCTGGTTGAGTATTTCGGGGTGGCATAACAGAGCCACCGCGCTCGATATTGTATCGAATAGCAGTTTTCCGGCTTGTTGTCAACCAAAAAAGTGGAATAAAAGAAAAATAATACAATATTTGTGGGAATTAGAGCAAAAATCGCAGTTTTTGACGTAAGAACACCAAAAAACGGTGTGTGGACTCTTTGCTGCAATCAGAACCAGCTTTCGATTTCCTCCGTGGTGTCGTTCCACCATTCGGTGGCTTGCTGTTCGGCGGATTGCAGGACGTTATCAGCGGCTTCCTTGAGCTGTTGGCCTGTTTCGCGGAGTTGTCGGGTGGCTTCCTGCCACAGGTGGTCGAGCTCCTGCTCAATGGGTGAAAGGTCGATGTTGTCCGCCCAGTCGGTGAGCCCGCCGTTTTCAACCCAGTCGCGGGCCTTCTCCACAGCGGCACGAGTGACCTGCAGCACTTCCTCAGTTGCGCGGGTGGGAGTGCCGGAGTGATTGAACGTCAGCCGAACCACCCCGCCGCCGCTCTGCGGGCCGCTCCAGGATTTCACAGCAGCGAGAGCGGGTATGTGGGGGATATTCTGCAACAGGCTGCGCTCAAAGGCTGACTTGTCGCCGTAGGCTGTGAGGTAGGCCTCGTATTCCGTGGCACCGCTGTCGATGGCGGCTGCGACAGCTTGCCAGAATTGGCCGTAGTTGGTGAAATAGGTGTGATTGGTGCGGAAGTAGAGGGAGTCCTTCACTGCTGAGACGGGGATGGAGTCCCGCTGCCAGCTGTGGTTCTTGGCTATTTGCGCATCCGTCACCAGAAAGTAATGGTGCGAGAGTACATTGCGGTCGCTGCCGATGATGGTAGGGTCGTCCCATGTGGCATCGACATGGTACCACTCGCCGTCAACCTGCACGAGGTTCCAGGCGTGGTCTTCGCCGTCAGCTCGTCCGCTGACGATGAGGCAGGGGATGTCGATCATGCGCAGCAGCAGCCAGAGGGCGCGGCTGTAGGCCTCGCACACACCGCGATCGGTGAGCAGCATGGTGGTGCAGAGTCCGCCGGCGGTGAGGTCGTAGTGGGCGCGGTTGATGAGATCATCGTGCAGGGCTCGCACCTTTTCCAGAGTGCTCATGTCAGCGGAGATGAGGGATTGAATGCGCTGCCGGGCGATGTCGAGAGCGCGGCGCTGCTCCGGGGTGAGGTTGGCGAGCAGTTCCGGGGAGCGGTGGGCAGCCAGCAGGAGCAGACTGTCCTTGTAGTTGAAGGAGTAGACGACGGAGCTGTCCGGGTGGTAGGTGATGTTGACGGAGTCCGCATAGTTGTACCAGAGAGAGCGGTGGAGGTATTCCTTCGCGCAGTTCTTGCTGCGATCGGTAAAGAGGCAATTAGTGGAGGTTCTGCCGCTGAGAGCGAGCTCTTCGAGGTGGTTGTTGAACTCTGCCTGGCTGCGGATGATGACCATGTCGCGCTTGAGCTGCAGGAGGCTTTGCTGCTCAGGTTGCCCGACCGCAGTAAGAGGCAGTAGCAGTAGGAGTGCGGCGCTGAGGTGCTGTGGCAGGACGGACATCGGGCGCGCGAAGGATTTATTCGCCCAAGGGGAGAGTGAGCAGGAAGGTGCTGCCGTTTTCATCGCTCTTCTCCAGGCTGAGATCGCCACCGATGGACCGAGCCAAGTCGCGGGAGAGCGCCAGGCCGAGCCCTATGCCGGGCTTGCGGCCGCTGTCGGCGCGGGCGGAGCGGGAGAAGGGGCGGAAGAGGTCTTTCTGTTGCTCCGGGGGGATCCCGGGACCGTTATCTGCGAAACGGATGGAGAGGGTACGATGGGTCTGGATGACGTTGATGGAGATGAGCGGTTGAGAGGACTCTGCGTATTTGATGGCGTTGTCGGTGAGGTTGGTGAGGATTTGCTCGACGGAGAGGAGGTCTGTGCGGAGGGTGATGAGGGTAGTGCGGGGGTCGAGGGTGTAGTGGCAGTCCATGCCGTTCTTGCGGAGGCGCTCTCTGACCTTTCCGAAGAGGTCGGGCAGGAGCTTGCTGCAGGCTCCGCAATCCCGGCGACCGCGTACTTTGCCGCGGGTGAGGCGGGCGAAGGCGAGGACGTTCTCCACCAGGTGACCGAGGCGGCGGCTTTCATTGTAGAGGGTCTCGTGGTATTCTGCGACTTTTTCCGGGGGGAGCTTACCGTCGCGCAGCATTTCGGTGTAGAGGTTGAAGCTGGTGAGGGGGGTGCGGAGCTCGTGGGTGACGGCAGAGACGAAGTCGCTGCGGCGGCGCTCCAGACGAGCGTAGAAGGTGAGCAGACCGAATAGGATGACGATGGATAGGATGGAGATGAGCCAGGCGCTGGCTACGGTTCCGCTGAGAGCTTGCTCGCGTAGGCCGCTGTCGGGCAGGTTGACTTTGTCGCCGGGTTTGAGGATGAGGGGCAGGGGGGCGAGGTTGCTGACCTCACCTCGGTGGATGAGGCGGATTTCGGGCGCCTCCAGTCCGGGCTCCACGAGGGGGAGCAGGTGCTGAGCAAGAGTGGGAACGTCGATGATGAAGCCGTCTGCTCCGTTACCATGGCTGGTTGGGATGCTGCGCTGGTACACCAGCAGACCTTCGTAGAACCAGGCAAAGTAGGGACCGGGGGTGCCGCTGAGTTTGAGGGGCTCATCAAGGTTGGGATCCGTCACTTCGTAGACGCCGAAAATCGGCAGGTGTTTGTCGGGGTCGTACTGAATGTTCTTGTCGGGGTCGATGACGGGGGCGGAAGGGTTGTCGGCTTTGCGGCGGATGGCATCGACGATGATGGGGGTTTTACCGAGCCACTGGAGCAGCCCCTCATCGCCCAGCGGACATTGTACCCCGCGCGAGGTGAGCATGAAGAAACCTTTGTTGAAATCCTCCTTGCCTTCATCGGGCATGTGGTAGTACATGAGACCGACGGGGGGCTTGTTGCCAAGCTTGGCACGCTCGACGGACAGGAGACGATTGACCTCGGCCTGAACTCGGGGGAGGGAGAGCTCGAGGAGTCGGTTGGCCTGGGTTTGGCGATCAATTTGCAGGAGCCTGTCCTCGAGAGTGGCGGCTTCGTGCGCCTGCCAGAGAGCTGCTCCCACGACGAGCAGGGAGAAGAGAGCCAAGATGATAGTGAGTTTCTTTTTCATGCTCGTTCATTCCATTTGTAACCGCGACCTCGCACGTTCTCGAAGCAGGCGGCGGCCGGTGTGCCGAGTTTCTCCCTCAGGCGGGTGAGGGTGACAGGGACGGTGCGAGTTTTGCCGGGAGAGGTGCTGATGCCCCATACCCGGAGCAGAAGTTCTTCTTGGGCAATGATGCGGTTGGGGTGGGTGAGAAAGTAGCGAAAGAGGTCGAACTCTTTCTCGCTGAGCGGGATGGGCGTGGAGTCGCTGCGGGTGGCGCTGCGGGTGGTGGGGTCGAGCGTGCCGCCGGGGAAGCTCAGCAGGGTGCCTGCGGGGCGCTGCCGCCCGGGGGAACGGCGCAGTACGGCGGTGATGCGGGCAAGGAGCTCCGCGATGCTGAAGGGCTTGACAACGTAGTCGTCTGCTCCCAGTTCAAGACCACGCACCCGCTCCTGTTCTTCGCCGTGGGCAGTGAGGATGATGCTGGGGATGCCCGGACATTCCTTCGCCATGATTTTCAGGAGCTGGAAACCGGTAAGGCAGGGCATGTTGACATCGAGCAGGGCCAGATCCACCTCGCGGGTGAGCAGTAGCTCCAGAGCTCGGCGACCGTCTTCTGCTGCCAGAACAACGTACCCGGCACCGATCAGGGTGTCGGCTAGTGCCTGACGGATGGGGGCGTCGTCCTCGGCTATGAGTATGCACCGCTCATTCATGGTAGCGGCATCTTACCACAGGGGCTCGTGCGCATGCAAGGAAAATGGCCGGCTGTGACACATTTGTGACGCATTTGGCGGAAAAATAACTCGCCAGAGGGGGCGGAACATGCTAGACTGCTGCCATGGGTTCAACGAGGTAGTTCTATGGCGGAGAAAAATCAATCAACTCGCTTGCTGGTGATCAAGTTTCCTGCTGATGTGGCGGAGGAGCTGAAGGTGCTCAGCGAGTTCAATGCGATAGGCAAGACGGAGTTTTTGGTGACGGCTCTGGAGCAGCTGATGGAGTACTTGGAGGAGCGTTTTCCGGTGCTGGCTGAGCTGCCGCCGGCACCACTGCGGACGCGGCGACGGACAGCCCGCAGGGATGAACCGGAGGATGAGGAGCCGGTGCTGATGGCTGCGGAAGATGAGGAGTGAACCTTATACATTGCCTGAGCCGGGAGTGTGGCACGAGGTCGGGGACGTGACCGGCTACGCTGAGACTTGTCTGGCAGCAGTAGGGCTGGAGGGTTGGAGTTTTGGCTGGGATCGGGCTGTTCGGCGGCTGGGGTGCTGCCGCTATGATCGTCGGCTCATTACGCTCTCTCGCCATTATGTGGCGGTATATCTGGAAAGGGATGCGGAGATGATACGTCGGACGATTCTGCACGAGGTGGCTCATGCGTTGGCGATGGTGCAGCACCGAGCAACAGGCCATGGAAAGGTGTGGCAGCACTACTGCCGATTGCTGGGGATAGGTGGAGAGAAGGCGAGTTGCCGCTGCGATGACTTCACTCCGCCTCACTACAGCCAGCGGCAGGTACGCTATGTGCTGTGCCATGCCGGAACGGGGGAGATTTTCCGCTGCTATACCCGCAGACCTCGCTTGACGGCAAGCCGGCTGGCTTACATGTACATAACCGGTCGACGAGAAGAGACGCTGGGGCAGCTTGTGCTCCGCGAGGTGTAGTGATGGGCGGGGTTATGCTTGCGGGCTGTGGTGATTGACTGCCCAGAGCTCACCGAGCCGATGGGAAGCAGCAATGGCGCGCGAGATGTAGCACAGGGAGTGCTCGACTGCCGGAATGAGCTCGTGCCCGAGTGCCAGATGAGCCGCGATGGCGCTGGAGAGGGTGCAGCCGGTGCCATGGGTGGAGATGCCCATGGTGCGCGGGTGGGACCAGCGGTGTGCCGCCAGGTCGCGGGTGATGAGGATGTCCGTGCAGGTGCTTCCTCCGAGGTGGCCGCCCTTGGCAAGAACGGCACAGCCGTAGCGCCGGGCCAAAACGATGGCAGCTTGCTGCAGATCGTCAGCAGTGTTGATGGGCTCGTCCGTGGCAAGCAGACGACAGAGCTCATCGAGATTGGGTGTGAGCAGAGTGGTGCGGGGCATGAGGCTCTGCTCGTACACGCTGATGGCAGCTTGGAGAATGAGTGGCTCGCCGGCTGTGGCGATCATGACGGGATCTACCACGATGGGACCGGTATATCCCTGAAGTTCAGTAGTGATGGCGCGCACGATCTCGGGGCTGTAGAGCATGCCGGTCTTGATGGCTGCTACCGGAAAGTGCTGCATGCAGATGCGCACCTGGTCCGCAACGAAGACCGGTTCCATGGGGACGATGCCCTCAACCTTGCCGGGAACTTCGCTGACGACACAGGTGATGGCTGTGAGTGGGTAACAACCCAGCGCGAAGCCGGTTTTCAGGTCGGCTTGTATGCCGGCTCCGGCGGAGCAGTCTGAGCCGGCTATGCTGAGGTAGACGGGGTGGCTCATGCAAAGGCGCTTTCGAGGGCTGAGGCGACGCGGAGCAGGTCGACCTCCGCATAGTGTTTGCCGAGTAGCTGTACGCCAACGGGACGTGCCCCTTCCGCCTGCGGGCAGGGAATGGAAATGCCGGGCAGTCCCGCGAGGTTGGCCGGGATGGTGTAGATGTCGGCCAAGTAGATCTGCAGGGGGGTCATGTCGTTCCCTGCCAGAGAGGGCGCGGGTGTGGGGGCTACCGGTCCGAGGATGAAGTCCACCTTCTCGAAGGCGGCTGTGAAGTCCTGTGCTACCAGGGCGCGGACTTTCTGGGCTTTGGCATAATATGCATCGTAGAACCCGCTGGAGAGTACATAGGTCCCCAGGATGATGCGGCGCTTGACCTCGGGGCCGAATCCTTCTGCGCGAGAGCGGTTGTAGAGGTCATCGAGACCGTTGGTGCTCTCTGCCCGGTGGCCATAGCGGATGCCGTCGAAACGAGAGAGGTTCGAGGATGCCTCGGCGCAGGCAATGATGTAGTAGGCGGCTACTACGGCCTCGGCATGTGGCAGGGAGATTTCCACAATTTCCGCACCCTGTTCCGTGAGCTTTTCCAGGGCTTTGTTCAGGGCTGCGGTGACGGCGGGATCGTTGCCGCCGGAGAGGTACTCGGTCGGTAGACCGATGCGCGCGCCTTTGATGGAGCGCCCCAGTCCGGCGGTGAAGTCGGTGGTGGGCTCGGGCGATGAGGTGGAGTCCTTGGGATCGTGACCGCAGAGGGCGTTCAGGAGCAGGGCTGCATCTTCAACATTCTGGGTGAGCGGACCGATCTGGTCGAGCGATGAGGCGAAGGCTACCAGTCCATAGCGGGAAATGCGACCATAGGTGGGCTTGAGACCGACGATGCCACAGTGGGAGGCCGGTTGGCGGATGGAGCCACCGGTGTCCGACCCCAGTGCTGCGATGGCCATGCCGCCGGCAACGGCTGCGGCAGAACCGCTGGAGGAACCTCCCGGTGCGTGACCGGGGGCAGAGGGGTTGTTCGTGGCGCCGTAGGCTGAGTTGCGCCCGAAGGAGCCCATGGCGAATTCATCCATATTGGTACGCCCGAAGGGGATGGCTCCTGCTGCTTTCATGCGGGTGATAGCCGTGGCATCGTACGGGGAACGGAAGGTCTCCAGTATGCGCGAGGCGCAGCGTGTCGGAGCATTGGCGATGCAGATGTTGTCCTTCACGGCGATGGGGATGCCGCCGAGGGGGAGGCTGAGGTCAGCGGTGGAGGCAGCGGCAAGCGCGGCTTGTTTGTCCCAGGAGATGTAGGCGTTGATGGAGGGATTGTGCTCCTCCATGCTGCGGGAAAGTTCTTCCACCAGTTCGGTAGGCGTGATGGTACCGGTGGTGAGCAGGTTGCGCCAGTAGGAAATGGAACCATTGAGCATAAGTAGGGAAGATCTTGCGGTTAGTGTGCAGACTCGACGACTTTGGGAACCCGGAATTGCCCGTCCTCGGCAGCCGGAGCGTTTGCTATTGCAGCCTCGTTGCTGAGGCTGGTGCCGGGGATGTCCTCGCGGACGGCATCGAACAAGGGAAGGGGGTGGTACATGGGGGCTACGTCTGTTGTATCCCATTGCTCGAGCTGGGCAACGTAGCGGAGCACTTGGTCGAGATCGGAGGAGAAACGCTCCGTTTCTTCAGGACTGAGATCCAGCTTGGCTAGCTTGGCGATGTAGGCAACGTCGATGAGTGCTTGTTGCATGTTAGGAAAAGAGAAGGGTTACTGGTTGAGCACGTAGATGCAGGCGTGGTACAGGACGATGATCGAGAGGATGAGCCCGATGAGCAGGACGAGGTTTTCACCGAGAATGTTGTGGGTCCTGCCTGTGCCGGTAGCGAGGACAACGTGCTTGCGTTTGCGGCGCTTCTCAACAACGTCTTCATTCGGACCGAGAGTATTGTTGGGGCGAGCCCAGGTATCGTCGTAATATTCCTTGTGGCGGCGCAGTTCTTCTTCGTGGCGATAGCGTGCGCTGCGCTCCATGCGATCGAGTTCTCTACGGCGGTTCATGCGCTCTGCGGGCATAAGTGACAGGGGGTCAGTAAGTGATGAAGATATAGATGAGCCAGCTGATGAGAATCAGCAGGAAGAGGGGAAGGTGGAAGAGTAGGCCGCGGAGCATTTCGCCACGCAGATTTTTCCAGCTCAGTCGGTTCTCAACAACGTCACCGGGTTTGTGCAGGAGGATGTCGGTGTGCTGGTATTTGCTGCCGCTCGCGTAGGCTTCGGTAAAGTCGTTCTCAGCCCGGTAGACTTTGGGAACGGCGTCTCTCAGCCGCTCAGTCACGCTGTCTGTGGTCCATAACTCGGGCTGGAGTGCGGAGAGAATCTTCAGATGGTGCTTAAAGCAGTCGCAGACGTGTTCGAGCTCCTGCTGCTCGCGGTTCATGGACTCCAGCTCTCGCTCGATGCGGCGAACTGCATTGTGGATCCGGGTGCCGACTTCGTTCAGTTCTGCATTGAACTGCGCTCTGCGGAGGGTGTTTTGTTCGAGCTCTCGGCTCTGAGTTTCGGATTGGAGGCGTTGCTGCTCAAAGATTTCAGCCTGCATGCGGAGCTTTTCAACCTGCTCGCGCACACGCTCTGGGGAGTGCAGTTCGCCCTCTGCCGCTCGGGGCGTGAGCTCCATCTGGCGGTAGGGGGATTGAGGTCTGATTTCTACTGTAGGCATAGTACTCCCTTCGGATGTCGAATGATTTGTAAGGAAAAGTTAAACAAATTCTGTTCGCATGTCAAGCGTATATCTCGTTATCAAACGAAAAAATGTGTTGTGGGTAGCGAAAAAAACACCCGCCGCTAATGAGATGTTTGCGGCGGGGAATACGGGCGACGGGAATCGAACCCGTGTCTCATGCTTGGGAAGCACGCGTCCTACCATTGAACGACGCCCGCATCTGAATGCGCCGGGAGTATAAGTGAGAAGTGTGGCAAAGTCAAGAGAAAAATAAAAAAAATCGCAAAATGAAAATTTATGCTTGCCAAAGGTCAAAGTTCATGTATAATGAGCGGCACAGAGACAACGCGGGTATAGCTTAATGGTAAAGCTCCAGCCTTCCAAGCTGATCATGCGGGTTCGATTCCCGCTACCCGCTTTTTTTGTTGCAACAACTATTTACGAATATGAAAGCAAAACTTCTTACACTGGTTCTCATGCTTGGCGTTTTGTGCGCGCCTGCGACGTATGCAGGTCCTGAGAGAGATTTGGCTGTAGCCAGTGCTGATCCAGCGTCTAAGGCTTCGCTTGCCGCTATCTGCAACAATGTGTACAAGGCAGTTAAGGCTGAGCCTAAACAGGCAGTAGCCATATACAACGATGTGATTTCTCAGCGCACGACTTGGACTTCTGCTCAGTGTGCCGCTATTTTCAGGGCTGTCATGATGGCTCGTCCTGATTTGAACGCTGATCTCTCTCGCCTGATCGGTCTGCACCGTGGCGGCAAGTTTGGTAAGAATGCTGCTGCTTGCCCTGAGGGTGTGCCGCAGGAGGTTTATGATATGATTCGGGTGCTTTATGACTCCTCTCTCGAGGATGGTGTGCCTGAGGAGACGATCAATGAACTGCTGATTATTCCTGATGATGATAATCACGATTGGGGTGCGCCTCCTACTCCGATCAATCTCATTGTGACTCCGGATGATACCAGCACAACCCGATAAAGAGTAAGAATACAGATATGAAGTCCTTTGTCTACAAGATGCTCTTCGCTTGCTGCGCGTTGACGCCCGCAGTACATGGTTTCTCCCTGTTTGATACAGCTCCTCCCATTGGTGTGCCTGAGTCGTACGCCATGCGTTACAACGCCTATGTGAACGTTGGGTATGACGACAATATCAATTATTCTGTGGTAAATAAGAAGTCGGGTGGGTTTGTTCGCTTCGGTGTGGGCGCTTCCTATGCTGACAATGAGTCTGCAACCCGCTTGTCATATAATGTGCGCTTGGGTGCTCAGCTGTACAACGATACGGCCTATGGTACGGATGATCGTCTGTTCTCCGATATCAGCGTGGGGGCTCGTCTGTACAAGGCTCTCGATCGTGGTAGTTCCTATAGCTGTTCCCTGTCGCTCAGCTATACTCCCCAGCCTGATTACGCTAACCCGATCTCCCGTATTGATGCTCAGAGTGATTGTCTGAACTGGAATCTTTCCAACATCTATTCTCAGGCTATTGATGAGCGTTGGTCTTGGAACATCAGCTTGGCCTACAGCGGCAATATCTATGGTAATGAGGATTACTACAGCGATGATCGTCAGTATCTTTCCGGTGGTTTCGGCGTGAAGTACAAGGCTTCTCCTCTGACGACGTATGGTATTACTTCTCGTTACAGCTATGAGTTCCGCGAGTACGGCATGGATTCTGAGAGTTTGTACCTGACCGGCGATGTGTCGCACGCTCTCAGCCCGATTTCCTCATGTTCTCTCAGTCTTGGTACTCAGCTGAAGTTTATAGATGGTTCCTCGGATCTCTATCCTTACCTGACAGCCTCGTACCGCCGTCAGCTTGCTGAGGGCTTGAGTGCTACGGCTTATGTCAGATTCTCCAATGAGAACACGGATTCCTACAGCCGCTCGACCAATTCCACATATCGCTCAGTAGAGACGTGGCGTATGGGATTTGATTGCTCCTATGCATACACCCCGAGAGTTTCCTTCCTCTTTGGAGCTTATGTGACGTATGCCGACTATGGTTCCTCTACTGCAAACGTGGGTGGCTACGATAGGACAACGTGGGCTGTCACCTGCGGGATGAACTACAACTTCACCGAGAGCCTGATGGGTACGCTCCGTTATACCCATACCGAGTCTGACGATAGTCGCTATGGCGAATACGATCGCAACACGGTATCTGCCGGCCTTAATTACTCATTCTGATAATAATAATGATTCAGGGCGGAACTACAGTTAGGAGACTGTGTTCCGCCCTAGCTATATACTAACAACATATGCAGGATAACACTATTCAGTCCAACAGAACCGAGGCAGTTCTGCACGCACAGGATTATCTGCAAATATTGAGGAGTCGCTGGAAGGAGGCTCTTCTCGTCTTTTTCCTGGTGTTCCTCAGCTGTGCATTGATTACGAAGCTGATGACGCCTAAGTACACCAGCACGATGCGCTTTGAGATTAAATTGCCTCGCGATTTGATCAATCTGGCTGTTGGCGGTGATGTGAACCCAATTCAGACGGATGCGAGCGGCTACGATTACATGACGACTCAGTTTGAGTTGCTGGTGTCGGAGCAGAATCTCATTGCTGTTGCCAATAAGCTCGATTTGCCGAATGAATGGGAGGTTAATGAGCAGACTGCAGCATCCATGATTGCTCAAAGCACGAAGGTTGAGCCTGTCATGGGTACCAATCTGGTGGATGTGTTTGTGACTTATTCCGATCCGCGAGTTGCGCAGCGTTTGTGTGAAGCTATAGCCCTTTGCTACAAGGAGGTGCGTGAGGAGAAGGAGAGTGCTCTGATTAACGAAGTGATCAATAAGCGTTATGAGGTGCTCCGCTCCCGACAGGACGAACTGGAGCGCAAGGCTGATGTAGTGCGACAGTACATTCGCTCGGGTAAGTATCTTCAGGGAATCTGGTCTCAGAATGGCGCCCATGCTCCTATTTCTTCCGCAGCTGAGGAGCAGGCATTCAATCAGCTCACTCAGAATCGCCTGACCTTGGAGGCCGAGATTGCTCAGATGACTGTGCATGTTAATCAGCTTCAGACTCTCAAGGATGAGGAGTTGCTCGGTTATGTAACCCGTACGGGGCTACTCTCTGCTGAGTCGTACAGTTCTGCTCGTGTGCGCGAGTTGAATGAGGCTTTCCGTGAGGAGGAGGAGCTTCGCAACCAGAAGCTGATCAGCGGCTATGGTGAGAAACATCCCATCATGGTCAGTCTGGCCGAGCAGCACAAGAATACGCAGGCACAGCTCTTTGCGGAGCTTGTTGGTATGCGCGATGCTATGCAGGATCAGCTGGCTGTGAAGAAGTCTGAGCTTGCTGAGCTTGATAATCGTCTGCGTGCGGCTCGTAATCGCCTGCGCGAGAAAACGCTTGAAGATCAGAAGGTCATGGCCGCTTTGCAGGAGTACAGCGCTGAAAAGGCTCGTTACGATAAACTGGAGAATGACTATATCGTGGATCGTATGCGTATGATGGCTCCCCGCCAGACTATTGAGATTTACAGTAATCCCGTAGCGGCTTCTGTTCCCAGCAGTCCCAACTATAAGATGAACCTCATAGTTGGTGCAGCAGCCGGTATGATGCTGGGGCTCGTTGTGGCCGTAGTATTCAATTACTTCGATACCTCTGTGAAGTCTTTGGAGGAGGCCGAACGTCATCTGGGGCTACCTGTTCTTGGTGTGATCCCGCAGGATGTGGGTTTGTTGTCTCTTCAGGGTGGTAATAGTCCCGATGCCGAGGCGTATAGAATTCTGCGGACGAATGTTGAGCTTAAGAAGTCTCTTTTCAAAGCCCGCACCTATGCGGTTGTGTCTGCCAATGCCGGTGAAGGTAAGTCTACTACATTGTGTAATCTTGCATATGTTTTCGCGGCTGCCGGGTACAGCACTCTGATGATTGACGCCGATATGCGTCGTCCGCGATTGGATCGTTATGTTGAGGTCGAATCGGAACTGGGGCTTTCCAATTATCTGACCAGCGATATTGAGCTGAAGGACGTGGTGCTGAAAACCTCCACTCCCAATCTTTATATTCTTCCCTCTGGTCCCCTGCCGAATGATCCCTCCGGCGTACTTAGTTCTCACCGCATGGAGCAACTGTTGGCAGAAGTCGGCAAGCGATTTGATATTGTATTCTTTGACTCTCCACCTGTTCTGGGCGTGAGCGATGCCTCCCTGCTGGTCAGCAAGGCTGACGCTACGCTGGTGGTGCTTCAACCCAGTAAGATGCCCCTGAAGGCTCTGTTGCGAACCAAGTCGATTATTCAGAATGTCGGCGGTCAGATAATGGGGCTGGTCATGAATAATGTGGATATCAGTGCAGATTCCCAGTACCAGTACTATACGACATATTATTCCTATTACTCCAGCGATAATACCCGTAAGGAGCCGGTAGCGTTGGAGAAGTCTGCCGACAAGGCTAGAAAGTCCGTGGTGAAGGTGGCTGACGACAAGAAACTCGCAGTTGCAGCCTCCGTTCAGGATGATGGTGATGATTTATATTAAGCTCTTTACAATATGAATAAGAATTATTTCTTTTTGTTGTTGAGTGTCGTTTTGGGACTCTGGTTCTCGGCTCCCCTTGTTGCTCAGGATGATGAGGGGGTGGCGGCAGAACCCCGCGCCCGGAGAGGTGGAGTGGTACGCCTTGAATTCCGAGATATACCCTCTGAGGACAAGCCCAATGTGGATGGCAATTACCCTGTCAGCAATGATGATGGTACCATTATGCTGCCCTATCTTTCTTCACGAGTGCGTGTGGTCGGCAAGACAGCTCGTCAACTCAGTGACATGGTACGTCAGCTCTACATCGAGCAGAAGGTATACTCTCGTCCTATTGTAATGGCCTCTGTTGGAGATGATGGTGAGGTGCGAGATCTGATGCAGCGCCGCATCACCGTTTCCGGTTATGTGAATGCCAAGAAGCCCGTGCAGTACCGCCATGGGATCACGCTTCTTCAGGCTCTTCTGGAGTGTGGTGATATCTCCGTGCATGGGTCGCGCCATATTCAGGTGACTCGTAAGAACGTGACTCGTACTTATGACTACTTCAGTGCGAAAGATCGTTCCATTAAGTTGTTGCCGAATGATGAGGTGTTCGTTCCGGAGCGTGGTCCTTGGGAGGGTCGCCCGTCGAAGTTGCTTCCCTGAGCAGTTTTTTCAGGAAGGGACCCCACCAGGCATACACCCGGCGGGGGCTCTCATTTTATATTGTTGATAAGATGGGAATGGTGAGAAGAGCGTTGCTGTTGAGCGTGGGCTACGGCGATGGTCACAATGCTGCCGCAGCTGCTGTTGCCCAGGAATTGCAGGGAAGGGGGTGGGATACTCTGACTGTGGATCCCTGCAGGGAGGCTCATCCTTTCTTATTTGCTTTGACTCGCCATTTCTATCAGTTTTGTGTACGGAGAGCTCCTTGGTTGTGGGGGGTTACCTATGCTCAGACAGATACGGCAAACTGGGCGGAGAAGTCATATGCTCCTGTTCTTCGGGATGTAACGGAGGTGATAGCTGCCCGCGTGCACGAGTTCTCTCCGGAAATAGTGGTGTGTACTTATCCGCTTTTTGCTCACATGCTGGATGCGCTGCGAGAAGCCGGGCGTGTTTTGATTCCCTATTTGGTGGTTGTGACGGATTCTTTGGAAATCAGCCGTCCTTGGATGGTGACTAAGGCACCATTGGTTTGTCTGCCGGATGAATATTCACTAAAAGTTGTAACAGATCGTTATGCTCCTGATCCGCAGCGCTTGAAAGTGACCGGTTTTCCCGTTCGCCGCGAGTTCGCTGATGGAAAAGCTCGGCGTACTGTACCAACGCCGCAGACACTACGCTTGGTGTATGGTGCCTACGCCCCCTTGCCGCAGGTGCGAAAAGATCTGGAGCTACTGAAGCGTAATTATCCGTTGGCTTCCATTACGGTGATAGCCGGGGATCGATGCAATGCCCTGACGGATCTCGCAGGTGAGAGGGTGGATATTATCCGTCGTACGGATCGAATGTCTGAGCTTTTTGCAGAAAGTCATCTTTACATAGGCAAGGCCGGTGCAGCGACGATGTTCGAGGCATACGCGAGTGGTTTGCCGGTTGTTGTCAATTACGCATTGCCTGGGCAGGAGCAGGGAAATCTTGCCTTGTTGTTGCAGGATGGTGCCGGAGTGGAGGTGCGGTCATCGGCTGATCTGTTGGTTGTCCTGGGTTCACTACTTGCCAATGGGGCGGTCGGATGGCGCCGTTTGCAGAATGCCATGGCGCTGGCGGACAGAGGTAGAGGAGCCGGTCGTATAGCAGACATTATTGAACATGAACGACATTTTTGAAAAGGGACGTAAGGATGTTCTTCTGGTGGACAATTCCAACAGTCGAACTAAGTTCATGTTCGTAAACAGGTGCGGACAGGAGGGGGATATATTCATTCATCCCACGGCAGAAGTGGGGCCGGAGTGCTTGCAGAGGCTGACTTGTGGGAAAATGCCGCAGCAGGTGATTGTCTGTTCTGTGGTGCCGAGATGCCGAGAGGTATTGTTGAACTTTTTTGGTAACCGAGCACATTGCCTTTCTTCCACCAGTCCCTTGAATTTTGATTTCGACTATCCCGGAGTGGCTACATTGGGGGCAGATAGAATTGCTAATGTAGCCGGAGCTGTGTTGAGGGGGCGTTTCCCTTGTGTGGCTGTTGATTTCGGAACAGCTGTTACCTATGATGTGATAGTCCGCAGGGAGGGGCGTCCCGAATTCATCGGTGGATGTATTGCTCCCGGGCTGTCTGTACAGTACAGAGCTCTATCGCGGGATACGGCTCTTTTGCCGAGTGTGCAAATTGTACCAAGGGGGCGTGTGGTCGCCGGTAGTACTATAGAAGCGATTCAGGCCGGGTGTTTCCGGGGGTTCTGCGGAGGGGTGAGGGAGTTGCTCCGTGGAATAGAAGCAGAACTGGGGACTAAGCCCTATGTGATTGCAACAGGTGGTGATTCTGCATTGATTGCCAATAATTGCACATTATTTGATGAGGTCGCTCCCCTGCTTACTTTTCAGGGCTTGGCGACCATTGCTGAGATGTTGCCGTGAGACTTTTTTCGGGCAAAACGCAAATTTTTATTGCAAGCAAGCAGTTCTTGCGTTATTATAGTGGCACCTAAAGAACTAGTCACAACTTATGTCCGACAGCATTGAAACACAGGTAAAGGAAATCATCGTCGAGCAGCTCGGCGTTGACCCCGAGAAGGTAACCACCGACGCTAAGTTCATCGAGGATCTCGGTGCAGATTCTCTTGATACGGTTGAGCTCGTCATGACGTTCGAGGAGAAATTCTCCGTAGAGGTTCCTGATGAGGACGCCGAGAAACTGAAGTCTGTGGCAGACGTGGTTGCATACATCAAAGCCAATCAGGCCTGATAGCAGCCCACTTAACCTTTTCATCACTGGGCGGTTCCTCCAATTTGGCGGAGCCGCCCTTTTTGACATACGCCCCATGCAGATCGATGCGACAGCTCGTTACGCCATGCAGAACACTCGTGTGCTGTATGTGCCGGATCGTCGTATTGATACTTTCGGGGATACACGTTTTAACTTTTTGCTCTTGTCGGAACCCTTGGATGCCGTTGGGCATTGCCGGGTGAGGAAGGGATGGATTGAGGCCACCCGTCCGAGGATTCTCCGACCCGCAGATCTGCGTGAGGTGGTAATGGAGGGGTTCGGGGCAGAGGCGCGCCGATTTCTGGAATACCTGGCAGAGCGGGGTAGTCAGTTTGGTGCTTTGCTGAAGTATGGATTTACTTTCAGTCGATCTGACGTGAGGGTGGAATATCTGCACGAACCTATACTTGAAGTGGAAGATAGAGTGGTAAAGGGCGTTCTGCACGATGGTGATAGCTTGACTGCGGTAATCCATGGAGTGGATGATGCCTGGGAGATTTCCCTGCTTTGTTTTATGCTTGAAATGATACAACAGTCTCATGACATTAACTTCTTTGATTTCAAACGTCGCGGTTTATTGTAGTCTGGCTCTGACCTGTGTGGCTCAGGACACTGTAAACTATTCGCTCTGGCCTCGTCGTCCGGAAGAACTGGAACGGGCTCGCAAGCTAGTTTCGGAACAGAAGTTGGATGAGGCTGTGGAGCTATTACAACCTTTTGTTAAAGAGAAGGGAATCGCCGGACGCGAGGCAAGACAGATTACGGGCTCAATCAATGTGCGGCGTTATCTTAGCCTGCAACATCCCGGGGCTTCTGTTTATGTTGTGAAGCGTGGTGAAAATCTGGCGCGCATAGCGGCTTATACCCACTGTCCATCGGATGTGTTGATGTTGCTCAATGGTATGATTGAGCCGTCAGATCTGAAAGTTGGTCAGAAGATTGTCACGATTCCGATGACGCTGAGGATGGAAATCCGTCCGCTGCAACGAGAGATTGTCATTTGGGATGGTTCTATATTGGTGGTTTCATATAACATTGATAATGTGACCGGGTGGAAAATATCTTCCAATACCAAACTTACAGTGAAGGCCAGAGAGGGGTACATGGGGACATCCTCTCTGCCGTCGCATTCCACTCAATTTTTGTGTAGTCGGCGAGTTTTGGTGTTGGAGCAGGGGGTAAGCCTTTCATCGGAACCAGTGCGGGAAGGCGCTTGTTTGGTGATGTCTACCGAAGATGTGAATGAGCTGGTATTGCTTATGGGTATTGGTGGGCGTGTTGATGTTGTAATGGACGAAGCTGATTACGCAGCACCGGTGGAAACTGAGTAGTTTTTGTTGCCATGACACTACTTTGTACATCTGTGTGAAAAAAAACTTTTCATGCAGATGTTTTTTTGCTAGAATGAGCGCACGCCGGGGCAGAGAAAGCACCGGTTGAGCTAGTGCTAACCTTAAACGTACCGAAAAATATGAGCATATCCCATCCCGATACACAGTCCGCCCGTAAAAAAATGAATGGGGCTGAGGCCCTCGTACAGAGCCTAGTGCGTGAAGGGGTGGAAGTGGTGTTCGCATATCCCGGCGGTGCCAGTATGCCGATGCACCAGGCGCTCAGCCATGAACCTTCCATCAGAACGATCCTCCCCCGACATGAGCAGGGGGGCGCATTTGCCGCTGAAGGCTATGGTCGTGTTACGGGTAAGGTTGGTGTGTGTATGTCTACTTCCGGTCCCGGTGCGACAAACATGATAACCCCGATTGCGGATGCCTTCCTAGACTCTATTCCCATGGTTGCCATTACGGCGCAGGTGGGTAGCGGTCTTATTGGCAGCTCTGCTTTCCAGGAGACGGATGTTTTCGGTATGACTGCTCCCATCGTGAAGCACAGTTACATGGTGACTCGACTTGAGGATATTCCCCGCATCATTAAGGAGGCCTTTTATATCGCCCGCACCGGTCGTCCCGGACCCGTCGTGATTGATATTCCCAAGAATTTTCAGGAAGGCGTATTTGAGCCGGATTTTGATGCTCCCATGGATATTCCCGGTTACAAACCGGAGCTTCCCTTGCCGACCGAAAAGCTTGAAGAGGTGTTGCCGCTTCTGATAGAAGCCAAGCGTCCGGCTATATATGCCGGAGGTGGTGTAGTGACTGCTGATGCATCGGAGATGCTGAGGGAGCTTGCTGAGCGTTTGCAGATTCCTGTAGCAACGACTTTGATGGGTATTGGTGCCATGCCGGAAGATCACCCCCTTTCCGTTCGCTGGCTGGGTATGCATGGTGCCGTCTATGCCAACAATACCGTCAACGAGGCTGATGTGGTACTGGCCATCGGCGCTCGTTTTGATGATCGTGTGACAGGTGCGGTTAAAACGTTCTGTGAGCACGCCCGTATCATTCACATTGACTATGATGCTGCCGAGCTCAACAAGAATAAAAAGGTTGAGATGGCAATCCGTGCCGATGCCCGTGCGGCGCTCAGCTATATGAACTCTCGTCTGGATGAAATGGGCTATGCCCCCAGGGAGTACGCGCTCGGAAACCGCCCCGACTGGTTCGGTATCATTGAGCAGTGGAAGCGAGATTACCCCTTGTGCTATGAGACTCGCGAGCACGAGATCGCCCCGCAGTCCATTATTGAAGAACTGTACCGACAGTTGGGAGGCAGGGAGGCAATCATCTGCACCGGTGTGGGGCAGCACCAGATGTTTGCAGCTCAGTTCTATCGGTTCAATAGACCCAGACGTTTGTCTACCTCTGGTGGTTTGGGATCAATGGGGTATGGTCTGCCTGCGGCCATGGGGGCTCATGTTGCATATCCGGAGCTGCCCGTCATCAACATTGATGGCGATGGTTCTTTCCTCATGAATGTGCAGGAACTGGGAACTATCCGAACGGAACGTATGCCCATCAAGAGCATTATCATCGATAACCAGCATCTTGGGATGGTTGTGCAGTGGGAGGATCTGAAGTATGATTCTCATCGTGCCAATACCTTCCTCGCGGATCCTTCACAGAAGTATGATCCGACCCACCACACGCCGGAGGTGCTGTATCCGAACTACCCGGTTTTGTGTGAGGGATTTGGTATTAAGTGCGAACGCGTTGTGGAACCCTCTGAGTTGGCTCCCGCTATTAAGCGTATGCTGGAATCCGAGGAGGCGTATGTGCTGGATATCATGGTTCCTCACGATGTTCATGTTCTTCCGATGATTCCCGGGGGCATGGGTTATCGCGATGTGGTTCTGGAGCGTATCGCCGGCGATGGTAAGGGGCGCAAGGCTTCTGAATTGGGGAAGGAAATACCTTCTGCCCTCTGAGGTCATAAGCAGACATATTTAAGATGGGAGCCGGTGCGGTAAAGGCCATTGTTGTACTTCTGTTCCTGGCAGCATTGGGATTTGTTGCCGGCTCCCTTGCTGCTGATGGCGCCAAACAAGCGTTGATTCCTATGGGATTGCTTGTCGGTGCCGTGGGTTTGTTGTGTCTGGGAAAACATTGTTGGGTGTTGGTGTTTGCCTTGCCCCCAGTGTTCTCGCTGTTGAATATTTCGTTGCTTGCAAACTTTCCCGTTGCCTATCTGATGGCAGGTGTACTGCTTGTGTATTGGCTGCTGATGTATGTAATGGGATATGTCAGGATTACATGGCACAGCGTTCCCGTATTGGATGTCATTAACCTTGTTTTTATTCTATATTTCCTTTCTACATGGCTGCGTCATCCGGTGATGATTAATGCTTTGGTGAATCCGATTACAGATAGTGGCTATGCAGTAGTGGGTGGTAAGGAGTACATATGGTGTGTGGCAGCGGCATGTTGCTATATCTTCATGAGTATCATTCCACTTGATACTAAAACATTGGGGCGGCTGTTGAAGGTCGTTTTCTGGTTTTCCTTGGTTCTTATATTCTTTACAACTGTTAAAAATCTTATATTTAAGAGCCCTACTCCGGTAGGAGGAGTTCAGTTTGAAGCAGAAGAGGTAGAACGTGATTTCTCGTATTATAACATAGCAAAGACAGTATATGGCTACCTTTTGTGCAAGTATTCATTTCTGGGAATAGTCTGTTCCCCATGGAAGATAGCACTCTTGGTCGGTTCTTTGTTTGCGATCGCTATGTCGGGATTCCGTTCGCTTCTGATGAGCGCTGGTCTGACAATGTTGTTGACTCAGTATGTGCACCGACAGCTGTTGTTGGTCATTTTTCCTTGCCTTATCGGATATGGAGCCTTGTTGTATTTTTCGACTGACAGGGGAATTATGGATGTCCTACCCAAGGGGGTTAAGCGCGTGATGACTGCCTTTCCCGGAGTAGAAATTGATGACAAAGGGATGGCAAGAGCGGCTCAGCATTCATTAGATTGGCGCTACGAAATGTGGGAGTGGGCTTTGAATCCGAATATGGGTTACATCAAAGATTACGTTTGGGGCGATGGATTTGGGTTGAGTTCGTATGTTCACCGCATGCAACTAATTAACATTAATCGCCGAAAAATTTCTAGGGGTGATAACAGAATTTTCGCCCAGAATGGTGTATGGCATAGCGGGTATATAACGGCGATTCATCGAATCGGATATGTAGGTCTAGCTCTTGTTATTGTTTGGTGTGTAATCTTTGCATTGTTTGCGTTGAGATTGTGTGTGAATATCAGAGATGTTTCAAATCGGGAATATTATCTTTATTATATATTACCTGTTGTTCCAGAAACTTTAATGTTTTTCATATCTGCAGGAACATTTATTGTGATTTTCAATATGTTTTTCACCATGGCTCTTACTAAGGTTGTATATTCTTTGGCTATCAAAGAAGGATACATGCGCCCCATGTTTGAGAAGAACCGCTATTTGCCCATTATGCTGCAGGAAATTGAGCAGCGGGGAGATGCCATAAAGCAGGTATAGGAAGACTTGAGAACTTATATTTGGTGCTTAGGTGCATGTTGGATTGCTATCGTTAGTTGTAAAATACTAATATAGCTTGAAAAAGATGAGCTTCGCGAGTATTTTTATTCACGGGGAAAGCACCCCATGTATAATCCTAAACCTAGCTCAGTCATACTATGAAGCCAAGCATCCTCATCACAGCATTGCTCAGCATCACAACGTCGGTAATGGCCGATGACTACACCGGTTGGCAGAATACCCACCCGGAATGGGAATTGGTATTTACCGATGACTTCAATGGTTCATCACTTGATACTTCCAAGTGGAATCGTATAGACTATGTAAACTGGAATGTTGCAGACTGGCGCAAATTTCAGTCTCGCGATCAGGAACTTGTCACAATGAATGGTGATGGCACCATTTCTCTCTGGGGAAAATATGGTGACTACACTAGCCAGTCCGACCAAACAGGTGACAGCCCTACTTATGCCTGTGGAGGAATTTTTACGGACAAAACCTTCAACTTTCAATATGGTTATGTGGAGGTTCGCGCCAAGTTTGATTGTGCACAAGGGGCTTGGCCTGCCATTTGGATGATGCCGGTGGATGGCAGTAATTGGCCTCAAAATGGAGAAATAGATATTCTGGAGCATCTGAACTATGAGGGGATCGCACACCAGACTCTTCATTTCAAAAATGCGGCGGGAGGTAATACTACTCTTGGTACGGTTGATGCCGCCGGTCGTAGTACTGCCTATTATTCCAGTGTGGAGGATAAGCTGGATTACCATACCTATGGGCTGGAATGGATGCCGGAAGGAATCAGTTTCCTGATGGATGGTAAGAAGACTCTTACTCTCACACACCAAGAGGGAAATTCCAATTGGCCGTTCAATAAGGAGAACAACCCATACTATCTTCTGCTGGATATGCAGCTGGGGGGAAACTGGGTGGGTGACATCGGAGATATAGGAGAAGGTGTGGCCATGACTATAGATTATGTACATGTTTACTCTACTTCTCCCTTGAAGGTTCCGGAGCCGACATCTGCCATGCTTAGCCTACTGGCTGCGTGCTGGATGGTAGGTCGGCGGTATCGCAAGTGATTTTCGCTAAGATTTCGCTGTAGAAGGTCCGCAAGCCAGAAGGCTTGCGGACCTGGCATTTTTTCCGGTAACGAGATATCGCGTGTCCGTAACTCCAAGATTTGCCGGAAGAAAAGAATCCACCGGAGCTTGTTGTTGGCAAACTCCGGTGGGCAGGGTAGTGGGGACAAGCACGCAGTATGCGTTCTCCGGGGCAGAGGTGCCGGGGCGTTTCGTATGAGCTGTGCCTGTACCCGATGGGCTCTATTTGAGATGGTTCAAAACCATGTGTTAAGTAAACATCTATATTGGTTGGTGGTACACATCACATAGCGTCCGGCGGAGGTACAATATCGATATCATCGCGCGATCGTGCGCGTTTTCTGGATTGGGGCCGCGTTGGTTTCCCATCGGGCGAGTATGGGAAGAAATGGGATTTCTGCCGCTTGCAAACAGGTTTGGGCAGGGAAGAAGGCGTCGGTGCCGGAGGGGAGGAGTGAGAGACCGTTGAGTGAGACGGGGGATTTTCTTGCATGGTGTTTGAGGCTGGTGTTTGCGGAGGTGAAGGGCATGCAGATCGCATGTAGCGTTCTGCCGCATGGGAGTTATCGTAGAGTGAGAGGACGTCAGTAGTAGGCACGATTTTGCGCCCGGAGGGGCGACCGGTGGAGAATTCCTCGAAGTCAGGCATGCCTATATTGCGACCGGCACTCTCAAGCTCGCTGATGATTCTCTGCAGGGTATTGGCGTGTTGTTCTGTATCGGAACCATCGATGGTAGAGGGGGCGGACAGAGAGTTGCTTGTTATCTCTTCAGCCACACCCTGTGCGCTGTACTGAACTGCGAACAGGTATAATGAAAGCTTGAGTACGCTGGCGGTGTCAAGTTTGAGCTGTTTGCACAGTCGCTGCAAAACGTGGTGTAATACCTTGTTGCTGCGCATGCTGAAAGAGCTCACCGTATGTTCTCCCTTACGAGGTGGAGTGAGAGCCGGCTTCAATCCGGCGGGGTATGTCCTCCGTTCCTGTGATCGGTAACTTAGCAGAATTTCCTGTACATGGTCTGGGTTTTGTTTCAATTCCCTCAGAACTTCATCTCGGAAATTCAGAGCTTGCTCAAAGGCTTTCTCCGGATCGCCGTGTTGTTTGTCGGAAAAGTAGCGAGCCAATGATATCCCTTGGCGGTTGATTGCTACCCTCCAACCTTGAAAGTTCGTGAACTCGTAGGTGAATCTGGTTATGTGGCGCGTGTTCATGGCGTGTTCAGTTTACGGAATTCTGATTTAGTTAGCGATCCTTATTAGTTGTTTTTGCCTAATTCTACAAAAACAATAAGTATCGCAGCCGCATTTTATCGATTTGAACAGGCTTCGTCAAGCAAGAAAATAAAAAAACATACAAAAGTTGTATGAATACGTCTAACCTATTTATGATAGTTAGGTTGTTACATCTATCTGAATATTTTATAATTACAATAGTATCAAGGATAAAGAGGGAAAATGTGATTCCTTGTCAGTTGTTGGGGAACTAACGAAAAAAATTGACTGTGGTGCGAATTCTGGTTGGAAAAGGTCGAATTCGCAGAGTTGGCTCCTTGCCGAGAAAATCGATTACGGCGAGATGCCTCAAACACCGATCGATTTTGTGGTTGGTTGCGATATTTGAGCTGATGGGAATCAACGTGTATACAGAAAAACCGCTGAGATCGACCTCTCAGCGGTTTTTCTGTGAATTGTGCCGGTTGACTTCTCAACCTGCCGTCGATTAGTGGCGGAGCCCCAGGCGAGCGAGCAGGCTCTTGTAGAGCTCGTTGTCCGTGCGCTTGGCATAGTCCAGCAGCTTACGGCGGCGAGCCACCATCATAAGCAGACCGCGACGAGACGCGTGGTCATGCTTGTTGGAGGCGAGGTGCTGAGTAAGGTGGGCGATGCGCTTGGTAAGCACAGCAACCTGGAAACCGGTGGAGCCGGTGTCCTTCTCGTTGATCTTGAAGTCGTTGACGTTGATTTCGCTCATTGTCGTATTATCTCTTTAGTGTTGGTTGATTTTTCGTGGCTGCGGCAAATCGACCTTAAGAGGTGGCGGTATCATACCATGTATTGAGAACATTGCAAGTCAAAATTCGTTCTGGTAGAGATTTTTATGTAAAAAAATACCTCGTGGCGTAATTTCTGTTTGACGCCAATGCCCGTGAAGTGGTACTATTTGCACATCGATAATCAACGACTATGGAAACCCTCTTTAGCGCCTTTGAATGGATTACCCGTCTGCTGGATGCCGCCTCATTGCTGCCGGATTTCAACACTCCTCTCGGGGTGTTTTGTTCCATTGCCTGGATTGCTACTATTATTTCTGCTATCGGTTTCGCAATAGCGTTTATTGCAGACTTAGGAGATGGCGATCTGGATCCGGGTTCCGCAAGCGGCGATATGGGCTCCTTCTCCGTACAGGCTGTGATGGGGTTTGTCCTTGGTTTCGGCTGGGGTGGGTACTTGGCAGTGTTGGGTGGCGCCGGAGTAGGTCTGGGTATTGTGGTAGGTATATTGGTCGGCTTGGTCATGTTCTTTATCATTGCCGGTATCATGAAGTTTATCTACAGCCTGAAGTCAGATGGCTCGCTGAAGTATGAAAGTCTGGTGGGCATGACCGGCACGGTTTATGTGACCATTCCCCCCCATGGCGAACCCGGGGGACAGGTACAGGTGAGCCATCCCAGCCAATTGGTTACAATGGCAGCCGTGCAGGAGGGCGATTCTCCCTTGCCGGCACAAACACGCATAGAAGTTGTGGCCGCTACGACTTTCCAGCTCACTGTCCGCCCGGTGAGTATTCAATCTTCTTCTCAAAAATAATATAAACTCGTCAATACTATGCTTACTAACATCAGCTCCATCCTGGCAAAAGCCTCGTCCGGCTCGTTCGGTCAAATAATGGTCGTCATTATTTTTGTGGTGTTCATCATGGCCGTAATCGGTCTACTGTTGACCCGCTACAAAAAATGTCCGTCCGACAAGATCCTCATCGTCTATGGTAACGTTGGTGCCGGGCGCTCAGCCAAGTGTATCCATGGTGGTGCCACATTTGTGCTGCCCCTCATACAGAGCTATTCCTTCATGGATCTCAATCCGCTCAACATCGATGTCCCCCTGAAGGGCGCTCTTTCCAGCCAGAATATTCGCGTAGATGTGCCGTCTTCTTTCATCGTTGGCATCAGCACCCAGCCGGAGATCATGCAGAATGCGGCCAGTCGTCTGCTGGGGCGCACTCGCCAGGATATCCGTGATCTTGCCTCGGAAATCATCATGGGGCAGATGCGCGTGGTCATAGCTTCCCTTACCATTGAGGAAATCAATGCTGATCGCGAGAAACTCATTAAGGGGATCACCGGTGGCGTGGATGTGGAGTTGCACAAGGTGGGTCTTTACCTTATCAATGCCAACATCACGGACATTCGCGATGCCTCCGGTTACATTGCCGCTCTCGGTCAGGAGGCTGCTGCCCGCGCCATCAATGATGCCATGATTAAGGTGGCTGAAGAGACCCGTCGTGGTGAGATTGGCAAGGCTGAAGCACTTCGCGACCAGACCGTTCAGGTCGCTATGGCAAATGCCGCTGCCGTGGAGGGTAACAACGAGGCTCAGATGAAGGTGGCAGATTCGAATGCTCGCCTCAAAGTGCGCCAAGCCGAGGCTCATCGTATAGCAGTTGTGGCGGAGAAGGAGCAGGCGGCCAAGGCCGAGGAAGCCGGCTATATCGCCAATCGAGAGGCTGAAATGAAGCGTGCTGAGTTGGAACGGGCTACTCAGACCGCGAATGAACTCGTAACCGCTGAGATCCAGAAGCGTAAGAAAGAGATTGCAGCAGAGGCTGTCGCGGCTGTTCTTGTGAAGGAACAGGAAGGTAAAGCTCAGGCTCTTATCATTGCCAACAAGGCAGAGGGTGATGCCGCCCTGGAGCTTGCTCGGGGTGAGGCTGAGGCTCTTCTTCTGAAGAAGAAGGCCGAAGGTGAAGGTCTGGAGCTGGTGGGTCGGGGCCAAGCTGCTGCCATTCAGGCTGCCCTGGAGGCAAAGGCCAGTGGTTTCCGCCAGATTATTGCCGCCGCCGGAGATGCCCGCAGTGCTTCCGGTCTGCTGGTGACGGAACAGTTGCCGCAGATTGTCGAGACTCAGGCAAGTGCTGTGCGAGGTCTCACCTTCGACAAAGTGGTTGTCATGGGGGGTGGCTCCGACAAGTCCGGCAGTGTGGGTGGTTTCGTGCAGAACCTGGTGACCGGCACCCTGCCGCTGCATGAGCTTGCAGGTAGTTTGGGCGTGGAACTGCCCGCTTACCTTGGCAAGTCAGCCCCCGCAGCTCCGGCTGCAGCCTCTTCATCTGACGAGACGAAGGCCTGACGAACATTCTCGCCTGTTATTATATTTCACCCCTCCTGCTGCCTGTGAGCGGCAGGAGGGGTTTTCAGCTATACCGACGACATGACATGTAACTGCGGAGAAAGTCCCCCATGAGGCGCTGACAGGGCGGTATCACATAACCAATGGCAACTGCAACTGCGCAGCAGTAATGGGGGTGGGAAGGAAGCCGGAGGCGAAACATAGACAGGATGAATAAGAACCAAATAGAAGACCAAAGCGCACGAGGTGAGGTAGCCATGGATCTTTTCCCCCGATACTCAGTCAAGTGTGTGCATACTAAATGCGGCTTGGACTGTGTGAACGTTGTGTGCCTTATCCTGTGAGCCCCGTTTTTCTCCACCACCTGATGTTGCGCTGTGGTAGGTCGCTGCCAAGGTGTATTTCTTTCTGTCAATTCTGCGTAACATGTGCTAGAAAGACAGATCTATGCAAGATTCACCATTTGTACTAGGATTCACTGCAGGAGAGCTCAGCCCCTGGCTCTCCACAAGATTTGACCTGCAGGCATATCAGCGAGGGGCTGCCAAGCTGCAGAACTTCATGGTACAGCCGTATGGCGGATTGCGCCGTCGTTGCGGCTCTGAGTTTGTCAGCCTGACGTCATCCCGCACATCGGATTCTTCCCGCTTGGTGCCGTTCTGTTTTTCAGAGAACGACTCACTCATGTTGGAATTGTTCCCCGGAGGAATGAGGATATTCAAAAATGGCAAACTCGTCCAGAACGATGATGGCAGTACTTATCAATTGAGCGCTCCCTGGACTTCATCTGCAGAAGTCATGGCGCTTCATTGCACACAGGTCAATGATGTCATATATATCACCAGCAGTTACAGAGAACCGCTCGTTCTGAGCAGATATGCTGATAATGACTGGCGCTGCGAGCCCTTTGCACCGGAGCCATTCCCGCGCGAGACATATCTTTCCCAGCCCTATGGCTTACGGGTGCAGGGAAGTACGGATGGATATTCTGCAACCCTTACATTGGACAGCGGTGCCGCCTTGTTTCATTCATCCATGGTCAACAAGGAGCTGGTGCTTGTTGATGTCCCCGTCCCATCTCAGACTCTCTTCCTCAACGAAAGTCTTTCTCTCAATGTAAAGCCTCTTCCTGACCTCAGCAAAGAGCAGGTGGTAGGGGGCTATACTTATACCGAGCATGATGAAAGTTCCGGTATGTACAGCTTCTATACTGTTATCAAACCCTATCTGCCCACTTATTACAATGGCAGTAAGAAAGCAGCAGATTATCCCGACTGCTTTTTGCCGGGAGTCATGCGCCTGAACGACCGGGGTAAACCCTACGAAGTGAGCGGCGACTGGGAAATTCGTACTCATGGTGAGTGGAATGCCGTATGGGAACTTTGGCGCAGCTATGACACACAGAGCTCCAACCTCGATTTCAGGTTGTGGAATTGGACCCGCATACGTACCTTGGAGCAGAACAATTATTCCGAACGCAAGAATTATGTAATCTCCGGCTCGGAGGATATTCCCTGCCGCATGGTGCTCGTGTGCCGCAGCGCTTCGTCATCGGATCTGGGTGCACACATCTACTTCAATATTCAGGGGGGGGAGCGAGAGCACAAGTACCTTGTTACTTCATATATCTCCTCCCGGCAGGTGAAGGCTACCCTACTGTCTACCTATCTTGATAAACACCATTCCTTTTACTCTCACAAGTGGAGTTTTGGCAGCTATGGACCGCGGAATGGTTATCCCACGTTCACCGGGCTGCACCAAGGGCGTTTGTGGATGGGGGGCTTCAGAGGTTTGCCGACTACCTTGATTGGTAGCACGATCAATGACTTCACAAACTTTGCAGTCTCTTCCGCGGACGATTCGGCATTGCACCTCACCCTGGCTACAGATAATCAGAGTCGCATCTGCTGGATATGCCCGAGCCGTTCCTTGCTGGTCGGCACTAGCAATAGCGAATGGACTCTGGCAGCACCGGATGGCGGGGTCATCTCCGCGACGAATGCGGCCTTTACTCGGCATTCCTCCGTTGGTAGTGAGCCATATTCTGCCAGCGGGGTGGAAAACACAGTCTTCTATGTTCAGCGAGGGGGCAAGCGTTTGCGTGAAATCTCTTACAAACTCGCGGCAGATGGCTTCACCTCGACTGATACCAGTTTGCTTTCAGAGCACCTGTTTTCCTCCGGCGTGAAGGAATGGGTTGTGCAGCGTGGCAGCAATGTCCGTCTGTGGGTGCTTATGAAGAATCGCTCACTTGCAGTTTTGACAACCAATGCTGAGCAACAGGTGACGGCTTGGCAGCGAGTCGTGTTTTACGATCGCAATATCATGCATTTGGCCGCTCTTCCTCGTCGCGGGAGCAATGAAGATGAACTGTGGGTTATCCTGTACAACAAATACTCAAAGTGCTATTCCATCGAAAGGATCGTGAGCGAGGATGTATTTCTGGATGGTTGTGTGACCTCGACATTCAATGCTGCTACAGCCTCGGCCGGACTTCATCTTGCCGGATTGCCGGGATTTGTTTATCCCGATGGGCAACCGGAGAACGCCGTTTCCGTCCGTTTCGACCAAAGTGGCAAAGTTGTCATACCTGATTTCGATGCCAATGTCACATATAAGCTCGGCATTCCCTTGCATTCGGAGCTACAGACCCTGCCACTTGAGAATGTTCGTACCTACAATACTGTTCGTCAGGAAGGGCGGGTTCGCCTCCGAGTGCTGGAAAGCAACCCTCTGTTTTATTATAAATCGACACAGGGCAGCTCATGGGAGCTCAATGATCCCTCCCGCAATCACTTGCAATACCCCTATAGTGGGGATATCCGCATATCGCAGATCCCTGCTCCCGGAGTAGGGCAGGGCTTCGCTCTCTATACGAATGGAACACAGGACTTCCGCTTGCTTTCTCTGACCATTGAGTATGATTTTCATGGACGTTGAGTTGTCGGAGGTCTATGTAAAACCGCCTTCCCTGCAAGGGGAAGGCGGGTATACTCAGGGTACGACCGAGCGATAAGGTAGCGCGCTTTCCGATTTATTTTTCCGTACTTACTTCTGCCGGTGCTTCTTCCAGACCATTCTTAAAGCGTTCGAACACACCACGAGGATCCTCCGGGGTCTGCTGGAGTGCCTCGAAAATGCGATCGCGCATCTCAATGGCTGCTTTGAAAGCCGCCTCCTCACTACCATACTGTCGGTCTGAGAAGTACTTGGTGAACTGGTTCCACTTGCGGCAGATACTCAGGCGCCATCCCTGGAAGGATGTCGTCTCGTACGTGTATCGGGTGATATTACGTTGCGTCATGGCTTGTTGCTGAGTTTTGTTGTACACCTGCGGAAGGTAGTTGGGCTCCCGCTCGTGTAGATAAGATGCCAGATATAACGTTTTTGATCAACCTAACACTATAAAAATTAGTGTGTAAAGAAGGGATACAACAGATATTTTACCTGTTGTATCCCTTGGAAAATAATTCAGTTACTTTATAATCAGTCAAAAAGAGATAGCACTGCTGCTGCTGCTTTTCGTGCTGCGCCTCCATGTCCTAGCCTATCCATGGACTCCTTCATTCCGTCTAACACCTGCGAGCGAGTGTCGGGCGTGGTCAGTTTTTCCAGTTCGGCTATACAGGAGTCCACATTGAAATCCTGCTGGATGAGCTCGCGGGTAACCGGTTTGTCGATGAGGATGTTAACCATGCCGATGTATTTGATCGTCAGGATCATACGTCCGATCATGTAGGTGCCCCAAGCAACTTTGTAAACCAGAGCGAAGGGCAGCTCATGCAGGGCGGCCTCCAGCGTGGCTGTTCCGGAGGTTACCAAGGCCGCCTCAGCCCTGTCCATCAACCCATGGTAACTTCCCGGTCGTATGTTTATCAGCTCAGGAGCCACACCGGCTTTCTCTGCCATGCGGGTCATGACAGCTGCTAATTTTTCTGAACTTGCTGAGGTTTCGAATCGCCATTCCGGGTGTACGCTCTGCAACTTCTTGACAAGATCGAGGAACACCGGGAAATGCCGCTCGATCTCCCGCATGCGGCTACCGGGGAAAAGTCCGATGAGTCCCTTTTCGCGTACATCTGTTCTGCGTTGTGCCAGTATGTCATCCACCAGCGGGTGCCCCACAAATTCCGTGCGCAGACCGGCAGCCTCGAACAGCGGTTTTTCGAAGGGGAACGTACACATCATCAGATCCAGAATCCGAGCCAGTTTAGGTACGCGACTTTTGTGCCAGGCCCACACCATCGGGGCAATGAACCACGCAATCTTGGTATTGGGCGAGTTCTTGCGTACTCGTTCAGCCAATCGCTGGTTGAAGCCGGGATAGTCTATGAGAATCAGCCCCTCGGGTTGTTCAGCCGCTATCCTGTCGGCCATTTCCTTCAGCCTGGTGAGGAAAAAGCGCGCGTGGCGCAGCACCTCAACTATCCCGATGACGGCCGCCTGTTCTGCCCAGTCTTCCACTCCGGGAGCGAGAGCATGCATTTTGGTGCCCCCCAAACCTACAATCTCGATATCGGGACGGCGGCGCAACAATTCCTCGATGAGCAGGGCTCCCTGTTTGTCACCGCTCTTTTCTCCGGCTATCATGAACAATTTCATACTGTTATGCTACCATATTCTCTCTCCTCATGCAAGCAGAACAGACATTTCCGGTTGAAAAACTTTTCCTTTCCCTTTTCATCGACACTGCTCAGCTACCTCTTCCTTTCACCTTGCTTTTTCGATTATTTGGAGTAGAATATAACCATGAGCCCATCAGCCGAAGGTGCGGAAAGGCCGTTATCTCTTATCGTGCAGTTATGTGCCGTTTGCGGCCCCATGACCCGCGAGGAGATGGCTCGCTATCGTTCCGACATTCCTACCGACTGTGGAGTGGTGATGGAGAATCAGCGCTGGATATGCGCTGTGCAGCCCGGGTTGCCGGAGTTGCAGCGCCTTTATCAGCATTCCCCGGAATTGAGATCTCTTCTGGCTGACGTTATGGAACGGCGTAGGTTGTCCATGCGACCCCAGTTTAGCGAGTGGCCAACGGCAGAGACCAGGATAGCACTTGTCACAGGAGATATTCCGCTCTTTCGCCAAGTAATCAAGCGCTTGTCACATCTGCCCTCGTATGGCTGGCTGCGTTGGACGGAGCGGCGGCATTTCTGGGAATCCGTTCTCGGTGCAGGACTTGCGGGAGTTGCTGATCTGCCGATTGTGGAGGAAACAACGGACCTGCGTAACATGGCCTTTCTGCAATATGCCATGTTGCCGCCTGAGTGCGGATCTCTTCCCGAGCAGGGCATGTCGGGGTACGCTCGCACGGCGCTCAGACTACGCCGGGGAATTCCCTCGCCATCCCTGCCGGGTGCTGTTGCAGTACTGCACATGTTGCGTGGTGAGTGGCAGAAGGCTCATCGGGAATTTCTGATGATGTTCCCTCCCGGTATGTTGTTGTATCGTGATTTATACGAGAACCTGGGAGCTCCTTTGTTGGTGTATGCCATCCTGAACGCCATCTGGGCAGGTGCTTCTCAACGGGAGATTTCCGGCTGGCTGGATGCCGCCGAGGCGGTTCTGCTGAACTATGCTCCGGCACATGCCGTGACCTCATTGCAGGGCTTTTTTGTTAATCTACGAGTACTTGCAGCCATGTCCGGTGGTTGTGTACCTGTCGCCTGCGCCATATCACACACGGAGGATCCCTTGGCGAGAGTGCCGCTGTTGCTGGGTCTCCGGCAACTTCCTGTACCCATCCGGCAGCGACTGGGTGCAGCGGAAGTTGCCGAGTCTCTGCAAGTACTGGAAGAGTCGCAACTGCCACTACTGGCACGTTATGTGGCAGACATTGCCCGGCTTGCCGGAATGCGGTATGATGCTCCTTTCCACCCCGTGGCACGAGGAGCGGCGTGCAGCCTGAAAGCTTCTTACGATGGTGTGGTATTGCGTCTGGAATGTGACAACGGGCAGAGCAAGGGCTACATCTCCTCTTCCGGGGCGGCGGATATTCCCCAGGAATGGCTTGTTATTTGTCCGCAACTGGCATCGGGTCGACTTGAAATGCGGAATCTGTCAGATATCCTTCCCCTGTTGCAGCGTTTGCAGACGGTCGGCATTCCGCTGCACTGGCAGGGGAAAGCATTACATGTCAAGGACTGTACTGCCGTGCCGGGACTCATTTGCCCGGATCAGGTCGCCGGGTGGTTTGAAATCGGTCTGCGGAGTGATGATGGGGACTTTAGTGGCATGAGCCTGGCAGAGCTTCTGCGGGCCTACCGATTCCGCCATGGCAATTATGTGAGTATCGGCTCCCGGTCGTACCTCCAACTTTCCTCTGAGCAGCTGAGGCAACTGGATATTCTGGCCGGGGCTGCGAAGGTGGAGCGCGACCATGTCTACTTGCCGAGTGCCGCGTTGCCTGTTGTAGCAGACGTGTGGCAACAGCAGGTTCCCCAACGCCTGCGTTCATTCCTAGCTTCCCTTGCTGCTACTCCACCAGCTCCCTCCTCGTTGCGTGCCACTCTTCGGAATTACCAGTTGGAGGGGTTCCGCTGGTTAGCCGTGCGTGCCGAGCTGGGGGTGGGAACCTGCTTGGCGGATGATATGGGGTTGGGCAAAACCATACAGCTGCTCGCACTTCTGCTGCACAGGGCGGGGCAGGGGATGTCGCTGGTGGTGACTCCTCTGTCATTGCTGGACAACTGGGCGACCGAGGCAGCGCGCTTTGCTCCGGATCTGAAGGTGGTTCGTTACAAGTCCGGTTCAGCATTGCCCGGTGGAGGGTGCGATTTGCTGCTGGCCTCGTATGGCCAAGTGGTAGCAGCCGATCGGCTTTTTGCCGATTATAGATGGGATGTCCTGGTGCTGGACGAGGCTCAGGCCATCAAGAACAGCCACTCCCGCCGTTCGCGTGTCCTGTGTACCCTGAGCGCGAGAGCTCGCATCTGCCTGACGGGAACTCCCGTTGAGAATCGTGCATCTGACCTGCTGGGGCTCTTTCGATTCCTCAATCCCGAACTAACCTCCATTCTGCTGCGAGCGGAGTCCGCTGAGCGTTGTGACATGCTTCGGCACCAATTTTTCGCTCCGCTTATTCTGCGCCGCACCCGTCGTTCTGTACTGCCGGAACTTCCGCCGCTGAGCGAAATCGTCCGCAGCTGTACACTCAGCCCACGCGAGCGGAGCCTCTACGAGCGGGAACGCGCTCAGCTGCTCTCGAAGGAAAATCCCTCGAGCCTACATCTGCTGGCCGGTCTTACTCGACTGCGGCGCCTTTGTTGCTCAGCCTCTCTGGTTGACAAGCGCTTTCGCGGCGAATCCTCCAAATTGACTGCCATGGCAGAAATGGCCGATGAGCTTTGTGCAGTAGGGCATCGTATTTTGGTATTCAGCCAGTTTACGGATGTTCTGGATCTGGTCGAGCCCCTGTTGCAACAACTCCGGCTCTCCTTTCTCCGCATGGATGGCAATACTCCGCCGACTCAGCGGGCTGAGCTGGTGGAGCGTTTTCAGAAGGGGGAAGCTCCCATTTTCCTGCTTTCGCTCAAAGTTGGAGGTAGTGGTCTCAACCTGACTGCGGCTGATTATGTGCTACTGTTGGATCCGTGGTGGAATCCTGCTGTGGAGGCTCAGGCCATTGCTCGCAGTCATCGCAGCGGTCAGCAACATCCCGTTACCATCTGCCGCTTCATCACGTCCGACACCGTGGAGGAGCGTATGCTCGACCTCCAGCGGCAGAAAAAAGACTTGGCAGAGTCCCTCATATCCGAGGGGGCTCTGCCGGTGGAAACTCTCTTGCAGTTGTTCTGAGTGCGGATTACTTGGACACGTTGAAGCGGAACTCCACCACATCGCCATCCTGCATGACGTAATCCTTGCCCTCTATTCTCAGCTTGGCCTGCTCCTTAGCCTTGGTCATGGAGCCACAGGCTACCAAGTCCTCATAGGCAACGATCTGAGCTGCGATGAACCCACGCTCAAAGTCCGTGTGGATCACCCCGGCGGCGGCCGGTGCCTTGTCTCCGGCGCGGATCGTCCATGCGCGGGTCTCCTTCACCCCCGTAGTCAGGTAGGTGCGCAGCCCCAACAGGTGGTACACCGCGCGGATGAGGTCACTCACGCCGGAATCTTCAACCCCGAGATCATTGAGGAACATCACAGCCTCTTCCCGGGGCAGCTCTGAGAGCTCCTCCTCGATCCGAGCTGAGATGACAACGGCCTCTGCATTGTGCTGTTCGGCCACATATTTTCGTACGGCAGCCACATAGGGATGACCATCGGGGTTCTTGACGGCCTCCGCCAGCTCATCCTCGCTCACATTGCAAGCGAAGATGCTTTTCTTGTTTGAGAGCAGGAAAAACTCCTTCATCAGCTTGCGCTCATCATCGCTCAGCTCGAGGGTGATGGCCGGTTTGCCCGCATCCAGATGGGGCAGCAGCTTTTCGATGAGTGCCACCTCAGCCTTCGCCTCCTTGTCCCCGCCTCGGGCTTTCTTGATGCGGCTTTCCTTGCGCTTTTCCATGGCTGCCAAGTCTGCCAGAATAAGCTCGGAGTTGATGATTTCAATGTCGCGCACAGGATCCACACTTCCCAGCTCATGAATGATATCATCATTCTCGAAGCAGCGAACCACCTGTACGATCGCATCCGTCTCGCGGATGTTGGAAAGGAATTTGTTGCCCAGTCCGGCACCTTCGGCGGCGCCCTTCACCAGACCGGCTATGTCTACGAACTCAATCGCCGCAGGAACGATCTTCTCGCTCTTGCTCATCTCTGCCAGCACATTCAGGCGCTCATCCGGCACTTCCACCACACCCACATTCGGATCGATCGTGCAGAAGGGGTAATTAGCAGCCTCGGCCTTGCGGGAACGGGTTACTGCATTGAAAAGAGTCGATTTGCCAACATTCGGAAGTCCTACGATGCCTGCCTGTAACATAACGCCGGGGAATATAACGCATAACCACTCCGAAGTCAACCCCAAAATACAGACCTCTCTTCCCGCCTTTCCTTTTACAGCGGGCTATCCCTCCATCAGCGTGGTTCTTGTTATGTATTCTCAGAGAATTGCTCCCAGCTCATCTCCCTGCCGGGCGAATGTCTCCACACAATTCTCGGTATTGCGCAGTATATCCTCTGCCAGTTGCACACGCCCGGGTTCGAAGAAAGTCATAATCGTAGAACCACCAAAGGCAAAGTAGCCTTGCTCATCTCCCTTCTGCACGGGTCTGCCGACCTCATAAGTCTGGAAAATGGCACCCACCCCGGTTGCTCCTACTGCCAAGTGCAGCACATCCCCGAGGTGTGGGGTATGAAGTACTGTGAGCTCACGCTTGTTGGTCCACAGCCAGGCAAGCTTGCGGCGCAGGCAGTAGGGGCTCACACTAGCCAGCGGACCGGGTATGCGGACGGCGGCCTCCGGGGTACCCTCGGCAACAAAGTGGAAGCGGTGGTAGTCCACCGGGCAGAGGCGGCTGAGTACAACGGAGCCTTGCGCATATTTCTCTGCCAGTTCGGGGCTACCCAGCAGGGCGGGCAGGTCAAACTTCTGCCCCTTTACGAATGCCCCGGTCATTTCCGCGGCATTCTGCCAGCCGCTGTGGCGACCATCTGCCGGCAGGGCCACACAGCCCTCGCCGCACACCGGGCGGGCTCCCGGCTTCAGTTTGCGGAAAAAGAAGTCATTGAAGCACTTGTACTCCTCCAGCGGCCGTTCGACTTCATCCAAGTTAATATTGTACTCCTTCACGAAATCGGGAAGGGTGGCAGCAGAGCGGGGAGAGTTTTTCATGACGCCCAGCAGGCGTGAGAAGATGGCGCGCTTAACCAGCACATGCAGGCTGACTTGCCCCAGTGTGGTGCCATACACCCAGCGCAAGGACTTTTCTCCCAGCACCTTTTCCTGCTCCATCTGACCTGTGTAGCGATTGTAAAATGTTATACCATTGCTGCTCATGAGCACATCATAACATGCACATGGTGCGGAGTCAAGCCCACAACAGAAAAGCCGCAGTCGTTGTTGACCGCGGCTTCCCCTCTATCTTCTGCATGAGGTCTGTAGTTCGTCAAAACTATTCATGACCTTCACAGCTCCACGTTGCGCATGTCGCCTGTGTTCTTGAACGCCAAGTGGAAGGAGTAGGCTTTTTCAAGGCTGTGCGGGGTATGGCCCGTGGGCGTGAGCGCCACATATTTCCGCAGCAGTGGTCGGTAATCAGGGTGAGCGCAGTTCTCGATGATGAGTTCGGCGCGTTCGCGGGGGGACTTGCCGCGCAGGTCAGCTATGCCCTGTTCCGTGATGAGGATTTGCACATCGTGCTCGGTGTGGTCCACATGACTGACCATGGGAACAATCGCAGAGATGGCTCCCCCCTTGGCTACGGAGGGACAGCTGAAGATGGTGATGGCAGCCGCGCGTGCAAAGTCTCCGCTGCCGCCTATGCCGTTCATGATCTTGCTGCCGAGGATGTGGGTACTGTTGACATTGCCGAAGATGTCGGCCTCCAGCGCCGTGTTCATGCAGATGAGCCCGAGCTGGCGCACAATGGCTGGGTTATTCGTCATCTCCGTGGGGCGCAGCAGTAACTTGTCGCGGTAGAAATCGAAATTCTCGTATACCTCCTCCATCGCCTCATCACTCACCGACAGGGAACAACCGCTCGCAAAAATGACGCGCCCCTTCCGTACCAGCTCCAGCGCACTCTCTTGGATCACCTCCGTGTACATCTTGACCGGCGGGATAACTTGTGAGCGCCCCAGAGCCTTCAGCACGGCATTTGCCACGTTGCCCACACCACTCTGGATCGGCAGGAAATCCGGAGGTATGCGACCTGCCGCATACTCCCGTTCCAAGAAGAGGATGACATTCTCTCCTATCTTATCCGTTACCTCATCATTCGGGCGGTAATGGGGCAAGCCATCCTTCTGGTGGGTCATCACCACACCCACAATTTTCTCCGGGTCCACCTGCACATAGGGAGTACCGATTTTCTCCTCGGGTGCAACCAGCGGAATGGGGGTGCGGTTGGGTGGGTCTTCCGGGATGAAGATGTCATGGATATCCGCCAGACAGGGTTTGTGGTACGTATTCAGCTCCAGAATGATCCGATCCGCCATCAGGCAGAAATCCGCCGATGAGCCTTGGCTCATGGTGAACACCAGTTTGCCGTCATCCGTCACATCGCACACTTCCACAATCGCCGTATTCACCCGGGGAATGATCCCATAGCGCATGTTCTGTGCGAACAACGAAATGTGCGGCTCGATGTAAGGCAACTCCGCATTGTTAATCTGCGCACGGGTGTGCGGGCAGGACATGTACGGCATGCGGCGGCTCACACACTCCGCCTGTGCCAGCTCGCCATCCACGGCAGAACTGTTCGAGGCACCGCACATCACCTTTACCATGAATGACCTACCGGCGGCATGTTCTGCCTTCGCCCGTTCCGCCAGAGCCTTCGGCACGACTTTCACAGCCCCGGCTTCCGTGAAGCCGCTCAGACCTATGCACTCGCCGTTCTGAATCAGAGCGGCGGCCTCTTCTGCTGTCAGTATGGGATAACGCATATGCTTACAAACCCTATTCTAGTATAATGCTAGAGTGAGGTCAAGAATTTCTTTTCAAAATATCTTCGTGGCCACATGTGTCCCAAAGATTATGGAAAAATAGTCCTAAACAACATAAAGGCATAGTATTCTGTGTGAAAATTCGTAGTGGGGTATCAGACGCCTCACCATCGGCAGTAAGCTTTCATTTGTTTCTCTATCGGCGTAAGTC
>JAZQCA010000061.1:0-26237 GCA_045545975.1 Akkermansia sp.
GGCTTACGCCCTACGCCGTGACAGGCTGTCACCCGTTTCACGGGTTCCAATTACCTTTTTTATTCTTACGAGGGGTTCCGCACCCCACGCTACCGCGTGGAGTGCTCCACCGCCTCGCTATGGGTATGTCGCCCGTTTCACGGGCTTTGAATGCCGCTCGCCTGCGGCTCGCCAAATTCTGTCGTTGAGTCCAAGCAATATTCTTTAATTGCCGGAGCAATAATAGTGAAAATTGCAAACAGCTCATAATGAGCGAGCAACGTTACACCCACCATTCTTCTAGGCTTTCCTCAAAGATATTTCAATATTTCTTTAAGTGTGTAAGATGTATATCAATATCATGAACTTAGAACGCCCCCACTCCAAAATAGCAAAGGGGAATCCTCCCCTGCCCTACAAATGAGAGATACAAAGAGGTCTTTATGTAGGCATTCGCATCAGAGCGTATAAGGGGAATACATGGGGAAACCCGCCTCTACCGAAGCAGAGGCGGGTCAGAATTACCAGTGAACCGGTTCCTGATCAGGGATTAGCCAATCCGTCATCCGGGAAAAGGCTCGGAGCGGAGGTGCCGGCGGTGGGGTTATCACCGGTGCCGACATCGCGCAGGCGAGTGGGCTTACCCGTGGGATCGATCTTCTCGGCGGTAACGAAGATCATCAGGTTCTTACGAACATGAGACTCTGCGTTGCTGCGGAAGAAGCGACCGATGAGGGGCAGATCGCCGAATACGGGCACCTTGTCCTCCACCTTCTGCACGTTATCCTCGATCATACCACCGATGGCGATGGTGTGACCATCATAGATGCAGGGGTTAGAGTTGATGTAACGGCGGCTGAAGATGGGCATATCGATGCGGTTCTCCGTGAGGGTGATGTGCTCGATCTGCGTATCGTTGGCCACACCTGCGGTGATGGGGGAGCCGTAGTTGACGAAACCTTCGAAGTTGACAACTTTGATTTCGAAGTGGTTGAACTTGATGATGTCGTTGCCCTCAAGCTCGTCCACCTTAAATCGCATGACGATACCAACTTCCTCTACTGCCCACTCAGAGGGGTTAGCCGGGGAGGCAATGGGCATGGAGGTAGTGTTGTTGTTATTGTTGTTCCAGTTACCACCATTGCTGGTGCTGCCGATTTCGGGAGCATCATAAGCGGAGGGGTAGATGAAGCGACGGATCACCTCGATCTTGGCGCAACCATTGTCACCACCCTGATCGCTTGCAAGCGGATCGGGCTCGGGAGTGTACTCAAGTTCGCCGGGGCGGGCAACCAGGCTGGGAGCGGACATGATGTCCACGCCCTTCTTCTGGGAAAGACCGCGCATGATCATCTGGAAGGAGCCCTCGTCATAGATGCCGGAGAGCGACAGGATGCCGGGAGCAGCAGAGCGTGCAGTATTGGCAGCAGCAGAGCCGGAGGCTACAAGAGAGTCCATGGAGCTGCCGGTCAGAGCGCCTGTGCCGGAGCGCAGACCACCGGTAACAAGACCATTGGAAATGGGATCAGTCCCCTGAGAGAGGGAGCTGTTGCTGTAGATGGGCCAGGAACCACTGTTTGTGTGGTTGTTGGTGTAGGCGGTTCCACCACTGGTCACGAAATCGTTGAGCGTGCGGAGGGGGTCGGAGGACGTGCCGTTCACACCGCCGAGGTACATGGAACCATCGTTGGAGACGGAGAAGGGATTGACAACCCAGTCGAAGCTGAGCTCTTCCTCGTTCGTCTGAGAAACCTCTACGAACTTAGCGCTCACCTTGATCATCTGGGGCATCTGGCGGCGGTACTCGTTGACTGCCTCTTCCACGGCGTCGAGGTTGTCAGCCGTGTTCTCCACGGTGAGCATACCGGTACGGGGGGAGTACTGAGCAGTAGCACCCTTGGGGAAGGAAACACCGGCAGCGCGCAGCGTGGCAACGGCATCGAGCTTAGGCTTCACGGGAGCAGCCTCATCAAAGGCCTCCTCGTCACCCTCATCGGAACCACCTTCAGAACCACCTTCGAAGAAGTCGCGAGACACCTTCCACTGGCGCTTGAACATACGCTCCACACCGGCACCTGTCTGGTAAACCACAATGGCGGTATCCTCCACGCGGTACTGACAACCGGCCTGTGCGCAAATCATCTGGAGCAGTTCCTTGGCGGTCACACCCTGAACCTTCAGACCGGGTACGATGGCCTCCTGGGGAGCAGCCTCAACAGCCACGGCAGCGGTTTCCTCGCCCTCTTCGTCCACGGAGTCGCTGACGGGAGCGGGTGCGGTGCGGGGCTTCTCAAAGATGAAGTTGATCTGGATACCGCTCTTGCGAGCCTCGCCACGCAGGAAGTCGAGGGCGTCCTCAATGGGAGTGTTCTCGAAGTTGACGGAGGCGATCTGCATCTTGCTCAGATTCTGATCATTGGCGATCTGGCTCTCAGTAACCTGCACACCACCTTCACCTCCACCCATTTCGATATCGGGCAGATCCTGGGGCTCGTGCTCCTCCCACAGAGCGTCCACCTCAGCAAGAGCCTTGGCGCGGTAGGAGTTGCGAGCAGCCTGATAGTAGTTGATACGGCGCTTGGAAACGGCCTCCTGTCCCTGGCGAGCAGCCTTGTTGTAGGGATCAATCTTAATGACCTGAGCAAAGGTGGCGTAGGCATCATCAAACTTGCCAAGGTCGTAGTAACCATAGGCGAGGCTGAGCAGACGGCTTACTTCCTCCACGTCGCGTACATGCTGGGGCGTGAGAGCGGGGTTGTTGCGGACGGGGTCGCGCAGCATGGAAAGGTCACGGCGAGCGCGCTCGTTGTTCGGATCGCGGGAGAGCACATCGAGCAGCAGCTGCTCTGCATCGTCATAACGACCGACCTTGGCATACTCACCGGCAACGGCGATGGAGGCATCGCCAATCACGTCCACGATGTGCTGCTGAAGCACCTGTGTGGCAGGAGCCTTGGGTACGCGGTTCCAGGCAGCCTGGAACTTCTCGAGTGCGATGGAGTACTTACCGGCCTGGTAAGCTTCGCGACCTTCCTGCAGGAGCTGATTGGCTTCCTGCTCCATGGCGCGGCGGCGAGCGGTCTCACGGGCGTTAATGCTGCTCTGACCTGCGTAGACGGCGGAAGGTCCGACTTCGCTGGTACCAGCTGCTGTAGAAGTGCTCAGATAGCCATCAACATTAGCCTGCGCAAAGGGGCAGGTCATGGCGATGGCTGCAAGCATCATCGAATACTTTGAGGTAATGAGAGGTGCGTGGTTCATGGTAATGTCTAAACTATGACAGAAATCTGTTCACTTGTAAAGTCTACAATTCAAAAAAGTGCGATTTATTTGAAATTTTCGTGTTTTTTGAGGGGTAAATGAGGTTAATTTGCTGCCTTGGGTACATTTATGGGACTTTCTGCGCCCTGAGGAAGCACATTTACACTACCGGCCTTGTCGACGGACTGGAGGACGCAGGTGATATCCGTACCGGGAACAACGAAGGAGCCGTTGAGCTGCACGGAGAAGGTCTTACCGGCCTCGGGACCGGCTGTTACGCGCAAGGTAACGGTAGTATCGTGAACGGCGTGACCCTTGGCATTGGAGGTACGATAATCCTTCGCATTGGGGCGAGTGGGGCTACCGGCACGGATGAAGAATTCCTTATCATCACCGGCGGTCACATTATCGCGCACCACCACTACTGTCTCCGTCTCCTTGTTGCCGGAGGCATCGGTGAAGTCCATGCGCTCGAACCGCAGCACGGTGAAGCGCGTGGCATCGTCCTTACCGCCCAGACCGAAGCTATCGTTCACCTTCAGCTCGGGGAAGCGGGCAATCGGGCGCACATCGCCCTCGCGGGCAAAGATCTTAACCCCCATGGTCGTGGGATTCGCCTCGTAAGCGAGAGTGGAATCGACAGCGATGACGGCACTTGCCTCGCTCACGGAGACAGCCTCGAGCTTGGGCGTCTTGCCCACCTGGATAAGAGCAGGCAGACTGGAGGCATCGCCGGGGTTGGTCTCAGCATCGAACTCCTCGCGGTTGGTGAAACCATCACCATCGCTGTCAAGGGTCAGACCATCGGAGCGACCAAGGGCATCGGCAATGCCGTGAGAGATGAACCAATGGTTCGGTACATCGCCGTGTATACTCTGGGCGGTGGGATCATAGATATCGATGACGGTATTCTTCTGCTCAGCACTAAGCCAGACCTGCCAGAGCTCGGGGGAGAAGAAAATGGGGGTGAAGCGGGGCTTGCCGTTGACCACAGCGCCCTCGGGGGCTACATCTTTAATGGAGTAGTCAACCTTGCGGGCAGCTACTACATCGTCGGCAACCTGTGCCAGCGCAGCAGCCTTGTCGTCGGCTCCGACGTTCAGGCGGGTCTGGGGGCGATCTACCTTGCTGCTCGTCATGGTATACACGCCGAAGGCACCGGCAGCCACACCGAGTACGATTCCCGTAATCAGCGCACTCTTACCGAAATTTGTCTGTTCAGCCATAATGGTATAAGTGAAATGGGTTATAAATCTTTTTACTTCTTGCTCGAGTTGGCGGTGAAGTAGAGCACCTGCAGGTTGATGTGTACACGCACGGTCTCGTCAGGAGATCCGGTCTTACGAACAGCAATCTGCTGCCCCTCGGGAACAGGTGCGGGTCCCTCGCTGCCGAGCTCATCTCCCTGGTTGGGATCTTGCGAGGCAGGCTGAGTGCTGTCGATGGGAGGAAGGTTCCCTTCATTTGTCCCCACCCACAGACCGGTTATCTTGAAGAAGAAATCCTTGTCAGTAGAGAGAGCATTGAGCACCTTGGGCAGCACGCTCACCGGTACCTGACCATCGACTACCTCGCTGCGCTTGGCGGTAAATGCCACCTCAATCCCCAGCGGGAAATGAGCTGCCTTCTTGCGAGCCTTCTCCTCGGGCAGAGGAGCACAATATACCTTATCGAGCAGCGGCGAGCCGCTGTCCACCACTACATCGGCCACGCGCTTGGCAGCCTTGAGCTGGAAGCTGCGGAAAGGCACTTCCTCAGCCGTTGCCGCGGAGTTCTTATAAGCCCCCATGCCGAGATCAGCAGCTGCGGAACCCAGCTGGCACCCCTTCTCGGAGGCACTGCGACCGAGGTCATCGATGGTGCCGCGCACCTCGTTCTGGAAATCAACGGAGGAGATAACCTTGCCATCGCCCACGCACTTGTCGGCATAGGAGGCAAAGTCTTTCTTCAGGGCGGCAAGGGTTTCGTTTACCTTCTTGGCAGCGGCTCTGACGGACTTACGGGTAGATTCCGTGGGCGGGAACTCAGCCTGCTCGAACTCGAGCACCTGTTCGTTGATGCTGTTGAGGGCAGTCTTAGCCGCGGCAAAGTCCGCCGTACGACCGAACCCATAGTACACCAACCCACCGAAGGCAAGGGCAAATACGGCGGAAAGGCCGACCACTCGCTTATTTTCGAGAATATTCATGTGTGTAAAATTGGATGAGGTATTGTTATATCACTTTCCTTCGCTGAGTTCGGGGATGGCGATGGGGGTCTTAAGAGGCATGATGAGCATGAACTTCTCCACATAATCCGGCACACTTATCTTGCCGCGAGCTCCCTTGGAGTCGATAAAGTGGTAGTAGTGGTTCATGTTCTTCATGACATCGGCGTTCTGGTAGGAGAACAGGGAGTCCGAACTGCGCTCATCAAAGTTCTTGGCTACAAGGTCATAGATGACCTGTCGCTGGGTCTGGCTGCGCTCATCACCGGGTTTCTTGGTGGTGTAGCCGCTCATGCAGATGGCGGTCACATACGGAGCCTTGTTGCGCTTGCGGACATCCACAGCCTCGGGAGCCTGGTTGATGGAAGAGTTCACACCGGCACTACGGCTCTTGTTCGGATCGATCAGACGTGTACCCTTCACATCCGTAGAGTCCGTTATGGTGACTTTATCTACCTCGTAGTTGATGAGAGGCGCAAACTCCGTGAACCAGAACTTAACAGAAGCGCTGCGCTCAGAGATCTGCTTGATCACCTGAGAATAGGCCGTGCGCATGGTGTAGTGCTCCATGAGTGCGTTCAGATCGCGAACGGCGTTGTTGTACTTGGTGTTCTCGCTCTCGATACTCTCGCTGATGGCAACCAGCTCCTCAGCAGCGGGCTGAGCAGCCTTGAGCATCTTCTCGGCCTGGGCAGCGGTGCTGTCTGCCGTATAGGCGAATATACCGGCACCGGCCACGGCCACAAGACCGCCTACCAGCACCTTGGGCAGCATCTGCAGCTCAGCACGCTCCTTGCCCACGCTCGTGGGTACGAGATCTATGCTGAAATCTCCGACTTTGGCACCGGTCACAGCCGCACCGGCAACAGGACCCAGACACAGGGCATCCATGCCGAGAGCCTCCTCATCGATCTTGCTGCCGATGTTGAAGGCGGCGATCGGGTTCAGGTACTCAACGGGGATGTTGAGGGCGCTCTGCAGGAACTCCACGGCGTAAGGCATGCGGGCGCCACCGCCACAGATGTAGGCCTTCACCGGGGCGCTGCCCTTGTACTGCCCGCGGTAGTGATTGATGGTGCGCTGCACTTCCGAGCTCAGGCGCCCCATGGCGTTGCGAATGGTCGTGGCGAGCGCGGCTTCCTGTTCGGTAAGGTTGTCGGTGAATCCATTACCCAGCGAGACCATACCGGACTCGATCTTGAGTTTCTCGGCATCCCGATAGCTCATACCGAATTCGCGCGCGATGCTGTTGGTGATGAAACTGCCGGCAGCCGTAACGGAGCGGGTAAAGAAGCGCCCGGCCTCAGCAAAGATGATATCGGTGGTCTTGGCACCGATATCGAGGATCATCACAGGCTCCTCCTGCTCGGGGTAGCTCACGCGGAAGGCATTGTAGAGAGAGGTGATGGAGCAGTCCACGCTACGGGTCTTCAGACCGCTGCCCTCAACCTGGGTGTTCAGGTTATCGAGCACATCCTTCTTAATGGCGACCAGCAGCACCTCCGTCTCGCCGGTACCGCGGTCCGGCAGCACCTCGTAGTCATATATGATATCTTCGAGCGGGAACGGAATATGCTGTTGAGCCTCATAGCTCACCTGCTCATCCACATTGGAATCCTCCAGAGTGATGAGCTTGATGAAGCGCATGAAAACCTGCTGCCCGGAGACAACGTTGCGCACGTCGCTCCCCTTCACTTTGAGTTCCGTCACCAGCTCAGCAATGGCGCTGCTTACATAGTCCATGCGCATGCCCTCCTCGACGGGGTCGAGAAGGATCTCCTTGCGGGCATAGCGCGACAGCGAAAAGCCCTTTCCGGAGGGGGTGAACACGCCCATGGTGACGCTCTGAGCGCCAATCTCAAGTGCGACGGTTGTTTTGTATTCAGCCATAGAGATCAGTAATAAGTTGAAAATCAGTTACGGGAGCGCTTGCTGCGTCCGCGGTTTTTACCCTTGCCGCGACGACCGGGTGTTTCTTCATCATCAGCCGCGGGAGCAGAGGGGGTAGCACCGCTCTCACCATCGGTCGTGTCAGCATCTGCAGCGGGGGGAGTGGTGGAAGTGGTGGAATCGCTCTCAGGAGCAGCGACCGCGCCAACAGGGGCGCCGGTGGAAGAGGTCGTCACCCAAGCGGCAAGCTCGGGCTGAACGTAAGCGTAAGGAGTTTCGCTGATGGCGTAGAGCACAGCACCCTGGGACTGCACCTTGTCAGACTCCCACCAGCGCTTGGGCAGGTTCACGCGGTCGAAGGTGGCATCCATCGGCTCATCCTTGTTCATGCAAGCGTTACCATTGAAGGTAGCCTCCACAGCTGCAGCCGCAACCTTCAGGCCGGTGGACTTGCCGCGCAGCCCCTCCGTGCTGATCTTCATAGCATTCGCGGGAGAGACAAAGAGATCCACCGTCATCTCGCACTTGCCGTTCGAGCCGCTGCCCTTGCTCAGCGCGATCTCGTGGTAGGTGAGAGTCTTGCTCACCTTGGCGTATTTCTCCTTGCCATCCAGACCGGTTGTCTTGAAGAGCACATGTACGTTGAAGGTGAGGGCATCCACATAATCAGGCACGGGCTGATCGTTGTCCGTGGGCTTCAGCTTCTTGGCGCGGCCCTCCACCACTACGGGGATGGAAATGCGCTGCCACCCGTGCTTGGCCCTCCCCTTGCTCTCGGTGAAGGAAATCGTGGCAGGTTTCGATTCTACGGGCGACACCAGCTTACCCGCGAGCCCCGGCTTATTCCCCTGAAGCGTGACCTGTACGGCGGTGGCATCCAAGGCAGAGACGGACATAGCCCCGAGAGCAGCTACAGCAAATATGGACAGACAAGTATTTTTCATGTTAAAAATTCAGATGTACGCTATATTTATACACAATCACTCCCCGCTTGGCGAGTACAAACTTCTCCCTGACGCGTTTTTTTTGGTAAAATCCCTTCACCGAGTACAGAATGAAGGGAATTTCTGAGGCATAACTCGTATTTGTCTTGAGAGAATGAGGTGCTTATGTTATAAGCATGCAAGTCAATATGAACCTGCTTGCCACCTACTTCCACAAGCTCGACCCCGTCATTCTCGAGATCCCCGGCACCCCACTGGCAGTCCGTTGGTACGGACTTGCCTACATCACCGGTTTCATCGTCGGTTATCTCGTCCTGCTCTGGCTCTCGCGCCGCAGGCTCTACTGCGTAGAACCGGAGAAACTCGGTGACTTCATCACAACGGTGTGCATCTGCGGCGTGCTGATGGGTGGTCGCTTGGGTGAGTTCTTCTTCTACTGGCTACCGGAGCACGGTCTGAGCGGACTGGCAGAGGACCCATTCTGGGTACTTCGCGTGTGGGAAGGCGGCATGGCCTCCCACGGCGGCATCCTCGGCGTGCTCCTGGTCGCCATCTGGTACGCGCGCAAGAACAAACTCTCCGTCAGCGCCGTCACGGATGGTCTGGCCATCGTCTGCACCATCGGGCTCTTCTGCGGACGTGTGGCGAACTTCATCAACGGCGAACTTTACGGCCGCGTGTGCTCTGCCACGCACGCCCTCGCCTGCCGATTCCCCATGGAGTTGGTCACACTACCCCCCGACAAGCAAATTCAGGCCCGCGTGGCTATGGAGCATGCTCTGGGTGCCCCCATTCAAGACTTCATGCTGAAGGATTCCTCCGGGCAGATCATCGAGCACTACGGCTCTGCCCTGCTGCGCCTCTGCCGCGAGTACCCCGCCGTGTGCGAAGCGCTCACCCCCTTCCTCGCACCGCGCTACCCCTCGCAGCTGTTCGAGGCAGTGGGCGAAGGTCTCATCATCTTCATCGTCCTCATGGCTGTGCGCCTGGGCTGGCGACAAGCCCCCGCCGGCATTTTCTGCGCGCTCTTCTGTTTCCTGTACGCCGCGGCCCGCATCATCTGCGAGTGCTATAAGGAACCGGATGCCAACGTCTGGCACGGCATCACCCAAGGTCAGCTCCTCTCCTTCGGGGTCGTCGCGCTCGGTATCGTATTCCTCTTCCCCACCTTCAAAAACCTCAAAAAAGCAAAAAAAATCGAAATTTCTTAAAAAAAAGCTTGCATTGTGCGGCAAAATCCTGTATCATCCCGCCGCACACTACTTGAATGAGTAGTCTGCAAATGGGTAGGTTCCCGAGCGGTCAAAGGGGGCAGACTGTAAATCTGCTATCGTACGATTTCGATGGTTCGAATCCATCCCTGCCCATTTCTCCCACGCGGAGGTAGCTCAGTTGGTAGAGCAACACCTTGACATGGTGGAGGTCGTAGGTTCGAGTCCTATCCCCCGTACGCAAGTTTTCCAAGACATAGCCTGAAGGTTCGCGCCTTCAGGCTTCAGTGTTTCAAGGGATTAGCGCGACAACCTGCGACATAGCCGGACATAGCATGGTACCCCACTTTCGCCCGATTATAGCAAAAATAGCGAAAAAGATACAAAAATAAGCTATTTTATGTTGACAAAGATACGCCTATTGATATAATAAGCTCAGACCTGCGCTAGTTTTATCTCATTTCTGAGATGGCGACAGGAAAACTCACACAAACGACAAACAACATGACTATTACAACCCTTGCTATTGCAACTCTGAGCCCCTTCATGGTGGTCGATGCTCAGGAACAGGTAGAACTCCCCGCCGAGACTCCTGCCGCTGTGACCTACGACTGGGATTCTCAGGTTACCGCCGGAATCTCTGAAAAGGATTTCGAGACAGGTGCAACCGGTACATTCAGCTTGATTCCGGGCACCGTTGGAGCAATGTGCGTGGATGACTGGAATCTGGCCTGATAAAGTCAACTATCCGGGGCAATGGGGCAAAATAGCCACATTGCCCTGTTTTATTTTTCAAAACCATGATTCTCATCCTCACCAACCGCCGCGATGTAACCACCGATCTCCTGATGCCGCACCTCACCTCGCATGCCGAGGTGTTCCGTTTCAACATGGATCTCTGGCGCGACTACAGCTGGAGCATCGATGCCAAGGGCTATGAACTGCGTGACCCCACCGGCCGCTGCTGTCGTGAGTCCGAGGTAGGAGCGGTGTATGACCGCAAATGCATGTTCGACCCGGTTCGTATCGATGTGCCTGCCGGCGGTTGTGCCGAATCCTGGCAGCGCAACGAGGTGATGCTCATCTGGAGCGGCATCAAGGATTTAGCCGTACACAGCGGCAAATGCGCGCTCATTCACCCCTCGCCCCTTGGCAACTGGTACAAGATGCGGCAGATGCGCCTGGCGGCGAACTATTTTCCTGTGCCCGCATGGCAGATGCTGCACGGCGCGCCGGTGCAGCTGGCGGGGGAAGTTGTGTGCAAGACCAACGGCGTGGAACCCATGGGGCAAGGGCAGTTGCTCACCGTTGGCAAGGTGAATCCGGCACAGGTCGATACCGCCTATCCCTGGTTCCTGCAGCAATGCCTCACCCACGCCACGCACGATGTCACCGTTGCGTATGTGAACGGCAAGCTCTTTGCCAGTGAGCTGCCGCGAAGCAACTGCATGGATTCCCGCATAGCCGCCTTTAACAACAAGTCTCAGTGGCAGCCCTGCGAGCTCACCCCGGAACAGAGCGATGCCATCTGCCGCATGATGCGCGAAACCGGGCTCTCCTTCTCCCGCCTCGACTTCCTGCGCGATGCCTCCGGTACGCTTCATTTCCTGGAGTTCAACCCGAACGGCCAGTTTGCCTGGATGGACCTGCAAAACGAACGCGGCCTGCTCACCGCCGTGGCGCAGGAAATCCTCCGCGTCCACGCCGCCCACTGCCCTTAAATTCCCTGCCCTGCACCCCACAATGAGTAACCCCTGAAGTTCAAATGCTGTACCGCTACCTCCAGTTTCTGGGCTATCTGCTCGCCCTCATCCTCATCTTCGCCGCAGTCCTCTACGGTCTGCTCACTCTTTGGCATTGAGCTTTGCCCGGGAGCCCTGGCTTCGCCCCGACCTATCACAGCCTGCCCGCTCTCCACGCAATACGGGATAGCCGGCTTTATGTGGGGCGCATGGCTCCTTTTCGGCCCAAAAGTACACTATCTGCTTGCAAAATCATGTCGAAAATGCTACTTTTAGAGCGTGGAAACGCAAGACCAGGCGGAACTGAAGAAGAGCATCAAGATTTGGCTGAAGGCGAACAATTACAGTTACGCCTGGCTGGCGGAGCGTTGCTATGTGTCGGAGGCAACGGTGCGCAACTGGATGGCCAAGAAATTGATTCCGGCGGCAAAGGTGCATATCATCCGCGAAATGGTGAAGGAGCTGCCGCTGGTTATGCCGGGGCGTGTGCAGGTGGAGGAAGAGACCAAGATAACGCTGAGCCTGGATGCCGCCACACGCGCCGCGCTGGAAAAGCGCGCCCGGGCCCGGGGCAAGACGCTTGCGGAGTTTCTGGCAGAAGAGGTGCAGCGCCTCGGAAACTGATTTTTTAGCCGCGCGAACATACCTGTATGGATGGGCCCATGGATTCCTTGCCTCCCGGTGCGCAGCTGGGGCAATACCGCTTGCTCGAAGCGGTCTCTCAGGGTGGTTTCGGCATTTTGTACCGCGCGTGGGATGAAAAGCTGAACCGCCCGGTAGCGGTGAAGGAGTGTTTTCCGGCTTCCATCTGCCACCACGACCCGCAGACCGGCATGGTGCGCCCGCGTACGCCGGCCTTGCAGCGGCAATATGAAACCGCGCTGGATTCCATGTACGAGGAAGCGCAGACACTGGCGGGCCTGCACCATGCGCGTGTGGTACCGGTGTATGATGTTTTTCGCGCGGCAGGAGGCATGTTTTATGTGATGCCCTGGCTGGAGGGCGGTTCCCTGCGCGAGAAAATAGCAGCAGCTCAGGCCGGGGGCCCCTCCATAGCGGCACAGGAGCTTCGGCGCTGGCTGCCGGAGATACTCTCGGCGCTGGAGTACCTGCACAGCAAAAAGGTGATTCACCGCGATGTTAAGCCGGGCAACATCATGTTCGATTCAGATGGAAACCCCCGTGCTGGTGGATTTCGGCTCGGCGCTGAACCGCGCTACAAAGGTGGATACCACCACCCAGGGCGAGTTCTCCCCCGTTTACGCCTCCCCCGAACAGGTAAGCGGCAAGGGAAAAATCGGGCCGTGGACAGATTTGTATTCGCTTGCCGCCACCTGGTATGAATTGATAAGCGGCGCCCCGCCGGAACCCGCCCAGCAGCGCCTGGCAAAGGATGATCTGCAGCCGCTCCCCTGCGGCGAAACCGTGCTGGAGCAGAGTCTCATGCAGAATCTGGCGCTGAATCCTGCAGAGCGTTGCCAGTCCGCCCGCGAATGGCAGGATTGGCTGCTGAGCGGAGCTCTGCCGGTGGCGATAGCCCGGCCCGGGCGCCGACGATTTCTATGGTGGGGGCTTGTTTCCGCCGGGGTAGCTCTCGGCACCTTTCTGCTGGGGCGCGGGCAGGCTGAGCCTGCCGGTAATGCAGAGCCCGCGGCGGCGGCGCCAACCGAGACTCTTCGTAAGCCCGAGCTGCCGGCGGAGCAGTATGAGCAAATGTGCAGGGATTTGGGGCTGCCTGCCTTGGTGCAGCAGTACAATGAGCTGATGCGAAAGGCAACGGCGTACCACGATGAGTGTCGGGAGCGGCTGGAGACAATCTATCGCACCACAGCGCAGAAGGCAAAAACGCAAGCTCCCCCCGACAAACCACACAGAAGAGGTCCAAGCATTTCTGCATCATTGATGCGCCCGGAGCTGTCAGCCGCAAGACAGATTTTCGCCTTACAACTGGAACACCGGGGGAAGATGGCGGGCTATATTTCTGAGCAGGAGATTCGGGTTATCCGCCCGATGCAAACCCGCATGCAGGAAATTGCCCAAATGTTACCCTGCAACACAGAGGAGGAACGCGCGGTGTCGGAACAAGCCGCACGACGCATAAAGGCGGATTACGCCACCTATCTCTCCCCTGCTCCCCTGGAGCAAATGATGAAATCGTTCGTCGATTTGTGCTCGGAAAGGATGAAGGAGTTGCAACAAATCCCGAATCCCGAGGCGAACGAACAATGATAACAAGCGAGCTCTCATAATCCGGGGCAGAAAACTTGCGCTTTGTATAAGGATTCCCCCTTTGCACGCGCTCCGTCAGCAGCGGAATATCTCCCATTATATCCTTTTTGCTACTACAGATAACTTTTTCTTGACTTTTGTTGCACTTTTCGATACTTTCGTCTCGCCTCATCGCAACAAAAACACACATGCTCCTCCTCGTCACCAACAATGCCTCCACGCCCTGTTTCTCGCGACGCGGCTTATTCGCCTCTGCGCTTCGGCAAATGAGCAATCAGGCGGTCAAGCAGCTGCTCGATACTCTCGTGAGCCTCTGCCGCCCATTCACGCAGCTGGGTCTCCATCTCATCCGGCACCACGGCTGTGATACTCTTCTCACCCTCCTCCATGAGCTCTTCCATGCGGCGAGCCACCAGTGGGCTGGGTTTACGCGCCCGGGTCAAAATACGGTTCACTGTACCGCGCGAGCAGTGCAGCATCTCAGCCAGCGCCGTCTGCGATATGCCGCGCTCCTTCATCCATTCATTCCATCGGTCAATGTTACTCATGTGTCTATTCTATGTACCACACGTTACAGATGCAAGCTCAAAATGTAACGTTTGGACATAGATTGTAAAATTTATTACACTTCCCACTTGACATCAGCAACGTCCGTTACTATTATATAGGCGCCCTGTTACGTTCGTTACAATGAAACGCATCGAGATATCTACTGAATCCCCTGCCGGTCGCACCGTCTGCGCCCTGGCCGAACAACTTAACCTCGACCCGCAGGACGTCCTTCAGGGCATTCTCTTCGGGCTCTGTAATAGGAGAAAAAAGGAAAAGAAATTAACAGAAAATAGGAATAACACCAATAAAAACATCGAGCCGCTCGCAGAGGTAGCCTGCAATACATGGCTAGAAGATTCCTCGGTGAACAGTGACGCTATTATGGCCATATTGCAATCTGCCACAAACATAAAGGAGCAAAGCAATACCGACACTTAAACCACATAAACACCCTTCTTCGATTAAATTTAGCTTACTACGCTTTTCTGCATGTGTTAGTCTAAACCTCGCCCCCAGCGGCCAATCAACATGAAAAAGCCAGAGACACAACAAGAGCTACAAGACACATTCAGCCAGCTCATTACAGATACAAAAGAGCAATTACTCTCTTCAAAGACGGGTAAAAAACGATACCTGAATTACAACGATTTCCTGCACATCTGTAATGCTGTCAAAAGCACCTACTGCACCCTCATGGGGGTAGAGGAAGCCCCCGCTGGTATTGTTGAAGCCTGCAACAAAACTCTCGCCTATATCCTTCAGTACAGACCGCCTTCATCCATAGGCGGCATAGTAGGGCCGGGTGATCCTGTGACTGAGTTATTCAATATTGCCCGTAGATTGACAAAAAGTTCCGTAAGCCTTTCTGCTGAGGCAGAGCAGATATTGAGAGAGTCTCTTCATTCGGCTTTGGAGCACACCGACTTAACAACAGAAACAAACAACATTTAAAAGACAAATCGATTTCATTTAGTGGAAAGGAATTATACCATATGGCTCAACACATCAATGACATCACAACTTTAGAAAATTCCACATGGGCCACAAAGATGAAAGACCCCAAAGTGGTAGCTTCATTAGAAAAAGATGTACACCAATGGTTAAATGGCAAAGGGAAAAAAAGTCCTGCGGCTAAACGCGCAGCACTTGCCCTCAAAATGTTCAGCACCGGAAGAGCTGGGCAATTTCTTACCCCTCGTAATATTATCATACTTGGAGCCAGCTTGCTTTATACAGTGTGCCCGCTCGACTGCATTCCCGATGTTGTACCCGTTATCGGTTGGTTAGATGATTTAGGGATTCTCTCCATGGCTATTGGGGCTCTCACTCCTGCATTTACCGGGAGAAAAGAACTGTCGAATGAGACGCAAGCTGAGCTGCACGAAGAGATTACAGAATCTAAAACCAAAAACTTATCATTACCCGAAATAAAAACGGATATGGCCAACTGGGGCGATATCGATGATGATTTGCAAGAGCTTGTACGCGAAGCATATTCATATAACAACGAGACGCTGAATAACATCGCCAATGATGTCTGTACCTTGGCAGAAGATCCTTTGCAACGCATCGTCTTTGCGGGCTCGTTCAACTCCGGCAAATCAAGTTTGATTAACCGATTACTCAATCAGGACATTCTCCCCACAGAAGCCATACCTACCACCCCGGCTCTTACTCACGTGTTATACGGTGATAAGCCCAATGTTGTAGTGCGGTACACGGATGCCTCTTACTACTGCACACCAGATATCAGCGAATTGAAAAGCAAGTCATGCCGTGAGAAGGTGGACGAAATAACAGCACAACTTCCCCATACCCTGCTCAGAAACGGCGTCACCATTGTTGACACGGCAGGTCTGCAGGATGCTGAGCACACCGCACTAAGCTATGACGAATTGCCCAAGGCTCTCTGCCTGGTGTTCGTAAAAGACATAACAATCGGTTCTCTGGACAGGGATGAGCGCACTTTCTTGTCGCAAGTGAAGTCTAATCTCAGCGAAAACCAACTCATTATCGTCCTTAATAAAGCGGATAAACTTTCGGAAGAAGAGACTCAGAGAACTCGAGCCAACATTCTGGCAGAGCTCTCCCAAATCGGTATTTTCGGGGCAAAAATCTATACAACCTGCGCGAAAGAGGAAGAACCGCATTCTTACCAGCTCAACGAACTCATAACCGATATCGATTTCAGAACGAATTGCGAGTTCAGCTCCCTTTCCTGCAGCAATATCACCAAAGCCAAAGAACAGCTGCGCATGCTCTGCGCTGCCGAAAAAGACAAGCAGCTCCAACTGCAGCAACTCAGCGCACAGGAACAGCTGAGACTGGCCCAGGTAACGGAAGAAAAACGAGAGATAATAGCAAATCGTCTGGCCCGCCGTGGCAACATTATCAAATCCGAATTCAGGAGCGATTTGCATAATTATCTTCATGAAAAGCTGCTCGTACTGGTCTATAAAATTTTGGATGAGTCCCCCACAAATGAGGAACTCAGCACAAAAATCGGAGAAGCCACCCGCGCAACACTGCTGCAGTATCTGGACACAGCCAGCAAAAACATTGTTATGAATTTCAAGATTCAGGCAGATGAACTTGCTCGCGAAGAAATCAAACTCATCAGTAAAAACTTTTCTGCACCTCTGCCCGATGAGTCCTACAAACAAATGGCAGAGGTTTGCAAGTACATGGTTCCGGTCGTATTGGCTGCGACCTTCCCATTCATGGGCATTTTTGGTTGGGTAACTCACGTTGTCGTACCCGGAATGGTGATGGATAAGCTGGGAATTCCCAATATCATCGCCAAGCTGGGTCCCACCTCCATGGCGCGCAAACAAATCAAGGAAGATTTCAGGAATCAACTTGCCAATCTGGAGAAAACCATTTGTGAACAAATGGATATTTTCATCGACAATTGCGCTGAGAAACGCCTGCAAGGCGAAGTGCTGAACCTCCCTCTTCACAACTAACTATAAACCAGCATCATTTATGTTCCACGATTTTAATCAAGCAAAAGACAATCTGATTTCCTATCTCAATTCTGTTGCAGATACCCTGGCCACTATCGGCGACACTGCATGCGAAAAACACCTGCGTGTCCAAATTGAGGATTTCCGTCGGCAACGGTTCAACATAGCTGTCGTCGGTGGCATCAAACGCGGCAAATCCACCCTGCTCAACACTCTTCTGCAGCAGCGGGACGATACTATTTCCCCCATAGATGCAGCCGTATGTACGGGAGCCGTCATTCGTTACCTCGACCTCAGCCAATCTGATGAGTCGGACAAAACGCCGCATGCGCTTATATGGATTGGGGATAATGACTCCCCCCAGCGAATTGAGTGGGAGGAAATTCGAGATTATGTAAGTGAGCAGCACAACAGCGGAAACTCTCGCGAACTGACCCGCATCGAGGTTTACGGCCATTTCCCCATGCTGAAAAACTGCTGCCTGGTTGATACCCCCGGAGACAATGCCTGCATTGACCGGCATGGTGAACAAGTCCGCGAGTTCCTCCCTATAGCAGACGCCGTTATCATGACGATTCTGGCCGGGCAACCGATGAGCAATAACGACCACAGCATGCTCCAGGAGCTCAGCCAGAAAAATCCTAAGAATCTGTTCTATGTCGTTACGCAGATGGATAATCAACGCAAGAACGAGATTCCTCTCATTATCGACTTTGTTAAGTCAAAACTTCCAGCAGGCAGCAAAGTATACCCCACCGCCTGTAAACCGATTTATGAGGCTCTGCGCAATTCTGAGTCGCAAGAAATCGTTGATAAACTGAGCACAGAACACGGGCTGACAAAGTTTACCGCCGATTTGGAAGAGTTTATTCTGGCTAATTCCGAAGCAGGGCGAGACATGACGCATCGTGTGCGTGCCATGCTCACCACCGCGCGCCAGCGTCTGCAGCAACAGTTCGACACCAATAACGAGCTCATTAAGATGCACGACATCGATATCAGCAAGCTGCATGAAACCGCACAACAGTTAAAAAACGACCTCAGAGAACTGGAACGCGATGCGAAGAAACACATCCGTAGATTTGAACGTTCATGGGAAATGGCAGTAAATACAAGCCTGCGACGTCTCGAATTCATCGGCGACGAAATACAGGAGTCAGTGGATAGAAAAGTCAAGCAACCAGGCATTTTCGGTTCTATCAGCAACATTTGGAAGTTTGATTCCATCGTGAGTGAGTGTGCCAACCGTCCTCTTTCACGCTTCTATCAGGAGACAGAGGAACGACTTGCCGTGGTAACCGAGAAATTCAATGAAGAAATGGAAGAGTCTGTACGATTATTCAATAAGAAAATTCAAAGCACTCTTTCTATTGCGGATAAAGCCGTATCCGGCATATTGGGAGCTACTCTTGCAACGTGTACTACCATCGGTGGCACAGCAGCAGCAGAAGTCATTACCGCAAGCGTTGCAGTTGCCCAAACAAACGGAGTCATTGCAGCAAGCGGATTCCTTGCCAAGCTGGGAGCCTGGTTCGGATTAGGCTCTGCATCGGCCGGCAAAGCAGCTGCGGCCTCAGCTCTGAGTACAGCTTGCACAGCAGCTGTAGGCCCCGTCATAGCGGCAGGTATAGCACTAATGATTGCAAAACCGCTTGCGCAAAATTATCTGCAGGGAAAATCAGGTAGCGCCATCGACCAAAAGCTTCAGCAAGCAGGCAACGACCTGCACAAGAAGATAGAGCAAACCAAGCAGCTCATCATCGACGCGTGTAACCTGAGCGTAACCGAACGCAGAGAGCAGATAGAAGAACAATTGGATGCCACCGAAGAAAAAATCCGAAATTTCAGCCCGGATGTTCGAAATAAAGCAGAAGAGGAGAATAAGCAGATTTCTAACCTTATCGCTCAGGGCGAAACACTGAAGCTTTCTTACACTCTCTAAGTAAATGGTTCCGTTTTTCCTAAAGCTGATGTTCGACATCCTCAGAAAAAAGCCTTCGCAGCCAACGACAGCGCAGCTCCCCAGTAAAGAAGAGCGGCTGGAAGAGGCATACTCTGTCCTGCGTGATGCATTGGTTCTGCTGCTAATTCCGCCCGAGGAAAATCCTCAGCCATCCACCGTGCGGAACAGTTGGCTCAACATTATCTCTACCTACGACATGGCCTTAAAAGGCGCCATCAATCAATACCGCTATATCGGCGTCTATGGTTCACCCAAAATGGGCAAATCAACCCTGCTCAATTCCATCGTGGGCGAAAATATACTGCCGGAATCCCCCATCCCCAAAACCGGCACGGTTATTGATTTATTCCGAGATGATACCAGCCCCTATTACACAGTGCATTGTGAACGCAATGGAGAACGTATCCCCTCCTCATTTAATACAGTAGATAAGGTAAGAGATTTTCTGGAGCAGCAAGCAGGGCAAAACGACCCTTGTGATAAGGTGGAGGTGCGAGGACCTTTCAAAAAAGCCCACCACATTTTCACTAACTACTGCGTTCTCAGAGACACCCCGGGGGCCGAAGCCGAAGCAGACAGAGCAATAGAAGAGCGGCTCCAGCGGGATAGTTCGAAAACGCTATACGCCTTGCAGGAAACTCATATCCCTATTTTCTGCATATCAAAACAAACTCTCCAGGGAGAAGAACATAAAGCCTTTTACGATAAATATTTCAGCAACAAAGAGTGCATACACGTCATCACCAGATGCGATGATGAGTCCGAGCATGAATACTTTGCTAATTTATTCAGCGCCCACTTCAAACTTCCCGACGATGAAGCGCACCACTCGGTTACATGTACGGGGATGAGCGACATCGAGAGTAAAAAAGTGGATATCAACCTAGAAAAACTCGGACAAGCCATCGAGGATTACACCGATATCCCGCGCCTGAGGAAAAGGCTTGTGACCATTGCAGAAATTATCTGCAATGATATCAAGATGAAACGCACCGACCCCAACGCGCCATACACTATCATCGAAACTCAAATAGAGCGCATTAAAACCTCTCTGGCAACAATCTCCAGCATCGCTTAACTTCAAAATGAGCAAACGAAAACACATCATTATTCTAGGCTCTCCAAGATCCGGTAAAACAAATTATTTCAGTGCTGCGCTGCAATGCTTTTCCATCGCCTCCGGAGATAAAAACCCGAGAGGCATTACCGTTAAAGCCGTGAATAATACCATGGCTAAGAATATAGCCCAGACAACGCCAAAATACAAAAGTGGTAACTGGATAGGTAAAACGATGTTATATACAGATCTGGAATTAGATGTCAGATTTCCCTACTTTAACATGATTCGCTGGTTACCGGACAAAGAATTATCATTGCGATTTACCGACTTCTCCGGAGAAAGCTTTTACACTTTAGCAGAAGATAATACGAAACTGGCAAAAAGTGAAATCGAGATAAAAACAAGTATTGAATCAGGAATCAAGAAATGCGATGCCATTCTTCTTATGATAGATGGAGGAAAGATTTTAAACTCGGATTACGTAGAACCGATGAAGGATGTAATGACGCATTTAGAAACGATTCTGAACCAGAGAGAGCGCAATGTCGTCGTAGAATTTATCGTTACTAAATCAGATGAATTAGCTAAGGAGTGGACAGAGAAAAACGCAGTAAAACTCAAGCGGCACGTACGAGCGCTCTTTCCGAATCTCTTTAATACACTGGAATGGCCGGAAATGAACCACAAATACGACATTTTCAGTGTCTCATGCGTCCCCACCGACACGGTGAAATCCGTTGATCTGGAACATGGTACCATACCAAACAGCAACTGGAATGTGGAAGTCATGAAAACCGAAGTAGAACCATTCTGCTGGTTATTTGAAAATATTTAACAACACATTGATCAACATGAATATCCAACCTCAGTACCTAGCTTATATGGGCGGGTCTGTAAAAGAAGTCATCGAAATTGGGGATACTGCCTCATGGAAGCAATTTCGCACTGAATACTTTAATCCCTACCCGATGCTTTTTCCTGTCGGCACAAACATAGAAAAAGCGCAAGAGAGCCTGAAAAGTCTTGCATGGTGCACATGGAATCACACACCAGCTGCCCGTATTTTTGTTGTTTACTTCGAACAGATTATTGCAAGAAGTTTCATAAACTTCATCTTCATGGTTTACGAGGATGAAGATGGCAGCAAAACAAGAGAGCTTTGCAACTATAAAGCAGAAGACTGGATTGAGTTGAAAAAGCAAATTCAACAGGACTCCTCTTCCCCCATCGGCATTGCAGCCTCAGCATCACCCGACTCAGACGTTAAGAACTTGCTTGCTAGCTGGGATAGCCGTTCCGGTCTTGCTCTTCGTTTTCCCAGAAGATATAAGAACGATTCGTACTCCGGATGCTTTGATGAAATGAGCACCATATTCCCGGAAAAAGCACCCGAAGAACCGAAAGCTTCACCTACCCCGGAAATAGAACAGGAGGAAGGAGACGATGGAAAAAAAAAGTCTCGAATGAGCCTTTGGATGATTCTTCTAGGGGTATACGCGGTTGGCTTAAGCGTTTTCGCAAGCCACGCAATAATCCAGAACGGAAAAATAATACAAGGACAACAGACGGAGATTCAACAACTAAAGAAGCAAATTCAACAACTGAAGTCCCAGTCGTCTCCCAACAATCAGTAACACCACAAACGAGATTGCTAAGCAATGAAACGCTTAATCAACTAAGAGAAGAAATCGACAAAATGAAGACAGAACTGGAGACAGTGAAACGCGAAATCAAAGAGCTAAAACAATCTACCAGCTCAAATTCATCAAACCAAAACGATTAATTATCGTCACATGCGAGCAGAGGAATATTAAGCTCTTTCTACTTGCTCGTTTTAGTCAATACCAAACGGCCGGAGAGCCCTCCGACCGTTTGGTTTATTTAACCTGCTGCGCTTTCAAATAACGCTTCAACAAAAACGCGCAAAAATAAGGTACCGTCAACAACGCTCCTGAATGCCCCACATTTGCTCGGGCCAGCTTAATTCCGGAGCGAATAGCATCGTATTTATCCGACTCCACCAGATAACGCAATGATTTCGACATGGCATTACCGGCTTTGACCTCAATAGGCAGCAAATGATCCGCAGTACGGACAAAGAAGTCCATTTCCAGAGTGGAATCATCTTTACGGAAATAGAACAAGTCGTAGCCGCTCTTGGACAACGCCTCCGCCACGAAGTTCTCGTAAAGAGCCCCCTTATACACCCCCATGTTTTTATTGCGCAGCAAGTCCTCGCGGGCTTCCTCGTCCAGCATTGCCAACAACAATCCCGTATCTGCCACATAAAGCTTGTACTTAGACGGGTCATAGTTTCCCTTCAGCGGTAACTCCGGGTAATGCAGGCAGTAGCATATTGACAGCAGACCGGCGTCCAGCAACCATTCCACACAACCAAGATAATCGCGGGAGCGAGCATGCTTGGCAACTTTAGTAAGCTGGAATTTTTTGTTTTCCTTAGCCAGTTGGGGTGCCACGTTGTTGAATACAGCAAGAATCTTGGCCTTTTCCAAACCGGAGGCATACTTACGAATGTCCTCTCGGTAATCGCGAAGCAACTGCTGCTGTATATTGGACGTCTCCTCAAACGTACCGCTGCAAACAAATGCGCTGATAACAGCCGGCATCCCCCCCAGTACAACATAATCCAGAAACAACGCGAAATAACGCTCTAATTCCGCGTTGCAGAACGGCTCTTCTCTCAGCATATGAGCCAGCATATCGTCCACCACGTTATCATCATATCCGCGAGCCCACAAGTACTCCTCAAAATCAAAGGAGCGCATCTCGTAGTCCTGCTTATATCCCACACTATGGCTTTCTATGCGAGAATAATGAACGCCAAGTAACGACCCACTGCATATCACATCATAAGTGCCATCGATGTGGAAGAATTTGAGAGCCGTCGTTATCTCCGGAAATTCCTGTATCTCATCAAAGAAGATGAGAGTCTTCCCCTTTTCAAAACGAAAATCCGGATTCATGCGTGACAAAAGGCGCACAATATCCTCGGGAGCATAGCCATTTTCAGTGATACCTTTGTAATACGGAGACTCCACAAAATTCACATACACCACATGCTCATATCGCCGTCTGGCGAAGTGCATGATGGCCTCTGTTTTCCCGACTTGCCTAGCCCCTCGAACAATGAGCGGTTTATGACCGGGCTCCGTTTTCCAGGCTTCCAGGAAAGCGTCAATCTTGCGTCTCAGATACACGTTCTTTTTCACAGACCCGTCCTCCTGCACACAAAATACTACAAAACAAGGCGTCAGTCAATCCATTTCACATTTTCTGAGGATATTTTTGCCCGGTTTTCACATTTTTCGTGGCAATTTTCGTCTTTTTTTCACATTTTCCGACAGAAACTCATGCTCGAATGGCGGTGAGCCACTGGACGCCCTGCAGGGTGAAGCCACGAGCAAGCATGCGGCGGTGCATGTCGCGCAGGTGCATGGCACCATAGAAGATGGCGATTCGGGAGCCGGTTGGTGCGGCTGCCAGCTCGCGGTCAAGCACGGCGAAACAGGCCTCATTGCGCGAGATGAGGATGGCGCTGTTCTCCCAGGCATGGCCGCTCCCCTCCGCTACGAGGGAGCGGATGACGGTGCGGCGGAGGTCGGTACGACCCAGCGCGATGGGAGCCAGAGAGGAGCGATCTTCACGAAGGGCAGCAATGATGAGCATGGTCCAGCTCTCGCCCCGTTCCTTCAAGGCCCGAGCAAACTGCTCGGAGCTCATGTCGGCAAAGATAAAGTTCTCAGCGCTGTAGTCTATGCACTCGACTTGCAATTGCAGGTCGAGTGCTCGGCACATGAAGGAGTAGTACCGGGCGAGCCATTCTCCGGAAGCGCCCTGATCCTTCGCAGCAAGTTCCTGCATGCGGCGCCGGTAGTCGTCCATTTCCTCGCGGGTGGCAGTTCCGTCACTCACTTTGCGGGTCAGGCGCAACATCTCGGGCAGACCCTCTCCATCCACCATTTCGAAGAGAACCTTGTCGTAACGGGCGAAGGCGCGGTTGAGGTTGCGATAGTAGCCGGGCTCTGCCAGATGAATGGCTCCCACCAGGTCTACGATACGACCGGTGGAATCCGTATAGCGCGCCACCGGGGTACACAGGCGCTCAGTGCCATCGGGCATGACCTGTCGCAGCAGTACATCGCGGGGATATTCGGCACCGGTGGCCCATACGGCACATGGGCAGAGAGTGAGCAGCAGGAGAAGTAGCAGGCGGTATATGGTGTTCATGGTGGGGCAAGTGGGGTGCGGCTCTCTCAGCGCCATTCCAGCAGTAGGGCGCCGCCGGGTGGCAGGCTGACGGGCAAGCCCTCGGTCTGTAGTTGTTGCAGGGTGGCAGAGAGATCCGGTGCAGTGGGGTGCAAGAGGTTGTGGAAAGTGCAATCGGAGGATCGATGGCGCGACCAGCTGCAGGCATGCTCGGGGATGTGGATGGAGGTGTGTACTTCTGCAACGGGTGAGAAGTTGCAGACGGCCAGCACGGTGGAGCGCGCGCGGCTGTTGTAGCGCAGGAAGGCATACAGTCGGTGGCCTGCCACGGGATCTCCCTCGTCGCAGCCGTAGCCGGGGGTTTGTTGGTTTGCCCAGTTCAGGCCGTAGAAATCGCCCCGGCTCAGCGCCGGGTGCTGCAGAAGGGGGAGCAGTCGGGCGCAGAAGTTGCGCAGAGCAAGCTCGTCCGCGCTCAGCAGAGCTCCGTCGAAGCGTCCCCGGTTCGCCCAACGCTGCAAACGGGGCAGACAGGTGTAGTCAAAAATGGAGGTGCGACCATTGTCCCCGCCATAGCCACCGGGGCCATCCGCTCGCTCCCCTACTTCCTGCCCGTTGTAAAAGAGTACGGGGCCGGTGGTGGCTGCGAACTGAGCGACCATGAGAGCCGGTGCCACTTCAGCCCCTAGCCCGCCCCAGTGGGCGGGAGCGGCTAACCGGGGCTCATCGTGGTTCTCGAGGTAGCGCAGTCCACGCGCAGCAAGGGGCAAGTGTGCGTGGTTGACGGAGTCCAGATCATTCGCCCAACCACTGCCCTCGAAGATGGAGTTGAGCGCGCGATAGGAGCCGCTGTCGTACACAGCCCGGAAACCGGCAGCCAGCAGCTCAGCGTGTACATCCCCCCGGCAGAGCTTCATGTGGTCATTGTAGGCCTCGGCCACAAAGTACGCGCCTTCGTCCCGCATGCGCGCGCGGGACAATGCCCAGCGCCAGAAGCTCATGGGTACCATGTGAGCCATGTCACAGCGGAAACCGCCTACTCCCAGCTCCTGCCAGTAGGCGAGTACTTCGTCCATGAGCCGCCAGGTACGCGGCACACCTCCTGCCGGGGCATACTCCCGCGGCAGTTCTGCTGCAGCAGCAGCACCACCGCGATAATCGATGCCGTAGTTCAATTTGACCGTCTCGTACCAATCGTGATGGGTGGGGTGATGGGTAGCGGCGTTGTTGCCGGTCACCCGGGCATGTCCCCGCTCGGGGATGTACTCTCCCTCGGGCAGCAGCAGCGGGCAATCACAGTTGCAGGGTTCGAGGTAGTAGAAGGAGTTATCCCTGGCGAAGAAGCGGGAGCTGTCATCACCATGACCGAAGCTCTGTTCCGGGCGGATGGCAGAGCTGTAATGGCGGGAGACGTGGTTGGGGATGAAATCCATCATGGGTACCATGCCATGAGCGCGCACTCGTCCCAGCAGGGCGACAAACTCCTGCAGGCGCTCCGAGGGGTTCTCTGCCAGGTCAGGATCCGTATCGAAATAATCCGTCACGGCGTACGGGCTGCCGGCTATGCCCTTCACCACACAGGCGGGATCTGCCGGCAAACCGGGGTGGGAGCTCCGGGTGGCATGCCGCAGTACCCCGGTGAGCCACAGGTGGGTCACCCCCAGGCGTGCCAGCTCCTCGAGCGCTCGATCAGTCACTCCGGCGAAGGTTCCGCAGCCGTTCTGCTCACGACTTCCCCAAGGTACTCCGCTCTCGCAGTAGTTCGAGAAATGGCGTACGAAGAGCTGGTATATGACGGGCCTCATGCTGCGCATGATACCACAATGCCCCGCAGATTGCAACCGGTGATTGCCGGATGTCGGACTTTATGCCACATGTGTCCCAAAGATTATGGAAAAATAGTCCTAAACAACATAAAGGCATAGTATTCTGTGTGAAAATTCGTAGTGGGGTATCAGACGCCTCACCATCGGCAGTAAGCTTTCATTTGTTTCTCTATCGGCGTAAGTC
>JAZQCA010000062.1:0-60860 GCA_045545975.1 Akkermansia sp.
TTCACTCGCTGGCATGCATGCTCAAGATTGTAGCGGTGTGCTATATTCTCAAGTATGCGCTCCTCCCAGTCCAGTTCCTCCTTCCACGCCGCAAACGCTTGTTGCTCCCGCGTTGGTGCAGCTGTGGGATTCGCACCCTCACCGCTTCCAAGTGGGCGCACCTCCCCGGATGGGGTGTCGAAGTTGAACTCCATCTGGTATAAGGTGTCTCTACTCTGCCTCTCCACGTTCATGAGTTTCAGGCTGTACTGTGCTGTGTTGGATTTCGGCCTTCCCCACCAAGGGATGGGTACTATGCCTCTGCTGACTACCTGCTTCCGGGCGTTTTTTTTTTCCCCCGTCACCCTTTCAGGCCTTAGCAGGTTCTCACCGAATATGATTATGCTACTTTCCTCCCGCGCCGTCTGCATCTACCTCATGGACTCTTGATGATGTATCGGATTTTGGCACTTTTTGCAACCTCGTCCGTCCATCCGGCCTTATATGCAGTTCCTGTTCGTACAGTCGGGATTTCCCCTCGAACTTCCTTTTCCACGGTTCGTTACCTCCTCGCAGTTGTTCTTCAGGTCTGGGATTCCGCATCATCGCGGCTCCTCGCGGACTTTCACCGCAGTGCGCATATCGCGTCGGTCGTACTACAGCAACAGGCTCCTCCCACAATGGGAAGAGCCTGTCAAAAAAATAGTGCTTATTGCGGGCAGCAAGCGAGCAGAGCTGCTTACTTGGCGCGGTAGTACTGGTAGTGTACGCGCTCGTCGATGGCGAGGGCCTCGCGGACGGTGCGGATTACAGTGGGCTCAGCCTCGAAGGAAAAGAGCATGTACTGACCATGGCTCAGGTGCTGAGACTCGTAGGCAAACTCGCGGCGACCTACGTTGGTAACCTCCGTAACCTTGGCGCCGGCGGCCTCGAGCTGGGACTTGATATCAGCGGTCAGCTCATCGAGGGTAGCGGAACCCTTCATGTTGAAAACGATCAGTGCGTCGTACTTTCTCATAACTTGTATTTTAGTAAGATGTCTTGCTTTCGCAAAAAGCGTCGGCAAAGAATGCACCTTTTTTGAACAAAATGCAAGCCTAAAGTGCGTTTTACTTCATTTTTTTTGCGATTCGCGTCTTAAATGAGCTTGAGACGCACCAAATCCTGTGTATCGATCAGACCGACGGGCTTGTGATCAGCATCCAGAACGACAAGATCATCAATCCGACGATCACGCAAGGTCTTCACAGCGGTGATAGCCAGCTTGTCAGCTTCTACAAACACAGGGTTCCGGGTCATGAGAGCAGCTACAGGCTGAGTACCACACGCGGGATCTGCCTGATAGGCGCGGGCAAAGTCACCATGGGTGAACACACCGGCAAGCGTACCATCCTCATGCGTGAGCACGCAGGCACCGGCACGGGCAGACGTCATGGCAATGATGCACTCTGCCACCGTGGCACTCTCCGGCTGCGTAGCAAACTCCTTGCGCATGATGTCGGAAATACGCATGAGCAGAGCACGTCCCAGAGAGCCGCCGGGATGACTGCGAGCGAAGTCCTCCTTGGTAAAGTTGCGAGCCTCAAGCAGAGCCATGGCCAGAGCATCGCCCATGACGAGCATGGCGGTAGAGGAAGAAGTGGGTGCCAGATTGAGCGGATCAGCCTCTCGCTCCACAGCCGTATCAAGCACGACGTCGGAAAGCTCGGCAAGTGTGGAAGTACACTTGCCGGTCATGCTGATAATGGTCATATCGAAGCGCTTGAGGAAGGGCATGAGTGTGAGCAGCTCAGAAGTCTCACCCGAGAAAGACATGGCAATGCAGGCATCACCATCCTGCACAATTCCCAGATCTCCGTGCATGGCATTCATGGAATCCAGTACCACGGAAGGAGCGCCGGTGGAAGTCAGAGTGGCGGCAATCTTGTTACCAATGAGACCGCTCTTGCCCACACCGACCACAATAATCTTGTGCCCGGTTTCGATCGCCTTGCGCATGGCATTAACTGCCTGCACGAACGAATCATCGAGGCGCGCGCAGATGGCCTGCAGGGCTGCAATTTCATCCTCGAATACCTTTTTACCGCGAATAGTGTGATCTGTCGTCATGGTTGTAAGTTGCAAGTGGTTTACCGAACAACATTCTAGCAGATCCCCCCTGCCCCTGCAACAAAAAAGCAGCCCAACCCGCAAAAAACGTGAGTCCATCAGTTAAAATCGCATCCAAATGAGGCTCAAATTCAGTTTTATCTTGAAAACAGCCCGAAAATCAGGTAAAACAATGGCAGGGAGAATTTACACCCACAACATCTCATCATGAACACCTCATTCAAAATCCACGGTCTCTGTGCTGCAACGCACACCCCCATGAACGCGGACGGATCCTGCAACCCGAACGCTGTTGATCCCCAAGCTAAATTCCTGGCCAGCCAGGGCATTAAGTCTGTATTCATCACAGGCTCCACCGGCGAGTCTGCGCACATGCAGCTCACCGAGCGCAAAGAAAACATGGCAGCTTGGGGAGAAGCCGGCAAGAAGTACGGCATCGATGTCATCGTTCACACCGGCGGCAACTGTGTGTATGATGGTCGCGAGCTTGCTGCTTATGCCGTAGAGTGTGGTGCTACCGCCACCGCCTGCAACGCCCCCTGCTATTTCAAGCCCGGCAGCGTGGAACTGCTCACTCAGAGCCTGGCCGTAGCAGCCTCCGGGGCTCCTGAGCTTCCCTTCTACTTCTACGACATTCCCGCTCTCACACATGTGGGCTTCAACCCCTGCAAGATGATTGCCGCCTGCGCCGAGGCTATTCCTAACTTCGTAGGTGTAAAGTTCACCAACCCGGATCTTGCTCTCTACATGGACGCCCTCAACTACAACGGCGGCAAGTACGACATTCCTTGGGGTGTTGATGAATGGTTCCTGGGTGCATACGCCACCGGTGCCAAAGGCGGCGTAGGCTCCTCTTTCAACTATGCACCCAAGCTCTACAACGACATCATGAAGGCGGTGGACGCCGGCGATATGGCTGAAGCTCGTCGTCTGCAGCAGCTTTCCGTCACCATGATCAACATCATTGCCGGCAAGGGTTACATGGGTTGCTGCAAGTACCTCATGAGCGAGTGGACGGGCGTGGACTTCGGACCGGCTCGACTGCCCATGGGCAAACAGGACAAGGCTACTCTCGATGCTCTTAAGAGCGAGCTGAAAGCCATCGGCTTCTACGACTGGGCCATTTACAAATAATCACGAAGATCTGCCTCATCATGGACACGAAAGCACTTGGCGAATTTTACAAAGACAAGCTGCTCAATGAGGTAGTACCGTTCTGGTTCCCCCGTTCCCTGGACACAGAGAATGGGGGGCTCTACCATTGCTATGCCGCGGACGGCACGCTGGTAGACACCGACAAGAACGTGTGGGCACAGGGTCGCATGGCCTGGATGCTCCTTACCTGTTACAACAGCATCGAGCAGCGACCGGAATGGAAGGAATACGCCGAAAGCGCCCTGAAGTTTCTGGAGGAGAAGTGTGTGGATCCTACCGATGGTCGCATGTACTTCCACATGACGGCGGATGGTACCCCCATCCGCAAGCGCCGCTACGCATACAGTGAGTGTTTTGCCGCGATTGCCTGGGCTGCTCATTACGGAGCCACAGGCGACCCTCGCAGCGCTGAGCGCGCCCGCCACTGGTTCGACATCTACGCTGACGTATTCTTCACTCCCGGCAAGATGGCACCCAAGAGCACGGGTAACCGCCCCGGAGAGAATCTGGGCTGCCGCATGATCATGATCGTGACGGCACAGGAACTGCGCCGCTACTTGGGAGATGCCGATGGCAGTCTGACAGCATGGATTGATCGTTGCATCAACGACCTGCGCACCCTCTTCATGCACGAGGAAGTGAAAGCAGTCATGGAGAATGTTGCACCGGATGGCTCCATCATCGACCACTTTGACGAGCGCACCCTCAATCCCGGGCATGACATCGAAGGCGGCTGGTTCGTTCTGGAGGAAGCCCGTTATCGTGGCGGCGACAAGAGCCTGATCGAGACCGGTTGCAAAATGATTGACTGGGCGCTGGAGCGCGGCTGGGACAAGAAATATGGCGGGCTCCTTTACTACACAGATGTTTACAACAAACCCGTACAGGAGTACTGGCACAACATGAAGTTCTGGTGGCCCCACGACGAGGCCCTCATCGGCACAGCTCTTGCCTACGTCATGACCGGCGATGAGAAGTACGCTGACTGGCATCGGCGCATACATGACTGGGCATTCACACACCTGCAGGACAAAGAGCATGGTGAGTGGTTCGGTTACTGCAATCAGGATGGCACCACCACCAATGGGCTGAAAGGCTCCATGTGGAAGAGTTTCTTCCATCATCCGCGTGCACTCTGGTGCTGCGCTCACTACCTGGGCAGCATACCGGCTCCGACCACCGCAAAATAACGACAATATAACCTATTAAAGCATAGTTATTTATGATTATCGGCATACTCAATTCAGGCGGTGATTGCCCCGGCATCAACGCAGTTATTGAGGGGTACGTCTCCGCAGCATACAGCCGAGGCTGGCGTGTGATCGGCTTCCACGATGGCTTTGAAGGTCTTCTCCCCGTGGAAGGCGGTCGCCGCTACGAGATGCTTACCCCGATGAAAACCCACAAGATCCGTTCCCACGGCGGCACCATTCTCGGTACTACCAACACGGGTAATTTCCAGGTTGTCATCAACAAGCTGGGCATTCCCCGCGTGGAACCGGAAATCATGGCAAAGGCCACCAAGACCATCTCCGCACTCGGTCTTCAAGCACTTGCCGTCATCGGCGGTAACGGATCAGCCCGAACAGCCAACCTTCTTTCAGAAGAAGGTCTGCCTGTTATCTCCATCCCCAAGACCATCAACAACGACCTCTGCCCCGACTCCGACTACACCTTCGGGTTCCAGAGCGCAGTCTCCGTGGTGAGTGAGTCCATCGACCGCATCCGCACCACAGCCAATGCCCATCAACGCATGATGGTGGTGGAAGTAATGGGTGACCAGTCCGGCTGGATTGCGCTGCACAGCGCCATCTCCTCTGCCGCTGACGTAGTTCTCATCCCCGAGATTCCCTTCGACCTTCAGAACGTTGTAGACTGTGTGAAGGCCCGCAAGGCCAAGGGACAGCGCGAAATCATCGTGATAGTGGCAGAAGGTGCGAAGCTCAATGGCAAGCTCATCACCGTCCGCAACAAGGACAATGGCGATGAGCGTCTGGGCGGCATCGGCAACCGACTCTCCAAGATGCTCGAGGAGATGACCGGCATTGAGACCCGCTACTGCGTGCTGGGTCACACACAGCGCGGTGGCAGCCCCTGCCCCTTCGACCGAATTCTCGGTATCCGCTTTGGTGTGGAAGCCGTAAAGCTCATCGAACAAAGCAACTTTGGTCGAACGGTCGTGCTCAATGGGCTCAACGTTGATAGCGTACCCATCTCTCAGGCTATTGCCAAGCCCCGTATGGTATCGGCCGACAGCCAAATCGTACGCACAGCCCGCGATCTGGGCATCATCTTCGGAGACAGACGCCCGGAGGACATTTTCGGCAGCAAACCTGCAGACCAGGCTCAGGAGCCGCAGACTCCCGCAGCAAAGCCCCGTAAGACATCAAAATCAAAGGAATGAAAAAACTGAAATCCAGAATAGCCCTTCTTCTCACAGCGGGAGCAGCCCTGCTCAGCTCGTGCAGCATGCCCGTTGCCTCGGACATGACCCCGAGCTATGTTGCCATGGAGACCAACTCCGGGCGCATCCTCTACGCAGCCAATCCGAACGAACGCCGTCCCATCGGCATGCTTGCCAATGTGGCCACGGCCATTGTTGTTCTCGATTGGGTAAACAGCAAAGGAGTAAGCATGGACACCATACTCTCCGTCCCGGAGGCGGCATGCCAGTGGCCGGGGTCCAACTTGCTGCACCTGCGCCCCGGCGACAGGATCACCCTGCGTGATGCCCTGCACTCCACCATCATGTGGGATGACAGCGCCTCTGCAACCACTCTCGCTTATGCCTGCGGCTCCACGCTGAGCATGCTTGATCCCGAGGGGGCATTCATCGCCCAGATGAACCAGATGGCAGCAGCCATCGGTATGAATGCCACACGCTTCAAGGGGAGCAGCGGAGCAACGGTCTCTCTGGCCTCCACGCGAGATCTGGCACTCATGGGTATGTACGCCATTGAGAAACCGGCATTCAAGGGTATCAGCTCCAAGAAGTCACATGTAGCCACCATCACGGATATCTACGGACGTCCCCGCCAAGTAAGCATCACGAACTCCAATCGTCTGCTGGCATACGACAACGTAGACGGAGTGAAGGCAGCCCGCTCCCGCAGCGCAGGCTGCTGCTTGATAGCAACCAGCACCCGTTCCTCCGTAAAGATGGTCAACCCGGCAACGGGCAAGCCAGCCACTTACGGACAGCGTCTGCTGGTCGTTGTCGCCGGCATGCCCACCTCTGAACAGCGCTACAGCACCGCAACAAACCTGCTGCGCGATAGCTGGAAGACTTGGGAAGAATGGCAACGTTCCAACGACTTCACGGATCATTCTAAGTTCATTATCCTGCCACACTAATATCACATTGTCATGAATATCGGAATTCTTAACGCCGGTGGCGACTGCCCCGGACTCAACGCCGTGATCGAAGGCGCTGTGGGTGCAGCAACCGCCCGCGGCTGGAAGGTCTACGGGTTCTATGATGGCTTCGAGGGGCTGCTCTCCACGCCCGAAAATGAGCGTTGGAAAATACTTACCCCCGAAAATTGCCACAACATCCGCTCCTGTGGCGGCACCATTCTGGGTACCGTCAACAAGGGCAACTTCACAGTAAAGAGCGGCGTGGGTGGTCGCATGCAGATTGCAGACGACGTACTGACCCGCAGTAAGGCCACAGTCGATCGACTGGGGCTCAAGGCTCTCATTGTTGTAGGCGGTGATGGTTCACAGACTATCGGAAACGAGCTTCGCGCCATTGGTCTACCCATCGTTGGTGTCCCCAAGACCATCGACAACGACTTGGGTGCTACGGATTACACCTTCGGTTTCTGGACCGCCGTATCCGTAGTGAGTGAGAACCTGGATCGTCTGCGTACCACAGCCGACTCGCACAAGCGAATGATGGTAGTGGAGGTAATGGGACGCCACGCCGGCTGGATCGCCCTCTACGGAGGCATTGCCGGTGGTGCCGATGTCATCCTCATCCCTGAAATTGAGTTCAAACTTGAGGAGATCGTGAAGAAGGTGGAACTGCTGAAAGCTCTCGGTCAGCGCGAAATCATCATAGTTGTGAGTGAAGGGGCCAAGATCGGCGGCAAGCTGCTTACACTGGATGAAGAGACCAAGGGCGAGGTTCGCTTGGGCGGCATTGCCTCCTTCCTCTCCACTAAGCTGGAGACGATCACCGGCATCGAAACCCGCTATTGCGTGCTGGGTCACATCCAGCGCGGCGGCAGCCCCATCCCCTACGACCGTGTACTGGGTGTGCGCTGCGGTGCAAAGGCCATCGATCTCATCGAGGAAGGCAAGTTCGGCGAGACCGTAGCTCTTCATGGAGTGGACATTGTTTCCATGCCCATTGAAGAGGCTGTTCGCACGCTCCACTTGGTTGACAGCCAGAGTCAGCTTGTGGAAGCAGCCAAGGAGATCAACATCTCCTTCGGTGACGACACTCGCCTGTTCTGATCACCGGGCAGACATTTTCCCGCATTCGAAAGCTGCAGCGAACTTCGCTGCGGCTTTTCGTTGTTGCAAATAAAGTACGAGCGCCCATCTACTTGCATTTACAGCATCAGGAGTGCTGCCCAAGGGACGTCACTACACGATAATAGAACTCCTCTGCCCGCCGTGGAGATTTCATCTCCTGCGCACAGGGCTCCATGCTTCCCAACACGTCCCGGAGAAATTCGCAGAATGCCCGGGGAGCAACCAGCAGCTCATCCGTCAAGGGCTGATCCAGACGTCGGCTTTCAGCCAGAGCCAAGATTTCCGATCGTTCCGGCTCCGGTTCTACGGAAGATATCAAATCCCGGAAAGAGAGCGGATAGGGCTCATTTCTCTCAAGGATGTAGCGAGCCGCTGACATCAGACGGATAGCCCCCAGCAGAAGTTTGCGCTCTCTGTCGCTGCCCCTATCAGCTGTCGGCAAGTACCGCAAACGTCGCACATAAGTTCCTGCACCCCCCAACAATGAATGCACCGCACAGCCGCAGGCAAAGTACCATCTCCCCAGTTCTCGAAGCTCTGATAAAAACTCCGGGTACTCACTACAGATGGTCGGTGCCTGAAGAATCTCCACGGCATTACAGCCATTGCGCCGTAACATCGACAAAAATTTGCCCAGTTCGTACCCTACAACATCCCCGGTTGGCAGCGCCAACTCATCCGGAACAGAGGTCAACGAAAAATATCGCTCCGCCGGAAAAGCATACACAAAGCGCAGGTCCAGGTCACTTTGCGGTGCATGGTAGCCATAGGCACGCGAACCCACCACGCAGACGTGCAATAAAACAGCCCCCTCTGCCCGGCAGTATTCACGCAGATCTTTAAGCGCGGCTGTAATCATTCTGACGGAAGAGAGTCATGCAGAGCATCCCAACGCTCGCGTACAGCCAGGATCTGCTCCCGGCTGACGGAGGAGGAAAGCTCCCAGGTAAGAGGCATGCTACGCTTAAAAAAGCGGGGAAGAAGTCGATCGAAGTTCACATTCCCTCCCTGGAACGGAGCTCTGTGGTCGCGCTGCGGCCAGCGAACATCATTGACATGGGCCCCGTAAATATGTGGACGGAGGCGCTCCAGATATTGCTCATGATTGAGCAGCAGAAGATTGTGCTTGCGCTGAATATGCCCGAAGTCATGCCAGTAGCGCACATGGGGATTGTCGACAAACTCCTCCAGCAACTGTGGCATCTCCAGTTCACCGGGGACCTGCTCGAAATGACTGCGACCTTCCACACCCAGCACAAGGTTCAACTCAGCCGCGCGCTCTGCAAGGCGGTGCAGAGCCACCCTGGCACGCTCGTAGTACAATGGTGCCAACTTGGCTCTCTTCCTCACATATTCCCCCTTCAGGCGGGCATATTCAAGGGTATTAATCTGAGCATTCCGCACCATCCTCTGTAATTGCCGCGTGCAATCATGCCCCCGGAACAATTCCACTTCCCCCATGTGCAGCACCACATACCGAGCCTCCAAGCGTGCCGCCACCATCAATGTCTCCATGCTGAGCCTCATGGCTCGTTCCCTCTCCTCCGGTCTGTGGGATGTGAAGCGGTAGGCATCCGGAGCATCTCCCTGCACATCTATGGGAGCCGGACAGAAATTATGCACACCGGCGACTTTGATCCGCCCCTCATCAACTGCCTTCATCAGCCCCGGCATAAGTGACAACGACAGTCCGTGGGAGGCCTCGATATACTCGAATCCCAATTCGCGGATCTCATCGCACATGGCACTACCATCTGTATGGCGAGAGCAGTTCCAGCAGGTTGAAAAAACGTTCACGAGCACGAGAATAACGCCAAAAACAGCTTTTATCAAGTGTTTTTTCTACCCATTCTGCATAAAAATCGCTCGACAAGTCGCGCTCAGATCGCTATACTGCAAGACAAGAGGATATCTCTCCCCTCCATGTTAGCAATGAAACAACTCTTCTCAGTTCTTGTTCTCCTTTTCTCCATGGCTCTGGCAGACACGACCACGGATTTTCAGCGAATGTTACTCGATGCGCTGAAGTCTGCCGCCTACCATCCATCGAGAGCATACAAAATCAGTTTCAGCATATCTGATGTTCCGCAGAATGCCGGTGCTGTGGAGCTTTGCGAGAACTACTACCTGGTCAATCAGTGGCACTGCCACTGGGGATTCAGCACCACTCCCACAAACGACATCTCTGACAATAAACTCTACACTCTGGAAGTCAACAACAGTACCTACTACTACTGTTCGGTCAGAGGAAAGCTCCCCGTCATGTGGGCTCAGAGCCCCAGCGATCCCGGAAGTAGTAGGCGCGATGCAGGCGCCAAGGTGGACGTCTCCATTGACTGTGACGGATCAAACACAACCATCACGCTTAACTACGATAACTGTTTCTATACCGATATCATTGAGCTGAATGGAACTGTTCTCGATGCCGCCCGAATAAAGGTATGCGACGGAGTAAAAGTGGAAGACCTCAACATCGTTGTCCAACCTCCGAAGATAAGTCCCATCACGCTCGCAGCTCTCGGCTGCGGCATGCTGGCACTCTTCGGTCTGATAGCGGTCAGCATATCCCCCAAGCGACCGAAGGCCATCCCGGATGAAGATGAGGCGCCGCCCTCCGAAGATTGAGCAAACTCAGCAAGACGCATGCCCCACCTTCCCTGCTGCGGGATGGTGGGGCATGGTTTTGTATAACCAGTCAGTTCCAAGGCTGATTACTCAGCTGCGGTATCGACTGCGGCAGGAGCCTCTGCCTCTTCCGACTCGATCATTCCGCCCTCCTCGACAGGCTCCGAGTCGTCATCATCGTCATCGGGGATGACGAGAGTAATCTCCTGGATGGATTCCTTGCCGTTGAGAGTGATAAGTTTCACACCCTGAGTGGCACGCCCGGTCTCACGAATGGTGTTGACCTTCATGCGCACAGACTGACCACCGGAAGTCATGATCATGAGCTCATCGGCATCCGTCACCGTGGTAGCAGAGACCACAAGACCGGTCTTCTCAGTACAGTTCATGGTCTTGATACCGATGCCGCCACGGCTCTGCAAGCGGTACTCGCTGAATCTGGTACGCTTGCCCAAGCCATTTTCGGAGACCACCAGCAGCGAATAAGCAGCGGGAGTTTCAGCCACCTCAGTCTCAGCAACCTCTCCCTCAACGGCGGATGCCGTCTCCCCCTCGGGAACAACGGCCATGGCTACCACATAGTCACCCTCGCGCAGCTTAATACCACGCACACCGATGGTGTTGCGCCCCTGGGTACGCATATCGCTCTCGTTGAAACGAATGCTCATACCATTGTGAGTTACGATGATGACATCCTGCTCGCCGGTGGTAAGCACAGCGTTCACCAGGGAATTGCCCTCCTCGAGATTAATGGCGATGATACCCGCCTTGCGGTAGTTCACAAAGTCGTTGAGAGCCGTCTTCTTGACCGTGCCGTCCATGGTGGCAAACACCACGTTACCGGAGCCCTCAGCGAACGTGATATCCTTGCCATCCTCGCTCACCTTGCGCTCCAGGCGCAGAATGGCAGCTATGCGCTCATCAGCCTGCATATCCAGCAGGTTCTTAATGGAGCGTCCCTGAGCACTGCGAGCAGCCTCGTCAATCTCATACACGCGCTCCACATACACACGACCGGTGTTTGTAAAGAACATGATGTAGTCATGATTCTGGGCCGCGAAGAGGTGCTCCACATAATCGTTGGCATCCTTCTTGCTCTTTGTAGTGGCAGCCTTAATTCCCTTGCCGCCGCGAGCCTGCAAGCGGTACTCATCGGAGTTGGTGCGCTTGATGTAACCACTGTGCGAGATGGTCACAATCATGGAGTCATTGGGAATGAGGTCTTCGATTGCCATGTCACCCTCAAAGGGAATGATGTGGGTCATGCGCGGTGTCGAGTACTTCTCCTTGATGGCTCGCAACTCATCCTTCACAATGCCGAGCACGCGGCTCTCATTTGCCAGGATATCCAGATAATCTTCGATAAGCTCCAGCAGCTTCTTGTACTCGTCTGAGATCTTATCGTTCTCCAGAGCAGTAAGCTGATAGAGTCGCAGGTCGAGGATGGCGTTCACCTGACGTTCGGTAAACACATAGACATCCCCCTGCACAGAGGGCTGGCTGTGAATGAGTATTCCCAGTCCCTTGGCCAGAGCCACGGGGAATCGGAAGGCCATCAGTCGGTTGCGGGCATCCTCGCGGTTACGGGAATCACGGATGATGCGGATGAACTCATCGAGGTTCGCCAGCGCGATGAGGTAGGCCTCCAACACCTCGGCGCGGTCCTCAGCCTTGCGCAGCAGGTACTTGGTGCGGCGCACGATCACCTCACGGCGATGCTCTACATAGAAGTTGATGGCATCCTTCATGGTGAGCACCTTGGGACGCCCCTCATGAATGGCCAGCATGTTGACCGCGAAGGATGTATCCAGACTGGTGAGTTTGTAGAGCTGGTTGATGACCACCTGAGGGCGGGCATCGCGCTTGAGCTCAATTTCGATGTAGTCCGTCAAATCGCGCATGCCGGCGATGTCGGTAATGACCTTATCGCGGCTTAACTCAGCAATACGCTCCTGCAGCACAGCTCGGTTCACACCATAGGGAACATCCGAAATGTGCAGGAACTCGCGGCCGTTCTCGTTGGTCACGACCTCAATCTTACCGCGCATTCGCACACTACCTCGACCGGTGCGGAAGTAGCTGTCAATTCCCTTGTAACCCAGCACATAGCCGCCGGTGGGGAAGTCGGGTCCCTTAATATAAGCACGCAGTTGCTCACTTGTAATGTGAGGATTGTCGATATAGGCACACACACCATCCACCACCTCCCCCAAATTATGGGGAGCCATGTTGGTAGCCATACCCACGGCAATACCCTGCCCGCCATTCACCAGCAGGTTGGGGAATGCGGAGGGGAAGACCACGGGCTCGGAGGTGCTGTTATCGTAGTTGGGCTGGAAGTCCACGGTGTCCTTGTCCAGGTCATCCATGAGGGAAAGCCCCAAGTGGCTCAGCTTGGCCTCCGTATATCGATAGGCTGCCGGGGGATCGCCTTCCGGGGAACCAAAGTTACCCTGACCAAGCACCAGCACATCTCGCATGTACCAGGGCTGAGCCATGTTTACCAGCGTACCATAGGCGGAGGCATCGCCGTGAGGGTGGTATTTACCGATGGTGTCACCCACGATTCGACCGCACTTCACCGTCCCCTTACTGGGTACCAGTCCCAGCTCATGCATGGCGTAGAGCACACGGCGTTGAGAGGGTTTGAGACCATCGCGCGCATCCGGCAGAGCGCGGGAAATAATCACGGACATGGAGTAGTCCAGGAAGCTGCGGGAGACCTCCTCTGCCACGTCTACAGGGCGGATTCTTGATTCGCTCATAATTCAGAAATAAAACGGTTAAGGTTTACACATCGAGGTTGCGGACATTGAGGGCATTGTCCTCAATGAAACGGCGGCGGGGTTCCACCAGATCACCCATGAGGATGGAGAACATTTTGTCGGCCTGCACGGAGTTGTCGTCATCCAGACGCACACGCAGCAGTTCACGCTTCTCGGGGTCCATGGTGGTATCGTACAAGTCCTTGGCATTCATTTCGCCCAAACCTTTGAATCGGGTGATGGTAACGCTGCGACGACCGATATCGAGTACGCGTGTGAGGATGTCGGGTACATAATTGATGGGGGTTACTGTATTTGACTTCTCCACCAGTTCGAATACGGGCTCGTCATCGCTGAGCAAGTGGTCAGCAGCTATACCGAATTCCTCCAGACGGGCGAGCACACGAGTGATGGCCTTGGCCTCGTGCAGCTCATGCAGGAGAGCACGGCGGCTGGGTCCCTCGCGCACCGGCAGCGGGTTAGCAGCCAGCTCCTCCTCTGTAGGTTCACCAAAGAGGAAGAGGTCGCGGTTCTCGTCCGAGAATGCCGCCAGGCTGTCCATATCGGCAAAGTACTTTACCTCCTCATCGTTACCGCAGCGGATCTTGACCAGATACTGTGGGAAGTTGCCCGTAGCGGCACGATGGCGCAGCAGGTCGCGGAAATCGCCGCCGTGGCTGGCTACACTGCCCTCGTACTTCTGCAGGGAAATGAGGGTTTCGAGAATCCCCATGAGAGAGTCGGCATCGAACTCCCGGCTCTTGTCGGGCGTACGCAGCAACACATCGCCGCCCCCCAGGGAAATGAGCTTGCGGTTGAGGGAAACTTCATCCTGCACATACTGCTCCACCTTGCGATGAATCACGCGGTAGAGCGGCGGCTGAGCAATGTACAGATAGCCAGCACGCACCAGCTGCGGCATGTGGCGACAGAAGAGCGTGAGCAGAAGAGTACAGATGTGAGCACCATCCACGTCAGCATCGGCCATCAGAATAATCTTGTGGTAACGAACTTTGCTCAGATCGAAGGATCCCTCACCCTCGCCATCGCCTATCCCGGCACCGATAGCAGTGATGATATTCTGGATAGTCTCGCTACCCAGAGCCTTATCGAGACGAGCCTTCTCCACGTTAAGAATCTTACCACGCAGGGGCAGAATAGCCTGAGTGCGACGATCACGCGCCGTCTTGGCGGAACCGCCTGCGGAGTCACCCTCCACAATGAAGAGCTCGCACTTCTGCGGGTCGCGGTTGGAGCAGTCGGCCAATTTACCGGGCAGACCGCCACCCACGGTCATGGCGCTTTTGCGCACGCTTTCGCGGGCCTTGCGGGCAGCCTCGCGAGCACGAGAGGCGATGAGGCACTTGTCGATGATGACCTTGGCCACAGCGGGGTTCTCTTCGAAGAATTCCTTGAGCTCCTCATACACCACGCTGCTGACCACACCTTCAATCTCGGTGTTCACGAGCTTATCCTTGGTCTGGGAAGAGAAGCGGGGATTGGGCATCTTCACGCTGATGACCGCCACCAAGCCTTCACGCACGTCATCGCCGTTCAGGCTGGGATCTTTGTCCTTGAGCAGGTTGTTGCTCTTGGCGTAGTTGTTGATCACGCGAGTGAGTGCGCTGCGGAATCCCGAGTAGTGAGTACCACCATCACCGTTGAAGATGGAGTTGGCGAAACAGAGAATCTGGTAGCGGTCGCTGTCATTGTACTGCATGACAACATCCACAATCACATCATCCTCCATGGTCTTGCCGTCGTATTCCACTTCAATGTGGCGCACACCATTCATGGCGATGGGCTCCGGCGTTACCAAGGTCTTGTTCTCGCCTAACTGGTTCACGAACTCCTTGATGCCGTCCTTGTAATAGAAAGTCTCCGTGCGCTCCTGCCCGCTGCGCTCATCCACCAGTTCGATAATGAGACCGGGGTTCAGGAAGGCAAGCTCGCGCAGTCGGCGTCCCAACAGCTCGAACTTAAACTCCGTGGTGTCGGTAAAAATAGTCGGGTCAGGCAGGAAGGTGATAGCCGTACCCGTCTGCCCTTCGGGGCAGGTCCCTACCACATGCAACTTCTCTGTCGTCTTACCACGTTCGAAGGTGATGACATGCCGCTTGCCATCGCGGCGAACCTCAGCCTTGAAGAAGTCCGAAAGGGCATTCACGCACTTGGCGCCCACACCATGCAGACCGCCGGAGTATTTGTAGGCACCCTGACCAAACTTACCGCCGGCATGCAGGTTGGTCAGTACCAGCTCCACAGCCGGTATGCCGAACTTCGGGTGCATGTCCACGGGAATACCACGACCATTGTCAATCACGGATATGGTGCCGCCCTCGTGAATCTGAATGATAATCTTGCTGCAGTAGCCGGCCAGGTGTTCATCGATGGAGTTATCGAGCACCTCAAATACGCAGTGATGCAGGCCGCGCTCATCAGGATCGCCTATGTACATACCCGGGCGCTTACGGACGGCCTCCAGACCCTCCAGCTTGTCAATCTGTGCCGCGCTGTACTCTTGCTGTGCCCCGGTCGTAACCACCGTCTCGGTGTCCTCGGGGGCCGTGGTGTTTTCAGTCATACGGCGACCATTATACGCGCGTATACGCGCGCGTCAATTATATAATATGTCATTGTGACCATTTTTTGCCACAATATGCCCTATAGCGCGCCCAGAACCACCTCCCCTATTCCCCCAGCACCGCAGCACCACACAGCGCCTACAGGGGCATATAAAGCGTTTCATGAAAGAATTAAGGAGCATTTCCCGAGCGCTCCACGGGAATAACCGGCACAAGTTGCATTTCCGGGAATTTTCGGCCGGAAGAATCATGAAGAGCACCGTGGTGAATGGTGTAGTGAATGCGACCGGAGGAATCGGTAAGAGAATTACCGGATCGCTGCAGACCGTGCAGTACAGTAACGACCGGCATAACACCGGGAGCAGGCTGCTCCACACGCACGATGTTGCACCAACGGCAGGAAGGCTCGCCGCCAAAATCATCTTTCAGCATCAACAGGCCATCCCACTCGCCGGCTCCCTTGCGGCGGTGCTGAAAATATTCACCGGGATACTTTGTCCCGTGTGGTTTCTCGGTCGATTTCAATTCACAACGAGTATAGGGTTCCCCCTCAACATCCACAAGAACCAAGGGAGAGCGATCCCCAATTTTCAACACGCCGTATTGGGGCAGATGGTCGGCATATTCCGAATCTGGCGTCAGAGACAGCAGGCCGCGGTTATAATGCAGAGGGGCGGTAATCTGCGCACGAGCATAGCCCACAAACCACGGCTGTGACACATGTACCGCAGCATACAGCTGCGCCGTTCTACCATGCTCCCCATGCAGGGTGTAGGGTATGACCAGTAGTTCCCCCCTACACGCATCGCCATCAGCCTTGTAAATACCGACCGGATTCCGTCGACTCCATTCCTCCGGTCCCGGGCGCAGCGTCACACCATTCACCGTGCCGGGAGTGCCCTCCCACATCACCTTCACGCAAGGAGATTCCATGAATACTTCTTTCGCAAGTTCTGTCTGCGGCTGAGAAGTACAAGCAGTAAGCAAAAGAAGCGGAAACATCTGGATAACAGGGTGTTTCATCAGTACCATCATAGAGATAAGAACCCGCGATGTCAAGCGAATTACCATCTATAACAAAAGTGCATACAAGCGAACATAAAAAACGCTTGCAAAATAGCCGGGAATGCGCTACCCTAGCTCACCTCTCAGTCACTTAATACATATGAAGCACGTCCACTTCCTCGGAATCTGCGGCACCGCGATGGGTGCTGTGGCATCTGCCATGGCCCGCAAGGGTTATACTGTAACCGGTACAGATGCCAATGTCTACCCGCCCATGTCGACATTCCTGGAAAGTGAGGGCATACAGATTTTCCAGGGTTACAAACCCGAGAACATACCGGCAGAGGCAGATCTGATTGTCATCGGCAATGCCATGAGCCGCGGCAATTCCGAAGTGGAGGCCGTACTGGAGCGCAACCTGCGCTACAAAAGCCTGCCGGAAACCATGAAGGAGTTCTTCCTGTGGGGCAAACACAACTATGTGGTGACCGGTACCCACGGCAAAACTACCACGACTAGCATGCTGGCTTGGCTGATGGAGGCCAATGAGCTGAACCCCAGTTTCATGATCGGTGGCATTGCGCGCAATCTGGGGCGTGGCGGGCGATTCACGGACTCCGACTTCTGCGTGCTCGAGGGCGATGAGTACGACACCGCGTTCTTCGACAAACGCTCCAAATTCCTGCACTACCTGCCGGAAGTCGTCATCATCAACAACATCGAGATGGATCATGCCGACATCTACGCCAATGTGGAGGAAATTAAGCTCTCCTTCAAACGCCTGCTGCGCGTGGTTCCCCGCACGGGAGTAGTATTCATCAACGCTGATTGCCCGAACTGCGCAGATGTGAAGGAGCATGCTGCGGAGGAGTTGAAAATGGTGAAGATAGTCAGCGTGGGCATGGGCGAAAACGCAGATCTGCGCATCACCGACATTGAGCGCCGAACAGATGGCAGCGCCTTCACGCTGGATGGGGAGACATACAGCATACCCATGATAGGTGACTTCAACATCCGCAATGCGGCAATGGCCACCTGTGCCGCACGCAACGCCGGGCTCACCCCCGACCAGATCAGGGCTGCGTTCCTGAGTTTTGAAGGCGTGGCCCGCCGACAGGAGGTGCGCGGCACGGTGAACAGTGTGACGGTGGTGGATGACTTCGCCCACCATCCCACAGCCATCCGGCAGGCTGTGGAGGGGCTGCGCCAGCGCTACCCCAAGAGCCGCCTGTGGGTGATCTTCGACCCGCGCAGCAACACCACGATCCGCAACCTCTTTCAGCATGAATTGGCGGAATCTCTCGCCACAGCAGACTTTGCAGTTGTCTCACCCGTTGAAAATCATAAGAGGCTGCGCCCCGAAGAGCGATTGGATGAAGAGCAACTGTGCCGTGAAATCACCGAAAAGGGAACAGAGTGCTACCTCGGCAGCAGCATAGAGGATATCGTTGCCCATGTAGTCTCACATGTACACCCCGGCGATGTCCTGCTCGTCATGAGCAACGGAGGCTTTGGCGGCATACACAGCAAGCTGCTCAGCGCGCTGGCTCAGTAAGCGGAGCCCCCGCAGCCCGCAGCCGGTCATGGGGATTTTTTCATGCCGGATTTTTCGGCTCGGAATCGGGCTCAGAGGGCGTTTTTATTTTCTTCCGTCGGTGCCGGAGCTGTGCCGGAGTGCTGCAAGAGCGCCACCGCCTCCATAAGCTGTCGATTCATTCTGGTGATACGCAGCAGGCTGTACACCATGAACAGGGTCACAATAGTCAGGTACACCACAGTTCCCCAGCAAAGAACCTGCAACGAATAGATGGAGCCGGATATCCGGGGATCCTCCATCACCCGGACTACAAGCATATTTCCCACCTCGCGCACATACTCGCGCCCTTCCTGTTTGTACTGCTCCTTGTACTCATCCACCAGTCCGTCCACAGCCTCCTTGAGTGCAGCCGAGAGCACTTCCCCCAAAGGACGTTCACCCAGACCATCCACGGTTCCGGTAAGCAATGTCCCCAGTGCAGCCTTTCCGCGATCCCGCCAATTGCGATCAGCCGGAGCAGAAGAATCGGGAGAAACATGGACATCGCCGGCGGGTTCATCAGCGATCTCCGATTCATGTCGGCAACTGTCCTGGAGTGCTCGAGCACCCACGCTCAGCAAACCATCAATGAGCCTGTCCGTACGGGAATCTGCCTGCACAGCTGCGAGCAGCATGGCCGGCACCAGAAGCAGAGCCTGTATCATTCTCCTCATATTGGCAGCTTACCACTACCGCAGAAGGAATGCAAGCGCAAAAATGCACCCTATTTCGAGCTATTGCCTGCCGATGTATTTTCCCCGGCAGGTGCCTCCATAACAGTCATATTGGTACACCCTTCGAAAGCCTGGGGGAAGAAAAGTCGAGCCCCCTTCTCCGCCGCGGCAATAGCAGCCCTGGTAGAGGCCACTCCATCCGAGTCCGCGAAATTGACCGCACGGCGGAAAATCTCATGATTTGTGCCAAACACCATATAACGATGCACCAGGTACAGAGGTTCATTACAGTCCACTTTCTTCTCCAGCACAGTAAAGGCGGCCTCATATCCGGCCTCTTCCAAAGTGGTGAGCATAGGAGGCGTATTGTACCCACCGGGATAACAATAGGTTGAACAATTGCCGAACTTGCTCATGAGCTTGGTGCGCGAGTCCACAAGTTCCTTCCGGAGTTGGCGAGCATACTCATCTGAGGTCTGCTTGTAACGCTTCCATTTGCTGGGATAGAGGTGATTACTGGAATGACTGCCGATCGTGGCGCCATTATCCATCATCTCACGGATCTGCGTCTCGGTCATGGAATCGCCCTTCACACCTATGTAGCGAGTGTAGAGGTAAAGAGTGAATGGATAGCCGTAAGCCTTCAGGATAGGATATGCATCCGAATACACGCTTTTCCAGCCGTCATCTATCGTAATCAGCACGCAACGAGCAGGCAATAAACGCGCCCCCCTGCGCCATTCCAAAAAATCCTGCATGCTGATCACGCAGATATCGGATTCCTTCAGGAAATGCATCTGACGGCAGAAATCTGCTGTACTCATGCGCATTTCTGTACAGGTTTTCGTCTTGCTGAAATTGTGATATCCAAGCACAGCCACACGGGTCTGTTCCCTAGGAACAAGAGGCTGGTCAAAATGGGAGGTTACCCAATCACCTTCCGGAGTACGCTTGCCCAATACCCCCAGACTGGGTTCAACCATCGGCAGCTCCTCCTTCTCAGCTGGTAATTCCCCATTCTCAGACTCAGCAGGGGCTACGGGAGCGGCGGGTGCGGCAGGAGCGGCAGGTGCAGCAGGTGCAGCAGGTGCAGCAGGTGCAGCAGGTGCAGCAGGTGCGGCAGGTGCAGCAGGTGCGGCAGGTGCAGCAGGTGCGGCAGGAGCGGCAGGTGCGGTAGGTGCAGCAGGTGCGGCAGGTGCGGCGGGTGCAGCAGGAGCGGCAGGTGCGGCAGGTGCGGCGGGTGCGGCAGGTGTGGCAGGTTCGGCAGGTGTGGCAGGTTCGGCAGGTGCGGCGGGTGCGGCTGGTGCAGCGGGTGCGGCTGGTGCAGCAGGTGCGGCAGGTGCGGCGGGTGTAGCGGGTGCGGCAGGTGCAGTAGGCTGAGCAACTGTCGTGGAGGGAACAGGATTGATCGCCGGGGCTATAGGTGTTCCGGAGGGGTCTTGCACCAGAGCGGCTTCTTCTTCACTAAGCTCCTCAGCAAGATCATCATCACCAAATTCCGGCAGCACAGCCTCCGGCGGCAGAGTAGAAGGCGCTGCCACTATGGCCGGAGTACACGCCTGCAGATCCGAAATCACCTTGTCAACATCTCCGCTCCGGCCAAACAGCGTTGCCAAGGCAAAAGCATGATTGTCCGCAATCATATAGCGCGGCTGAGTATATGAATAATGAGCAATCGTAGCCGGGGCAGGCTCGTGGGTGAAGGCCACGGCATATCGGGACTCCCCCAAAGCCCTTTGCAAGCGGGAGTCCGTATACCCACCGGGATATGCATAGGACAGGCATGGTCCGAATGCCGCACTGATCAGACGGGCTGACTGTCCCAGCTCCTCCTGCGCCAGTTTGTCCAGGCGAGCGGGAGTTGTTCCTTTGGACTGCCACTCTGCCGGAGCTACTCTCCGTAGTCCCATACTGCCTATCGCAGCTCCTTCCAGCTGCAGATCGCGCAAGGAGTCGGCATCCAAGGCCTCGGGGTCAGCATGCAGATTTCCCCATTCAGCGAAGATCACATAGGGAAATTCACAACGCCTCAGTATATCTGCGGCACTATTGGCGAATGAGCGCCGAGCGCCATCAAAAGTGAGTAATACGCACTGCGCGGGCAACTCCTTCTTACCGGCGCGCCAAGCAAGATATTCCGTCAAAGAGATCACGGGAATGCCAACTTCTCGCAAGTATAGCATCTGACGCTCAAAGTCAGTCACGCTGAGAGAAGATCCGGGCTCCCCTATTCCCTCATAACCAAGCACAGCCACACATGTCTGCGATTGCGGCACCACAGTACGAGCGACCGGCGCCGTTTCGGCAGCCACCCCATCAACCTCCGCAGCACCGACAAAAGCACAGCCCGTCAGGACACCAAACGCAAAAAATGAACTTAACTTCATGAACAGATTTCAGGCACACTGGCAAGATCAACGACCGGGGACCATTTCGAAAGTAAATCCCTTGAGGTACTCCGTCTCGGGGATGTTAAGCAGCACAGGATGATCCGGACTTTGCCCGTGATTGGCAACCAACCTCAGCGTGCAATGCCCATCCACGGCGGCCTCGGCAATAGTCTGGCGGAAGGCTCCCGCACTCGCATGATGTGAGCAACAGAAGGTGGAAAGCACTCCGCCCACCGGCAACATCTGCATGGCGCGCAGGTGAATTTCCTTGTACCCACGCATGGCTCCGCTCAGGCTCTTCTTATTGCGCGTGAAACTGGGAGGGTCAAGGATGATAAGGTCCCACTTGGGATCTGCCCCCTTACGCACCAGGTCACTCTCGCGCTTGAGGAAATCAAAGGCATTCTCCGCTACCGCCTCCACCTGCACCCCATTGAGCTCAGCATTGCGGCGGACAGCGGCGATGGCCTCCTCCGATATATCCACGGCGGTCACACTCGCAGCACCGGCCTTCGCACAGGCCAGTGCAAATCCACCCTGATTGCAGAAACAGTCAAGCACGCGGCGCCCCCGAGCAAATTTCGCCACATCAGCATAGTTCTGCAGCTGATCGAGGTACAACCCGGTCTTCTGTCCGGTGACCAAGTCAATCAGGAACTTCAGTCCTCGCCCTGTAGCCTCAAACGGCTCCGGCATATCTCCGGCTGCCACATAAGTCTGAGGCTCTATCCCTTCAGCAACAAGCATGGGGGAATCATTGCGCACAATAATGGCTCGCGGCTGCAGCAGATCTCCCAGAATGTCCCGGATCAGCCCCAGGCGCTGGTACATGGCGAGCGTCAGCGTCTGCACCACCAGTACATCCCTGTAGCGGTCCACAATCAGCCCGGGCAATCCGTCGCTCTCACTCCATACCAAGCGCATGAGCTCCTCGCCGGGCAGCCAGCGCTCGCGCAGCATCATGGCCTGAGATATACGGCGGGCAAAGAACTCCCGATCCAGATCCTGCTTGCGGCGCGAGAAGCGACGAGCAACAATCTGCGAATGCGGATTGTACATGGCAGAACCCAGGTAATGATCGCGCTGATCCTTCAGCAGCACAACATCCCCCGGCGCCGGATTGCCGAACACAGTCCGAACTTCCGTCCCGTATACCCAATCATGCCCGTGGAATATGCGCGCCTTCGGCGCTATGATAAGTCCTGCCATAACGGCGCACACCATACTACAAAATTGCTTTTTTGTCAATCCGTAATAATTTAGGAATACTTTAGTATTGACTTCCGGGAACAATTTTGACACAATGCAGTTGTCATGAGTGCAAGAACCCTAATCACCGCGACAACAGCTGCCATCCTGATGGCAGCCGGCAGCCTGAGCGCTGCAACAAAAGTAGTCTTGCAGGACGAGTACTGCAAGACCAATGCCGTGACCTACACCCTGCCCGGCGGCTGGATGGGTGGCGGCGAAGTGACATGGGATGCAGACAGCGAGCAACTCGGCAACTTCTGCGTACGGACCATGCAACTGGTCAATCGCAAGGGAGCCATCATCGCCAATTACATCTCCGCCTACGAAGTCCCCGTTAAAACCAACAACCCCGGAGCAATGGAACTGGCCGAGCTCCTACTGGGAGCAGCCCGCCAGCTGCCGGGCAACAAAGACATCACTCCCGTGGACGCCATAATCTACCAGGCACCGCAGGACCTCAAGGAGTTCCGCATGGCGCGCGACACGCTGCGCGAACAGCTTGGCGACAAAGTCAGCGGACGAGTTTATGTGGTGAATGCCACATACTCGGACGGCACCATGGTTGGAGCGGTTGTACATGAGCGCAACGTGCGGAAAGGCTTCCGCCACGAGCGCACCGTAACCTTCCACGACATCTTCGTACTGGGCAGCACCGGGGCTGACCGGCCTGATGACAAGGCATTGCACCAAGCCCTTGTGGATGTAAGCCGAGCCGCGCGTCGAGCGAATTTCAACAAGAAATGGATCGAGGCGAACATCCGCCAGACAGCCAGCACCTTTTACGGCATGCATCGGCTGGATGAGCGAGCTCTGCCCCACATTACCCGCAAGGCAATGGAGGGCATGAAGCGCGGCTTACCCACAGTCATCGACTGTCTGTACACCAGTAAGTTCTGCAACAGATCCGTTACATCTGACACCCCTGTGGCAGCCAACTGAACCGGCTTGTTCAGTCTTTTGAGAGCGAGACCAGATTTCTCTGCGCCTCGCTCTCGCCTTCTTCATAATCCACCTCATCTTCCGGCGCCAGCACGCGCAGAAGGGCTCGGAATTCCCCGACATGCGCCCGTTCCTCACGAGCAATATCCAACAAAGTCATCCGAGCCGGCTCATTATCCGTACTCTCGGCCAATTGTTCATAGAGCTGGATGGCCTCGAACTCCGCAGAGATCATGAACTGAATAGCTCGCACCAACTCCCGGTGGCTCAACTTGCGGGCAGCTGCAAGCCCGCGAAATGCAGTAGAAAATTCAGGCATAGTAATTATACCGACACCTCATCTGCACCTAACTGCGAAAAACGGTTCTCCGCCCCTTTACCGCAGCAGAGATACCATCGATAACAAGCTCCGAACCGCTCCCCCGAGTGCTCACCTTTACAGCCTCATTCCCGAACAAATAGATGGCGGCTCAGAAAATACGGCTTGCCAAATGCCTAAAAAGAGAGTATAATCCGCGCGAATCCACGCGATATCACTCAATTTATGTCCGGCAATCTCACATACAAGCAATCCGGCGTCGATACAATCGAGGCACAGTCTTTCGTGAACGACATCAGCGCGCACGTCAAGCGCACGCAGAAGAACCGCAAGCTCTGCAACGCTTTCGGTCTCTTCGCAGCGGCATACGATCTCTCAGCCTACAAGGAACCCGTCATTGTGACAGGTACCGATGGTGTGGGTACCAAGACCGAAATCCTCTTCGATCTGGATATGCTTGAGACCGCAGGCAAGGACCTGGTGGCCATGAACGTCAACGATATCCTGACCACCGGCGGCGATCCGCTCGTGTTCCTGGACTACCTCGGCATTTCCAACCTGGAGGTCGAGAAGCCCCGTATCACCCGTCTGGTGGCCGGTATGTGCGACTACTTGGAGAGCTGCAACTGCATCCTCGCCGGTGGCGAGACCGCCGAAATGCCCGGCGTAGTTCCTGAGAACTTGGTCGAGATGGCCGGCTTCAGCATCGGATGCGTCGAGAAAAGTCAGATGATCGATCCCTCCAAGGTGGAGGTGGGCGATGTACTCATCGGGTACCCGAGCGATGGTTTCCACGCCAACGGCTGGAGCCTTGTACGCCGTATTCTCAAGCAGAATCCCGATCTGCTGACCGAGGAGGAACTCCGCAGTCTGCTGGCGCCCACGCGCCTGTACCATGATGTAGTGTACGACATGCGAAAGCTCGGCATCACCCCCAAAGCCTATGCTCATATCACGGGTGGAGGACTGCCGGAGAACTTGGAGCGTTTCCTCGGAGAGAAGGGTGCAGACCTCGAGATCCCGTACTGGAACAACGCCGCCGTGCAGAAGGTGCTCAGCTTCGTCGATGCTGAGGATCGTTTCCATACCTTCAACATGGGAATTGGTTGGGTTGCCATTGTGACCCCGGATCAGGTAGAACAAGCCTGCACCGCCGGTCCCGGAGGCGTGGTAATCGGCACCATGCGCGAGGGCAAGGGCATCAACGTCAGAGTATGTAAGTAACCTCTCAGCCATAAGAAAGTTATGTCTGCAGCAATAAGACTGCTCAAGCCGCTCTCTTACTTTGCGGAGAAGTACGGCACGCCGGAATGGGCCTTCAATAAGCTCTTCCTGCTGATGGAAAAGCAGCACAATCGTGGACAGGACGGCGCTGGCATAGGCTGCATCAAGCTCAAGATGCCGCTGGGCGAGCCCTATATCTTCCGCTCCCGTGACAACTCAGCCTCAGCTGTCACCAACATCTTCTCCACCCAGCAGCGCCACCTGCGGCGCATGCGCGACGAGGGTCTGATCAAGGGAACGGATGCAGAAAGCTACAAGAAGTACTTTAACTTCGGCGGCGAGGTACTGCTGGGGCACTTGCTTTACGGCACAGAAGGCGCCAGCTACGATGAAGGGCTGTGCCATCCGTACATGCGCCGCACGAACTGGCCGACCCGTACCCTCATGATGCAGGGCAATATGGGGATAACCAACATCACCGAACTGCACCAGAAGCTCATCTCACGAGGTCAGCACCCGGTCTTCGGCACCGACATCCAGACCCTCATGGAAGAGGTCGGCTACTATCTGGACGAGGCTCACACGGATCTCTACCGACAGCTGCGCGATAAAAACGTTGATGGCCAAGAAATCCCCAACATCATCTCAGAGGAACTCGATCTCTACGATGTCATCGGCAAAGCCAGCAAGGACTGGGATGGAGGTTACACCATCATGGGCGGTGTGGGCAATGGAGATTTCTTCTGCCTGCGTGACCCGCATGGCATACGTTACTGCTACTATGTACTGACGGACGAATACCTGGCTGTTGCCAGTGAGCGAGTGCCGCTCATGAGTGTGATGGAGGTAGAGGAAAACGAGGTCAAGGAACTTGCTCCGGCCAACATGATCGTAGTGAAGTACGATGGTCAGGTCAGCATTCGCGAGTACACGACTCCGGGCAAACCCACTCCCTGCTGCTTTGAAGATGTCTATACCTCCCGAGGCAACGATCCGATCATCTACCGCGAACGTAAAACCTTGGGCGCCAATCTCACAGAGCAGGTTGTCGCCAGTCTGGACGGCAACTTCTCCAAGGCGGCCATCACCTTCATCCCCAACACGGCAGAAGTCTCTTACTATGGACTGCTGGAAGGTCTGCGCGCCTACCGCCGTAACAAGGTAACAGAGGCAATGATCAAAGCACACCGCGAGGGTAATATGAGCGAAGAGCTCATCAATGAGCTCATCATGCGCCGCTGGCCCCGTGCTGAAAAAATCGCCCACAAAGACATCAAGCTGCGTACCTTCATCTCCGAGGAAAGCAGTCGCAAACAGCTCGCTGCCATGGTCTACGACCTCACCTACGGCGCTGTGAACAATGATGAGGTACTCGTAGCTATCGACGATTCCATCGTACGAGGCACTACCCTAAAGATCAGCCTCCTGCGACTTCTGGCCCGTACAAACGCCCGCAAGATCGTCATCGTCTCCTCCGCCCCGCAGGTTCGTTACCCGGACTGCTACGGAATCGACATGAAGGAAATGGGCAAGTTCATCGCCTTCCAAGCTGCCATTACCCTGCTGAAGAAACGTGGGATGTACACACACATCATCGAAGTTTACGAGGATTGCAAGCGCCAGCTCACGCTGCCGCCGGAGGAACGTTCCAACCCCGTACAGAAGATCTATGAGCCCTTTACTGAGGACGAGATCACAGCGGAGGTTTCGCGAATGGTCACTCCGGATAACTGCCCCTGTGCCATTCAGGTCATATACCAGACCCTCGATGGTCTGCGAGATGCCATAGAAGGCCCCTGCGGCGACTGGTACTTCAGTGGCGAGTATCCCACCCCCGGTGGCTACACCATCGTTAACAAGGCCTTCATCGAATGGTTTGAAAGCCGCGATAAGCGAGATTACCAACTCTGATTGGTCCGAACCGGGGCGGTCCCCCGCCCCGGTTGATCCCCCCCTTCCCAATCCACCTCTATGAGCGATTCCCTAAAACCTGCCCGGCTCAAAGACCTTCCCGATGACAGGCTCATCAAGCTGACTCTGGAAGGAACAACCCGCGCATTCGATGAGTTAGTACGCCGCCACAGCCGTCGCCTGCATGCCATGCTGGTGAAAATGGTGAACTCGGATGCCGACGCCTACGATATCGCTCAGGAAGCCTTCATGAAAGCCTACCAGTCCCTGCGTTATTTCAATGGGAAAAGCGCCTTCTATACTTGGCTTCACACCATAGCAGCCAATCAGGCTCGCAATTTCATCCGCAAACGCAAAAAGTTCAGCAACACCTACAGCATAAACAACGATGTGAATGGTGATCCCTTGGAAAAAAATGCTGAGCTACGCGATACGGCTCGCGAGTCAGACCCGATACGCGGCTCCAATATCAAGGATCTGAAGAAACGGCTCGCCTACGCGCTCGATCAGCTCTCACCCGCACATCGAGAAGTGGTGATGCTTTGTGACATAGCCGAGATGAGCTACAGCGATATCGCCAACATGTTGAATGTGTCGGAAGGCACTCTTCGTTCGCGACTGCACTACGCCCATCGCCACCTGCAAAGCCTGCTACAGGAAGATCACTGATCCCGCCATGCAGCAAGCGGATATCAGATCGGATGGTCAGCCTTTCTTTGAGGAGGGAGTCGCAGCCGGTTTCCCCTCCCCGGCTAGCGGAGAGCTGCATGAATCGCTTAGTCTGAATGAACTTTGCGTGACACACCCCGCCACAACCTACTATGTCAGGGCTCGAGGGGAGAGTATGATCGGAGCCGGCATTGAGGATGGCGATATCCTTGTAGTTGACCGCAGCCTCATTCCTGCTAACGGCGACATCATCATTGCCGCCATTGATGGGGAGTTCACCGTCAAACGGCTCGTCATCGATGGTGCCAAGGTAATGCTGGTTGCCGCCCATCCGGGGTACAAGCCCCGGCTCCTGACCCCGGAAGAACGCTCAGAGCTCTTCGGTGTTGTCACTTGGACAGTCAAGCCCATCCGCCGCACTCGTACCGGAGTCGGTGTGGGCAAGTGACTCCTGTTCTTCACGCACCTGCGCCAGACCGGCAGCCACCAGGCGCAGCACGAGCCCCCAGCAGATTGCCCCGCAGATGAGGATTTTCACGATGGGATATTGATCCAGCAATACACTATTCCAGAACATGTGTACCAGAACAGGCACGATGGCGATCTTCAGAAATCGCCAGTCCTGCAGCACATTGAAATTCACGATAGCCGAGACATGTCCCAGGGTTCCTTCCCGTCGCAGACGGCTCCAGACCAACCAGTAAGCACCGGCTGTAATAGCGGTCCACTGCGTGTGCCCCGAAAAAACGGATAACAAAGCCCGATACTGCATGACAAAATCAGGCGAATATGCTGACTCCGCAACGGACTGCACCAGTCGTGCTGCGGCAGGATCGTGCTGGCTGAGTACCTCAGCAGCGGTCTGGTACACCATCAGATGACGGAGGTGCATGAAAGTATGCCCGGCACTCTCAAAGGCAGCAAACCCCGCCCCGATGGCAGCTCCCAGCAGCAGACCGGTAAGCACCTTGCCATTGCACATGCGATGAGCCACCAACAATACAGCCAGCAGTTTGGCCGGCTCCTCAATCGGTCCGGCCCACAACGCGCCTCGACCTTGCCAAAAGGTAAAAAGGAATAACGAGAAAATCAACGAGAGCATGCTGCCTGTCATCATCATTACGCCCGCTGAATATATGCTCACATCCCGCCGAACGTTCAACTCATAAAACAACACAAACAGGCAGAAGGGAATGCCGAAGTTCCCGATAAACAGCAGTGCCGGCAACAGCAGCGGGTTCTGAAACTGCATTGTAGCCCAGTTGAACCCCAAATAAAGAGCCACGCACACCAAAAACATGCGCGAGAAGATCCAAGGAGTTGGCCACGAAGTATTTACTGAACTAAGCGAAGGAGTCGTTCCCTCCACCCCGGCGGCGAAACACTCCTCGATATCACGTGTACTGTGACGCCGGAACACAGCAGAAAAAAAGGAGATAAAGGAGAACCCTCGCAGCCCGGGCAACTCTCCTCCCGGCTCATTCATCATCCCGGGAAATGCCGATAGGGCAACGGGATTCTCCATCCCCTTGCGCCACACCACATCCTGTTCCGTCACTTCACCCACCATACGCAGACGACGAAGCTGAGGAACGGTGTACGGACCATACGTCTCGCCGTCTCTCAACAGAAAATACTGTTCTTCATCATTCATCATCTACATTTGGATACCCACCCCCTTATGGGCAAAAGCAGCAGTCCCACCGAGTGGAGTCTGCTGCTTTTGGCTTATTCAGAACTAATGGTCTTTATTCGTCGTCCTCAGCATCGAACTCAGCAGACTCGGCGTCGAAATCAGCCTCTTCGTACTTCTTGAACTTCTTGACCCGCTGAGCGACCGGCAGGGGGGTAAGCACCATTGTAACGGTGTTGCCGGCAAGCTTGGCCGGCTGATCTACCTTACCCATGGTCTTCAGATCCTCCATCACCTTGGTCATCACTTCCAATCCCAACTGCTGGTGTGCATTCTCACGACCACGGAAGCGAAGCTGGAAGCGCACCTTGTGCCCATGATCCAAGAACTGCTCGGAACGCGCCATCTTGACGTTGTAATCATTGACATCCGTACCCGTGCGCAACTTGATTTCCTTCATTCGTACGGCCTTGGCCTTGTTGTTCTTCTGCATCTTGGCCTGCATGTACTTGAACTTGCCGTAGTCAATGAGACGACAGACGGGAGGATCAGCATTCGGGGCGACTTCCACGAGGTCAAGTCCTATCTCCTTGGCTCGGGCGAGGGCATCTCTTGTGGCCATCACTCCAAGCTGATCACCATTGGCGGTAACTACTCGGACACGGGGGGCGCGGATGCGGTCATTGACACGAATCTGCGGTGTTTTGTTATTCTGCTCGCGGCGGTTGCCACGATTGGCAGGGGTATTGTTTTTCTGTGGGGTTGGCACTTGTGTGGTACTTGTTTGTGGTCGATGTGTGGTGTTTTCTCAGTTTCGCAGGTCGGGGGTGATTGGAGTTCAGCCCCCGACCGGAAAGGGAACAGTGCGCTCTCTTACTGCTGTGGGGTCTCCTTTTGTTCAGGGGTGAGCGCGGGACGAATGAGGCGCTGATCAATCTCAGCACATACCGCTGTTACAAAATCTTCTACAGTCATGGTACCGACAACGTCGAGCTCGCGGTGACGTACGGAAACCTTGCCTTCCTCTGCCTCGCGCTGTCCCACAACGATCATGTAGGGCACGCGATCGAGACGAGCATTGCGGATCTTGGCGCCGATCTTGTCCGGAGCGTCATCCAACTTCACGCGTACGCTGCGGGCAGCCAAAGCTTGGCGGACTTTCTCGGCAAAGTCGGCTACCTTGTCGGAGATGGGGAGCACTCTCACCTGCTCCGGGGCAAGCCATGTGGGGAATTTACCGGCAAAATGCTCAATGAGCAAGCCAGTGAAACGCTCCATCGATCCAAACGGAGCACGGTGGATCATAACGGGGCGATGCGGCTTGTTATCTGCGCCGGTGTAGTTCAGATCGAAACGCTCAGGCAGGTTGTAGTCTACCTGCACGGTACCGAGCTGCCAATCACGACCGATGACGTCACGCACGATGAAGTCGATCTTGGGACCGTAGAAGGCAGCCTCATTCTCGGCTTCTATGTAGTCAAAACCATTCTCTGCAAGCACCTCACGCAGCGCCTGCTCGGAGAGTTTCCAGTTCTCTACAGAACCAACGTACTTGGGATCGGTACAGTCCTTGTCGCGGAGCGACAGACGAACCCGGTAATCGGTCATTTCGAGAGTTCCGAGGATGTGCTTGACGATGCCGATGCACTGGTGTACTTCCTCCTTGATCTGATCGGGGCGGCAGAAGATGTGCGCATCATCCTGAGTGAACCCTCGCACGCGGGTCATACCGCCCAGTTCGCCACTCTGCTCCCAACGATATACCGTACCGAACTCAGCCAAGCGAACGGGAAGATCGCGGTAGGAATGAGGGTCGCTGGAGTAGATGCGAATGTGGTGTGGGCAGTTCATGGGCTTGAGCATGAAGCCCATGATCGTGCGTGTATCCATCGCGTTGAAGAGGTCAGCACAGCTGGCATTCTCATCGCGCAGTTTCTTGAAGTCATCCGGATCGGGTATGGGTGGGAACTGGCTCTCCTTGTAATGCTCCCAGTGACCGGAGGTCATGTACAGATCGAGCTTGCCGATGTTGGGGGTATAGACTTGGGAGTAACCGATGCGGTCGAGTTCCTCGGTGATGAAATCCTGAAGCTCGCGACGAATGATCGCGCCCTTGGGTTTCCACAGCACGAGCCCCTGCCCCACCATCTCATCTATGGTGAACAGCCCCAACTCGCGCCCTAACTTGCGGTGGTCGCGCTTGCGAGCCTCCTCCAGACGAGCGAGGTGCTCTTCGAGCTGAGTGCGATTGGGGAAACAGGTACCGTAGACGCGCTGGAGCCGAGGTCCGTTGGAATCCCCCTGATAATAAGCAGAGGCCACACTCATGACCTTGAATGCCTTACAGTTACCGGTGCGCCCCACATGAGGACCGGCACACAAGTCGGTAAAGTCGCCATTGCGGTAGATGGAGATCTCCTCGTCATCCGGGATGCGGTTCAGCAGATCAACCTTAAACTTAGAGGGAACGCTGCGCGGTGCAATAGAGCCCAGCTCGCCGCTCTGAGCCATGGCCATAGCCTCAGCGCGTGTCACAGTAGTTCGCTCAAATGTCTGATTCTCCTTGACGATCTTCTTCATCTCAGCCTCAATCAATTCAAACTCGGCTGCGGAGATATTGTGATCCAGTTCGATATCGTAATAAAAACCATTCTCGATGGCAGGACCTGCCGCCAGCTGAGCCTGGGGCCAGATGCGGCAAATGGCTGCGGCGAGAACATGCGCGCAGGAATGGCGCAGACGCTCCAGATCACTTGCCTGGTTACGCTGCTCCAGAGTCTTTCGTTCTTTCTGTTCAGACATATTATTTTGAGTGAGCCACTACTATGCGCCTAAAATGATCGGATTGCAAGCCTAATCCATGCCCTCGATCAAAAAACATCACATATAGGGCTCTTTTGCGAGTACTATGCGTTTATTTGGTGCGTTTTTTTCGGAATCCGGGGAATCCGCGGCGAAGAGCCCGGCGATGTGTGCGCACGGAGTTCAGGTAAATCTTGAGCCGACGGAAAGGAGTAGTGAGCAGGTGCCAGATCCCGATCGGGGAGCAATAGCTGTAAGGCTCTTGAGTCTTGGAATAATTCTCAGTACTCGTGTAGGTACTGGCTATGCTGGATATCCCGTCCACATGCACGATGAGATCAGGCTGCACCATGTACACTTTCACGCCCGACAGGGTGGCAACGTTATCCCGATAGAAGGAGTCAACAGCGCGATAAATGGACAACCATTCCCAGATATTTTCCTCCGTAGGCATCATGGACAGAATGCGGTCGTACATGCTCTGCGGCACCATGTAGCCATAACCGGCCAGCACGCCTTCCGTCTGCCACAGCGCATGGGAGCCCTCCCGGTAGACCTTGCGACCATAGGGCGTGGGACGGCTGTAGCCCAAGTAGAGCATGTACTGCCCCTGCAGATTCTCCAGAGCATGCGCGAAGATAGCAAGAGAACCGGGATCGGCCAGTACTCGCACATCGTCCTCCAAGATCAGCACATTGCGCCAGCCTTCCGACTTAGCCCGTTCAATCGCCTTTCGGTGAGATAGCGCACAGCCGGCAGTCCCCCCCCAGAAATAAGCGCGTTCCATCGTGCGCTCGGTAAACCAAGGAGGCTCGCCATAACCGGGTAGCTTGCGACCATCTACAGCAACCAACCGATGTACCTTTTCTTTCGGAACAGTATACTTGTTGTCCTCCAAGAACTGAGCCATGCGCTCAGGAAAAGCGTCCAGATTGATCACCAGAATCCCATCCACTTTATCCCATGCCTTGTGAAGGCTCTGTATTTCATCTTCCATATAACTGTAGTTTATTCACTTACGCGCCCATAATCATCGCGGAATCTCTCGATATCGTCCTCCGAAAGAAAGTCGCCTATCTGAATTTCGATGAGAGCAAGTTCTTTCTCGCCTTCGTTGCAGAGACGATGCAGACTTCCGCAGGGAATCATGATGGATTGCCCCACCCTCAGGCGGGTCTCCACATCATCCAAACGCACAGTAGCGATCCCCTCGGTAACGGTCCAACGCTCAGTACGATGATTGTGCTTCTGCAGTGACAGGCGTCCGCCCGGTACCACCAGCAACTTTTTCACCACCACATGAGACTGGAGATCAAGCACCTGCCATTGCCCCCAGGGACGGGTGCCGGTCTCTCCCACATGATATGTCGTATTGGTCGCTCTCATTTATTCAGGCCTTGGCGTATGCTGGTTGTGGAACGAACCGGTAAGTCACCATGGGGAGTGCGTGAGCTGGTGACGTAACGAATTCCCTTGGATTCGACAAAGGCGCGTTTCTCATCACTGGTACCATCAGCGTTCACAAAGAAGATATCCGGCTTCACCTCATCGAGAAGAGGAGCAAAGTCAAGGATCTTACCGGTATCCGGACCGATGTAGACTTTTTTGACGAACCGAATGGCCTCGAGCATATACTTACGCTCCTGCTCCGTATACATCGTTCTGCGGTTCTTGAGCTGCCATACGGTCTCATCCGATCCGAGCGAGACGTAAACATCGCCATAACCGGCAGCCTCTTCAAGGAAGGCTATGTGGCCGCTGTGCAGCACATCAAAACAACCGGATACAAATACTTTGGGCATAATCAGCTTCCTTTTCAGTTAAAAGTTATCTTTCTTAACGTTGTGACGACGGAGACGCTCCAGATATTCCGGCGCGAACGGCACCTGCTCATCCTTACCGAAGGTACGGCAATATGGCTCAATGGGATAGAGATATTCGCACTCCGCGAGAGCGACCTCGCGATCCTCGGGTTTCTCGAAGAGGTAAAGCGCATAGCCACCATGCCCGCCACCGCAATACTTGCAAGCGATGGAGGCGCCTATCCTGGGCAACGGGAGCATGCCCTCATCCAGCTGCAGCTGATAGCTCAGCTGCACACCGACGGCCAATACGTTCACATCCTTCTCCTGCACTCCCAGTCGAGCTACACGAGCAGCCTTGGCAATCTTCACGAAATCGCGCTTCAGGTTTGCAAGCCCGGGGGTATCGTGTTTGATGCAGGTGTCATACACGGCCATTTTTCCCTTCAGGAAGTCACCGGTGTTCTTGAAATCGAGCACCGGGCGAGGTCCGGAGAACCACACACAGGCGCCGGTTTCGGCAATGATGGCAGGATCCTGCCAGCCCACTCCCAGCCCCAGCTCAGAACTCACGGGATCCCAGCCATTGAGCACGCTCCAGCCACCGCTGCCTCCCAGCCCCGCCCCCTGACGATAATTCCACTCGCGCAGCGAAACCGTGGGAGATATCGAACAGTTAACGACATATTCTCCGGGAATGGCATTTGCCGGAACATCAAGCCAGCCGCCGGCGAAATCCACCCGGAGCGGTACATGAGCCGGTGCTTTCACGCGACTGAGCACCTCAGAACTGCTGAATCTGCTGCCCTGCGGACGAGTCTTCTCCAACACCACAAATTCAGCCCCGCACTCCTCGCACAGTCGGCGCTTGGCATCCATGTAACAATCGTCTGTTGTAACCGCCAGCACATCAGGCTTCTCTGCCAGAAAAGCGCTACGAAAAGATAGCGCCTCATCCTCATCAGTTGAGAGCACGACGGAATCCACCATCTGCAACGAGGTAAGCAGCTCGTACTTATCAACATCGTCCAGTGCAGACTTCTTGTCGTACAAACGCCAGAGCAAATCCGCAGATGGGTACGACACTACCAGGTAGTCGCCCAAAGCACGAGCATCCCGAAAAAACTGCAGATGCCCGGCATGCAGCACGTTAAACGATCCGGAAACAAATACTTTTTTCATAAAACCACAACGGACAGATCTCTCGAACCTGCCCCGGCATATATTCAACGTTCCAGTCCCACCCAACGGAAAAAGATTCGCGATGGGCGCCAATAATCAAATCGCTCACTCAGGCGACTCGCCAACAATCTGTCCCTCAGCAGCGGCAGCAGAACCACGGTGGAAATCTGAGCAACGAGATACTTGAACAACGAGCCCGGCACACCATTCCCGGGTCGAGGCACTGCCGGAGGCTCAATGTGAAAACGACTTACACGAGAAGCACGCGCCGGCAGCACAGCAGAAACCAAGCGGAACCCCACCAGCGCAACCGCAGCCAACCCCGCAAGCTTAAGCGTACGGCGGGTAAGGTGCATAGCCTCCAAGCAACCGCCGGCGCCGTTACCGGCACGATCAGCAGACTGCAGGACATCGCAACGCGACTGCGCCACGCGCATCAGGAGTTGCTGTTTTCTTTGCTGAAGAGTAATTTGATGCATTGCCAATCATTCTGTAATTCCTGCCGAGTAGCCGGAGCCACGGGACCGGCGCTGCTCCGCAGCCCGGAGAGCAGGAAGATGAAACCAGCCACGAAATGCACGCCGCAAACAAGTCCGGTGGCCCACGGCCACGAACCCAGCCACATCTCAGCAGCTACACAGGCAAACGCGCACAACAAGGCGTATGCAAAAAACAGCAGGAAACCACCCACAACCACAGCCACTACCCGGCGGGTCTGGTGCGCGGCGTACTCACGCAGCTCCATGCAGAACAACTGCCAAAGCGCACCAACATGAGACGCCGTACCAGCTGCAGCCTCTTTCACCCCACCCAACAGCTCCCCTCCCTGCTCCTGCAGAGAGGCGAGCGGCTTAGGTTTTCTGAAAGGAAAGAGCGCCATGAATCAGACTTCTGCTGAACCGTCCTGCACGCACTCAACGGCGACCACAACCAATGAGGAGGCCGATGATCACCCCCACACCGAGGGCGCCGAGCACAGCACCTGTAGGATTGGCCTTCACATACTCCTCACCGGCCTCATGAAGATCCTTAGCCTTGGCACAAGTCACATCCCAGCCGGCATTGAGCTGCTCACGAGCCTCACCAGTATACTTACGAACATCATCCATACGCTCAGCTGTGTACTTGCGAACAGAATCGCGGCACTCGGCAAAATCGCGGCGCAACTTCTCCACCTGAGCGCTGGCAAAATCGCGCACAGCCTTCAGGCGATCCTTATTGTCGGTAGAAGGAGCGGGAGCCCCGGTCTCGGTCGTCTCTGCGGTATCCATAAAACTTTCTGTGGTTTAAAGGTGAATGATAAGCTAAAGCTCGAGCAGACTTCCGCTCTCAGCGCTTCACTAAGTAATTATAACCACAACTCTCCGCACTTTGCAAGCAAACTCGGACAAAATGACGAATTTTCTTCACTTTTGTGTAATTTTTTCGGCATCGTAAATTATAGCCTTGCATTTTACCCGGAAAATTGATAATATCGCACGGCTCAAACAGAAAAAGAATGAAAGCGATTCTTGCACTAGAAGACGGAACAACATTCGAAGGCAACTCCATCGGCTCTGCCGGAACCATAACCGGCGAAATGTGCTGCGACACGTCCGTAATGGGTTACCAGGAGATCCTGACAGACCCCGCCAGTAGTGGTCGTGTGCTGGTTATGACCTACCCCCTTATTGGCAACTATGGAATCTGCGAGGAGGACAACGAAAGTGACGCTCCCTGCGCCCGAGGGCTGATCGTAACCGAGCTCGCACGACTGCACAGCAACTGGCGAGCCTCAGAAGGCATGGCCCCTTGGCTCAAGCGCCACAATATCGTAGGCATTGCCGGGATTGACACCCGCAGGATCGCCACCCTTCAGCGCAACAAGGGAACCCAGCGCTGCTGCATCACCACGGAGCTGAGCGCCGAAGAAGCCGTAGCGGCCGCCCGCTCAGCAGCCGCCATCGAAGGAGCAGACCTCGCTTCCCCCGTCAGCACCTCCGTCATGTACCACTGGGAGGGCGAGTCCCGCGCTTGGAAACTTCCCAACAAGACGCAGAACGACCTCACAACCCACATCCCCCTCCCCGCGGTCAGCTACAAAGTAGTGGTCTACGACCTCGGCGTGCGCCGGAGCACCCTCCGCCGACTGCGCCAAGCCGGGTTCGATGTAACCGTGGTTCCCCTCTCCACCAAGGCCGAGGATGTTCTGACCCTGCGCCCGGACGCCGTAGTACTTTCCGATGGTCCGGGAGATCCCGCCGCCATCACCGGGCTGACAGAAGAAGTGTGTAACCTCACCGGCAAGTTGCCCGTAGCCGGCATGGGACTGGGCTGCCTACTGCTTGCCCGCTCCCTTGGAGCGGAAACCCGCAAGCTGCCCAACAATCAACAAGGTTGCAACCAGCCCGTCAGAGATCTCAGCACCGGCAAGGTTGACATCACCACACAGAACCACTTGTTCACCATCGTTACAGACAGCCTGCCTGAAGGAGCAAAGATCACCGCGATCAATCTCAACGATGACACCGTGGCGGCCTTCACCCATACCGACAAACCGCTTTTCGGCGTACTCTACCAACCGATCAGCCCTGCCGGAGCCGACCAACCCACCAACTTCTATAACATGCTCGTGCAGACAATCAAGGACGTCAAGGCGGGCAAGTACAATGCCTAACCGCAGCTGCAACAGATTATGAACACACTAGTCATTGGCTCCCAATGGGGAGATGAAGGCAAAGGCAAGGTTATCGACTTCCTGACCGAGACCGCAGACATCGTGGCCCGCAGCCAGGGCGGCAGCAATGCCGGACACACCGTCATCGCCAAAGGACAGAAATACGTCCTCCACCTCATCCCCTCCGGCATCCTCTGGGAAGGCAAGGTGAACATCATCGGCAACGGCGTAGTCATCAACCCCACATCCCTCGTAGACGAAATCAACTACCTGCGCGACAAGGGAGTGCTCATCACCCCGACCAATCTTCTCATCTCGGATCGTGCCCACATCGTGCTGCCCATCCACAAGGAAATCGATGCAGCCCAGGAAGAAGCACTTGGCGACCAGAAAATCGGCACCACCAAGCAAGGAATCGGTCCGACCTATGCGGACAAGGCACGCCGCGTAGGCATCCGCATGATTGACCTGGTCGATCCCGAGCGCATGGTCAATGTGCTGAAGGCACGCATCAAGACAGCTAACGAAGAGCTTGTGCGCTTGGGCTGGCCCGAGGCTGATCCCCAGATCACTCTGGACGCCGTCATTGCCGCAGCAAACGTCTTGCGCCCCCACATCACGAACACCATCCCCGTCATCAATCAAGCAATCAAGGAAGGCAAGACCGTTCTCTTCGAAGGCGCTCAGGGCGCTATGCTCGACATCGACTTCGGCACCTATCCCTTCGTCACCAGCTCGAACACCAGCGCCGGTGGTTGCTGCACAGGCTCCGGAGTAGCTCCCACCCGGATCGATAAAATCATCGGCGTGTGCAAAGCATACACCACTCGCGTGGGCGAAGGTCCCTTCGTAACCGAAGAAGCCGAAATCAGCGACTACCTCCACGGGCTCGGCCGCGAGTTCGGCGCCACCACCGGTCGTCCCCGCCGCTGCGGTTGGACCGACGGCGTAGTCCTGCGCTTCTCTGCCATGTTCAATGGCTTCGACGAAATGGCCATGACCAACCTCGATGGACTCGACGAGCTCGACACCATCAAGATCTGTACCGGCTACCGCATGGGCGATGAGATCCTCGAATACCCCCCTGCACTCATGGAGGACTGGTACAAGTGCGAACCCATCTACGAAACCCTCCCCGGCTGGAAACAAGACATCTCCGCCTGCACATCTTGGGAACAACTCCCCCCCAACTGCCAGGCCTACGTCAAACGCTTCGGAGAAGTCGTAGGTTGCCTGGTAGGCACCGTAGGAGTGGGACCTGATCGTGAGCAGACCATCAGTGTACCCCACTAAGCTGCGCTACAGCCCCTTTGCCAGCCCTCCTCGCCCCACGGCAGGAGGGCCTAACATTTATTGAGCATGAGTGGCACCGGTTCCATCTAAGGCGGCATGACCGACCTGCCACCTCCGCCACCACCTGCCCCCACCATGCAAACAACCGCCCTTCTCGCAGAACCGGGGCACCACATCCTGATGGAACACGAAGACCTCGACCGCAATGGTCCCATCCTCGCTCGCAGCACAGCAACAGCCGGTTTTCTGAGCGCCCCCATCCAGCTCCACCTCGACCATTGTTCCGGCACATCATCAGCCACAGAACCCATCATCTACGTCAGCAACGCCCAAGTTGACATCAAATTCACCAACTGCCGACTGGAGCGCCCATCTACACATCTCGTCTGTGCCAAAGAATCTGAATGGGGCAAGCCCGGCTACAACTCTGCAACCATCCACATCCGAGCCGATCAGAGCATACTGCGCGGCGATATCTACGTCGGCGAACGCTGCCGCGTAGTCCTAACCCTCGGTCACGCCTCTGCTTGGTATGGACGCTTCATCGGACCGGGGCAAGCCACCATCTATCGGCACAGCAAAGCCGTCTGGCAGCACTCTGCCACCGCTCATAAATAACCACCCATCTTCCCATCTAAGCACCTCTGCAAGAACCCTCCTCCCCCACAAACGTACCTCAAAACGAAAAAAATATCATAAATCTTCATTTTAGGCTTGCTTTTCTGAATTTTACAGGTATACTTGCTTTCACACATTACATGCACGAGTAGCTCAGTGGTAGAGCGGCTGTCTTACACACAGTTGGTCAGGAGTTCGAATCTCTTCTCGTGTATTCACCGAGCCTGCTTTCCGACACAATTTGGAAAGCAGGCTTTTTTAACGGGGGGAAGCCCAAATCAGACTAGAGATGCGAGAAGAATTGAGTTTCTATATGCTGCATGATTTCTTGTTCGGAAATCTTCATTCTCGATACAAAGCTATCATAACTCGATGCGTTAATGGGAATTTTTAGCCCGAGCTTGGTTATACTAACATCTTCACAAGGAATTACATTTGCTTCATAGGTAGATCCTCGATTCAGCCGTAATTTTAGAGCATCAGCATCTCCGGCTTCGGGATAGAGATAGTACCCAATTTTTGCATCAAATCGGAACATGTATGCCAGCACCTGCAGATAATCCTGATTGCCGATGTTGACGATTGGTTTATACTTCGCATCTGCAATAATTCTCGTGTCGCTGTTACGGCTAATAAAATCAGGATAAATAAGGCCAATATTACCGCTGAATAGCCGTTGAGCGCCTGTTTTACCCTTATTCTTCGGATGATAGAATCTATGTCCAATTAGGGAGTTAAGATATTCTTCCCACAGCCAGGCTCCATCAAACAGAATGCCGTATATCTGCCTTGCTCCAAAACCTATTTGGTGTTTCTGGTGGCGAAGAATCAACAGGCAGAGTCTTTGTAATACCAGATACTCCCAGAAATAAGCATGGCTAACAGCATTCTTCTTGTTCAGTTCAATAATTTTCTGCCGTTCGTGCGGTTCATATCCTGGGGTTGTCTCTATGATGAGTTTAACCTCATCTTTTACTTTGATGAGAAGCCTGTTGCCGCAAGGTTTTCGTTTAATGTATTCTATGGTATGTCGCACAAGCTGCATCAAGCTATTGTCATATGAAAACTCTCGCTGATTATATGCAACATTTCCTATAAAGGGTGTATTTTTCTCTACATGGCGAACAATATCAACAGAACCTTTTACATTCCCGTCATTGTATCTGCGGCGGATGTACTTTTTGAACAGTCCTTTACGTAAAGCGGCTTTGAGATAATGAGGAAACAAAAACAACAGAAAATTAAATAGTCGATTATGTTGATTGGCATCGGATTTCAAATCTACAATATTCGGGAAATCAACGACCCTTTCCAGAAGATACTGGAAAAAGAAATCTTCACCACCATCGCAGAAGCGAGATTCTACAATCAATCTTTCGTCTCCATACCCTATGAATCCCATCACATTTCCGGTGCGATAGGTCGCATTGAAAGTTTGGAGAATCATTTGCTCCGGTGTAATATCTTCTGCCTCCTTTACACTGCTTGGAAATACAAATACGCCTTCTCGCTCCAGCTGTTCTAACGATTTATCAGCTATTTTTTCTGTCAGATTTTGGATTTCAGAAAAAAAGACTTTTTTATGTTGGCAATTATCCTTAATCTTGAGGAGTTTCATTTGCTTCATCCCGGGTGAGACGCTGATAGCCATATGCCTTGGCAAATCGATTCATGATTTCTTCCTCATTGTACATTCCGTGAATGTATTCATGGAGGAGCGGCTGCAGATAATCAGTCCAAAGCTGGTCAAAATTCAGAGTTTTCAGCTTCAGAAAATAAGAAGCGCCGATATGATAATTCTCGTTCAATTCCTCGACGCCAGAAATTTCCTTGTTGAGAGCAGTCATTCTACGAATAGCCTCATCTTTCAGTTCATCGCTATCGAGTGATGCAAGCATTTCTGTCCTTTCATCTGCCTTGAGCTCTGCAAATCGGAAACGGCGGCGCATAGCAAAATCAAAGCTGTCAACAGAACGATCTATATCGTTCATAGTTCCGATAATGTAAACATTCTCCGGGATATAAAATTTTTCTTCAGGATTGTTATGCAGATTGGAATATTGCGTGGAAATTTCGCCGGCTTTTCCCCGATAACCGGGGTCGATTGTAAAGAAGAGTTCCCCAAAAATCTTTGAAATCTCACCACGGTTTATCTCATCAATGATAAATATGTATTTTCTCAGTTCTTCCCGCTCGGCTTTTCTTTTAGCTTTGCCGGTTTTTTGGGCTTTTATAGCTTTATATATAGCAAAATCATAAGAATATGCTTGTGTCGCAAAAGCTTTTCCAAAGAATGTCGTAATGTCCTTAATCTTGTCGAATTGTTCGCTGGATTCCAGCATGCGTCGAACTTCATCTAAACTTAAAGAGAGTTTGTTGAATGTTGCATTTCCCGGAATGAAAATATTAATGTGATTTTCATCTACACTTGTGATAGTAAACTTATTTCCTGTTATGGTTTTAAATGAGTCAACTCCCAATTCGATATTTGAGAAAAATTCCTCGATTGATTCCTGCGCAGACAGTTCTGCTTCTACGTCGTCTCTTGTTTTTTTCGAGTTTTCATAATTTTTTCTGGCTCGTGCAACAAATCTTTTAAAAATGCCGTCCTTCAATTCAAACCCCATAGTGCCATCGTCGTTAAGCTTGGGCCTTAAGCCTTCAACGAAGTCTGAATAATCGTAACTCGGGTGAAACTGTACAAACTCCACCTGTTTTTTCTGCTCATCTGAGAGGAGAGTATAATCATTAAAATAACCATTGCTAATAATGTCGGCAGCAATTTCTTTTGCAAGATGAGACTTGCCGGTGCCGGGAGCTCCTCTGAAAATAAGATTCTTGGATTCTATCAGCATCGAGGAGAAAGGATTTCGGTATCCTTGGCTCTGTCGGGCTAATTCTTCTTTTGCTGTTGCTTCAGTCTTTTCCTCCACCATTTCCTTTTCATCTTTATCTCGGTATGTCAACACAAACAGGTCGCCCTCATCTCCAAAGCGCTTCAGACATTCCTGAACAAATATAATCGTTGAAAATATATTCCAGCAGTAGATAACAAATTGTCGCCCGTCATCATAATTATATCTCAAGAATTCTATGGACTTGCGATACTTCTCATACTCCTCTTTGCTTGTAAAAATTCCCCTTATCATCTCACTTTCGGGCTTGTATTGACAAACCGGAAAGTTTTCCTTCTCTTCAACAGATAATGCTGCAAGTTGCTTTTCAAAAACTTGACAAGCGAGACGAGGCATCGTTTGATTGGAATTTTTTCTTTCTCCCTTACCGTAGGCTCGTTTTATGATAATGCCGTTTGCCTTTTTGAAATACACATCAAGAGACTTGTAATTATTCCCCAGGCCAAGATTATTCATTGTAAATCGCGCATCAGTCGACTCAATGCTTCCCGCTGTAATTAACAATTCAAATTCCTTCTGTTTTTTCGTATTAACGTTCATCTTGTTGAATGTTGATGTGGGCATAAATGGAGAGATGCGGCTTAAGGTATTCCAGACAAAATAAAAACCCTCCCCATGTGCGCAGTTGAAGGAATCAACGGATTCCAACCCTAAGCGGGGGAGGCTATCTGAGACCATTATACATGTAGTACAGAATTTGTCAAGGGACGGATGGCGAAAAAATGAAAAAAACAAAAGCCCCAAAAGGTCCATCTTAAACCCTCTGCTCTATTTTATAAAATGCTTATAGATAAGGTTTTGCGTTTTCTTTTTTTTGCCCGTATCCTTGGAGACGTACCCTTCTCAAAGGGTATAAACCTCGCAACCCTCTAACGTTCGACGCGTTAGAGGGTTTTTAGTAACAATCAACGACTTAACAACCCTGTGCAGAATCGGTATACGCCCGTTTTTGACTATCGCCGCCTGTCTCGGCGCGGCTTGCCGAAGACGGAGGACTCCAAAGGACTAGGGGTGCGGCAGAGCTCTCACTTCCACAACAAACGGGTCAAGCCCAAAAATTGTGGAATTTTTTTATTCACGATTATCCCGTTTTTGCTTGCATTAAAAGCTTTGTGATTTATAATAGCCCTGTAATTTTTCCCTTCTGTATGAGAGTTAATAGCATAACGGTACATAATTTTAGGTGCTTTGAGTCGTTGACTGTCAAATTTGATAGCCGTCTGACAGTCCTCGTGGGCAAAAATGGAGCAGGAAAATCAACCGTTCTCGATGCTGTTACCATTGCTTTAGGGGCTCTTTCGTCAGAACTAGCCAAGAAGACATATGGTATTAGCAAAGGGGATGCTAGGAACGTATGCTATGCCCTAGGTAGCGGCATTGATGTTCAGCCCCAATATCCTGTTCTGATTGAGGCAGACGGAATGATTGCAAATGAGCCCATTAACTGGGCTCGAATTCTCCGAAATCAGTCAGGACGAACGGTCTTATACGAATCTGAAAACTTCAAGAGACTGGCTACTTCTTATTCAAAACGAACAGCACAGGGGGATGCTAGTCTTATCCTTCCTATTGTTTCCTATTATGGGACAGGACGGCTTTGGGCTCAAATGAAGGAGAAGCCCAAAGATACTTTAGCTAAAACCTCACGACTAAATGGATACTTAGACAGCCTTGCAGCTTCAGCAAACAATAAGCTGATGATTCAATGGTTTCGCAAAATGACGATGCGGGATTTGCAAAAGGGGGTGATCAGCCCCGAATTTGCTGCGGTCAAGCGAGCGATATCGCGATGTGTTGAATTTTTAACGGGCAGTTCTGACGTTGAGGTGTTCTTTAATCTGGATAATTTAGAAATCTCAATCAAATATTCTACATCCACAGGGGAGCAAATACTTAGCTCTCTAAATCAGCTAAGTGACGGCTACAAAAGCACTATAAGTTTGATAGCTGATATTGCCTATCGAATGTCAATGCTTAATCCTCAACTTGCAGAAAAAGTTTTAGAAGATACTCCAGGTGTTGTCTTGATTGATGAAGTCGATTTACATTTGCATCCTGCATGGCAACATAGAATATTGCAGGATTTAATGAACATTTTCCCCAAAGTACAATTTATTGTAACCACTCACGCTCCATCCGTAATCCATTCGACAAAAGAAGGCCGTTTGGTTGTGTTGGGTGACGGACTTGTTCAAAGTGATTTCCTGAGCCCGTATGGCAAGGATGTAAACTCGGTAATGTCTGAAATTATGGACGTCCCCGCACGTCCGGAAACAATCCGCAATTTATTCGAAGATTTTTATCATCAACTAGATGCATGCGAGTTTGATATCGCAGAGAAAACATTAAATAATTTGACACAAATACTTGGAGAGTATGATCCTGAGGTAACTTCTTGTCGAGTATCTTTGCAATTAGAGAAATTAGCATGATTTTCATTCACAAAAGGAAAGAGCCCAGGGAGCTCACAGAATTTAAAAGTCACCCCTTTTCCAATTACAACAATATCCCGTCCAAGGTAAAATCAGCCATCTTAGAAAAGCTAATTGAGGAGCAGCATGAGCTGTGTGCTTATTGTACATGCCACATTCCTGAAGAGGATGCAAAAAGGAGGGGGCAACATCCTGTGACGATAGAGCATTTATATCCACAGAGTCCTTGCGGTGAAGATGTTCGTGATTGTTGGGATTTGCGATATAGCAATATGCTGGCTGTATGTTCAGGGAATCGAGGTTGCGGAGCACATAAAAATTTCACGTGTGATGCAAGAAAGGGAAATTCCATAATACGATTGAGCCCTTTTGATTATCATTGCATTTCACATATTCACTACCGGAATAATGGTGACATATATGCAGATGAGGAGGAGTTAAATCGCGAATTAAACGAGATACTTAATCTGAATTGCAAGGCTAGATCTTTAGCCGCTAATAGAAAAAAAGTCTTAGATGATATTAAAAAGACTTTGCCACAAGATTCTCGCTTCAAAAAGAGTTGCAGACGAATGTTAGAAATTCTGCAGGAAAATCCATTGCCATTTTGTGGAATGGCGGTTGAATGGTTGAAAAGAAAAAGTTTCTGATTTTCTGTCTCAAAAAAGCGAGGCTTTGGATACTTTAACTCAAATTCGCCATATCTAAATACATAAAAGCTGAATTTGAGTACTTTCACAATCATGGCATAGCTAACCAATTCTAAACATATTCTTGTCCTCGAAGACGTACCCTTCTCAAAGGGTATTCACCGAGCCTGCTTTCCGACACAATTTGGAAAGCAGGCTTTTTTAGTTTATCGCCCTATATTTAACGCCTTATGGGGCAAGCCCAAAAAAAATAAATAAATGCCACAAGAAATCTCACCTTCCGACACGACAAGAGCGGCAGCCTTTGAACTGTGGATGCAAGCTCCGAATCCCATGGTCGCATTGCCTCAAAAATCCAGTCACCGAACTGACACTTCCCACGAGTTCGGCTGACACATGAAAAGCTGGATGCCTCATAAATCAGGCACTAATATATACACATGTCACTCAAAATGAGTAAACAAGCAATAATAGAGTTACTGAATTCGAACGCAGTAAAGTATCGAAAGACACGCTCCCGTAAAGCCAAGGGCGAACTTCTGAAGCAACTAATGAAACTAACTGGTTACAAGTCGTCTAAAAGCATTATTAGATACTATTAACGCGCTCGAAAACGCAAGCGTGTGGAGAAGAGAGGGCGTCTGCCCAAATTGCAACCCTGCGACATCGAGCTTATAAAGTCAATTTGGTTGAAATCTGACCAACCTGCGGTAAAAGGCTCCACCCCATGTTGCCAACGTGGCTAAAGGCCTACTCAAAACGATACAAAATTGACGAGGAGTCTCAAGGACGCATACTGAGTGTATCACCAGCCACTCTGGACCGAGTGTTGCGTGATTGCAAAGTGGATGACCTCCATAAAGCCAATAAGCAAACTATCAGCGCATTGAAGCAATCCATACCCATTATAGACACAACGCGCAAGATTGATGTTGCCGGGCATCTATATGCCGATACTGTAACTCATTGCGGGGATAGTATCCGCGGCAATTTCGTTTGGACGTTAACGGATGATTTGACCTTATGGACACTCAACCGCGCAATATGGAATAAAGGTCAGGATGCCACATGCACGGCCTTTCTATATCTGCTACGCGAGATGCCGTTCATGGTTCGTAGCATCAACACAGACAATGGGTCAGAGTTCATCAACTACCATTTACAAAGAATGCTCAAAGAAAAATACAAAAGGTATAGACTGACACGTTCCCGCCCATACAAAAAAATGACAACGCCCGTGCAGAAGAACGTAATCGTCACAAAGTCAGAGAATTAATAGGCTATGAGAGAATAGATAATGAGCAATGCGTGTTTCTACTCAACCAGGTATATCGATATCATAATCTTCTCACTAATTTTTTCATAGCCAGCACAAGATTAGTATCAAAGCAACGTAATCCGGTCACCGGCAAAACGAGAATGAAATACGACAAAGCCCGGACCCCATATGAAAGAGTCATGGAACAAATGAAAGATGGGGCAAGGAAAAGAAACCTTGTAGCTCTGAGGGAAGCCCTCGATCCCATCGAATTGCAGGAAAATATCCAAAAATCACTAAAAAGACTCTTCCACCTCATGAACCCCGAGAATATTTTATGAAGTTATCCCCCCATCCGGCGAATTTTTCTGCCCCCAAATGCCCACTCGCTACGCTCGCTGTCATTTGGGGCAGAAAAATGGTGGATTTGCCTTGTTTTTTAGTCAATTATCCGCTAAAATTTCGGTGACCGCAATTTTGAGGCATCCACTTTTCGGTGACTGTTTTTTTGAGGCAATACGATCAAAATCGGATGACTTTTTCCGTTATGAGAAGAATCGGCACAAAAGGCTTATTCTCAACATCTGCAAGGCAAGCAATGTGATTTGACTGATAGACGCCGATTTTTTGCTATTTAAGCTACGGATATTCAGCTAATTGCATGTAATGTGACTGTGAACGCACGAGTCTAAGCGAGTCCTTTTGGCTGCAAAACGGGGGCAAAATGGATGCAAAATCAGCCCGGGAAGTCCGGTTTGCGTTATGAGTTCAGCGTTTTATAAGTTGCTGAAATCAAGGCACAAAAAAGGAGCGGTCGTTACCATTTTTTCTTGGTTACGACCGCTCCCATAATAGCCTTTTTGTGACTGTGATTTTTATCAACTCTAGAATACTGTGTATAAATAGATTACAAAAATTGACGTCATTTTCTGAAAGTCACCCCAAAATTCGGCTTGTCTCATAACGGGTTACAGGAAGTTACAGGAAGCGCTTGTTTTCAGAGTTTTACCAAACGCGTTAACATTACTTGTTCACAATAAGATGATTTGGTGATAAACTCGTTGCATTTTTTTGTGTGGTGCCCAAGATAGGTGCAGAGTAAAGTATTTTGAATGCAAGATAATACCCGAATATTCATTCAACTTTCTGCTTCTCTCTCATGTATAGCTTGATTTACAAGAAGCATTGCCATAGAACGCTCAAACCGCGATGCTGTATCTCTTGCCAGCTGAAACAGTAGCCAGTTCTTTACAACTTTCAATTGCTCCAAGTTAATTTTTTCGTACAAACTTCTTGTACGTTTTTCTCGCCAGGGATTCACTTCATCGGTTGCTACCTCGCTCGCGCAAAAAAGGTACATATAATGATCCTCCGTAAGTCCTGTATCATACGTTGTATCATTCCGACCATATATTTTTCTTGCTTCTTCCATGTAAGTAAACCTCATGATAGAAGGGAGGTAATAAGCCATAGCTTCTACTGTAAGTAAAATAGATGAATCAAAATTATTGTACCAATGCTCCACATCAATATCTATCCAGCGTTGATTCAGTAAAGGTTCGGCATGTTCCAATGCTTCATCGTACTCACAATTGTCTGCGAGTCTGCGGATATCCTTTGTCGGAAAACCATTAACCTCTTGTGGGAAAAAGATTTCTATTTCGTGGATGCGCGACAAATACTTCTTTAATGAACGTTTTCTCATTTTCTATTCAACTTCCTGATAAAATCTTCATAATAATCACGGCTAATGATTCTCATGTGAGCATGCAGGGTTAATAATCAAAACGCTCAATAGGAAGCCCCTGTGCAATCAAAGATAATTCCCGTAATTGATAAGTGGCTGCGCGACGCCCGGCTCCATTTATTCGCATGTGTAAAATTCCGGCATCCAGAAGAGAGTTGATCATGCGGTGTATTGTTGCGGTGTTAACCTCATGGATGCGTGCACTTATTATAGGCTTACTGAAAATGGGACTTTCAAATATGGCATCTAATAATAAGCCACACGACGCTGAGTTTGTAATATTTGGGAACTCCGTTTGCAGTTCCTTATATAATCTTTGCATGGCTGCTGCCCGCCTCATATTTTCACGAGCCTGTTCATCAACAGCTCGTAAAAAGAATAAAAGCCATGGTTCCCATGCTGTTGGGTCTTGATGCAGTGCATTCAAACAATCAATATATTCCTCTCGGTGAGCTTCGAAATATTCACTCAGGTAAAATACCGGACGTTCCAATAATCCCTTACTGTGCAAGTAAAGAGGTATCAGCAAACGCCCGACTCGTCCATTACCATCATGGAACGGGTGTATCAATTCAAACTGCGCGTGTAGAATACCACTTTGCAACAACGGATCTACTTCGTCTGATATTGCATTTTCGATCCAGTTTTCCAGATACGCTTCAACTGTTGCAGGAGATGGTGGTACATACGTTGCTTGCTCTATACTGCTTCCGGGGGCTCCTATCCAATTTTGAGTAACCCTAACCAATCCCGGGTGTTTATTCTGACCTCGTACAGATTGAAGCAAGATAGCATGCATCTCTTTGATTAATCCCAATGTCAGTCCACGATCTTTAAGACTATGGGTTGCAAAACGCATAGCTTCACGATAGTTTAGAATTTCCTGAACATCTAATTTTTGAGCTTCGGTGGATTCTTCGCCGGCTTCCAGAGAATACACTTCATCAATGGTTGAGCGTGTACCTTCAATTCTGGATGACAATACAGCTTCCTGAGTCATCATAGGTGAGAGCAGAACATTTGCATAACTCTTCTCACTAAGCATACCATCTAAACGTGCGAGACTTCTTCCTGCTTTACCATAAGCAGAGAATAAATGTTCTACACTGTACGTATTTATTGGTAGATATGGAAGTATGTATGTGTTGCTCATGTGTGTAATTGTTTAGCATTTTCGTCTCATTTTGTCAATCAATTTTTGTTTTTCATGCAAAACAAAACAAGTTGATATGCATTCATGCAAGACAAAACTCATTGTTTTGCAAATTTTCGATTTTATGCAAAATAACGCATGTTGAGATGCATGCGTGCGAAACAAACTTTTCTGTTTATGACGCAGATATTCGGCCCAGTGACTGGAACCGCACGAGTCTAAGCGAGTCCTTTTGGCTGAAAACGGAGGTAAAATGGATGCAAAATCAGCCCCGAAAGTCCGATTTGCGTTATGAGTTGCGTTTTTATAACCCGCTGAAATCCGGGCACATAAAAAGCACACCGAAATGGTGCGCTTTTTTTGTGCTAGCCTTTGAGAAGGGCACGACACTTCGTAACTGAATGATACTACGAATATTACAAAGCGTCTTTAATTTTACCCTCTTAACGCGCGGAAATCGAAAGTCCTTGCTTTTTATGAGTGTTTGCTTCCTTATATTTAATAGATTACGTGAAATAAGAGCAAGTTATATCCCTAAGTTATCAAGATAAACACCCTTTGAGAGGGGTACGGCACCCCGCTGTTTTGTACGTTTTATCACCCAAAATCCAAGTCCTTTTCCAAGTCCTGCGAACTCTCCACCTTAGATGCCCAACGATTTATACAACTCCCATACAAGTATTTACAGACACATGTCTCTTTTTCACGTCTTGCATTTCCGTTTGCGGTTGCAAAAGTTTGTCAATGTGGTAGAATAATCGTGGATTGAAAGTTCGCTCGAAACGCAAAAAATGGCAAGTAAAAAACAGTTTTCATCCGTTGAAATATGCGCAGGTGCTGGGGGACAAGCACTTGGCATAGAAATGGCCGGATTTTCACATTCTGCACTTATTGAAATAGACAAAGCAGCATGTGCAACTTTGAGGCTTAATCGACCAGATTGGAATGTGCTAGAACTAGATGTACACCATGTACAAGGTGAGTGGTACAAAGGAGTTGACCTTTTAGCAGGAGGTGTACCCTGCCCGCCTTTCTCTGTTGCTGGGAAACAACTAGGGGAGAAAGATGAAAGAAACCTGTTTCCTGAAGCTATACGACTGGTAAAAGAAATCGAGCCTCGTGCAGTAATGTTTGAAAACGTTCGAGGCATTTTTGACCCCCAGTTTGACGAGTATCGCGCATGGATAAGCAACAAATTGGACAAACTGGGGTACACCTCTTACTGGAAACTTCTACAAGCTTCAGAATATGGAGTTTCGCAGCTACGTCCCCGCGCTTTGTGCGTAGGCTTCCGCAAAGAGTTAGGAATTGAATACGAATGGCCCTCTTCCTCTCTTTTCCCACCCAAGACCGTAGGTGATCTCCTGTATGATTTAATGAGGTCTGATGGATGGATGGGAGCAGACCAATGGCGAGAGCAAGCAAACGATATTGCGCCTACGCTTGTGGGAGGTTCTAAAAAGCACGGAGGTGCAGACTTGGGACCCACCAGAGCCCGCAAAAAATGGGCAACACTTGGCGTGGATGGCTCAGGCTTAGCCGATGCTGTTCCGAGTGCTGATTTTAATGGTATGCCAAAGCTTACTATTCGCATGGCGGCTCGTATCCAAGGCTTTCCGGACGAATGGCAATTTTATGGCAAAAAGACGGCTTCCTATCGTCAAATAGGAAACGCATTCCCGCCCCCTGTTGCGCGCGAGGTCGCGCTTAGTATTAGAAAATTTTTAGAACAAGCAGATAAACGAAAATGAACACGTCAGCAAAAGCTCTCATTTCAGAAGAGCGAATCAATTTTCACAAATCAATATTGAAATCTCTTTTGATTTGCAATGAGAAGGGGATTCCCAGCAATGCTGATAAATCCCAGGCATCTAGTGTAGAATACGCGAAAAGCATTTTCGCACAAATAGGTGGTACATTTAATCATTTGGGAGAATCATGTGCCCAAACAAAAGGAGACGAGTTTGAACGAGAGGTGTGCGAATATATTCAGGCAACTTTCGCGAAGCTTGAGAAGCTCCGTCCTGGGAAGTGGGATATCATACAGATTAAAGGACGCAACAAAAACATCATAGGTAACTATGCGCAGTATGGACATCTCAGCGAACTAGCTAACATTATCAATCAAAATCCTCAGATGTCCGCTTATCTGGGAAATGATTACACTGTTGCTCCTGACGTAGTGATTGCACGAAATCTTGAAAGTGATGAAGAACTCAACACCCCATCCGCAATCGTAGACAAAGAATCAGCTCTAGCAGCCGATATTCGAGCAGGTGAAGGCAAACTTGCATTGCTCCATGCCAGTATCAGTTGCAAGTGGACGTTACGTAGCGACCGTGCTCAAAACGCCCGAGCAGAAGCACTAAACTTGATTAGAAACAGAAAAGGGCGTCAACCACACATCATCGTTGTAACCGGAGAACCCACCCCAAGTCGACTTTCGTCCCTGGCACTCGGTACAGGGGACATTGATTGCGTGTATCATATTGCGCTGTACGAATTACAAAAAGCAGTTCAAGAAAGCGGCAATGATGAGGCGTTATCCATGTTAAACACCATGATTGACGGAAAGCGTTTGAAAGATATTTCAGACCTGCCTCTAGATCTCTCTGTTTAAAGTCGCCCCATTCATGCATGATAAATAACTTTAGTTCGCTCAACTTTTGCATAACAAACAACTTTTAATCAGGCATATAATAGACAAGGAATCAAGCTAACGAATAATAATTGATTTCTCTATGATATTTACCGATTGAGAATGTATCTTATATGAAAACTACATTAACGGCAATCTCCATTCTCGTTCTAATATCGATTTCTATCTCAGTATGGAGTATAGAGGGATACGACAACTTACTACGCTTTATCATCTCCGCTGGTTCAATTTTGACAGCCCTTGGAGGCGGAGTTGCTCTATCCATACATTCCTCCAATACTAAAACAACATCAAATAAATCACATAACAACGCGGACAACAGCGGTTTTATAACCAAAACTCGAGATAACAACCTATCGCATTCAGCTGCTTCTGTGAATGCTCCTGCCTTAAACTTAAACAACTGTCGTATAAAAGGAAACATATTTGCAGGGAATCCAGAGAAAATCACGCCATCAAAACAAGATCCAACCATTGAACAATGAGAATACAGCAAGGCACAGTAACAAAAAACTTCTGGGCAGAAAAAAATTATACTACCAGAGCAGACCAAACGGTAGTAACCTTTACAACTCCGTTTAAGGAAAGGCCCTATGTCATGTTATCTTTAGAGAAAATAGATGAGGGGCAATTTATAGAAGAATCAGTTTACACTGAAGATAATCAAAAAATTTATCACACTGTTAATAGAGTATCCATCTCTGCACAAAACATCTCGAACACTGGCTTTATTCTCAACGTAGAAACATGGAATTTTAATATCATATATGGTTATCGAATAACATGGACGGCGATAAGCGAAGATTGATATTTTATAAATCTCGGAGGATAAAGCTCTATGGTAGCTAGGCTTTACCTGATATACGAGTCTATCTATGAGCAAAAGCGTAACATGTGGTCGTAACTGTATCTAACACACGGTACACATATGAAACCATACCGAGAAGCTCCAATACTGTTGCTTCAGACGTATACCATTTAATTTTCACTTCGTGGGCCGCAGGATTTCTAAAATGCCCATGTAAACCATGTAGTAAACTGGCAAAACCTTTGTGTGCCGAAATTTCGCTTTCCGTTGTAAACTGATTGATTAGCAGCATTGGCGCATTCACCGAAAACACGGTGTCTATCAGTTTTACACCATCGAATTTGCATCCTGACAATTCGCGAACGGAATCAAATACGCCTTTGATTGATTCGAAAACAACGGAATAGTAATCATTCTCAAATAATTCATCACGACAATATTTTATGATTCGTGGATGCATTTTTCTTTCTCGGATTTGAGAGATTAGAGCTTCTTTCCGTTTCTGAGCCTCAGTTAAAGTCTTAGACTGAACAATCTTTCGCAATTTGCCTGCTGTATCAATTTCGTACCCAGTAAACGACAAGGCTAAGTTGACATCATTCCTATAAGTTTCATAACTCTCTTCATTGTTGATAAAGGATACAGGGTCGAGGAAATATTGAATACTTTTCAAAACGTCGTCTGAAGATATTACCTCATAATATGCCAATAATATTTGAGCTTTTGAGGCACCATCGTTATACAAAACAGGCGTCCTTGGTGGATGTTTGCGAATATATGCGATTATCGTAGACTTCGAGGGTTTCCATAATTAGAAGCAACTGCTTTTGATATGGCTTTTAATTGAGCTTCGGTGAATAACATCATTTAAGTAAATTATGTATCATTAAAATCTTTCGGCTTTCAGCCTTGTATGCCAGCACCCTAGTCCTTTCGAGTCCTCGACAAGTTGAAAAGTGGTTTTTCGGGCGTGTACAAGCTTTTTATGAGTGGTATTGTTTGTTTATCGAGGACTTGCGATTTTATGGTTAAGTCGCTGATATTTAAGAACAGTTATTACCCCCCCTAACACGTCGAGCGTTAGAGGGTTATGTATTTAGCTACCCTTTGAGAAGGGCACGACACTTCGTAACTGAATGATACTACGAATATTACAAAGCGTCTTTAATTTTACCCTGTCTGAGCATATACTGAACAAGTCCTTTCTTTTTATATGTGTTTTCCGCCTTACATTTATTAGTTACGCAAAATGAGAGCCAGTTATATCCCCCTGCAGAGTTGCTACCATGCGGTCAGCCGAGTTAATGATGAGCTGTTGCAGGTTGCACAGGAAGGGAGACACTCGGTTGATATAACCTGATGTGGCGTAGTTTGTGCAACCGCAGGTGTTGAGGCAGCGGTGCCGCAGCTTGCATACCCGGCATTCGGGGGTCACGTTGCCGCGAGTGGCAATAATGAAGTTCTGCCGTGCGCGGTCGATACCGGTGCGAACATTGCCGAATGTGTATGCCGGGTCATCCCCCACCCCAACCATGCGGGAACAGGGGAAGATGTTGCCATCTACCGATACTGCGATTTCGCGCTCACCGATGCGGCAATGGAGGCATTGCTCCCGGTTGTCCTTGTTCATGCTCGCCAGGGCTCTTTCCAGGCAATCCAGACGGATGGGTTGTTGAATTCGGTACGATTCTGTCACATCCCGCATGAGTAGCTCCCATTGTTGCCGCAGAGAATTAAATTGCGCATCCGACCAGTCGCTCCAATAATCGAAATTGAGCCCGATACGCCCCTGGTAATGTTCATGCAGCCATAGTACACCCTCGCGCAGGTAGCGGTGATTGGCAGGGTTGACCACGCAAATCACCTTGCTGCGCAAGCCCGGTATTGCAGCCATGCTTTGCAACGCCGTTGCCACCAGCTCATGACTGCCACGACCATCAGCAAAACAGCGGTTGGTGTCGTGCATGGCCGAGGAGCCGTCTATAGAAAGGCCGATGAGAAAATCCCGGGATGCCATCCACGCCAAACGTTCAGGGGTGAGCAAGGTGCCGTTGGTGGTGATGCCATAACGAACTTGCACTTTCAGCTCTGCTGCCCGGCGTGCTGTATAATCACAGCAATGCTGCAGCAGCTCCCATTCCAGCAATGGTTCCCCACCGAAAAAGGAGATATCCAATCCGCGTTTTGTCCGTATCGCTTCAGCCAACCCTGTTTCTATGCCCTGCTCTGCGGTTTCTTGTGTCATGGCATGCGCGTACTTGCTCCCTGCGTAGCAGTAGCGGCAGCGCAGGGTACAGTCATGCGTCAGGCAAAGCGTGAGCGCCAGAGTCCCGTTCATTTATTTTTCGTCGGGGGAAGAAGCATCACCCATGTCCGGTGTATAAGGCACATCTCCACCAAGTGGCTGCGGAATTTCTTCCGGTTCATGTGACGGGGCGGTGGAAGCCGGTTCCAGACCGGTAAGGTGGTACTCAGGAGGCTCGCCGGGCACCATCTGATGCGGAACATCGCCGGGGATGCTCTGCCGATCGCACCCGGTAAGCAAGGTGCCTATCACTGCCATCACAGCCGGGGTTATGGGGAGTGATTGGTCTTTTACTGGACGAATTTTCATCGTTGTATCATGAGGGTTGGTGGATTATTTGATGGAGAAGAGCATGCCGCGCTGCTTATAATCATTTCCTTCTCCGTAGCCTTCCTTGGTGGCAGTACCGGAAGTCGGGGTCTCGAATTTCAGGTAACATGTGTGCGTACTCTCGGCCGATTCGTAGTAAATCTCAGCACTGTCCGGACCCGTCTTCTTATACGTCTGGCAGGTGGTTTCAGAGGGATTCAGAGCCGTGCGATACCGGTTGTTTGCATCGAAAGGAAAATCAAACACACAGCCGTATTTGAAATCAGTCCATGCAGACCACTGCCCCCCTTCAATCGGGCGTTCGCAAATCTGCGTGAACCGGTCATCCAGGCAGATGATTCTGCCCGCCACACTTTCCGGAGCCAGCTCAGGCACCGTCACTGTGCTGCAACCGGTCAGCAGCAGCCCGGACAATAAGCAGATACTTATCTTGGTTCGAGTCATGATGAAGATGATTTGAGCTGGCATCCGTTAAGTGGCGTTTTCTTACAGGGGGGAGGCGCTGGTGCGAATCACCCCATACGGCTGAGCGGCGCTTGTACCCCAGCTGGGCACATAGCAGCCCGAGTAAAGGAGGTTCGACTGGTAGATGAGCGAGCACTGCTTGGTGTAGCCATACACAGGGCGGCCATCAGCATAGCCGAAAATCGGAAGCCCGTTGGAGTCATAGCGAGCGCGTTGCCATTGGACACCGTTAGTAAAGCTGGTCTGCGCAGCGTTGGTTCCGGTCTGTACGTTGGTTGTAGGCGCATAGAAGCCGTCTGCCAGCAAGTCTTCCAACAGGATTTCGCAGGAACTGAGCGAAAATACCAGTCCTGCACCTATCATGATGTTTGTCAGTTTGTGTTTCATATCTGTTTTATTTTGTATGCGTTAATCGACTTTGCGGGAAGGATGGCTCCGAGGTACGAGCTGCTCTGCCTTTTTTCGAAGGTCATTCAGCTGTGATTTAGCCGTATTCACCATTTTGGCGGAAAAATCGCGAAGGGAACGCCCCTTCCGATCCTCCATGTTCTTGATGAATGTCGTTTCTTTCTTCAGGAAATCCTCAAACGTGTACAACTCATTTCCCAGATTGAAGAGTTGCCGTTTGGCGCGTTCATTGTACGCTGCAAAAGTTACAGCAAAGAGGTCACCCGGGGTCTTTTCGGCCGCACGTGCGTATTGCTGGTATAGTTCCGGGTCTTTCAGGCTCATCTCTATGCCAACCCTGCCAAGCTCCACTACAGCCTTGATGGTATCTTTGGTCCAGTATTCAAAGCGAATTTCATAGTTGGCCAGCTGTGCGCCTTTGGCTGTGGGTGCCCAGCTCAACTGTTCATTTTGGAAGCGCAGGTAGTTGTAGATGGGGTCGCTTGTGCCGCCCAGCATTACCTCATTGCACCATGCGTCTTGTTCTGTTCGGTTTATGCGGTTGTGAAAACGTTCGAAGAAGCGAATGGCCTCATCTTCGTTGTTCATGCGGCTGACAACATTCACCGCCCTCTCAAGCGGGGAGTAGCCGTTGACAAATTTCAGCAGAATGCCGTAATCTGCATCCATTTCCCTGAACTCAGATGATTCTGTCAATTCTTTGAATCGGGCTATCTTTTGCAGTTCCTTAAAGTAATCTTCATTGTAGAACGAGCAAATTTTTCCGAATTCCCCATAGAACCACTTGAACATCACCTCCAGGGCAGCAATCTGGCGTTCAATGGCAGCATAGGCTTTCGGGTTGAGCCTCGGTTTTGCTTTCTGCAAATTTTCCCGGCACAACACACCCTCCATCATTTGCCCGGTAGAGGGGTCTACACCATATTTGCTCGCCAGAGTTGCAGCCGCTTGCTCAAAGATTGTGCGTGGCGTCGGAGCATCTGCGCACTCTACATAGTCAACCTCTCTGCTAATGGCTCGGTATGTATTGCCCACAATGGACAGAATTTCCGAGTAGGTACGCTGAGTCGCTGTGAAATACGCCTGACCATCAGAAAGCAAAGCCTGCAGTTGGCGCTGTTCTTCTGCTTCGGCCGCAGCGACTTCTTCCTCAGTAAAGACAAAGCCCTCAGAACTATCCTGAGCCATGAGCTGGGGAACGGTTATCAGTCCTCCCAGGATCAGAAACTGCATTATATTTCTCATTTTCACATCAGTGTTGTTTTTAATTTGTTGACAATATATTGCATTAGAAACGCACTTCATAATCATCGATGTACCAGCGGCCGCCGCCCTTGCGGATGAGTCTGTGGGTATTCTTTTCGCCTACCTGCTTGCCATTGGCATCGTAGGCTCGGCTCTTCACTGTGGCGTGTTCCACCTTCTCGCCCTGCATCCTGATGAGCTGGTCGCGCTGGGCGTCGTCCAGGAAGAAGTTCTCGAGGTCATTCTTATCATCATGGCCCTTGTGGACTACGATCTTGGTATCGCTGAACTCAGCGTGTACATACTCTCCATGCAAGCGCTGCTGGTGCAGATCCCAGTGATAGCGCAGCAGGGATTTTGCTGTTTCGGTTGCCTGTCGCTCAGGGTTGATGCACTGGAGGAACAGGTCGTAGTTCTTCTCCTTGATGGCGGCGAGGAAGATTTCCATCACACGCTCGGGCGTGGCATCCTGCGGCACGGTCTTCTCGGTGTACCAGCCTTCCTTGATGCCTGCAACTTTGTCTTCCTCCACGAAAGAACCGCTCTTATCGTGGTTTGCGTCGAAGGTTGCGACGATGCGGCCATCGATGTAGAGAGCCTCAGGCTCCACCACCCAGCCCCAGGCCACATTGGTGCGGCGGTTGCCGGGGATTTCCATGGCCGGACCGGTAATCTTGCCCAGCACGGTGAAGTTCAGGCTGTCTCCCAACGACCCATCCACCTCGCGGCGGAAACGCTTGATAGCCTCATACGGCCCGAGCCACTCGCGGCCGCCGATATTCACGAAATAGTAACCGGTGGAGGGTTTGCCCACCACAATGTACTCTCCGGAGCCGCCCACGAACTGATTGTCGGGGTACTTCACATCCGGCAGCACAATGGTCTTATTGACCGGATTGGTTTCTTCGGTGTTCCTGAGCGGGTCCACCGTGGGGAACACCTTGGCAAGAATATCGCGCCCCTGCAGCAGCTCATTCCACTTGGCCTTACTGAGGGCAGCGTACCGCTCGCGCAGATCTCTCTCATTGTTGAGGTAGGCCACCATGGCCGGGGTAATCTGCTTGTAGTCGCCCTTACTCATCATGAGCGCGGCGCGGGTGCGCTCATAGAGTGCTTGCACCGCCGGATCCTGCGGGTAGGCCTTCATGAGAGCCTGCACGCGGCTGAGAGCCTCATTCTTGTTGCGGAAAAGTGTGTTGGCATTGCCACCGGCGCGCTTGACCTCGGCCTCAAATTCCTTGAGGTAGAATTCAGCATAACCCAGGTCTCGCTTGGGTGCCATGGCAGGAGCTGCGATAGCATTAAAACAGAGCGCCAGCAGCGGCATTAGGGAAAGTGTGGTTTTTCTTATCATGATAATGAGGATGTATAAATGGAAAAAGTATATTAACGTCTATCGCGAGTGCCGGGGCGGGTTGCCGTGCTCGGGCGCGTGCTGGTTAACCATCAATGCACAGCGTATCGCAGGAGCTGAACAGGATGACCAGCCCGACGGGCAGCAGCAAGTGTGCAAGTTTAAGTTTCACATCGGTATGTATTTTGAAAAATGATTATTTGCGGGGGGAACGGGCCTTGTGCAGAATGGTGCGGATTTCCTTTGCGTTGGCGCCGCCCACGCAGTCATCTACACTTGCACCCTTGGCGGTTTTCGCGTTCAGATTGGCACCATGCTCTACCAGCCAGCGTACAATCTCCACATGGCTCAGGCCGCAGGCATTGTGCAGGGCGGTGGTTCCATTGGCATGGGGAATGATAGTGTCGATAGGAGCTCCCTCCATAATCTGGGGAAGTACGGTGAGCAGGCGCTTCTGGTACAGCCGCTCCACAGCAGTCTTGTACTTGCGGTTCTCCAGCTCACGCACCAGCTCGCCCAAGCCATCGTCCACACTCTGCATGCCACCATCGCTTTCTTCCGCCTGAGGCATGGTGACAAGCCCGGCGGTAGAAGTGGAGGGGCTCACTGCAAAATCTGCATGGCGGACATACCAGGAGCCGCCCTCATCATGCCACTCGATGCTGGCCGTGCCTTTTGTGACTGAATGGAAACTGAGCACAACCCGCACGTGCATATCATTGCCGGTGATGTGGATGCAGCCCTCGGAGGGGTCGTATGTCACCTTGACCGGCGGCCAGGGCGAGTCGGGAGTTGTCTCATGGAGTTGGTAGCTATACGTATTGTTGCCCTGGACGGGGAACTGCAAGACCATAGGAGAGGCCGCGAGCTTGTTCCAGACTTCCGGCTGCTCGCCCCTTTCTGTTCTAGCCTCTTCTGCTGAGTAGAAGTTCAGCACCACCAGTTTGCCGTTCAGGGAAATGGGTGCTGCGTGAGAAATCCCCTCCTCCGCCTGGGCGCAAAGAGCGACCGGAGCCGTTGCAAGAAGCAGTATCACAGGAAGACAACTTTTCATCATAGAAACGTAGTTTGGTTAGTAACCGAGAGCGCGTATGAGGGAATTAAAGGCCTCCTGCACCATGTTCCCGAACCATTCACTGATGTCATCGGAATAGCGGTACAGGACACAGCCAAAGACGATGAGTGCCAACGCACCGGCTATTTCCTTGATGTAGTAGGTGAATACCTGCCAGCCGGTCATTTCTTCTTCCTGAGGGGTGGATTTCTTTTTCTTGGCCATAGAGATTATTTGAGTGTAAAGGTTCCGTGATATATCATGGGGGTACCGTTCTTGCTGGTATCGGAGTAGGTGGCCGTGCCACTATCGGGGGTATTGAATTGCAGGGTAAAGACTTTCTCCGACCAGCCGGAGGCATAGTGGCCGCCGGGCGACCACTGGGCGCGGCGAATCACGGTGGCTGTCGCATTGCCGGTGCGGGTATAGCGCA
>JAZQCA010000063.1:0-24084 GCA_045545975.1 Akkermansia sp.
GGATGAACCGTTACCCTCGACGAATCTTTAAAGGCAAATCAGCACGACACATGGTACGCGCAGAAAAGCTCCATTTTATCAAATTTGCAGCCTAAATAGAAGAAAAATCACTTACTGTCGCATTTGGTCTTGCAATTCAGCGTTTTGGAATTGCCCGGTTACAACTCATAATCGGGGTGTGAAAAAACAAAACCAAAACACCACGGAGAGACTAACAGTATTCGGTCAGTTTTGCAAGCTTATTCCAAAATATAGCCTTGCGAGTGTGTGCGCAGAACTGAACAAAGAAGGAAGCAACACTTTGTCACACGTAATCATGCACTACAGAGGCGTAACCTTATGCCCTGTGGGATGGTAATGAAATCAATACACAAGTCCTCTGACGATGATATCCTTGCCGCTGGGGATGAGCTCTTCCTGCTCGAACTTGCGCTCCTGTGGCAGATAATAGCCCGGCAGCAGGAGATCAGGGCCGCCGCTTATCTGCGGTGTAACGATCTGCACCCATTCGTTGATCAACCCTTCCTCCAGGAAGGTTCGCAACAACCGACCGCCACACTCCAACATGAGGTTAACGACATCATGCTCCTCGTAGAGAGATTGCAACATTGCGCGCAGATTACCCACATCCTCACGGATGAGAGTACGCTCAGCGTCCTTGTCGGTGAAGACTTTGGCCGTCTCCGGCAGAGAGGTACTATCGCGGGTCATCACGATGCGCCAGGGCTGTTGCTTGATCCGGGGTACCTCGCTATAGGGCTGACGGATGGTGAGGGCGGGATCGTCCGTGCGCAGGGTATTTCCGCCCACGAGTATGGCATCGCTCTCCAAGCGCATCTGGTGGGCAAAGCGGATAGACTCCCGGCAACTGAGCCACTTCAGACCTGCACGGGTGAGACGTCCGTCCATGGTGGAAGCCACCTTGGCCTTCACCCAGGGACGCCGATGACGAATAGACCAGGCCCAGGGACGCAACAGAAGCTCGCAGGCGGTCGCGCAGCACTCACTCCGTACCCGTATGCCATGAGCAGTCAGAATGGCATCTGCACGGCCGCTGTGGCGCTCGTCAGGATCCACCGCGCCGTAGACCACTCGTTTGATCCCGGCATCGATGATAGCCTGCGTGCAGGGAGGCGTGCGACCATAGCTGGAACAGGGCTCAAGCGTGACGTAGATGGTGGCACCTTTCAGCTCCTCCTCGTGCCCGCGCAGTCGCGCGTGGTTAATGGCACGGCGCTCAGCGTGCAGCTCCCCTGCCCTTTCGTGCCATCCCTCTCCGAGGAGCACGCCATTCTTGACAATGACGGCGCCAACGGGAGGATTCGGGCTGGTGGTACCCAGACCCTTATGTGCGAGCTCGAGAGCTCGGGTCATCCAGAGGCTGTCCTGATCTATTCCGTAAGTGTGCATGGCATCTATTGTAGCAGGAGTTGGAGGTCTGTCAATGAGCGGCGGGTGATGGCCTGATTTATCCATTCAGAGAATAATGAATGAATTTATATTTAAATTTCATCATATTCAGTCATGTGAATAAGTGCAATAACTGTTCTATGAAGATCATTTTCAAACGAATAGACCAATGGATATCTGTGAATGAACATGCGGACAAGACCGCAAAAACGTGAACAAGGACTTATTGACAACACTATGCACACAGTTATTCACCGACTTATTGACAAATTCTGTGAATAAGTTATATAATAAACAGATGGTTAATCTTCGCTGAAGAATTCTATGAAGAAGCGGACGGGAGCCATGAGAGGGACGGCGCAGTTGTAGGCGCAGGTACCGACGAGATCCACGGTACACATATCGAGAATGGAGAGCGTGCTGTTGAGTAAGGGAGTCTCCTCGGGAGCGCGGGAGCGGATGATGATGGCAGGGCTGGCACTCTCGGCTATTTCGGCACGGATGGAGTGCGTGGAGGCACCCCGGAGATCGGTGAGGGGATCCTTCTGAAGGGTGAGAATCTCTGTGACGAGCGCATTCGTCTGGGCGTAGCCGTCTGCGCGCATGAGACAGGCAGCTGTGCCGGAGGATATGGGGTGGTAGATTCTGCTGTTGCCTATGCTGATGGCGGTGTATGTGGGGTCGTTGTTATCGCGGTCAAACACATCATCATGGATGATGGGATAATTTTTTTCGTACACACCAAGCGGCGAGCCGAGGTACCACTGATTTCCCTTCCGATGCAGGCTGAGATTCTTGCCGGTCAGCTCACTGCCCTCGTAGGTGCAGCCCATTTCCTCAATATTCTTGTGGGTTTGCATGTAAGCGCAGGATGGCAGCAGTGCCAGCACTGCAACGAGCAAGAGAGAGGTTTTCTTCATGCCTCTCACTATAGCATATTCCGCATTCATTGGAAAGCATTTTATGCGTGTGTGCCCGTTGAAAGTCTGCGGTATTTTAGAGATAAAAAATAAAAATTAATAAAGTATATATTACTAATAAAGGAAAGATCGGCTCTGCGCTGCGAGCGTGGAGCCGATCCGATTGATAAAGGAACACCGCTGTGCCGTCAGTGGTATGAGAGCCACGTTCCCTGAACGTAGGTGGGTGCGGAGCCGGGTTTGTCTGAGGTATCCCTTTCGGACGGAACATTAAACCCATTAAGCTTTGATGCCCCTTAGTGTATTATAACGGTCCGGGCCTGTTGAACCACGCGTCACGCACACAGCAGCTGTGTATGTATATAGCACAGGGGTTGGGGCTTTTCAAGAACTTTCGTGTTCCACATATGTCCCACAGTCGAAACAGGTAGATACATACATTCATAATAAACTTAAAATGAGTGCATAATGTATGAGTTAAAAAATGAGTATGAAGGATCATGAGAAAAGCGCGAAGATAAGGAGAGCTGAAATGTTGAATTCCGATGACAAATAAGCGGGATTGGAAACGATTAAAGATTGACAAACGGGGACTAAGAGTGTATAAAAGCCCGCGAACATGACGATACCGACACAACTTTCCGAGAAGCTCCTGGGTGCCCTGCAGAGTGTGCTGGGTGAGAACCTGCCCGAAGGATTTGTACCCGTGGTGACCCCCTCGCAAGATCTGCGTTTCGGGGACTACCAGAGCAATGCTGCCATGGTGCTTGCCAAGCAGGTGCGCAGCAATCCTCGCGCTTTGGCTGCACAGGTGGTGGAGGCTTTCGGTGAGAACGAAATGGCTACTCTGGAGATAGCCGGTCCCGGCTTCATCAATTTCCGGGTGCGCGCGGATTACTTTGCGGAAAAGGCTGCCGCCATGCTCAGCGATGAGAGACTCGGGGTGGCAGTGGTTGATAGCCCCAAAACCCTCGTGATCGACTTCTCAGCACCGAACGTGGCCAAGCCCATGCACGTCGGGCATATCCGCAGTACCATCATTGGCGATACTCTGGCGCGATTGGCGCGTTTCATGGGCCACAAGGTCATTACCGATAACCATATCGGTGACTGGGGTACTCAGTTCGGTATGATTCTGTGGGGCTGGAAGAATATACTTTGCCAGGAGGAGCTGGAGAAAGATCCCATCGAGGCACTTCTTGCCGTGTATAAGACCGTCAATCTGAAGTGCAAGGAAGATCCGGAACTGCTGCCTGTCTGCAAGGCAGAGTTGGTTCGTCTGCAGAGTGGTGATGAGGAGAACCTCTCTATCTGGAAGCGCTGCATCGAAGTAACCAAGATGGGGCTCGAGAAGATCTATGCCCAACTTGACATCAGCTTCGACTATTGGCTGGGTGAAAGTGCTTACAACGATGCTTTGGCCCCGCTTGTTGACGATCTCATCGCCAAGGGCATTGCCCGTGAGAGCGAGGGTGCCATCTGTGTATTCTCCGATGGGTATCACAAACCGCAGCAAGATCCCTTCCTAGTGCAGAAGAATGGGGAGTGGTTGCCCGTGCCGGCCATCATTCGCAAGGCCGACGGCGGGTTCCTGTATGCCACAACGGATCTGGCTACTCTCGACTATCGCACACGGAACTTCCATGCGGATTCCATCTGGTATGTAGTGGGTGCTCCTCAGGATAAGCACTTCAAGCAGATATTCGATATCGAGCGCATGCGTGGTGTAACCGGAGATTTCCGCCATGTTGCCTTCGGTTCGATCCTCGGTAAGGATCGTCGCCCCTTCAAAACCCGCAGCGGCGATACGGTGAGCCTGCAGGACGTCATCGATGAGGCTGTGGCTCGTGCCACGCGAGTGGTGGAAGAGAAGAGCCCCGACATGCCCGCTGACGAGAAGGCACGGGTGGCCAAGGCTGTGGGTGTGGGTGCCATCAAGTTTGCGGAGCTTTCCCAGAACCGCATGAGCGATTATATATTCGACTGGGACAAGATGCTCTCCCTCTCAGGAGATACCGCCCCCTATTTGCAGAACAGCTATGTGCGCGTACGCTCCATCTTCCGCAAGATCGAAGGCGAGTTCACCGCCCCTGCCGAGCTCACACTCAGCGAAGACGCCGAGATTCACCTGGCCCGTCTGCTGGTACGTTACGCAGAGGTAGTACCCTCCACCCTCGATGATTGCCGCCCGAATCTGCTTGCCGCTTACCTCTACGAACTTGCCCGCGCTTTCCATAGTTTCTATGAGGCTTGTCCCGTTCTGAAGAGCGAAGGTTCCGTACGCGCCACCCGACTGGCGCTCTGCGAACTGACTGCCAGGGTACTCAAGCAGGGTATGGGTCTCTTCGGAATTGAAATGCCCGAGCGAATGTAATACATGTTCCATGTGGAACAAACAGCACTTTTCCTTGCAGCGACTGCCCTGATAGCAGCCGCTGAGGTGGGACCAAGTGCTCCTCTATCCCCCCCTGCCCTGCAGCTGGCTCTGGCAACGGAAAATGCAGAGGCGAGGGAGTCTATACAGCTCGGCATGCTGGATCTGTTGCTGGGTTGGGAGGAATCCGCCCGGTTGCATTTTGTCAAAGCCTTGGAAAGTGATGACATGTGCTCTCTGGCTTATGTGGGGCTTATGATGACGGAGCCGGAACCTCGATTGAGGGATCAGCGATTGGCAGAGTTGAGCGAACGAATCAACGAACTCCCTGCCACTCCCATCGAGGGATTTTATCTGGCGACCTTTCTGAAGTTGCTCTTGAACGATCATCATGGAGCCGCTGAAGACTTCTGCGGCAGGGCTCAACAATTCAAGGCAGATACGCTTTCTGCCTGCTGGGGGATATTGCTGCTGCACTGTGAGGACGTGGGCTATGATGAGGATGGTCGTGTGCGACCGCTTCAACAACGGGCTCTACATCTGGCTGAGGAGTTGTATAAAATGCACCCGAAGGATCCCCTTGTTTGTTTTGTTCGCGCCTATGTGGAGCAATCCGCACCTTCAGTAAGTGAACAGGCCTTGGAAGCTGCCGAACAATGCGCTGCTGCCCTGCCCTCACACCCCATTCCTTCGCACCTGTTGGGGCACCTCTTGTACCGCAACGGACAGGCGGCAGAGGCTGTGCCGCATTTCATGGCAGCTGTCAAATCGGCTACAAGAAAGGATATTCCTGAATGGGAGAGCAGCGTGCTGATGACCTCTCGTCTTTACGTTTCAACTGCTATGTGGAGCGCCGGGATGAACAGAAAAGCCCTTGCAACGCGGCGAGCCATGACGGCTGTTCCGTTTGACAGGGAGCATGCTGATGCTCCGGCTGTGATTTTGCACCGATGGGAGGCGCGCACGTTGCCCTTGCGTGTACTGGTGCTGAATCCCGCTACACCGACTTTGGGTTTCATCAACGCAGCATCGAAAGCGGCAGAAGTCAAGCCGGCAGCGGAGGGTGAAGATCCGGTGCTTAAGGTGCGGGATTGTCTGCGTGCTGCGCTCTATGCCAGGTACTATATGGCGGCTCGTAAGCCCGCCGAGGCGGCTCGCTCGCTCAAGATTGCTGAGCAAGCCCTCGCAGAATTTGAAAGCACGCGGGAACGAACTTTCGCTCGCGGAGTTCATTATCTTACTCCTTGGGTGCGCGCTCTGGAGGCCTGCGAAGTGGCGCTTGCCAGTGCTCGCGCGGAAGTTTTCGAGAGTAGTGCCGAGGTGTGGAAAGATCTTGCTCGCCGCTCGGTACGCCCTGTTACCCTCATGCTACCGCCCGTCATTCCTCAGCGTGCGGACAAAAAATAGCGGTTGCTTTCAATAGTCCTTCATCAAATATCTTTTTCCGGAGAATCGTGCAACCTGCATGAACTCCCCTGCCCTGTTCCGGCATGTAAGCTGAATGGGCATTCCTCGCTCCCCTGCCCTGCTCATATATCCATCAACTATTTTATAATAATCTTATAACCAATACTTTATATATTATTGGCACTTTTATCCATGTTCCACATGGAACGTAGGTTGAAATGCCACGAATGACTGAATAGGAAGCCGGGATTCCCCTGCTTTTTTCAGATAATCTTTAAGTGGCTGTTGATGTTCTCTGAGCTGTCCGGCAGGTATGCCGATTAGTACATGCCTGCAATACCCTTCCTGATGTCTCTATCATTTGTTTGATGAATACTTGAATCGATTTCGAAAAATAATCCGTGATGAACATACCTGCTTTGTATTGCGATGCGTTGATTGTATTAAATGATTTCGGACATCCCGAGAGATCCCCTGTTACTTCTCCTATTGTACTTTGTTCATACAGTACATGAGTATGATGTAGAGATCAGTCCATTTTCAGTCGCTTTGCAAACTTGGGACCGATGTCGAATTTCATGTTCCACGTGGAACATGAAATGACTTCGATATTTAAGTTTAGCTTATAATCCGGATAGCTGTACTGAATTCTCACAGGGATATTCATAGTAATGCAGTAGGTGAAATAATCGCTACTTATCAATACCCTTTTCCCTGGTTACGGAAATGCGAGTGAAAAAAAAGCCGGCGCACCGGCTTAATGAAAAATTATATGGAACGTTTGAACTATAGCTTCTCTTCCGTCCAGATGATTTCGTAAGCGGGATCATATTCGCGGATAGCTTGAGGACATCTCCGTGAGTATTCCAGAATGATTGGCAGAAGTTCATTTAAGACTGCGGACTTCAACTCTTCGAAGGCCTGCTTATTGAGAGCTGCACAATTTCTGTAAATTCCGATAACGTTTGTTCCCGATTTTTTCATGAGACGCACAGGCCATATTCTGCATTCGAGCGGACGCATTTCCCGCGGCAACATGCAACCGGAGTTTGGGTCTAGCATGGGACAATTCGCTACTTCATCAGAAGAATCAGTTTTGAAGTCCAGATAAAAGCTGGTTGTGCCATCCTCGCGTTTGATGAGAGGTATGCACAATTCGTGAAGATGGAAGATCAGCTCAGGTTCCAGAGCCGGTGTTTCCCATGCAGAACTTCTGTGAAAATTACAGCACAACTTGCATTCAGCGCACTTTGATGGGGAGAAAATTCCGGTTAGCATAAATCAACAACTGCTGAATATTTTTGTAAAATGCGGACAGGGTTGTAGGATAATTTTGCGCGTCGCAAGCCGGGTACATTGAGATCTTCTTCACGATTTATGAGATTGCAGTTGGTTCGGCGTGCCATCTCTCGAACGATCAGTGCATAGGCATCCCGATAGTCAGGAACGCATTTTTCGTAGTGAATATCCGCTACTGAAGAGTTGATGAACGAAGCTAGACTGAGCGCAGCAGGTTTTTGTTCCACATAGAGTAATCCACCGAAAATGCCAAGATCACGGCGGAGTACCAGCGCTTTTTCTATGGCTCTCAGTTCGTGCTCATGGTTTGCTGATGGATCCTGAAAATTGACCCAATCCCGAGCTATTTGCAAAGCATCTGCCACATTTTTCTCGTCGAGTTCACGAAAACGCCATTCGCCGAAATGACGTTCAAAACGTGAAATCTGGTTCCGTTTCTTGTGGAAAGATGTGCCGGGAAGTTCTACAAGATCATCACGCCGGTAGAGATAATCGGCATCTCCCTGATCGTAGCTGAAAGAAATCTGATCTCCGTATTTCTCTTTCAGGAAGTGAGCCTGTTCCTCGGTCAGTAAGCAGAAGTGCAGGGGAGTTCCATGAGTTCGCGCGTGATGTTCCACATGGAACAATGCCTCCTCCTCATCGAGATTTGCACCTATGGGAAAGGTATATCCCTTCAATCGTCCATTGCCCGTATAGCGTCGGAATAACCAGTTCTTGTAGAAAGCGATCTCAGTTCCGTACTTATGGCGCAGGAGATAAAGATTGGGGAACGAGAGGTCTGATTGTTCCACATGGAACAATGTTTCACGCACGCGGGTAGCGTCGTTAAGTTCTGGTACACAGAAAGTTAGAATAGAATCGTGCATCGATTTCAGGATTTAGCGAGAGCCATATCGCATTGAATTTGAGACTTCAGAGAATCGAGGTCAGGGAAGCTACGTTCCTCGCGAATGAAGTCTGTGAGTTCTACAAAGAGCTGCTTACCATAGAGGTCTCCGGACCAGTCAAAGAAGTGAGCTTCGAGTCTGGTTGGCTTGTAAAGTTCGTCGATGGTGGGTCGTTTTCCCACGTTGGCGATACCTTTTCTGAGTTTCCCGTCGATGGTGGCCTGAACCTTGTAAACACCGGCGCGGGGGCATGCTGCACTGATGGGCAGGGATATATTGGCGGTGGGGAACCCGAATTGGCGGGCGAGTTTCTGCCCATGTTCAACAGTTCCGGTTATGGTGAAGTTGTAACCGAGCATGGAGTTGGCTGTGCTGATATCGCCTTGTCGGAGAAGTTTGCGGATGGCGCTGGAGCAGATGGTATGGTTACCATGAGAGAGCATATCGGATATGCAAGTGCGGAATTTGTGCTCATTGCCCCAAGCGCGGAGGAAGTCTGCGTTGCCAGTGCCACCGCGCCCGAAGTGCCAGTTGCTGCCCACCGATATGCCGGCAATGGTACAACTAGCGGACAGGTTTCTCAGAAAATCCCGGGGCGAGGTAGAGGCTAGTTCTCGTGTGAAGGGAAGAATGAGTAGGACCTCAGTCCCGAGGTCGCGCAGTAATTTTTGCTTGTGTTCGTAATGTGGGGTGATCAACAGAGGAGCTCGCTCGGGAGCCAGGAGGCTGAGCGGGTGGGGGCGGAAGGTGAGCACCCCACGGAGGGCTCCTTCTGTCGATGCCGATTCGATGACTCTCCTGTGACCCCGGTGTACGCCATCGAAAAATCCCATGGCCCAATGGACAGGGCAGGGGAGGGAGCGCAAGTCATCGAAGTTGTGAAGAGTTTTCATGGTCGATCAGGAGCTTTGCCTGTCTGCGAGGACTTTCTGCAGTGAGAGCAGCCGAGTAAGAAGTTCCTCGTAACTGCTGTTCTTCAGGGTGGGGACATCGATGGCCTGGCTGATGTCAAAGTGACCGGAACGGATGCGGCGGAGTGCCGTCAGATGAGCTCCGCAGCCCAGGTGCTGTCCAATGTCGTGTGCATAAGTACGGACGTAGAATCCCTTGCTGCAGTGAACCGTGAAGTCCACTTCTGCTGTACTCAGGTCAATCCGTGTGATTTCGTAGCTGAGCACTTTTACATGGCGCGCCTTGCGTTCTACTTCCTGTCCTTTCCGGGCCAGTTTATAACAGGGAACCCCGTTGATTTTGATGGCTGAGTACATCGGAGGAACTTGGTCGAACTCGCCCAAGAAATGTTCAAATGCCGTTCGTATGGCATCTTCCGTCAGCTTGTCGGTAGGCTTAACTGCCACAACCTCACCATCGGCGTCTTGGCTGTTGGTTTCTACTCCCAGCTTCATGGTGGCTGTGTACACTTTGTCCTCACACATGAGAAGATCCTGCACCTTGGTTGCCTTGCCGATCACAACGATGAGCATGCCGGTTGCCATGGGATCGAGCGTGCCGCAGTGGCCGACTTTCTTTGTCCGAAGAATGCGGCGGCAGAGTGCTACGGCGTTGTGCGATGTGAAGCCGGGGTCCTTGTCTACAAGAAGGACACCGCAGGGGGATTCGGGGGAAGTGCTCATGTCAGGCTGCGCACCACGGCGCGGATGGAGTTCAGTACTTTTTCGCGGGCATCGCTCAGCGGACCGCGCATGCGGATGCCGGAGGCCATGCAGTGGCCACCCCCTCCGTGTATGCCCGCTATGGCGGAGACATCGATCTGCGGATCTTTTGAGCGCAGGGAAACGCGGATCAATCCATTCTCGAGATCTTCAAAAATCACGGCTACCTTTACACCTTGCATCACACGGATGATATCCACGAGATCCTTCGTGTCTTCCATGCTCACTCCGAGTTCTTCCTTGCGCCCGGCGGGCATGGAGTAATGGGAGATCGTACCATTCTCTTCCACAACCATATTGTTGAGAACCTCACGCTGGGTGATGAAGCTGGTTGCCGGCACTTCCTGATAGATGCGGCGGTTGATGTCGCCTACATCCACACCGGCGGCTATCAGCTCCGCGCCCATCTGCATAACCTCAGGAGTCACGCTGCTGTACTGGAAGGAGCCGGTGTCGGTGCTGATGGCGGTGTAGAGTGCCTCGGCGATCGGTCGCGTCAGTTCTCCTCCCAGCACATGCGCCAGGCGCAGTATAAGACAGCCACAGGCAGCTGCTCCGCCTTCCACTGCGTTCAATCGACCATAGCGTGTGTTCGTATGATGATGGTCAATATTAATAGTAAATGGCGCTTTATTAAATAAATCCATTCCTTCATTGCCGAGTCGCTTGGGATCTCCGGTATCCACAGCGATGAGCAGATCGAGATCGTCGGGCAGGGCAGGGGGGATGGGAGAGATCAGTTCAGCCCCCTCGAGGAAAGCATAGCGGGCGGGAACGGGATCGGCATTCCACATACGAACGGACTTGCCGAGATGGCGAAGGAGCAGACCGAGGGCGATCGTGGAGCCTATGGCGTCGCCATCCGGTCTGAAATGTGAGATGATGGCGATGTGCCGGTGATTGCGGATGGAATCTGAGATCTCCTGGAACATGGTTGTGAGGCTTTAGTCTTCTTCGTTGAAAAATTCGATATTCTCAGGGGTAGTGTCGGTAGAAGGTTGAGGAGTAGAGATGACGAGTTTACCCGTGGGCTCGATGACTTTGTTGTACATGACGGCCTTGGCGAGAATGGCGATAAGGACGAGAGCGAAACCGCAGAGCTGCCCCGCGCGGAGAGACTCACCATAGATGGCACAGCCGATGATGGCGGCCTCGGTAGGCTCCAGGCAGGAGACGATGCCGAACTCCAGAGAGCTGAGACGGCGCATGGCAAAGGCAACCAGCAGAAGCACACCCACACCTTGACAAACCCCTATTCCCAGCAACCAGCCCCAGCCGGTATTCAGGTGGTTCCATACATCTCCATTTGCACAGAAAAGGGGAATGAGCAGTACAAGGCTACCGGCTAAGGATTGCCAGAATGTGCGTTGCAGCAGGGTGATTTCCTGCGGCATAAGGCGGTTGAGCATGATGTAGAGGGAGTAGAAAAGCCCGGAGAGCAGACCATAGATGATGCCCAGGGCATCATTCTGTTCACAACCGCTGTGACCTGCGAACAGACTGACAAGTACGATACCGAGCCCGGCCGTCAGGATGAGCAGACCATCGCGGCGTGGCGGCAGGTGGTGCTGCAACAGGGCGATCCACACGGCAGAAAAAAGCGGTCCCGTAGCAGGAAGCAGGGCAGCTATACCGGCAGAGGTTTCGCGGATGGCAAGGAAATAGAAGAGGATGCAGAGGCTGATGCCGATGCCGGACAGAAAGGAGCTGCCGCTGAACTTCAGGCTGCTTTTTCCCTTGCCAATCAGTACTACTCCGGCGGTGCCGATGAGAAGCAGACCAATGCTGAAACGCGCAAAGGAACACAGCTGCGCGCTGCAATGTGACTCGCGGACAAATATGCACAGAGATCCCATCAGCAGTGCAGCCATAACGGCTGCTATGAATGCCTGGATATATGCCCTGTTCATCTTCTGTCGCGCCTGCGCGCGGATTATACCACCCTCATATCATTCGTGCAACCTCTTTTTCTGTACTTCCGAACATATTCGCTGCATATTGAATTGACAACCGTGTTGAATGTGTTAGTATGGCTTAGAAGATACTCAATAACACCTCATCATTTCTCCTCTGTATAATGAAAATCTCCTCATTTGTCCGCAAGGTTGCGCTTCTGAGCGCAGGAGCCAGTACATTGGTACTGAACAGTTGTTATTTCAACTCGGCTCAGAGCGTGATGGCGCAGGCATCATACCCGGCAGTAGTGGATTCATCGGATATCGTGGTGGGCCAGACCATCTACTATGATGGTGAAGATTACTACACCTATGTACCGCGTTTCCGCTACGATTATGAAATCCAGACGGTACATAGTGCATTACCTGCCTTCCAAAGTCTTTCGGAAACGGATGGCAAGAAGCACTATACGCGCATGGGGCAGCAGTTTGTGGAGGTGCCGAATGATCTGGCGCAATATCTCATCTACGGCACGGGCAGCAGTTCCGGCAATCTGATCCCTGTGAGTGAGAGGTGGAAGGCTTATTGTGACAGAACTTACACGGTGAATTACAAACCCACACAGTTGATTTACCATTTCGATTATGAGGATCCGAATGCCGGGTGGTACTATATAGCCGGTATATTTGACTGGCTGTGTGTGGATTTACCCATGACCTGCGCTCTGACATGTGCCGGAACAGCTATTGTGTTCTGCACGCTCGGTGCTGTGGCAAAGAGTGCCAAGAATTCGTATGACTATGTTGGCCCAATATCAGGCGATGTATGTGGCGGTTGTCAAGGCACGGGTACGATGTATACGGGGCTCGGTATACTTCCCTGTAATGCCTGCAATGGGACGGGCAGGAATCCATGAAGGGTTCATTGACATCTGAAGGACAGGCGGGGTAGTTGAAATGCTCCGCCTGTTCTCTTCAAGCTCACCGCTACGGAGCCTCTTCAACTTCCTCCACATCGCTTTCCTCCGTCTCGGGGAAGGTGGGGGCGGGGCGGGTGGTATAGAGGGTGAGCAATCGCTCACGGAGCGCCGGGGGCATATCTTCCGGCAGCATGAGCTCGATCTCTTCCCGCGGACCGGCAAAGTAGAAGGGGGCCTGGCAGGCGGTGAGAGAATCCACTATGCGGCTGATCTCCTCTGCCTGCCATTTGCCGGTGCTGAGGCGCTGCAGGAGGGCTCGGGTGATGGTGGTGCCATTTTCTGCACATTTGTACACACTGGCACCATTCTGCAGGAGATAGTCGAGGGAGTCCGCATTCCAGACGGCGGCATTCAAGACCTCGGGTGTGGCTGTTCCGCCGTGGCTGATCATGGCGCGCAGCAATCCGGTGTGGTGCCGAGCGGCGTAACACATGGCTGCCGGGGTGGGCAGGGCGTGGTGCTGCAACAGTTCCAGGACTATTTCGCAGTGCTCTGCCGTCAGCTCCCCCATCAGGGCGTAGTCGAGGGCAGTACGCAGAGCGGCATCTGTATAGTACACATCTGCTCCGGCGCTGAGCAGGTAGCTCACGACTTTGCTGTTGCCTATCTCAGCAGCAGCCTGTAGTGGGGAGGTGTCGCCGTGGGCTCCCTGAATCGTTGCCCCGGCCTCCGCAAAGGGGCGCAGGCAGCTCACCGGCAGCATATTATCCTCTCCTCCGGCCTCAATCAGTCGCAGACAGTAGGGAAAATCGTTGATGTCCTCGTCCCGGTTGAGATACTTGGCATAGTGGTGGAGGATATCGATGGAGTCATCGTACTCGTTTTCAGGAGTTTCATTGATGATCCCGTAGCTGAGCAGGCGTTGCATGGCTCCATGTAGATCGAGTGATTCGGCAGAAGGTGGCTCCGTGACAGCCTGAGCCAGCGCCGGGAGAGAGCAGAGTGCGAGGAGAATCAGAGATTTCATGAACAGGAGTATTCGGATGTGGGGAAGGGGAACTTGCAGGCTCTTACTGATGGCAGCGGTCACAGTTCGTGGGAACCTTGCGGCGGCGGTGGCAGTCCAGGCAGTTTCGCATGCTGTGGGGGGAGTTACTGTCGGGGGTGGGGTGGCATTCCTCGCAACTGATGGCGGCTGCGCTGTGCTGCCCATGGTGGAAGTTTACGGAGTCGGGCAGTGCACAGGAGCGCACCCAGCGGAGAGTTTCGGCGGTATAGGCAGGATGGTCGGGGTTTGCTGTACTGTGCAGGGGAAGGAGCCGGGGATCATCCGCCAGAATATGCCTGTGGCAGTCCAGGCAGGTGGAGGTGGGGGGCAACCCGGCGCGGGCTGAGTGTTCGGCCGCAACATGGCAGGAGCGGCAGTCCATGGCTGCACGGTGGGGATCTGTGTGGCTCTCGTGGCTGAAGGGAACAGGCTGTTGCGGGCTGTAGGAACGATCGCTCAGAGCATACCAGTACAGCAGAGCTATGATGATGAGGAGCAGAGCCACGAGTCCCCCCACTACCGCCGGGGCGATGTGGGGGGGTCGAGTGAACATAATGCAGGTTTACACGCGGACTGCGATTACTTCTTCACGATGGTGATTTTGCCGCGAGAGTCGCGCTTGGCACCCATGTTGAAGATGACGTAGACGTGGGGGGCCTTTACGGCAGCAGGTACTTCAAGCGTATAAACGTTGTTGCTGCTCTTGTGACCGGTGGAACCCGCATGCCGATCTTCCGCGATGAGTTTGTCCCCATCGTAGAGCTGCACAGCTGCTATGCGGAGTGCCTCGGTACCTGCGGTGTATGTGAATGTCACCTCATAGGTACCTGCGGTACTGATGGGAAGTTCTCCCTCAATTTCCACGGGCGTGGCATCTTCCGGAAGGACGGAGGGGCTCCAGCCCTCAATGAGGTTGAGGGTACTCACCCACAGGCGCTCGGCATCGGTGGCGGACTTGCCCAGCAGGCTGTCGGGGTTGAGCTCGCGGAGCTTAGCGATCATCTGCTTGAGTTCTTTCTTGTATGCCAAGCCACCATGTCGGCGCAGCAGACCGATGCAGATGCAGCAGGCCTGCTGTTTCTGCTCCGTAGTCACGAGAGGATTGTCGATGAGAGCCTGCATGCGGGCAAGATCAGCCTTCCAATCCTTGGTGGAGGCACTTTCGATGGCGGTCTCATAGAGGTTGAGCGTGGCTACTTCGTACATGCCGCTGAGGTTCTCGGGGTCGATCTTCTTGAGCATCTGACCTACGTTCTGCGGCTTATTAATTCCCGGAATGGCAGATGCCTGACCGATCAAACGGGCTTTCTCCACTCCTTCTGCGGTCTCAGCCTGGGCGAGTAGTTTGGCCTGCTTGCGTGCAGCCTCCATAGCAGTGGTGACTTTGGCTGCCACGGCTGCGGGATCATTACGCTCGGCGTAGGATATGCAGATGTCGGTCAGACGGCGCCCGGTCTTGTCGTAGAGGACGATGGCGGGGTAGACGTTCGGGAAACTGAGGTCGAGGTTACCGAAGCGCTGTTTGTTGGCCTCGTGTTCTTCCTTGGGGGTGACGTTGGGGACATCCATCGTCATGACAACGGCACTCCCGAGAGCGCGGGTTACAGCGGGATCAGCCAGCATGAGTTCTGCAGTTTTCTTGCTGTACTTGTCCCAGTCGCGAGCGTACATGACGATGGCAAAGCCATCATCCGTCACCATAGGTCTGGCCTGTTCGATGTTCTCAGCCTTCTGGTAGGCGTGGGCACTCAGGGAGCTGAGGGCCAGAGCAAGGGCGAGTAAACGATGTGTTACTTTCATGGTATGCGATGGGATAGGGGTTAGGCAGCTTGATTGCCGTAGATGTAGATGCCGTTGAGGTGGAAGAACTCGGGACCACCGGAGCGCAGAATGCGGACATACTTGGCTACGGGGAGTTTACCACCAAGGTCAGAACGCATGATTCGGCTCTTGCAGGGCCCGAGATTCTCGATGTCGGTCCAGTCCTCACCATTTTCGGAGACTTGGATGATCATGTTGTTGTGGCGATGGGAGTTGCCCGGAGCGGTCACGATGACAATACCGGTGATATTCACCTGGCGGGGAAGCTCAATGGCAACGTAGGCATCCTTGTCCTTAGCAGTATGGAAGGTGCCACCCTGCGGAGTGAGCAGACCTGCATGCTCGTGTGGTTTATCCCAGTTGGAGGTGGAGCTCGTCCAGACCAGACCGCCCTCAGAGGCGAGCTTACCCGGGTAGGGCTCGAAAGCCGGGATATTGACATCCGGGTTCTTGTGACCCATGTCAGCAATTATCTTGCCGATGGATTGGAAGGAGGAGCGATCGCGGCTCTTTTCGGCGGCCAGAACTGCGGGTTTGAGGAGGTTGATTCTATCCTCTGCGCTCATGCCTTCACTACTGCCGATACTGTTGATCATGGTTCGGGTCAGAAGGCTCTGTCCCTTCTTGTCGAGTTTGGCGCTCAGCTTATTGCCCCAGTTGAGGATGGCGGGACCATATTTCTCATTGCCGATGAGCAGGTCGAGAACCTGTGCGTAATAGGCGCAAAGATCCTCAGCGGACTTGGGATCGATCCCGAGACCTTCGATCTGTTGGTCTGCAAGTTTCTCGATGTGCCAGCGGTCAGGCCCCATCTCCTTCACACTCTGCCAGAACTTGAGATAAGCGCTGCGGAGCCGCTCAGGAGAGCTGCCGAGGTTCTTGGCCAGGCCGGTGATGAGCCCCTTCTGCATGACCTCGAAAGCCACCTCGGGGTAGATGGGGACAAGGTTTGTGCAGAGTGCGGTGTTCACCATCTCCCAGAGATCAGGTGTGACCTCGGTGGAATTGTCGAGTGCCTCCACCCATTCACGCCATGCCATCCAGTTGCGGGGCTGAGCCTGAACGGACTTTTCATAGTAAGCAGCGGCTTTCTTCAGGTCACCGGCTGCGGTTGCGCTACCGGCGAGTACTCGCCAGGCGTTGGATAGCTCGGTCTGTGTCTTCTGCTCTGCTGAGTATAGCTCGGTAGCGGAGTGCAGAGAGGAGTAGGAATATACATTGCGGAATATCTGCCAGTGCAGACCACGCTCCCAGCTCAGGGAGTAGGCGGGGGTCCAGGTGTCGCCCACGAGTACGATGAATGCGCAGTGACCGGGTTCGCCGGCAGTCATGGCAGGCACACCATTGGCCAGAGCGGCAAAGGCACCGAAGTGTGAGAGGCTGCCGCACACACCGCCGATATAATAGGTCATGGCCGCGCGGTTGTCACCGAGCTCACCTTCAAACGGGGCGTAGTACAGAGGACCGTGGATGGAGTCGCCATAGATGTTGTTGAGGCGGTAGGCGCAGCGCCAGCAGGAGCCGCTGTAGCGGTCGGCAGGCAGGCGCATATTGTCCTGCGCCCAGGTCAGACTGGCTATGGAGCCGTAGGGGTTGTCACCTTTGCAGCCGCAGACCATACGGCGTTGCCAGAAGGGCAGGGTGTCGAACACGGTGTTCAGGCGGTCATTCTTCCAGGACCGGATGTAGAAGTTTGCGCGTGCCACGGCGTCCTCCTGGTTCCAGTTGGACTTGGCGTATTCGAGAGCGGTGGCGGTAGCGATTTCGCGAACCATGGGATTGCTCACCATGTCGGGGTTGTCCTTGGAAATCTTCTTGAGAATGGAGAGTGCCATACCGGGGCGCACACATTCGCCGGTGAAGGCGAAGAGCCCCAGCCACTCGGGATCGCCGCCGATCATTTCCATGAGCTTGCTACCACCCTTGCCGGCGGCACTTTCGCTGAAGAGGTGATCGCTGGCGCATTCGACCTCGAGGGTGGCGATCTGCTTCTGAAGTTTATCGATCTCCCAGGCGACAGCGGCGGGGAGCGTAGTACCGGCGGGGATATTGGCCTGCTTGTTGGTGAGGTCAGCCTTGAGCTTCTCGAGCCTCTTGGTACGTTCTTCGGCCTGCTTGGCTACCTCTTCTGCACCGCGGATTTCAGCATCGGCCACGATCCACTGAGCAAGCAGCAGGCGATTTTCGGGTTTTTGCAGGAATTCGGAGATGGCGGTGTCGGTCGGGCTGCTGAGGCGTTTGTTGATCTCGGCGGCTACTTTGTCGCGTACTTTGGTACAATCAACCCATTCTGCACCTTTGACGATGCCGATATTTTTGATGGCGGGTGTGGTTTTGTCGCCTTTCTTAGTTTTGCCGGACAGAGCATTGTTGAGAGCATCCGGCAGGTAGGGTCGGATGAGCTCCGGCTTGACAGCATAGGTAATCCCCCCTGCAACGAGTAGGGCCAGTGCCAATTTGACAATCGTTCCTGCTTTCATATATGATATTTCTTGAAAGGTTGAGGTCAGTCTACTAGCAAATACAGTCCACATCAAGCAAAAAAGAACCGCTCCGCTCAAAAATAAGCAGAACGGTTCGAAAAAGAGTTGGTAGCAGTATTATTTTTTTTCCATGCGGATAAATCCTGCGGCCTCCATCCAGCCATCGTGGCAACTGGCAGTCAACCAGACTTCTACGACGGCGCCGGTCGGAATTTCCGGCACGATGAGTTCCACACTCTTGCTGTCTCTGTCGGGTGGGATGGCGGCCGTGGCAACTACCTTACCATTGACGGCGAGCCTGTAGTTACGGGTGATCATCCTGCCTTTCTGGACGGGCTCCAGAGAGAAGGTGTAGGTACCCGGTCCGGAGATGGATGAGGTGACATCCACATGCCAGTCTTTCTCAAAGCCGAGGGTCTGATCTCCCTTGGTATAATAGCCGCCCCTGATGGTGTTGAACGTAGCGGGATCCCAGTAGTGGCGGAGCTTGGCGGCGCCCACACCATACTGACTGGAGGGATCGAGCTTAATGATGGTACTGAGGGTGGAGAGCAGGGGGCTGAGATCGCGCTTATCGGGAGTGGTTGTGGAGAAGATCCGCTCGCGCTGCACATAGGCCAGTCCCGCAAGCCATTGCTGACGGCGCTCGGCTCCCTGAAGCGACTTCTTCGCAAGTACTTCCCGCACATAGGATTCTGCCTCGTCAAAGCGCCGCTGAGCCCCCCTCAGAGAACCTTCCTTGCCGCCCTGAAGTATGCCGTTGATTTCGTGGTACATACCGAGGTGGTCCAGGCAGAACTGAGCGCGGAATCCGCTCTTGTCCTCCGGGTCATGTCTGTTGATGATGGAGGTAAGTTCCTTGTGGCGCATGGCATCGCGAATGGGCAGGAGGTAGAGGGCTGCGGCGGCATTCGTAGCAGCCTTGGAGCCGGTGGAACTGCGGGCGATCTGTACGAGCTCTGCGAACCTGGGAGCCAGGCGGGCGAGGGGAGCAATGCGGTTCATGAGCACATCATCGGGGTGGCGCACCTGATCACCGCTGTACTCAGCCATGAATGAGCCATCGGGAGCCAGTAGGATGACAGCCGGAAGGTTGAAGTGCTCGATGGGGAGAGCCTGCTGGCGGATTTTGCCGTCCAGTCCCATGTGGTCATCGAACTGACCGAAGATATAGGATTTTCCGTGCCGGGCAGCGAGTTGCTTCCAGTCATTGCAGAAGGTCTCCACGTTTGGCTGCCAGTCTGAACCATACCAGATGATGAGGGCAGGTTTGCCGGTCTGAGCTGCCTGCTGGCGGGCGGTGGATACGTCCGGGAAAGGCAGGGTGGCTGCCTGCACTGCCATGGCTGCCACAGGCAGGAGGAGGGCGGAAAGAAGACGATTTTTCATGTCGGGATGAGATCTTTGCGGGGTTATCTGCTGTAGATGACGAAGTGGGAAATATGGGCGAATTCAGCCCTCTGTCCGTTGTCGAACTCGATCTTGACCCACTTGGCAGGCGTACCTTCCGGGAAGGTGACAGTCCATTCCGTGGGCATATTGTCGGTGCTGACACGCGGTATCCAGGTGGCACCATCTTCGCTGGTGTAGACAGTTGCCTTCTTCATGCGTCCCTCGTTGCCATAGGTTTTGCGGATGACAGCCCCGCTCACGAACTTGCGTTCGGGTAGCTCCACGACTATGTAGGGCTGTTTTTCCTTGTCGGTGTGGCACCTGCCGCCATTCGGGGTGGGGATATCGATGTGGCGGATCGGGCTGTCCCACTGGCAGGAGGTGGACAAGCGCAGCATGGCTGCCTCGACAGGCTTGCCGGGCAGGTTGCTCTGCAATGGGGTTCCGGCCGGGGCGGGGGGGGTCAGTCGGGCTGCAGCCCGGCTCAGACTGCGGAACGCGGGAGCGGAGCGTGCCTGCTCGGCTGCGATGATGGCTTTGCCGTAGGCTTCAGCCATCTTCCCGGATTTCTCGGAGCCGACTTCACCGGGTGCGGCAGCAGCGGCTGCGGCGCTGAATGCCCGGCTGAAGAGCTCTTCCTGACCGCCTGCAATATATGTCTTTACGGCCCATTCAAGGAGTTGGCCGAAGGTGGTGGGATCCTCAGCATTCATGTGAATGGTGAGGGTGGAGGTGAGGAATTTCTCGCGGGCTTCGGGAGTGGTGAGAGAATCGGACTGATTGGCAATGAGCTTTTCAGAGGTGACCGCCCACGAGGAGGGAGTGGTGGCGATCATGCTGTGGAGCAGCCCGTAGAGGGAGGTGCGCTGCTCATCGCTCATGGCGGCGATTTCCTTCGCAAAATCATCTGCCATGGCGACAGCGGCAAACCCATTGCCCTTGTAGAGGGGGATGGTGGCGCTGAGGTAGTCGTAGGCCTGATCGGGCGTGAGCCCCTGCGACTTCATGAGCTTGCTCAGAGCCGTGCGGAAGAAGGGATGGAGCGGGGAGAGAGCCAGTGCTTTCTTCCACATGGCAATGGCTGCACCGGGGTTCCCCGTCATCTCCAGTGCGCGGGCACAGAAGCTGTGGCGGTAGGCTTGCGTGATGGTTGCATCGTCCGCAAAGACGGCCTCCATCAGCAGGTAGGAAGTCGGTGCCTGATTGCCGAATATGCGGTTGTGCATGCCGCCGTCAGGTCCGCCGAAACCGCCTATCCACTTGCCGCGCTCGGGGCGAACGGCATAGGCACAGTGACCGGGCTGTCCCACGGTGTAGGCAGGTATGCCGTGCGCCTGTGCCGCCACACAGCCGAGGTGCGACATGGCGCCGCATACGCCGCCGTTGCGCTGGCAGGTTTCTGCCTGGCTTATATCGGAGTACGGCAGATTGTACATACCGCCCTGCACAGTATAGCCGAATCGCGAGGGGTCAGTATAGGTAGCTGCCCAGCAGGCGTTGCCGTACTGATCCCAGGGTAAATTGATATTCTCCAGCGCCCATTCGAAGGACAAATCATCCCAGTCCTGCCAGGGGTTGCCGGTGACGAAGCGGAGCTCCCAGGGACGCAGTTTGGCAAAGTTGGGGTGCAGTACTCCCCGCGCCGCATTTTTCACGAAGAAATGATAGCGCCACACGGGATTGTAGCGAGAGGGATCGCGGGTGAGGTTGTGCGGGGAGGGATCGGTCTCGCCGCCACCCCAGGCCGAGGCGAGGGCTACGGCGAGGGGCTTGTTGCGTACTTGCCCTTTCTCGGAGGAGTATATGCGGTTGAGCACATCGAGCCCGACTTCCGTGCGGTAGGGAACAAGTCCGCAGCCCAGGTAGAGCTCCAACCAGTCGCAGTCGTTCACGAAATCAGCCAGGAATGCAGCGCGATCCGGCGTGGCGGCAAATTTGGTCATGATATCGGCTCCTGTGGTGCGGATGAGCTCCAGCAGCATGGCAGCGTGCAGCACCTGAGGAGAGTCCGGATTGATCCGGCTGTTGCGGAGAGCTTCGATCAGAGATTGTTCTACTTGGTGGTAGTTACCTATGTTGATGGCCCGCCGCACACTTGCCGGCAGTTCAGTAGCGGTAGCTGCTGCAGCGGCAGGAGCCGCCATGGCGACCAGGGGCAGCGGTGCCAGCAGTCCGAGGGAGAGCAGACCTATGCGGGAAATGACATACGGTTTGTACATAGCATCTCTTCTATTAACATCGGACTCATCATTTGTCAAGGTAAATTTTTTCCTCATTCATTTTTCGCACCGGGATTTTGCCTCAGGTGCAGGGAGCAGCAGCTCCGTGGCGTATAAAAGAACGACTGCCGTTAAGCAGTCGTTCCGGAAAAGTGCAGGGAATGGTAGGTATGCCCTTTACTCCCACTCGATGGATGCCGGCGGCTTGGTGCTGATGTCGAAGAGCACGCGGTTGATGCCCTTGACCTCGTTGAGGATCCGGTTGGAGGTCTCGCGCAGCAGGTCGTAGGGCAACTGTACCCAGTCGGCTGTCATGGCGTCCTCGCTCACGATGGCACGCAGATTGGTGGCGAACTCATAGGAGCGCTCGTCACCCTTCACACCCACGGTCTTGACGGGGATGAGCCCGGCGTAGGCCTGCCAGCACTTGTCGTACCAGTCCCACTTGCGGAGGGTGCCGATGAAGATGGAGTCGCACTCGCGGATGATGTCCAAGCGCTCCTTGGTGACTTCGCCGGGGCAGCGGACCGCCAGACCCGGACCGGGGAAGGGATGGCGCCACAGGATGTCGTGGGATATACCCATGGAGGCGCCCAGCTCGCGCACTTCGTCCTTGAAGAGGAAGGCGAGCGGCTCGATGACTTTTCCTTCCTCCTGCATCTTGAGCACGCGCTCCACGCGGTTGTGGTGGGTCTTGATGACGGAGGCCTTGCTCTTGGCATTGGAGGCACTTTCGATGACGTCCGGGTACAAAGTACCCTGAGCCAGCATCTCGGCATCGCCCACGGCGTCCCAGAATACATCGATGAACAGGTTGCCGATGATGCGGCGCTTCTTCTCCGGTGCAGTCTCGCCGACGAGAGCAGCCAGGAACCGGTCGGAGGCATCCACAGTCTCGATCTTCACGCCCATGCGCTCGAAGTTGGCCTGTACCTCCTTTGCCTCATCCTTGCGGAGCAGACCATTATCCACGAAGATACAGCGCACATTCACGCCGGCCTCGTGCAGAAGGACGGCGAGCACAGTACTATCCACACCGCCGGAGACACCGCAGACCACCTGTTTGTCACCAACCTTGGCGCGGATGTCCTCGATGAGCTCACGCTTGAAATCGCCGATATCGAAGGGGGCGAGTTCGCGGGCGTGGGCGAGGAAGTTGCGCAGGATGGTTCTGCCCTCATGGGAGTGTGTGACCTCGGGGTGGAACTGGATGCCGAACATGGAGTCACCCCACTGGAGGGAGACGGGTACTCCATCGCTGTTGCGTGCGATGACCTTGCAGTTATCGGCGAGGTGGTCAACGGTATCGGAATGGCTCATCCAGACCTGCGAGGAGGGGGACATGTCGGCATAGAGACCTTCGAGCTTCTCGGGTATGAGAGCGGCGGGACCGTACTCGCGCTTGTTGCTGCTACGGACGGTACCACCGGTCTTGATATTGAGCAGCTGCATGCCGTAGCACACACCCAGAATGGGTACATTGAAAGAGGTGAGCCATTCGAAGTCAATGTCGGGGGCGTCCGGCTCGGAGGTGCTGCGGGGACCACCGGACAGAATGATGGCTCCGGGGGAGCTGATCTCGTGGAGATCCTCAAGCGCGTAGAGCTTGGCGAGGTAGCCCAGCTCGCGCACGCGGCGCACGATGAGCTGTGTGTACTGTGAGCCGTAGTCGATAACGGCAACGATGTGTTTCGGCGTCATAAAACTGGTTGATTTAACGTGGGGAACACTTGGTGTCGCGCACATTCTATCATACTGACAGCACAAAGTGAAGTCCAAAAATGTAACATCCGCCGATGTATGTGGTAAATGTATTGGATGAGCGTAGCATCGGCACATCCGTGGCTCCGATTTGAGCGGGCATGCGCCAGCTACGAATTTCCGGGATCTGCCGATGGCGGGGCTTATAGAGTCTATATGATACGCGTGGGTATAATTGAAATTATTGCTCCGGCAATTAAAGAATATTGCTTGGACTCAACGACAAATTGGACTTTGGCGATTAGTTTTCGAGCCGTAGGCGAGCGGAATTTATAGCCCACGTTAGTGGGCGACATATCCATAGCGAGGGGCGTAAGCCCCTCGTTTGGTAATAAAAAACATGGAACCCGTGAAACGGGTGACAGAAGGCGCAGCTCTATGATATGCAACCGTTTCTGTCACCCGTTTCACGGGTTCCAATTACCTTTTTTATGGCGCTGCGTCAGATTTTATGACAAAAGAGAAAACTGACCACCCTGCATAAATCTCGTTAGAATGAGGTGTGAAAACAATAAACGAGATTTTACCAATAGCAGGATGGTCAGCTTACGCGGTTGAGTATACGAAAAACA
>JAZQCA010000064.1:0-24576 GCA_045545975.1 Akkermansia sp.
CGGCTATGCCCTGAGCGAGCGCACCACCCTGAGCGGCTTTGCCGGACTGGAGTACCTGACCACCGACAGCGGCGACATCGCCCCCGGTGCAACCAGTGGCTCCGTACAGAACCTGCGCGGTGAGCTCGGTGTGAGCCTGGGCCACAAGTTCAGCGACCGCAGCAGCATGTATGCCGAGCTGAGCTTCGTGGGCGACATGGTACGCAACAACCCGACCGCCGAGGTCAGCGGCGTCCGCAGCAAGGGCTCGAACCCGGGGCGAGCGGGCATCAACTTCTCCGTTGGCGGCAGCCATGCCCTCAACGAGAACTGGTCCGTGAACGCCGCTTACAACCTGGAGCTCATGCAGCACGCCAACAGCCACAGTGCCTACATCGGCTTCAGCCGCTCGTTCTGACGCAAATAGAAGAACCTACGGCAGCCGGGGAAGGAAATTTCCCCGGCTGCTTTTGCTCTCCCATCAATGCCGGAAGAGCAGACAAACGGATATTTTGAGAACGCCGGAAAGACATTTGTCTTGATTGTGGCACTCAATCGTATATAATAACACGCAAGAGCTATGATTGAACAGTTACGCAAAAGGCTTCTGGATCGGGAAAATCCCGTACGCATACATCTCATCGGAGTAGCAGGTGCCGGCATGAGTGGACTGGCACGCATGTTGTTGGAGATGGGGCATCGCGTAAGCGGTTGTGACCGAGTAACAAGCGATGAAACAGAGAGACTTCAGCAGGCCGGACTCGTATTCTCCTGCCCGCATAGTGCCGATTCGGTGAGCGATGCCGAGGTAGTAATTTATTCCAGCGCCATACGCGAGGAAAATGTAGCTCTTGCCGCCGCTCGTCAGAAGGGATGTCTGTGCCTGCGCCGTGCGGAATGCCTGGCTGCCATTCTGAACAACAAGAAGGGAGTGGTCGTGGCCGGAACCCACGGCAAAACAACAACCTCCGCCATGAGTGCACACCTGCTGCGCGAGGGACGCATGCGCCCCTGCCACTATGTAGGAGCGGAGATTCCTGTACTGGGAGCCAATGCCCACTGGACTCAGGACAGCGAATATCTGGTAGCCGAAGGCGATGAAAGTGATGGCACCCTCGTAAACTATATTCCTGAGCACAGCATCATCCTGAATATAGAGGCAGAACATCTTGATTTCTATCGCGATCTCGACCACATCAAGAGCGTGTTCCACCGCCTGTGCAGCCAGACCCGCGGTAAGCTCATCTACTGCAAGAGCGATGCCGGAGCCGCTGACGTCTGTTCCCAATATCCCAATACAATCTCCTACGGCTGGCAGGATGCAGATTACACCGCAACGGATGTGACCGTCAAGCGCGGACGTACTCTCTACACCATCAACTACAAAGGAACCGCACTCGGACGCGTGGAGCTGGGTATCCCCGGTCGCCACAATGTGCTGAACTCGCTGGCGGCTACAGCTCTGGCGCTGGAATTGGGCTGCGACTTCGCCAGCATCACGCGCGGACTGGTAAGTTTCGCCGGTGCTCGCAGACGCTTTGAAACCAAGTACCTGTCCCGTGACTACCGCGTTGTGGATGACTATGGTCACCACCCCACCGAAATTGCGGCAACTCTGCAGACTGCCCAGAGCCTGAAACCGGAGAGATTGATCGTACTGTTCCAACCGCACCGCTACACGCGCACCCAGCTGCTGCGCGATGACTTCGGTCGGGTACTGCAAAACGTGGATAAGCTCTATGTAGCAGATGTCTACCCTGCCAGTGAGCCGCCCATTCCCGGAATCAGCGGTCAGACTATCGTGGATGCCGTACAGGAGAATGGTCCGGTGGATGCGGAGTTCCTGCCGAACCTCGCCTTGGCTCACCACAAGGTAGGCAATATCCTGCGCCCCGGCGATCTCTTCATCACCCTAGGAGCCGGTAATGTACACGAAGCCGGTAAGAAAATAGCCGCCGATCTGCGCGTGCTTGCAGAACTACAGCAGGAGTGCGGAAGTGGGTTCACCTGCCGCCTGTACGAACCCATGAGCAAACACACAACCGCCGGGGTAGGTGGCGAAGCTCAGTACTGGATCGAACCGGACAGCTTCGAACGCATGCAGGCCGTTGTCAACTTCTTCAAGGACCGCAACATCCCGGTACATACAATCGGGCGCGGCTCCAATCTCATCGTCCGCGAAGGTGGCATACGTGGAGCGGTCATTCATCCCGCAGCCGGTGATTTCCTCAAGTTGGAAATGCGCGGCAACAAGATCGTTGCCGGAGCCGGTGTCAAACTGAAGAAACTCGCGGCCTTCGCTGCCCAGAACGGGATAAGCGGATTTGAATGGATGGATGGCATACCCGGCTATGTGGGCGGTAGCCTACGCCAGAACGCCGGAGCCATGGGAGGTGATATGTGGAGTGTATTCCGCTCTGCGCTGGCACTCAATGATGATGGAGATATCATCGAGTTTGAAAAAGATAGCATGCGCCCTGCCCGCTATCGACTGATTCCCGACTTCGAGCACAACCTGGTCATGCAGGCAACCTTCAGCGGTACTCCCGGCGATCCCAAGCAGATCGAGGCCGAGACCGAGGCTAACCGCATGCGCCGCAAGGCAAGCCAGCCCACCGAGCCCAGTGCCGGCTGCACCTTCGTCAACCCCACCGAAATCCCCGCAGGAAAACTCATCGATGAATTGGGGCTGAAAGGCTATGCCATAGGAGGCGCCATGATCTCCCCCAAACACGCCAATTTCATCGTCAATACCGGTCAGGCCAAGGCTACGGATGTCACCGAGCTCATCGACTTCATCCGCAACAAGGCCAAGACGGAGCGCAATATCACCCTGAAAACAGAAGTTCAGGTAATTGGTGATCGCGAAGTTGAATTCTGATGCGCGAAAGCGCACTTCACCCATACATCACACATGAAAACACTTAAGAAAGATACAGCCATCGCTCTGCTGATGGGAGGTCCCGGCTCGGAGCGCGAAGTTTCCCTGGTGTCCGGCAATGCCGTACTGAAAGCCCTGCAAGCCGAAGGATTCACCCATGTGACCCCCGTGGTGGTCGACAGCGTACGCCCCGCTATCCCGGAGGGAACTGAGCTGTGCTACAACATGATCCACGGCACATACGGCGAAGATGGTGGACTGCAGAGCTACTTGGAAGAGCTGGGCATACCCTACACGGGAGCAGGCTCAGTTACCAGCCGCAACTGTTTCGACAAAATCCTGACCAAAAAGGCCTTCTTTGCCGCGGGAGTACCGACCCCCGCGGACGAAGTCATCCCCTCCGGGCAGGTGCCCAACATCGGGGTTCCCTGCGTCATCAAGCCCCCCTGCGAGGGGTCATCCGTGGGGGTGAGCATCGTCAAAACGGAGGAGGAGCTGCCGGCAGCCGTAGCTGAGGCCGCCAAGTACGGCACGGATATTCTGGTGGAAGAATACATCAAAGGCAAGGAGCTTACCGTGGCCATCTTCAACGGCATCCCCCTGCCCGTCATTCATATCGCTCCGCGTGAGGGATTCTACGACTTTGCCAATAAATACCCCTCACTCTCCGGAGGTGTGGGATCGGACTATATCTGCCCGGCCGACATAACGGAAGATGAGACGAAAGCCGTGCAAGAAGCAGCACTTGCTGCCTACAAGGCACTGAATGTGGAGGTCTATGGTCGCGTGGATGTACTTCTGACAGATGATGGCAAGCCCTATGTACTGGAAATCAATACCATTCCGGGCATGACAAGCGCCTCACTCTTCCCGAAAGCAGCCGCAGCCGTCGGCATAAGCTTCGGCGAACTCTGCACCAAAATAGCTGAGATCTCCCTCAATCAGCCGCGAGGCTGAGCAGCACGCCACGCATGAAGCCACAGAACAAATACCGCACGGAAAAACAGAACGTGCAGTTGCTGGAGAAGGCTCTTTCTCTGAAAGACCGCCTCTTCAGTCTGCTGGCGTTCAAGCGTGGCGCACGCCGACTGCGCCGCTGGCTGCTCATCCTGCTCGCGGCGGCTCCGATATGCTGGGGACTGTGGTACGCCATCAATCTGGCCGTGGAAAAGGCATACAGTCTGAGTATTGACAACGTAAGCTACGTCTCGCGGCACGGGCTCATCTCGCGCACTCAGGCCATGGAAATTCTCGGTATCAAGGAGGCCATCAATATGGCGACTCTGGATGTCAACGGCATGGAGAGCACGCTTGAGAATCACCCCTGCATAGCGGCAGCAACCATCCGTGCAGAAATGCCGGAGACACTCCATATCGAAGTGGATGAGCGCATACCGGTCGTCTATGTTGAAATGGAAAACGGGGCAGAAACCGGCAACCATACGCGCCTGTTCATGGATCCCAAGGGGGTACTCTTTCCGGTGAATGAGAACTACCATCGCAACTTCCTGAACGCTCCGACCTGGTACCTGCAGCCCGAAGACGTCCCGGAGTTCCGCTCCGGCACCGTCATCCGGGAACAAACCTGCCGCCCCATTAAGGAGCTGATAGCAGCCTCCAATGCCTATAACCTGACGGAAATACCCGCCATCAGCGAAATCTTCCGCCCCAAGGAATGGAAGATGGTCATCATGCTCGAAAATGGTACGGAGGTGCTCATGCAAGTCTATGAAATCAAGGAGCAGCTCGCGAGACTTGCCATGATTCTCGAGCACGCCCGAGTGAGCAAGCGAGCTATTCGGAGTGCCAATGTCATACCCAAAATCAATCCGGCCGTCATTTATGCCGACCCACTACCGGAAACCAATACCGAAACCAAGTAATCAAACTGCCAAAAAATCGAGATTTGTCAGGCATTTTGCTTGACTAAATCAACGCCGGATGATAGCATTGACGCGAGCAAGTTCCGGTCTGATGAGATTGGAGCGGGTCGTGGACCCGCTCTTTTTTTATGACCGGTTAAGTTTCATCATTTAAACATCAGACACTATGGCAGCCACAGATATCTCCGCGCTAATCGACTTCTACGTTCGCGAAAAAGACCTCACCCGCGAGCGAGTCCTGCAGGCTCTCGAAGCTTCCTTCCTCACCGCCTACTCCAAGATGGTAGATGGTGCAGACAGAATCCGTAACATCAAAGCGGTAATCGATCCCCAGAAGAACAGCGTGAAGATCAAGGCACGCATGGAGGTCGTAGCAGATGAGGATTTCAGTGACCCATTCAATGAGATCAAGCTCTCCGCTGCGGAGGCTATGGCCGCTCGCACCGGCAAGATCGTGAGCATCGGTCAGAAGATCTCCATGAACATCACCCCCAAGGACTTCGGTCGCATCGCCGTGCAAACAGCCCGACAGACCATGCAGCAGCGCATTCGCAAGGCTGAGCAGGAGATGCTTGCCGATGCCTTCAAGGATCGCATAGGTGAGCTGGTTACCGGTACGGTACGCCGCTATGACAAGGGCGATGTCATAGTGGAGGTGGACAAGTTTGAAGGCTTGGTTCCCCTGCGCCAGCGCATACCCGGCGAGGAGTATACCGCCGGTGACAAGATGAGGTTCTATGTCGTGGAAGTTCGTGATGGAGCACGCGGTCATGAGCTTATCCTCTCCCGCAGCCATCCCAACTTGGTACGACGTCTCTTCGAGAACGAAGTCATGGAGATATACGAACACACGGTTGAAATCGTCAACATTGTGCGCGAGGCAGGCTACCGCACCAAGATGGTAGTTCGCAGCGAGGATCCGAATGTAGACCCCATCGGAGCCTGCGTGGGTATGCGCGGAGCTCGCGTAAAGAACGTGGTGAACGAACTCAACCGCGAGAAGATCGACATCCTCGAGTATTCCGATGACAAAGCCGCCATGGTGCAGGAGTCCCTCGCTCCGATTGATCCGGTAAAGATCGATGTTGACAGCTCAAACAAGGTCATCACAGTCTATGTGGCGGACGACAAAGCCGCCGCGAAAGCCAAGGGTCGCCGTGGTCAGAACGTACGCTTGACAGCCCGTCTGATCTCCGCCCCGAACGATCGCTGGGACGTACGTGTAGAGCCCTACGACAACATGACCCGCACCCGCACCATTGCCACCGAAGGAGCAGAGGAACTGGTGAATGTGCTCAACGTCACTCCCGAACTGGCCACAGCGATGATCGCAGCCGGTTTCACCACCGTACAGGGCATTGCCAGCTATGTGCAGCCTGAAGACCTGGTGGATGCCCTGGGCATAAGCGAAGATCAGGCATTCGCCATCGTAGATAAAGCTAAGAACGCCTGATAATTCAGGCACAAGAACCCGTATTTTCATATAACATGTCTGACCCGAAGACCAAGAAAGGCGAAGTGCTGGACCTGCTCGGCGGTACCAAGAAAAAGAAGTCGGTCCCTGCGACAACAGCGGCAGGTAAGTCAGCAGCCCCCGCACAGGCTGCACCACGCAGCACAACGGCCAACACCTCGCGCAAAGCGGCTCTTGATCTGCTGAGCCCTCAGAAGAAGAAAGCACCCAAAGCCGCAGCGGCAGTTGCTCCGGAGCCTGCACCTGCCCCCGCGAAGCCGGCCCCGAAGTCTGAACCCAAGCCTGAACCCAAGCCTGAGCCCAAGCCCGCACCGGCGGCAGCACCTGCCGCGGCACCGGCCCCCGCTGCCTCGGCATCGGAAACCCGTACCATCAATGTAAAGCCGCCGGTCTCCGTAGCTGAGCTGGCAGCTCAGATGAACCTCAAGCCCTTCAAGCTGATTGCAGAGCTGCTGCCCATGGGAGTATTCGCCAATCCGGCAACAACCCTCGACAGCGATCAGGTGGCAGCACTTTGCGAAAAGCACGGCTTTGCCTTCGAACGCGTCAAGAGAGAAAAAGGAGCCGGCGTGAAAGCACCTGTTGAGGTGGTGAAAGAGCCGGAGCCGGTTGCAGTGGAAGAGGAACCCGAGGACGTACTCAAGGTACGCACCCCCATCATCACCGTGATGGGACACGTTGACCACGGAAAGACCTCCCTGCTCGACTACATCCGCCGCACCAAGGTGGTAGCCGGTGAAGCCGGCGGTATCACCCAGCACATCGGTGCTTACTCCGTCGAACATGCCGGCAACAAGCTGACCTTCATCGATACTCCCGGTCACGCAATATTCACCGAGATGCGAGCCCGCGGTGCAGACGTGACGGACATCGTAGTGCTGGTCGTAGCAGCCAATGACGGCATCATGCCCCAGACCCGCGAGGCGATCACCCACGCCAAGGCAGCCAACAAAACGATCATCGTTGCGGTAAACAAGTGCGATCTGCCTGCGGCCGATCCCATCCGCGTGCGCACGCAGCTGATGGAAGAGGGGCTCATGCCGACTGACTTCGGCGGTGAAATCGAGTGCGTAAATGTATCCGCCCATACCGGTGATGGCATCGATGATCTTCTGGATCTGCTCTGCCTGCAGGCCGAAGTGCTGGAACTCAAGGCCAATCCCCGAGCCAATTGCCGAGCCTCCATCATCGAGGCTCGCATGGAGCAAGGTAAGGGCAGCTCTGCCACAGTCATCGTGCAGAGTGGCACCCTCAAGGTTGGTATGCCCTTTATCTGCGGCCCATACGCAGGTAAAATCAAGACCTTGTTCAACGATCAGGGCAAAGCCATCAAGAAAGTTACTCCCGGTATGCCAGCTGAGGTTTCCGGGTTCCTCCAGACCCCCAATGTGGGCGATGAGCTGGTGGAAATGGACAACGAACGCGCAGCTCGCAAACTGGCCGAGGAGCGACAGGAGGAACTGCGCCAGGAACGCCTGAGTGCTCCTCGACGTTCCCGTATGGAGGACATCTTGGCCATGATGGGTGATGGTAGCCAGAAGGCTGTACTCAAGCTCTACCTCAAGGGTGATGTACAGGGCTCGGTGGAGGCAATCAAGAAGGCCATTCTCGACATCGAGAGTGACAAGGTTGAATGCCAGTTCATCGGTGCTGCGGCAGGTCCCATCTCGGAAAGTGATGTGCTGCTGGCATCCTCTTCCGATGCCGTGATTCTCGGATTCAACGTGAAAGTGGAGAGCAACGCTGTAAAGGCAGTTAAGCGCGAAGGCGTGCAGGTTAAGATCTACTCCATTGTCTACGAGCTCATAGACCAGGTGAAGGATGCCATGCTCGGCTTGCTGGAGCCCGAGACTCGAGAGACTATTCTCGGTCATGCCGAAATCAAGCAGGTGTTTAAGTTGAACAAAGGTCGCGCAGCCGGGTCTTATGTATCGGACGGCAAGATGCTGCGCACCGCCGAAGCCCGCGTACTCCGCGACGGACAAGTCGTATTCGATGGCAAGATGTCTACGCTTCGCCGCTTCCAGGATGAAGTGGAAGAAGTCAAGGCAGGTCTGGAATGCGGTATCCGCCTGGCTGATTACAACGACTACGAGGAAGGTGATGTGATCGAGTGTTACACGCTCGAGAAGATCAAACAAACACTCTGACCCGCAACAAATTATGGCTACACGCCGCCTCGATAAGGTTAATGAATTGATGAAACGTGAAATCGGCTCCTTCATCCAGAAGGAGTTTGAATGGAACGGCACCATAGTCTCCATCCTTCAGGTCGAAATCACCGAAGACCTGAAGGAGGGGCGCGTGTGGGTCGGCGTGGTCGGACGAATGGCTCCGGCCCAAGTAATCGACAAGCTCACGCGCCATCGCGGAGCGATTCAGAAAGCTGTAAGCAAGCGAGTGATCCTCCGCAACACCCCGCGCCTGACCTTCAAACACGACAATTCCGCCCAACGTGGTGTGGATCTCGTTAACCTACTGGACGACATCGAAAATAATCTCCCGAAAGCACCTCCCCTTCCCGAAGGAGAGTTTGACCCTGAAATTTAACGCAAAACTTCTCAGAAGCAAAGCACATGGGCAGAAAAATCACCGTCAGACGCGTTGGCTCCTTCATACCGACCGTGTATCTGGTGGTTTTTCTGTTATTGTGTGCCATCATAGGCTGGCTCAGTATAGCAGGATTGCCGGACTGCGTGCTGAGAAAGATTGAGCAGGAGGCACATGCAGCAGGCATACCTCTGAAGGTGAAGTCCCTGTACTTGGCTCCCTTTAACGGACTGGCTCTCAAAGCGGAGGGGGTGAGGATCTTCGCGACCAAAGAAGATGCCGCCCCTCTGCTGCAAGCTGATCTGACAGCCAGCTTGAGCCTCTACAAGTTGCTCAAGGGAGAAATCGCGCTGAACAAGGCGAAGCTCCGTTCCGGGCAAATCCGGCTGCCGCTCCAGGAATCGCCGGAATATCTGCACATCGATGATATTATGGTGGTCGTCAGGCAAAATAAATCCGGCGATTATCAGATAAGCTCCGGCTCCCTCAGCGTAGATGGAGTGAGTGTACTTCTGAGCGGAGAATTCCTGGCTTCTTCAGAGGAACCGACAAATACCACACAAGCCGAAAGTGAACAGCAGTCCCACTTCAAACCGGATCTTCCGTCACTACTCCATCAGATTGCTCCCTATGCGGCAAAGGTGCATCACGTCATTACCGAACAGAACTGGGAACTTAAGGACACTCCTGAACTGAGAATTCATCTTCGCAAAAAACGATTACTCTCCGTTAGTGTGCAAGGCGACATGCCGAAGTATGACTTCGATGGTTTCCATGTTCGCAATGCTCGCTTCGACTTGTTGTACCGGAATGGAAGTTTAGTTATAAACTCCCTCAGCTTCAATACCATTGATCCACCGTCCACCGCAGCGCTGCAAGCTGCATATTACGCGCGAGCCAAAGAATTGGGCTTCCGTCTTGACAGCACCATCCCGCTCATTCCCATGCTCACAGAGCTGCTGGTAAACGAAGGGATAGACGTTCCACTACTCAAAAAAATCACGCACGCGCCGGAGAAGGCTCCCTTCATTTCCCTGAATGGCAACATTGAATTCGAGGAGGATTTCACCCCAGCCAAAATCCACGTCTACGGAAAACTGGAGCAAGAAGATCTTTACATCGGAGAGCACTGCATAGACATGCTCGGAGTGGAGTTTTTCTACCATGATGGTAACTTCAATCTTCATCATCTCAGGCTTAACTTCGGCAGCAACAGGTTTGACATTTCTGCAACGGCAAACAATGGTGAGGGAGCAGCACAGCTGAGCGCCGACTTCGATATAGAAGAAGGGGTGGCTCTGATCAATGAGTTCACTTCCACGCCTCTTGTCATTCCGGAAGATTGGCAGCTCGGCGATCGTCTGAAGTTGCAGGTAAAAGCCAAACTGACTACTCCGCTCTTCGACACGGAGCACAAAGACTGGAAGGATTTCACGCCGGATATACACACCCTGTCCATGGCTCTCGAACTGGATCGACTGCAATACGGCGATATCTCCCTTGTATCCCCCCGTCTCCAAACAGAGATCAACAACATTGTTCAGGCGGAAAACAAATGCCCATCGGCAGCAGACCAAGCCAAGATAACATTCCACGCACAGGAGGTAAGTTGGCACAACGCCACTCTTCAAAATACAGACTTTTCGCTGAGTGCGGATTCCATATCCCACCAAGACGGAGAGCTGACTATTGGTCGGCTCCACCTACTCCCCGGAGAGCAAGGAAGCATAGCACACCTCGAGATGGATGGCTTGCAGGCAAACAATCTTTCGCTCTCGCTCGATATGAGTCGGCTCAGCTACAAGGATGATCAGCTCCGAATTGCTGAGCTCTGCGGGGATATGAGCGCAGCCGATCTTACCCGGGACAAACTCAAGCTCGATGAGCTAACATTCTCCATTCTCTCTCTCCGTAATCTGCAACCGCTCTCCACCACCCTGGCCGACATGTTCTCGGAAACCGAGATCAGCTCCAACATATCTGCCATCTTCCACGAAGATCAGAAATTGGGACAAGTTGAACTTCAAGCCAGCATGGAACAAGGGCAAGTCGGTTCCGCGCATCTCACCTTCATCCCCGAGGGAGAAGGCGAGCTTGCGGCACGTACCAACAAGCTGCAAACCAGCCTGAACTGGGCCAACGCTGATCGCTTGTTGCTGGAAGATCTGCGAGCAGAAATCGCGCCCTCCTCACTAGGCAGTTTGTTGGAACATTTTGAGGTAACCATCCCTCATCTGAAATTGCCCGATAAGTTGACGGCAGTCGGTTTAGTGAATTTCAACACGCGGGAAAATCGACCGGAGCTCGTACACCTGAACTTGGACATTCCCCGGCTCATCCGAACCCCGTTCAAAGTGGTAGCATTCCAAGGGAAGGAAGTTCCTGTATCTCTCAAGGCGGATGTGCATGTGCGACCGGCAAATGATAATGGATACCATTATCAGGTCGATCTGGAAGCCGGACACGAGCAGGATGTGTTCCGCGCTCTGGTGAAGGGACATACCGATGGGCGCCTGACAGTCACCGGTAGCAATACCATCCGCGTCGATGTAGTCGATCAGCTTATCGACTCGACAACAGCCCACAACATTATTCGTGATTTCCGCTTTACCCATTCCAGCCGCAACATCATCACCGATATCGATGTCAGTGTGGATTATTCCGAGGGGCTCAGCGTAGATAGCTACTGCAAACTTGAGCTCCGGAATGTGGGATACCAGCTCTCCGTCATTGAGGAAGATGACAAAGGGAGAGAAAGACAACGTACCGACCTGGGACCGGATCCGTACTCCTACACCGAGCATGCAACCTGCTACGTCCGTAGTAAAGTGCGTTACGATTATCAACAAAACGGAACACCTGTGAAGGATGAATGCTCCATCACGATCGGCGATATCAACATGGTCTACAACAATACACCATGGCTGATCAGACAGGATTTCTCTGCACTCGGCACATCTGCTGCCGACGTAATAGCCCGACATCGCAATACCACTCTGACGGGCAACGCTGTCATCATCGATGTTGAAAATAGTTTCGTGGAATTGGTCAATCTCCACGGCGAGGCATTCCCGGCTTACGCTCTGGGCATGTACTACGCACCGCTGCATTCCTTCCTGGAGGATGTCATCACGCCCACTCCGGTCAGAATCGAGACGCCCGGTTGCGTATTCCCCATCTATTCTGATTGCAAGCGCCCCATGTCCGGCACCATCAAGGCGAAGTCATCAGCCCTCTGCGGCTTCCGATTCTTGGGGACGACCATACCTCTTCGGCACTTCAATGGTTTTATCAATTTGACAGATGATTATGTGCTGCTGGATAAGATGAACGCCTCCTGCTGGGAAGGGGTACTCAATGCGATCGTCAAAATCGGCTTCAGCACGGAGCGGACTTCATTCGACGGAATGGTCTCGGCCTCGAATATGAACCTGCAAAGCATCCTGAAATCTTACAACACCGACTTCACCTCCGCACTTTGCAATGGTCAGATCCGCTTCCGCTCACCGACCCCGGATCTCAACGATATTCAGGCCTATGGAGAAGTCAGTGTCGTGAATGGCGATCTGATGGGCTTCTCGCTCTTCCAGCCTGTGGGCGATCTTGTAACAGACTTACCATCCAAGCTGCTACTTCTCGAAAGCGCGGCTCAGAGCACCGAGGAAGGACGCGAACCCGGATACATTGCCAAGGCATTCTCCGGTACGGGTAACTTCATATCAGACTTCGGCAAGCAAGCGAAGAAAATACCAGGCTACAACCACATCTTTGCTTATGACATTCAGGATGCTCATGCCAAATTTGCCATAGCCGGAGGACGATTGAGAGCATACGACATGACCGCTCATGGTTACAACTTGGATGTGGACATGAAGCTCAACATTGATCTGGATACTCTTTACATTCGAGGTAATCTCTGGCCAAAGATTTCCAGTCTGCCTACAATCATTCTCTCCCCGATTACCTTCCTTTCTGACTTCATGATCGACATCGTCATTCACGGCGAGATCGACACGCTTGACTGGGAGTTCGGTCTTGACCGAAGGCTCAAGAGCGCACCCCCCTCTGCGAGCGGAGAACGTAGTGCAAATGGCTACAAACCGAGAAAGGCAGATGCCCGCAAAAAAGCGAGCTGAAGGCTTACTCGGATGAAAGGCCGTACTCAAGAATGACAGCAGCCTCGCTCTCCACCACCTGACGCTCCTGATTGAGAAGCTCCATTCTCATTTCCATGATGGTGGAGTCGCGCAGCAGTTGTTCCTCTGCCGTAACAACAGGAGTGGACTTCAGATATTCCATCCTCTTGTACATGTAACTGCGCCAGCTCTCATAGTCCAGCACACTCTGGCGCAACTGGTTGAGCTTGTGCTTATGTGCCATGATGTCGGCCGCAACGGTTCTGCGTGTATTCTCATACTCATCCACTCGGTCACGATAAGCATGCCAGGTGTCGAGCTGGGTGTCGAACAGGTAACTGGCATTCAAATTCAAACGAGTATCCTCCCCGCTCAGGAAGGTTCCCTCATAAGTGCCGCCGGTTGAGGAGAAAAGTGAAGGACTGTACAGGTTCGTATTGATCGTAGGCAGATATTGAAGGGCTATACCATACTGAGCCAGCCGGGACTGTTCCAGTCGGATGGCAAATCTGCTAACGGAAAGCGGATCGAGATTTCTGAACCGTGGGAGATACTCACTCCATTTCACCCGTGGCATAGACTCCGGCAGGATCTGCCAACGTGCTGTATGATCCCCGAGTATGTCTGCCACCATTTTCCAATGAGTACCATCTGCCAATCGCTGAGCACTCTCTCGCAACATCCGGCTCTGCTCCGTGCTGTCAGGCATGGACTTCTCGAGTTCTCGGCGCTTGAGTTCAATTTCTCGGTTACGGATCTGAGAATACAGTCTGGAGGTAAGATCACGTTCTCTGAGTTCCCTGGCCTTGATAGCGGCGAACGTGTTAGCCCGGGAGCTATACACTCTGTATGGGATATTTGTAAGAGTCGGCAGGTTGAATGTTACATTGAAATTTGAATTGACATCCGAACTGTGGTATGTACCGGAAAGATCGTTGAGAGTCTTGGTAATATACCCATAGTACGAAAGCCCCGGAATCATATCAGTATAGACACTCAGACCTTCGCGTTCATAGCGAGCTATACTGGAAGAAATCTGCTTAAGTTCGATGTTATTATTATGAATCATCGAAAGGGCCTGATGCCAGGATATGGTGCGCAGAGGCAACTCTTCCCACGCCTTCGCCTGAGCAAAAGTCAGTTCCACGTCTGCTGAGACATCAGCTAACCGCTGCTCTACACTACACGAACTCAACCCCAGTACAGCAAGCAACAGCAATGGCACTGCAGAACGGGCTGCAGTGTCTTTGAATTCCCTTCGAAACATGTTCTGATCAGCTCTCATGCGGTTCAGGATATAAGACGTACTTTTTTGTAGATAAAGACGGCCACAGCCGCGCTGCTCACAGCAAGCAGACCGCACTGCAGCTGCGGACTGACGCCGACATATTTCAGCCCGCCCTGCACTACGACTGACATAATGCCCAAGAAACAATCAACCAGGTTTCCGGCAGCGATAACATCGCCACGCTTATCATTATCTGCCTTGTCCTGAAGCAAGGCATTGAGCGGCACCAAGTAGCCGGCAGCCGTAAAGCCGGTCAGAGACAAAGTGATGAAGAAAACAGGCGTACCATATGGTACAAGTGCCAGCAACAAACAGCCAATCGTCATGCCGATACCACCGACCGTTGCCACCCAAGTACGGATGCGCCCGGCACAAATAATGGAGGCCGTCACCCCGCCAAGAATGGAACCACCGCTGATCCAAGCCATCAGAAGGGCAGAATCTTTCTGCTGACCCAGTACCTGCATGAAGTCGTCCGAGGAGCAAACGGGGTGTGCCTCTGCAGCCATTTGCAGGGCGATGAGAATCATCGTACCGGCAATAAACCAGAAATAACCAATTCCGATCTCACTATTCCGCAGAACAGGAGTACGCCACAACATCCGCAACTGCACAAAGTGCTCCCACAGGATCCCCCATCTGAAGGGACGCGTACTCTCCGGTTTGAAACGGGGGATATACAGACTGAGAATAAAAACCAAGACGGCACCACACATACAGATGGCACAAGGCCAGGCAGCCGCCTCCCAGCCGGCTGAGGGACCCCATTTCTTCAACAGGCTATAGACAATGAACAAAGCTCCGATCTGCCCCAACAACAGCGCCAACATGGAGGTAATCTCCAGAATGCCACTGGCAAATCCTATATTGGCAGAACCGACAATATCTTTTACCAGCCCTTTCTTGGCAGGGCTGAAAAACATGGCCTGCACACAGAAAATCGTAAAAAATCCAATTGCAATCCACAGATTGTGTGCAAACAACCCGAAAGTCATTCCGGCCAACACAATCACTTGCAACAACACCATGGATTGCAGGAGGCGAGTCTTGCAATAGCGATCCGATAACCACCCGGCCAACGGGGAAAATAGAACAAAAGGCAATACGATAAGGACGGAGAGAGAGTACTGCAGCTCAGCACCCATCCATATTCCCAAGGCAATGAGCATGAACTGAACACCCTTCTCATTGAGGGAATTCATGGACTGAATGATACTGAGACTCCAGAAGGAAGCCCACGGGGTTCTTTCCCCGGATGATGAGGTCATAGAAGAATTATCTGTTCGGAAAAGAGGAAAAGCGGCCGCGCTCAACGGAGCGCGGCCAAAAGTACAAATCAGAGCCAGTTGTTGTCCTGCATGAAAGCAGCGGCATTCTGGTGCCCCTGCTGAGCTGCACGGCTTATCCACATACGAGCCTGCTCATGATCAACGGGAACTCCCAAACCGTGGTAATAGCTGCGACCAAGGTTATACTGACCATTGGCATTGCCACTCACGGCAGACTTGTAGAAACACTCCGTTGCCTTCACATGATCGACGGGTACGCCCTCGCCATTGCGGTAGCAGAGACCGAGGTTGTTGTAAGCATACGCATTTCCCTGTGCGGCTGCAGCACTATACCAGCGGAAGGCAAGAGGAAGATTACGAGGTACTCCATAGCCTTCTGCATAGCAGGTAGCCAGATTATCCTGAGCATCTGCATTGCCGGCCTCGGCAGCGCGAGCATACCATCGGACGGCTTCTGAGGGATTGGCCTTCACGCCTCGACCAAAATCATAGCACTTGCCCAGAGCAAGCTGAGCCTCAGGCAAACCGGCCTCGGCGGCCTCCCGGTAGAGTGGCAAAGCCTCGACGTGATTACCGGCATCTGCATAGCCACGAGCCTGCTGAAGCAGCAACTCGGGAGATTGACAAGATGCTAGTAGCATTGCTACTCCTGCCGCAGCCATCCACGAAGAGAGTTTCTTATTCATGGCAACAAGGTGTGATCTGCGAAATTTACTCCTGAGCAAGCAGGTAACGCTCAGCCTCAATGGCAGCCCAGCAGCCCATGCCCGCTGCGGAAATAGCCTGGCGATATACAGGGTCGGCCACATCGCCGGCTGCAAACAAGCCGGGGGTCTTAGTCGCAGTACCTCCATTCGTACGAATAATAAAGCCGGCGCCATCTACATCCACCAAGTCACCGAGGAACTTGCTGTTGGGAGAGTGGCCGATTGCCATGAATACGCACTTGACTTCCAGCGGGCGCTCCTCACCGGTTACAGTATCTTTCAGGGTGACTCCATTAAGTTCACCGGTCTCATCGGTGGAATAGGCTGCAATCGTACTGTTCCACACAAGTTCAATCTTGGGATTGGCCATCACGCGCTGCTGCATGGCCTTGCTGGCTCGCAGCTGATCCCGACGATGGATCAGGTAAACCTTCGAGGCAAAACGGGTGAGGAAGGCAGCCTCCTCACAAGCACTATCTCCTCCACCTACCACACACACAGGAACATCACGATAGAACGCGCCATCGCATGTGGCACATGCCGTCAACCCATGACCGATCAGCTCCTGCTCGCCCTCTACGCCGAGGTAACGAGCCCTGGCACCGGTAGCGACGATCACGGCAGCTGATTTGTAAGCACCGCCGGAAGTCGTCACCACAAACTTGCCACTACAAGCCTCGCGAGTGACAGAGACCACGTTCTCGTATGCGTAGCGAGCGCCGAATTTCTCCGCCTGCTGGGACATATTGAACATGAGGTCAGGCCCCATAATCCCCTCCGGGAAACCGGGGAAGTTCTCCACCTCTGTTGTTGTAGTAAGCTGACCACCGAGCTGCTCTCCCGTGAAAACCAAGGGAGAAAGATCCGCACGAGCAGCATATATGGCTGCCGTGTATCCGGCAGGCCCCGTTCCGATAATAATCAATTTTTCGTCCATTGAGCTCATCTTACACGTCCGCGCGCACCCACGCAAGGGTTTAGTGCGTCAGCAACGTCCCGGCCATTGCATTTGGACTTGCAACAGGCAGCAAGATAAGCCATACTGTGCCCGGACATGAAAATTCTGAGACGTAATCTGAGCCTCATGCTGGCTCTCCGATACCTGAATCCCCTGCGAACCCTCTTCTCCGTCATAACCCTGATCTGTCTGGTGGGTGTGGCTCTCGGTGTGATGGTGCTCATCGTTGTACTTTCTGTCATGGGGGGATTACAGAATGAAATGGAAGAAAAAGTGCTGGCTTTCACGCCCCATTACGTCATATCGCAGTCCAATGGCATGCAGCGTATAGCCCTCAGTCAGGAAAGAACAGACTGGGAGTCTTTGGTGGAGCAACTACAGGCCATGCCCGACGTCGCCAGTGCCTATCCTCAGTTGGAGGGACAAGCCTTTGCACAAAGCGAGGTAGGACGCATCATGGTACAGTTTGCCGCTCTGCAAGCGCACAATGAAGCGCAGCTCGCCCCCCTGCTACCCATGCTCAAAGAAGGTACATTTGACTTCGGAGAGGGATTTGACCAAGAGTGTGTCATCTCCCGCAAAACGGCAAATTCACTAGGTCTGAGCGTAGGTGACGAAATGCACCTCACCCCGGTGGGCAGTATAGACGAAGTTGCGGAAATCTACGCAATGATTCAAAATCCGCTCCTCACGCAAAGCAACAAGGACTTCATGCAAAGTATCTCCACCCTGTTCGAAGGCACCTCCCCGGCGAATGGAGGAGATATCGTTGAGCCGACCCGCCTGGAGCAAGTCATCAATTTCATCCGCTCCTTCGACTCCAAGAAAATGCGCCGCAGCGAAATAGACGCCTGCACTACGCTCTATCAACTCGCGGTGGCTCACAGCGGAGGGCTTCCTTTCACCCCGCAAGATAAACAGCTCTGGGAAAGCACTGTCGAGAACATCGCCGGTCTGGATCGAGATAAGGAGGACGGAAAGGCCGTAAAGAGCATTAACGAAATGGTCATGCCTGTTGACCTCCGCGTTGTCGGCATCTACCAAGCACCGGAGAACATGGACGGTCCGAATGTCTACATGCCGCTCAACATAGCACAGGAAGTTGTGGGATACTCAGGCGACAATGCCGGCAACGTCATGGGCCTCTGCGTACGTTTGAAAGACGCACACCAACCCGGGGATGTGGAACAGCGTATGCTGGCAATCCTGCCGGACAACTCCGCCTCCACCGATGAGCTGCCTATGGGAGCTCACTGGTTCATCACGCCCTGGACATCAGCCTTCGAGCAATGGCACAAGCTCATTGCCAATGAGCGCATTATGATGAACTTTGTTCTCTCCGCCATCAATCTCATAGCCAGTTTCTGCATCATGGCTGTTATGTTCACCATGTCCATTCAGCGCAAGCGTGAAATAGCCGTTCTACAGGCACTCGGCGCCACGCCGCGCAAAATCATGGGCATCTTCGCGTGGCAGGGAATCATCATCGGATTGGCTGGCTCAATCCTTGGTATCATTCTGGCTCTGCTCGTGCTTTATTATCGACTGGAAATACAGGCAGCACTCGCCAGCATCGGTATGGATCCCTTCCCCATGGAGGCACATGGTATAACCATTCCGGCAGAATATGATCCCATCACCTTCACAAAGCAAGCCGTCATGGCCTTCGTCATGGTCGTTATAGCCTCCATTGTTCCGGCGATCATCGTGTCGCGACAAGATCCGGCGAAGGCGCTACGCTCCAACTGATAACCCCTCATACTTTTTCCATTCCGTGGATATCTATTGGATCAAAAACAAGCAACGCCGGGGTCCCGCAGCAGTGCCGGATATTTTATCTCTTGTAAGAACCGGCGAACTTTCGCCCGACACACTGGGATGGCACACAGGCTGCACAACCTGGATGCCGCTGAAAAATCTTCCAGCCTTGGCAGACTACCTCGCGCCCGTTAACCAAGAACAGAACGAGGAGCAGCACCGCCCGGCACCAGAGGAAACGAAGCAGTCTGATAACAAAGGAGATCTGCCCACCGATGAGGTAGTCATAAATATTAAGGTCGAGAATACAACAACAAGAGTCATCAGTCTGCCGCGCCCTTGGACCAGACTGGCAGCACGTCTGGTGGACAGCTCGCTTTATTCTGCACTGGCAGCGTGGGTAGTCAGTTTGCTTAATATCCCGTTCACGGACCTCATCATCCCCCTTTTCTGGTTCCCTATTATCTTTCTGGAGGCTTTCCTGCTCTGGCGCTTCGGTACGACTCCCGGGAAAATGCTCATGGGGATCAACCTGTCTGCATTCGGGACCACTCAGCAACTTACATTCGGAAAAGTTCTTCATCGCAGCGTCATTGTAAACGCCATCGGAATGGGCTGTTACCTCTTCCCCATCTGCATAGTGACCATGTTCATCGCATACATGACGTTAAAGAACAGAGGAATCACTATGTGGGATGCCCTCGCCGGCACCCTACCCTTGCAGACGCGCCGCACCGGAGCATTTCCATACATCTCTGCGGTTTTCATCATCTACATGATGATGCAATCCACCACCTTTTCCCTGCTTAAACTACCCGGTACCTACGAGCTGCTCGAAAAGACTGCGCCCGACTCCGCACGCACGCTCCGCGAAATGATGCCCGAGCTCCAAAAACGACAATCCGGTCCGGCAGGAAACGCCCCCAGCACGCCTCAGCCATTACAGTAATTTTTTCAAAAATCAGCCTGCTGCTACACATTTTGCTTTCCTAACGTGCGCTAGTAACGTATAATACCCGCGTACGCGGTAAACCGCCGCGTACTTCAGTAAAAATGAAGATCGTTCTTGCATACTCCGGTGGCCTTGACACATCTGTTCTTCTGGTGTGGCTCAAGGAGAAGTACAACGCTGAAATCATCGCCTACTGCGCTGACGTAGGTCAGGCGGAAGAACTTGATGGTCTGGAAGAAAAGGCCCTTGCCACGGGTGCCTCCAAGTGCATCATCGGCGACCTGAAGGCAGACTTCGCTGCCAACTATATTTTCCCCATGTTCCAGGCCAACGCCGTGTATGAGGGGCGCTATCTGCTGGGCACATCCATTGCCCGCCCCTGCATCTCCAAGGCCATGGTGGATGTTGCTATCGCGGAAGGTGCAGATGCCATCGCCCACGGTGCAACAGGCAAGGGTAATGACCAGGTACGATTCGAGCTTTCCATCAACGCACTGGCTCCCCAGCTGCAAGTGATCGCACCATGGCGCATGAAGGAATGGCGCGACCAGTTCCCCGGGCGTACCGAACTGATTCAGTATGCTGAGTCCCACGGCATCCCGATCCGCCAGAGCATGAAGAAGCCATACTCCATGGACCGCAACCTCCTGCACATTTCCTACGAGGCCGGCATTTTGGAGGATACTTGGTACGATGCCACCAAGGAAGAGGATCGCGGCATGTACCTGCTCTCCACCGCTCCCGAGGATGCTCCCGATGCACCTCAATACCTTCAGTGCCTCTTTGAAAAGGGTAACATCATTGGTCTGCAAACCGAGGGCCTGACCGAAATCATGGCAGAGGTCGGCACCTCTCCCGTCGGCGAGAAGGACGGCTACACCCTGCTCGACCCGCTCGGGGTCATGCTCGTGCTCAACTACCTTGGCGGTAAGCACGGCATCGGCCGCGTGGACATCATCGAAAACCGCTTCGTCGGCATGAAGAGCCGCGGTATTTATGAGACCCCCGGTGGTACTATCCTGCTGGCTGCTCACCGCGATATCGAAACCATCACCATGGACCGCGAAGCTCAGAAAGTGCGCGACTCTCTCATCCCCGACTATGCCTCCATGGTCTACAACGGCTTCTGGTTTGCTCCCGAGCGCGAGGCCATTCAGGCCCTTGTCACCAAGACGCAGGAAACCGTCAACGGCGAAGTTCGCCTCAAACTCTACAAGGGCAACGTCATGTACGCAGGTCGCAAGAGCCCGAACTCCCTCTACAGCTACGAGATTGCTACCATGGAGGGCGACTACACTGATGAGGATTACAACCAGGATGATGCCAGCGGCTTCATTCACCTCAATGGTCTGCGCCTCAAGCAGTTCTCCCGCGTGAACAACAAGTAAACATCTCAATTCCAGTCCCCGATTTACACAATCGGGGGCTTTTTCATTTTTCCATGACAAGCAAAAAGAAAATTGCCATACTGGGCTCATTTCCTGCATGGCTAATTGACCACACACTGCAATCCCCGGGTGGCCACTATGCAGTATGGCTGGTCTCGCTTTATGAAGCACTGTCTACGATGGCAAGTCGTTATGAAATCCATTGGATTGTCATGGAAAAATACATTCGCAAAGCTCATCTTGTAGAGAGCAACCATCAGTTCTTTCACCTGCTCCCAGCATATAGCCTGACCCTTGCTCAACGAACCCACTACCTGAGAGAGCGTTTACTGATAGCACGCGAACTCAAACACATAAAGCCTGATTTGGTGCATGCCTGGGGCACAGAAAGTTTTTATGCGCTCGCCGGCAAATGGTTCAAAGGGAACAAAATACTTTCAATGCAAGGTATGCTGACAGCATGTTGTCAGCGTTCTGAAATGCCGGCATTTCAAGTGAGACAGAGCAAGTTTGAGCCATCAACCATGCGAGCATATTCGCATATCACCTCAGAATCTCAATGGGGAATTGAGAGATGTCGCGAACTTGCCCCGCAAGCCACTACCCATCTCTGGGATTACTCGGCTAACAAGCTTTTCTACGATGGAACCCGCCACTTATCCTCATCCCCTACATGCCTGATGGCCGGGACCAATACGCCCGTAAAAAATGTAACATGCGCCATTGAGGCATTCTCTCGGCCGGAACTTTCCCATATAACCCTCTATCTGGCCGGAATAGCAGAGGGTGAATACGAAAAGCTACCGCGCAATATCATTCCGCTAGGGCGCCTCAATCGTGAGGCTATAAAGGAAAAGCTATCCAAAGTATGGTGCCTGGTACATCCTTCACTGGCCGACACATGCCCCAATATCGTGAAAGAAGCCCGCGTTATGGGGGTTCCCTGTGTGGTAACTACAGAATGCGGTGCTAAGCAATACATAGTTCACGAAAAATCAGGCTACGTGATTCCCGTAAAAAACTGTGACGCTCTGGCAGAAGCTGTCCTTAAAATGACAGAATCTGCAGATACGTCATTACGCATGGGTGCCTATGACCGGGAACGCTGTCGCGAAGCTCTGAGCGCTGACACCATGATAAGAAAGCTCTTTGAACTGTACGAACAAGTTCTTGCTGAGTAATTTCAGCGTTTTTTATCAAAAAGAGAGAACAAAGCCGCCATCAGAGTACCCGATATCGAGTGCCATACGCATGAAATTGCCGCAGCAATGGCAGCCTCGGGCAGCAGCGGGAAGTGACGTCCCGCCAGTACTGTGGCCAAACCGGCATTCTGCATGCCTACCTCAATGGACAATGTGCGCCGCTTGGCCTTGTTCATGAGCGTCAGCACACCCGTGAAATAGCCCAGCAGATACCCCAGACCATTGTGCAGGAAAATACACAGGAAAATCAGCGCCCCGCTTTCAAAGAACTTGCTGCCGTGAGCCGATGTCACACCGCCCACAATACAGGCCAGTCCCAGTACGGCCAACCCGGGCATGAGCGCACAAGCAGTGCTGAACCCTCTGCATTTACCGAAAAGACGGTTACATAAAGTACCCACACCTACCGGCAGTAGAGTGACAAGCAAAATACTGCGGAACAACCCCATGCCATCCACCTCAATACTCTCACCGACCAACCAGAGTACCAGAAGCGGGGTCATCATTGGGGCCAGCAAGGTAGAGGCCGTAGTCATGCCCACAGAATAGGCCACATCCCCCTTACAAAGCAAGCTCATAATGTTGCTCGATACACCGCCGGGGCTGCACCCTACCAATATAAGCCCGGCAGCGATCCCCTTGGGCAGTTGGAAGATATACACCAGTGCAAAGGCAAGCAGCGGCATGATGGTGTACTGAGCCACAACTCCGATAAAAATATCAAGCGGGCGCTGCGATAGAACCCGGAAATCAGTTGTTGTGAGGGTCATGCCCATGGTGAGCATAATAAATCCCAATATGCAAGTCTGCACATCCCCCCGCACCCACTCAAACATGCCGGGGAAAACAAAGGTGAGTGCGGCCACCGCTATGATGAAGGGAGCAGTGCGAGAAGACAACCAGCCGGAGATAGCCAATAAATATCGCATACTATAGAGCATGAAAAAGGTCCGACCATTTTGGGGTGGTCGGACCGGGTGAGTCAAGGAAAGCTGCTCAGAGTTTCTTCCAGGGGAGAGCCTTCAAGAGCGCATCAAATCCAAGTCCCGTTCCCTTGGGAGCTTTGAACTCGGGTGTAACATCCATGCCCAGTTCCTCAGAGAAGGCATTGGGACGATATACATGCTGGGTCACCAGGCCACAAAGGGGGACTTCATCAACAGGCTTGTCGGAATAGAACTTCGCCGCATTGTAAGCAGCCCAGCACTGCCCAAGAGGATGATCCAGATAGGTGGTGAATACGGGCAATCCACTATTACTGTGGTGACGTGCCGGCTTCACCAAACGCATCATAGGCTTGGATGTTCTGGCAGGAATAGCGCTCTCCTGCATGGGGGTGTCGTAGCCGAGGGGCATGCCGGCATCCTGCAGAGTCTGCCAAGTCACCACGTCATAGTAGCAGGGATCCTCCACAAAATCTATGCGCTCTTTCATGGCATCAGAGAGCATATCCCAGAATTTCAGAGCTGCTTCAAGCGACAAGGTACAGTTGAAATCCACACGCCATTTCCAGTCCGGCACCATAGCAGCAAGATTGGTAAGTCGCTCCACCGTGGTAGCCAACTTGGGAACAACTTTGATTTTGCCCACGCGGAAACCGCGCTGGTGCAGGTTGTAAACCTGGGCAGGAGTGGCGCTCACAGTAAGGGTGGCATGACTGCGGGGAATAGTGAGTCCGTCAAAGAGACTCACCCCCTTTGCGCGCGCCTCTCCATCCAGCGAAATGCACTTCAAAGCGCGCTCACCCAGGCGCAGAGGAGTACCATCACGCAGGGCGTCCAGTTCATACTCAAGCGGAGAATCCCCAAGTTCCGGCCAAGACTGCAAACAAGCATAACCGCCGTTATCACCGCGAAGAAGCACGCCCTCACGCGGCTGGGCGGCAGCACGAGCGCTCAATGCGCCCACGGGATAAAGAGTGTAAGGAGTGTAGTGCATGCCGCAGTTTACTCTATCTCAGAGAAATTGTCACGCCCATTCTGCGTACGCACAGGGCAGACGCATTTGGATTTGTGTCATACAAGTAGGTCAATCTGCACCTCTAAGATATTCACGAAATTTACTCTTAATGACTTATCGCTAAAAATTGATTTTGTTGATTTTAGAAGCAAATAATGCTAGAATGTCAGGA
>JAZQCA010000065.1:0-5067 GCA_045545975.1 Akkermansia sp.
GGACTTTCTCGCTGCGTTGATTCGCCATCGGAGGAAGACCGAGCTGTTTCTCCATCTTGCGTACATGGTGATGAAAAGCCTGTTTGGTCATGCCAAGCTTCTGCGCCAGGCTTTCGCAAGTCCCCTGACCGAGTAGGTAGCAAATGCAAGCCCAGCGTAAGCGTGGATTACCATCCTGCTGCAGAAACGCAGACAGCACCGACTCCTCATCAGCATCCAGCTTGTCGAAAGCCGCCGCCCAGCCATCAGAACTCACCAGATCCGCATGAGTTTTGAGCTTCTGCAACGGATGCGCAATCAGACCGTCATCGTAAACGTGGTCCCGGCGGGGTTCATAGCAAGGCAACAGCTGGTGGATACTATGGCCGTTGATACCCCACTCGGTTTGTGGAGTCAGCAGCCCCAAAGATTCTGCCTTTTCCCGAGTTTCGGGTGGCAGCGAAGCAATCCAGTTCTTAGCCGCCTCTGATTCGTAAGCGGTCATGTATTGCTCTTTTCGTTTTTGCTCATCACGAGCGTATGAATCGTTATTCATGGTAGACTCCTTTCTGGCAGGTAGGGTGAACCCAGGGGCGTGTCATGTGACACGTGACATTTCCCGAAAACATTTCTCTTATATACACTATATTAAATTCACGTTTTATATTTGCGTTATTTTTACTTCTCACGTCTATTGGTATAAGAGAAATAAATAACTCAAATGACACGCCACGTTTTACCCGCTTAAAATCAATGCGTCTAGCCGTGACATGTTGCCGTGTCATTTGTTTTTGGAAATGACGCGCAGGGGAACATGTTACGCTTCCGAAGAGCCCTTTATCGCCCTTTTGAAGTGTCTTAGAATGGGCATTGCTCATCGAGAAAATCCTCCTCACGGTTGTTGGTTGTATAGTTCTCGAACTCCTCGCGGGTAATCCACCAGATGCGCCCGGAATGGCACCGCTGGTAGCGCAGCGGAAATGAACCAGTCGCCGCCAGAGCTCCCATATTCTTACCGATGGAATGAGCTGACACCGTACCACGCAACATCTCCTTGATGGCATCGGAACCAAGCATCTGTTGCAAGAACCACGTTGCTGAACCCTCCAGCCTATCAAGCTTCGGATCTGATGCGAACATATCGCGGACGTACAAACTCAGGATTTCTCCAAAAGCCGATGTTGAGCCGGAATTAGTTGCCTCAACGGCCAGTTCAGGGTGCAGATAATTCTTCACTCCCCAGCGGGCATCACCACGGCAATGCTCCGGGTATTCCCAGTTGAGGAGAAAGGAACACAAAGCGCCCATCTCCTCCCGGGCATGGGCAGCGGCATCCTTGTCGTCCAGCTTCACGTCAGTTGTTTTGAACAAGCTGATTTTGTCGGCATTGTTGATGTCGATATCTGGCAGAATAGCTAAGGACATAGGGTCAGTATTGAGCGTGACCAGAATTCGACCTTGCCACTCCATCGTGACAGAATCCTTATACTTCCCCTCAAAGATGTGCTGACGGTTGGCTGCGAGCTTTTTCAGGAAGCGAGCGAAAACACTTCGCTCCTGATTATTTCCCTTGGTGACCGTATCGTTACAAGTCCACACTCCGACCTCAAACAGGCGAGAATTGAAGCGAGTTGAACCCAGCACATAGTCAGAGGCATCAGAGTAACCACCCATACTGTTGCCATACAGGCACTCAGTCAGAAAGTTCTTACCAACACCTCGCCCCCCGGCAATAAAGATAGTATGACCATTCTTTGGGGCGCCAATATAAGCATTTCGGTAGCTATAAGCCCAGGAAGCCATAAATTTCTCTCGCTGAATGTTATCCGGGAATAATCCCTCAATGAACCGAGCAATCCAAGGGAATCCATCGCCCCAGGATTTGCCCTTGTTCAGGTCAGGTGGATGCACTTTGAGGAAGCTCGTATTCAACACCGGCTTTCCATAGAGAACAGTCTTACCGGGCTCCCGGTAAATAAGAGGAATCGCAGCATCAAGCGTGTTGCGTTCCATGATTTCCCCTAACATGTCTTTGACCTCACTCTGCGGATCATTCTTCTCCGTTTTTGTGCTGAATCCGAATCGTTTTGAAAGTCGGGTTTCCACATTTTGCCTGTTTTGCATCGTCCAAGCAGAATAGATAGAGCCATCGGGTGCCATGCAGTCCGTAAGGACATAGAAGTTGTTACCTACACAGTAGAACTCCTTGAGTACTTGACCAATGCGTTCATCCATATACTGCTCGATGAAATCCTCACCAAAGATGTCAGCCCAGCTTCTCCAAGGATTAGGGCCAGTAAAGCAGACCATACCTCGTTCCGTAACAATAGCTGCGGTGTGGTTGTCAGCCTGGCTATCCCAGAATCGGCAACCTCGTGAGCCCAACTCGAAATCGCCTTGCCAGCGATTCGGGAATCGTTTCTGCATTTCTTCACGCACCCGGTTGATGGGGACAATAATCCCGTTTCGGTTGCCCATACGGTGCTTATTCATAACCGTATCGAACCAGCGGATACAACGAGCTTCCGGTATGGGAGTAGAGTGGATATGCTGCCAGTTCCACCCTGCATGGTAATACTGGGATGGGTTGTAGAAGCCATTTTCATCCAATGTACCCAAGGCCATCGTGAGCCGGAGTTCCTTTTTGATGAGGTCGAGTAAAGCATGGTGAAAATCCCCACCCGGCAGGATAGGAATGGGACACTCCAATAACCACAGAGCATGAGTCCCTCCAGAGTAAGAAGTCGAGATGAAATTGGGCTTGATTCTCATCTTGGAAAGTGCCGTCTCGCGGCGCTTATCGGTGATTTTTGTGTCAAAATCTGCCACAATGGCCAGTAAGGATGCAGGCGGGTTGTTGCGGCAGACCCGGTTCATTTCGGTCACGCCGCGAATGCCGGAGAACAAGCAATCCTTTGTAGATGCGTTACTGATGTAAGCGTGGTAAGCCTCCTTGGTTGGCAGCTTATCATGGGGGATAATCGCAGCTTCCCAAGGCTTACCAAACTCCACCGTATGCGAAGTGAGGTTCGGAAGCATGGGGAGCTGAACCGAGATTTCAAACGAGGGTTCATCAGGGTTCATCTGAACCTCCGGCGAGGGTTCATCAGGGTTCACTTGAACCGCCGGTGAGGGTTCATCAGGGTTCACTTGAACCTCCGGTGAGAGTTCATCAGGGTTCACTTGAACCTCCGGTGAGGGTTCATCAGGGTTCAAATTGTTCCACTTTTCTCTTCGGCAACGTGTTTTTACAGTCTGCGCAGATATGCCAAACCTCTCTGCCGTGAGCTTGTAGCTCCGGCAGTCGAGGTAAAAGGCGCGTACTTCGTTCCAATCTATCGGGTTCATTTTGTGTAATGGGGGGAGATAATGGTTTCAGCTGCTAAGGGCAGCCCCTCCAGCCACTCCGGCGTGGTGGTCATGATGCGGTGTACATCCTTTAGCGCGGTGTCAACATCGGCAGTCGGAACCTCAACCACCACTTCATCGTGGATGTGCATAACGACTCGATACCCGGCAGCATCCAAGTTCAGCAGGATTTCACCTAGGACATCTCGTGCGGTGGCTGATGCTAGGTTTTCTGCGAGCTTACCACCAAAGAGCGTAATGCGTTTATCCTGAACAACGGCAGACAAGCCTTTGGGCGTTCTGCCTACATTGCGGTAGTACAGGTTGCGCCCGGACGGAAGAGGGAGAACGAAATCCTTACCAACACTAGCGGACAACGCCATTTCAAGCTTAGTCCATAGCCCGGTAATAAGTCGGTTAGCTGCACGGAACTCGTTGACGACTCGCTGTGCTTGTTGAGGTGTGACTTCCAAACCTGCAAGCGATTTTGCAATCTGCACGAACACAGAAGCCCCGGCTCCATATCCCAAGCCAAGCACGCGAGCCTTGGCCAGTCGATATAGGTCGGGATTAGCTTGTTTGAGCGGTTCTGGAGCGGAGTACCCCATTGTTGCGCGTGCATGAGCTTCATACATGGAAAATCCCTTTTCCAGTTGTTCCATCATGACATTATCTCCGGCTAGCCAGCTGAGCACGCGCTGCTCAATTTGTCCGAGGTCGGATATAATGAACGTGTGACCGGGACGAGGTACAATCATCTTGCGCAGATCCACACAGAAGCGAGGCGTGCGTGGCATGTTCTGGATATTGAACCCGGCATCCCCGGACCATCTGCCTGTGTGCGCTCCGAAATACTTGAGCCCATAGGAGAATGTAGAATCGGAACGCAACTGCTTACGCAACGTAGTCAGCTTCTTATGCAGAGTATTGGCTTTACGATAGTCACGCATGGCGCCCACCCATGAAAACTGCGTGCCGTATTTTTCTTCCCATGCTTCACATTCCGGGCTGTCTTCTGCAAGTGAAGATGGAGCCGGGATGTGAGCTTTAGAACAAGCCTCCCGAAGAGCTTTCGGTGACAACAATGGTGCTTTTCCTTTCCATGGAATCAAGTCCGAAGCCGCCATCATTTCGTCATTCAACTGGTCAATGCCGGATTCCAACAAAGCTTTATCAATGCAGATGCCATAGTCGCCCATGTCTCGTGTATGAGCTGAAAGTCGGCGTTCCTTTTCGCTCCACAACGGAGCAAGTTTGTTCCAAAGATAGTATGCGTACCAAGCATCCTTGAGACAATACTCACCCAGGCGTTGCGCCATGTTGAGACGGAGTGCATCTTCCCAAGTTTTGCCACACATATCGGTTCGGGTGTCTTTATTGACGGCTACGCCAAAGACTCCCTCCACAGCGGCTTTCAGGGAACGACCATAACCAAGAGCGCTAACCAAATCAGCGGTGCATTGCCACTCGACCTGTACATCAGCCGGAACAATCCCCAGCTCACGCAGCCGCTCAAAGCAAGCACGGTCGAATCTGGCATTGTGCGCCACAAAGGTGTGGCCATGGAACTGGTGCCAGTCGAGCTTGTCCGGTTCACCAACGTAGGAGAACCCCGCCTCTGCCGAATAGACAGAGACGAGGTAGATAGAGCAATCCGGGTGGTGCAGGTAGTGGTGAATGCCTAGAGTGGTGATTGACACCTGCTTGTCGTAATAGGTTTCAAAGTCAATCGCGTAAATC
>JAZQCA010000066.1:0-76072 GCA_045545975.1 Akkermansia sp.
TTTTATTTCATCGCTTCCACAAGGGGGAAGGACTCATTGTCGTCCTTCCCCCTATCCCCCCATCCTGCTAGGGCAGTTTGGGCTCCTATGGAGACTTTTTGGGCGGGCTTTCGGTGTCGCATTTGATTTTACAACTTGCAAGTCTGATGAACTGTGCAATTTCTGCTTCACATTGTCGACATATTGTGCTTAAATAGGGGGGACATGAGTGTAGGGGACGGAAGAGAAGGTAAAGTGCGCGCCGCGCTGCATGGAAAAGGGCAGCTCGGTGGCAGACTTGCCGGGCTCAGTCTGCCGCGCCAGATTGTCCACATTGCCCTTTGGCCCTTACTTGAACAGGTCCTCAGTTTTATCTGTGCCTCCACATCTCTTTATCTTGCCACTCACATGGGAACCGAGGGCGCGGTGACGGAACAGATTGCCTCCGGTATAGGGGTGACGGGCTATGTGATGTGGCTGGGCTTTCTCATGCAGGGTGCGGTAGGTATGGGGGCAACGGCCATTGTGAGCCGCATGACCGGTGCCCGTAAGTTCTCGGAGGCGAATTATGCTGCCAATCAGGCTGCTGTGCTGGGGTTGCTCGCGGGGGTGCTTTCCGCGGTGCTCATGTACCTTACCGCTGATTTCCTTGTGACGAAGGCTCTTACTCTGAGTGATTATGCTCAGGAGGTGGCACTGACTTACATGCACACGGGGTGCTGGGTAGCAATCTTTTCGGGTGTGGTATTTGCAGTGAATGCGGCTTTGCGCGGAGCCGGGGATACCCGCACACCTTTCTTCATCATGCTGGCGGTTGATGGTCTCAACATCATATTCAGTGTGATTTTTGTACAGTGTTTTGGGTGGTTTATAGAAGGTTTGGCTCTCGGTATGATCGCCGGTATGGCGGTAGCCGCCGCTGTTTTGGTGGGTATCTTGGCAAGTCGCTCGCTGTCCATGCGCCGACGGATGTCGGGGATGGAGCTGGAGGCCTATGTTGCTACGCAGGCTCCCACTTATGTACCACCTCTTTATTTGCAGTTGCGATCTCTGGTACCCAGTCTGACCAGCATATACCGCATCCTGTCCATCGGGTTGCCCCAAGCGCTGGAAATTGGTGGAATATGGCTTATTCAGATTTATGTGCTGCGGGTGATTTCCGGGCTGGGGGATGCCTATGTGGGCGCGCACAATATCGCTATACGTATCGAGAGCATGAGCTTCCTTCCCGGATTTGCCATCGGAATGGCCGGGGCTACACTTGTGGGGCAGTACCTGGGGACGGGGAGTGTGAGGATGGCGCTGGAGACGATCCGGCGTTGCGTGCGCTACAGCGTGCTGTTCATGGGGGTAATGGGGATTGTATTTTATGTATTCCCCGGGGTGTTTGTGGAGATATTTGCCTCGAATTCTGAAGGGCTCATGAGGGCTACGGTTCCGGTGGTTCAGGTATTTCTGTTGGTGGAGCCTTTTTACGCGGCCATGCTCATGCTGAAGATGAGTTTACGAGGTGCGGGCGACACGCGCCGGGTGATGTATGTCTCGTACTGCTGCATGGGCTTTTTCCGTGTGGGGTGTTTGTTCCTGTGGAATACCTTCTGGCCGGAGACCCTGTCCCTTGTTGGAATATGGCTTCTCTTTACTGTAGATCTGGCCGTTGAGTACTTCATACTCAACAGAATGCTCTATGGGCTCAAATGGGCGCGGCGGAAAGTGTGAGTCTGCTTATCTTCCCTGTTTTTTTTGAAATTTCAGTCCGGGGTAGGAATTGCCATCGCCGGCAGGAGGTGCATCCTCTACTGAGCCTGCGCAGGTGAAGCCGAGTTTCAGCAGCAGGCGTTTGCTGGCTATGTTGGGGGCGTATATGCAAGCTGTAATGACGGATATATCCGGCAGAAGGGTGGGTAGCAGCTCCAGGTATTGGCGCAGAGCCCGGGTGGCAATCCCGCGCCCCTGCCAAGCTGAGCCCAGCCAGTAGCCCAACATGCAGTCATTTTTTTCCGGACGGGGTCGGGCACTTATGCCACCGACCACCTCTCCATGGTACAGGATGGCATAATCTGCTTGCTGCTGTTCCAAGGCATTGCTGATGAACTTCTCTGCATCTTCCCGGCGATAGGGATTCGGAAGATTGTGCGTGAGGTAACGCAGGACAAGAGGATCGTTCATGAGCATGGCCAAGCGCGGTGCATCGCTCATGCTCCATGGGGTAAGTGTGACTTCGCTATGTAGGCTCATGTGCTCACACCTCCAGTTCCGCGCAAATGATCTCGCGCACTCGGGCCTGTGTCTCATGGATTTCGCCATCGGCCTCGATGCGGAAGAGCCAAGGCATCTCCATCGCGGAGTAGATGGCAGAGCAGGCTTGCAGAAAGGACTCGTTCTCGAAGGCGTCCTTGTCACTTCCTCGGGCATTCATGCGCTCCATAGCCATTTCTACGGGGATGTCGAGCCAGAATGCTACATCGGGGATGGGGGCGAACTCCTCATTCATCTGTCTCAGATCTTCCACATTCACTCCGGTTGCTCCCTGATATGCCATCATGGAGAGGTAATAGCGATCCAGCAGAACCCAGGCTCCACGGTTCAGAGCGGGTTCTATAAACTCTCTCACATGCTCGCGCCTGTCTTGCAACAGACAGTTGATTTCTTCCTCCAGACTCAATCGTTCACCACTCAGAGCAGCATTGCGAACTTTCATTCCCCATTCGCCACGGGTCGGTTCATAATCGGTTACAACTTCTATGCCGTGCTCCTGCAAATACTGAGCCAGCAGCTTAATCTGGGTGGACTTGCCTGTGCCGTCTATGCCTTCAAAGACAACCAGGCGACCCCTTAGGTGAGGTGAATCTGATTCCATGACGCCACGAGCCTAGCACAGAGCAGGGCTCTTCGCAAGTATAAAAATCAAAATTGTTTGCATAATGCCTTGAATATACGAAAAGACGCACTCTTTCGAGTGCGCCCTTCCTGAAAATTTTCCCGAACTGGGGAGATTTACGCCTCAACAGCGGGGGTTACGGCAGCAGCAGGAATCTCCTCCTTATTGGTGAAGCGCCACTTTACCTTGTTGCGCTTGCTGGCAGAGCGGGCCTTGCGGCGCTTTTCATCCATGGGGCTCTCGAAAGCGCGGCGGCGGCGCATCTCCTCGAGGATACCCTCGGTGTCGAGCTTAGTCTTGAGGCGCTTCAGGGCGCGATCGATCGGGTCTCCTTTACGTACGATGACGGAACGCATGATGTGTGTTGTTTGTGTTGATAATTGTCCGGGAACGGGCAGGCAGGATACAGCATTCTGCCAGATGTGTCAAGTTTTTTATCGTCTTTTTGTCATTTTTTTGCGTATATGGGGGAGAAAGAGTAGTTGAACAGCTGATGGTCGGTGGCGTATTTTATTTCTCTGAGAGTCGTTCGCGGAAAAATAAGTTGCAAAATCACGTTCTGTTGTGTACAATAAGTCATTGAGGAGCATAACAGGCACTATTTTATGATCATACCGCGAAAATTCACGGCCCAGTTGTCGCCTCTTGTTCGAGAATATTTCCGGCGGTGGGCGGGGTTCATGTACAGTTCCGTTACATTCAATATGCCGGAGAGCAGGTACCACTCTATGCCGCATTGTGAGCGGGTTCTCCTCTATGCGTTGATGTTGGCAGAGAAGATATGCGGGAATGATGAGAGTTCGCTGACCATTCTGTCACACGCTGCCGTGTTTCACGATTCCCGGCGTGAGGATGATGGTACGGATATCGGGCATGGTGCGCGAGCAGCCGAGTACTATGCCTCCTATTGTCGGGGGCAGTCGGATATCCGGCTCTACCCGGAGGCTGCCTGTCTGATGATCTGTCATGACAGACCCGATGGGCAGGGGCTTGACTTTATCTGCAAACGTTTACCGAAGAAGGCTGAGGAGGTGAGTCTGCTCTACAGGATATTCAAGGATGCCGACGCTCTCGATCGCTGGCGGTTGGGGCGTTATGCTCTCAATCCTGACTTCCTTCGCACTCGTGAGGCGGAGGCTCTGGTCGGCTTCGCCCGCAAACTGGTCGAATTGACCCATCAACCTATCTGAGATGCATGCAGTTCAGTGAGTCAGGGCTCGTCGAAGTAGTTCGGAATGGTAGAACTCGTTAGCCTCCAGTCGCTGTCCTTGTTCGGCAAAGACAGCCGGCGTGGCACTGCCTCCGGCTTCCAGCGCCTCGATGATGTCCATGCCCGGGATGGTTGATATAACCTCGCTTACGGAGTTTATGCGCCGAAGAGCGTCTGTCACACCGGGTGCTGCGGCATCTGCCGATGCGGTATCGACCACGCCGCGCAAAATTTCCGTCAGCTCATTCAGGCCGACTACGAACTCACGGAGCGCAGCGTTTTTCTGCTCCGGGGTGAAATCCTGAGACTCAGTGTAAGGCTCACCGCCTACCTCAACCGTGACCTCCATGTCATCAGGCATGGGATCATTATCAATTTCTTCCGTTTCGGGGGTCTCCGGCTCATCATCTGCTGCCGGTTCATTGTCGTTTGTGATCTCCGGCTCCTCAGGGGAGGCATCATCATCTGTCGTCTGCGGAAGGTCGATGTGGAACCATTGCTCAATCAGCATGTACTTGTCATCGCGTGTAATCAGGAAATGGTATAGCAGAAAAAGTCGACCGTTCTCATCGTGGATGGCTTTGTAGCCATTGTTCCCATGGCTTTCATCACCCAGTACCGTAGCTATGAGCCTGGGGAACTCGTGGTTATTTAGAGAGAGCTTCCAGGCTTGTTCCATGCTCAGTCCGGGGCCGCCGGTGACATCAGGCATGGTCGCAGCTGCCTTCATGAGCTCCTGAGTCAGAGATTGGAGTTGCTCTTCGGTGGGGGTGGTAAGCTCCATGGCCATGTGAGCCGGTGCCCCCATGGCTTCTGCCAGAGCCGTAGAGAAGTAGTAGCGGTTGTCTTCCAAGCGTCGCTGAATAGCCTCCGTACGCTCCTGTGTGATACCGGCCTCGCTCATGGCCTGCATGACGATGGGGTAGGGGATGTACTGCAGCCCGAATCTCAGTTCATCCAGAAGAGCGCTACGCACTTTCATTTTTCCGGCCACTGCATCAGCTGAGGCTTTGTCCTGTACGGTTTCCAGAAGCTCAGTCACGGACTTCATGGCACGAACAGCATCTTCCAAAACCTGCCTGAGCTGGGGATCCTGCACACTTTCCAAGGCGGAAGATGTGGTGGGAACCGTGGCATCGGAGGTGATCTGTGGAGACTGAGCGGGGCTCAGAGGCACCATCAGCATGGGGACGAGGAAGGGAAGATAATTCATGTCTGGCAGGTGTTTGTAAGCACCAGTATACCCGAAATCAGCTGGCTTACAAGTCAATTATCCTGTTGTCTGCGGCATGAGCGTGCATCAGAATCCAAACACTTTACCGAAGGCGCTGAAGGCGGCATTGAGCACCCTGTTGGGGATCGGCGCTTCTGCTCGATTGGTGTTGCGCATGCAGTACTGACCTCCACCGCATATCCTGACATCGAAGAGCGAGCTGTTGTTCAGCAGGTAGGGCCAGAATGTCTCTGTGCGACTGACGTGCTGTTTGATGCCGGCCGTTGAGAAGAGGAGGGTGTGCGATTTGATTGTCCGGGCATCATTTTCCTTCAGTTCTCCGGGCGAGATTCCACCCAGTCCCTTGAGGACGATTCGTCCCGGTCCTCGAAGAATGTAGAAGCGCAGTTGTCCCATGCACCAGGCCGGCAAGCTCAGCAGGTGCCAGCGGGTTGATACTTGGATTCCCTCAGTGAAGGCTACCAGCGCAGTCGGCGTGACGTAGTACAGACAGTCGGGGTTAAGCTCGATTTCGACAAAGTATTCATTCGGGTCGTCCGATGAGATGTCGATGCTGTAATCGTCCGTTCCTCGATTAGTGTAGCGGCTCATGAGGAAAAATCCGCAAAAGAGGCTCATGAGCGGGGTGGAGATGTTGTAGAGGTACTTGGTATTTTTACGGAGTTCGGGGGTTCGGGTGTAACCGGCGGTGTATTGCTCGTGCTTGATGATGAATTTCTCGCCGGGATGGATGGTGCAGGTGAGCCGTTTGGCCTCGGGACTGATGTCTGTGGTGTGTGACTGTTCGGATATCAGGTCGATAGGGGGCAGTTTTTGTACGATGGAGGCCAGAATGAAGTACTTGAACCACTTGAAGAAAAGCATTCCCAGCAGAGAACCGGCTAACAGGAGAAGTGAGAGTGGAAGAGCCTTGCGAATGATGGTAGCAATCTGGATATCTCCTCCATCACGGCACTGATCCAGCTCTCGGCTCAGCTGAGTGATTTGTTCTGTTGTGCTGATCTTGCGTTGCTCGAGGGATTGTAGTTCCTGCTCGCACTTGGCTATTTCGTCATTGACGGCTTGCCTGGCGTCAGTGAAGGGGAGAGTTTTCCACCAATCGAAGCTGAGTTTTTTGAGGGAGACTTCCAGAGCGGTTATTTGGGCCTCTGTTGCGATGAGTCGGCCCTGTTCTTCAGCCAGTTTGGCCTGAAGTTCCTTCTTGTGGATGAAGTCTTTGATTCCCGGGGACTCTGACGATGTACAGGCAAAGATGATGGTCAAGCTCAGGAACAGAGAAAGCCATAAAATGAAGGCATGGCAGAGCGTGTGCTGGAGTTTTCTCATGGAGATCTTGACGCAGTCGTGCTTACGGATGGGTGGTGTAGAGCTTCAGCAGGGCATCCGGCCTTGGTTCGCGTCCGAGGAAATCACTTATCTGCTGAGCTGCCGGTATACTGCTGCCCCGGTTCAGTATGCAGCGGCGGTACTCAGCCCCCGTAGAGGGATTGAGCAGTCCCTCCCGGCGGAAGCGGCTGAAGGCGTCTGCTGCCATAGCCTCGCACCATTTGTAGGTGTAGAGACAGGCTGCATAGCCCTCCGTCATTGTGTAAGTAAGGGTACGGAGCTCGGTGGGCGGCTGCTCGGTATAGGGGAACAACCAGGGGGCCAGGATTTCAGCCGAGACCTCATCTATGGGGCGTCCCTTGTACTTTTCGTTGTAGTACAGGTGGAACTCCAGGTCGAGTTTGCTGGCCAGGAGCATGCGCATGTGCATTTCGATGGGGTTGGAGCCCCTGCTGGCAGCCAGTTGTTCGACCAGTTCTGTCGGAATGGGCTCACCTGTTCGGTAGTGGGAGGTAAAGGTGGCAAGTGCCTCCGGTTCCCATATCCAGTTTTCCTGCAGGTGGCTGGGCATTTCCACGAAGTCTCGCTCCACTTCTGCCGTGCAATGTGCGCGCAACTCCCCGTGGCCGAGCATCATGTGCATGATGTGACCGAACTCATGGAAGAGTACATAGAGGTCGCCGTGGTGGAGGAGGTGTGGCTGTCCCTCCCGAGGTGGAGCGAAATTGGCCACTACAGCCGCCAAGTGAGGTTCTCCCACGCTGCCATCCTCATTTGGTGTGCCATCTCGCAGGGGAATGCACCAAGCCATGGAGCGCTTGCCGGGGCGTGTGTAGAGATCCATGTAGAATGAGCCCAAGTGGGTACCTGTGGTGGCATCGCTGACGGCGAAGCAACGTACACCCTCGAACCATACCTCCACATGACCGTCGGGACAGGACTCTCCGGGCTTCAGGCAGATGGTCGGTAGTTCCTCGAAGTGCAGGTTGAGCAGTCCTGCCCAGATATTCATGAGGCCGCTGATGACTTTTTCTGCCTGGAAATATGGGGTGAGCTCATTGACGTTGAAGGAGCTGCGGGCAGGGGGAAGGTGGCGGTTGAGGTAGGGGACATCCCAAGGGTTTACCCGGGTGAGTTCCTGACCGCAGGCTCGGGAAAGACGAGCCATCTCATCGGCAACGTAGGCATCCCATGCGGGTTTACTGGCTGTGAGCATTTCATTGATGAAGGCGAGAGCCTTTTCGCCGCTGCCCATCATGCGGTGGGCTGCTTCCTTATCCGCGAAGTTGGCATAGCCCAGCAAATTGGCCAGTTCATGGCGCAACTCGAGTATGCGATGAATGATCGGCTCTGTATCCAGAGTTCGGGCCGTTCCGGCACTATGGATTCCCTGCCAGCACAGCCGTCGCGTTTCTTCGACTTGGCAGTAGCGCAGCACGGCATCGGCATGCGAGCTGTGAAGATTGACGACCCAGGCGGGGTGGTCGGCATCTGCATGGCCTCGTTCGACTGCGACTTCAGCAGCCCGTTTCATCCAGTGCTCCGGCATGCCGCGAAGAAGCTCTGAATCTGTGATCACCAGTTCCCACAACTCGGGAGATTTGCTGACATATTGACTGAAGCGGAACCCCAGACGGGCCAGTTCATGTTCTATTTCGGCCTTGCGTTGCTGTTTTTCGGGAGAAAGGTACAGACCTTTGGCGGCGAGTTCCTCGATGGTTTGGTTGACGAAGCGTTGGCGTGCCGGACTGAGTTCGCGGACCCAAGGGGCACCTGCTGCCTCCTTGAGCACCGTGGCAACGCGGGCGGTGTGCGAGGTCTTTGCGCGGTAAGCCGCGATGTGCTGCATGAGGGTGTCCATCATGACTTGCATCTCCCGTTCTCCCAGAACCATGTTCAGGTGGTTGACGTAGTTCATGACTTGTTTGAGATTCTCTGCGGCCTCGTACCAGGCGAGAAAGGTATTGTCGAAAGTTGCTGTTTCGGGCGTGACTGCTGCAATGGCGGACACTTTCTCACGAGCCTCTTCGATGGCTGCCTTCACATCGTTCAGGGCTTGTTGAGGGGTCATCCGCGACCAGGACGGATAAAGTGACGTACGGAAGAACGGGTGCTCCGTTGCCGTTGTGGACCCGGGCTCGGTTGTATTCGCCTGTAGAAGTGGTGCAAGCACACAGACTGCACAGAGAAGGAGATGACGGATTTTCATGAGAAATCGCTGGGATAGGTCCAATCAGACAGACCAGGGGGAGGCGTTGTAGGCGGCATCGATGGCGGAGTTGAGTACGGGGGCAACTTTACCTACCTCCGGAAGTCGGAGCAACCCTCGGGGGGTACGCTCGCCGGTGGTAATGTTCAGGTCGTAGTCCAAGATGATGTCGCCGCTGCCATCGGGCCGTTCTTCTACCGCCTGTACCATACCCAACATCAGGAACCATTCTTGCGGCTCTCCTGAGCGGGGCAGGATGATGACCCGTTTGGATGTGATGAGGTAGAGCTCGTCTGTGCTCTCGTCCGGGGTGGATGAGCCCCCGAATAGTTTGCACAGCCCGGCCAGGATCCCTCCTCGCTGAGCACCCTCCACGGATGGTCGGGGCTTGCCGGCCCACAGCAACTGTTCTTTGGGGCGCAGGATGGAAGAGGCCCGAGCCTGTTCCTCGGCTGAAAGTGTGTTCATGCCATGAGCCTACCAGAGAAGAGTTTTGCTGTCAATGTTTTATTGCCTCGGTGATTGAGGTAAATCAGGGCTGAGGCTCAGCGGGTGACTTCTCTCGGGTGCGGCGGACATGTTCCACGAAGGAGCTGTAGTCCTGCTCGAATATGAGAGATCCGTGCTCGCTGCCCTGAACCTGCACAAAACCATAGCGGCGCGAGAACTCTGCTCCCTCTGCCGTGACGTTGTCGGTGATGATCCCGCGGCAGCGCTCTGCCATCGGTTCATATTGCTCTACTGCCAGACTGAGCAGGTGGCGGGTGAGTCCCAGGTGGCGGTACTCCGGTTCCGTAAGTACGCAGCTCAGGAACATGTACAGGGGCTCCTCGTTGTTTTTATCGGGATCGATTATTCCCTCTGCCGTGAGCATGTGATCGTTGAAGATACCCGCGCGCAGATTTTGGTAGATTTCTTCTTTTACCGGGAAGAGATTGACAAAGGCTACGATCTCATTCCCCACAGCAGCCGCTATGGTACTGCCGGGGTAGTGACGGTACCAGCGATATGCCTCCTCCGCCGGAGTGATGCAGTCATTCGGGTAGTACTTCTGCTCCAAGGCCGCCATTTGGGCAAAGTGGGCTTCCGTCAGCTCGTCCACAATAGCCAGTCCGGGAGTATTCCTTGCTTGGAGGAAGGAGAACAGAGCCGCTGCAAACAGGCTTACACATATACCTGTCGAAAGTACCTTTTTCGCCAGATCTATATTTCCGCCGCTTCCCGAACCCAGCAGAAAATAGGCGACAAAGGAGACCGAGAGCCCGAGAAGCAGAATAATGACGGTACTTTTGTTGGATTGCCAGAACATAGAGGTGGCAGAACGAGGGAAGGCGCGCAGGCTTCCGTCTGCGCGCCGTGGTGAAGTGGCAGAATATCCCGGATTAGTAGTTCTGAGCCAAGATGGCAAAGTGAGCTTGCGGATGATCGCAGACGGGGCAGATCTCCGGGGCTTTCTTGCCCACGCAAATGTGACCGCAGTTAGCGCATTGCCAGATGGTATCGCCCTCTCGGGAGAATACGATGCCTTCCTCAATATTGCTCAGCAGCTTGCGATATCGCTCCTCGTGCTCCTTCTCGATGGCGGCCACGCCTTCCATCTTCTCGGCAATCTCATCGAACCCCTCGGCGCGAGCCTCCTCAGCAAAGGTTTTGTACATGTCCGTCCACTCGTAATTTTCCCCGGCTGCGGCGTCTGCCAAGTTTGTCATCGTGTCGGGCATACTGCCTCCGTGCAGGTACTTGAACCACAGTTTGGCGTGCTCTTTCTCGTTGTGGGCAGTCTCCTCGAAAATCTTGGAAATCTGAACATAACCATCCTTCTTTGCGCGGGATGCGTAGTACAGATATTTGGTATGTGCCTGGGATTCTCCGGCAAAGGCTGCTGCCAGATTGGCCTCTGTCTTTGTGCCTTTAAGCTCTTTCATGATAGTGTTACGTGGTATGTGAGTTTTCCGCTTCTCGTGCGGCTGTCTTCATTGTATCACTTTTCAGAAAAAAAAGCAAGATTAAAATTATTCTAAATATAGGACCAAAGCTTAGTTTGGGAGCAGTGGAACGACAAAGGTTCCCCCCAAGGTGAGCCAGATGGGCAGGGTGATGAAGGAGCAGACTGTGGTGGCGAGCAGGATCTGGGTACCGACCTCGGGTCTGCCGCCGAAACGCTTGGCTATGATGACGGGGATAACTGCGCTGGGAATGGCACTTTCGATGACCATGATCCGCTTGATGAGCGGGTCAACCGGCAGAGCCCAGGCAACCAGTAGGATAAGGGCCGGAGCGATGACCAGACGTGCCAGTAGTCCTGCTGTGAGCATGCGAGGCTGCCAAGTGAAATTACGGGTGAGGTCGTACATGGAGCAGCCGAAAATGATCAGGCATATTGGCGTGGCAATGGCGCCAAGCATCTCCGTGGTTTTCATGACCGGGGGCAGCGCGACGTATTGACCCAGCCCGGACCAAGCCAGCAGCAGGGAGAAACATACCGCCAGCAGAGGACCGCGGAACAGGGTGGCAAAGCTCAGGTTGCTCAACCCTCCGCACATGAGGATGACCCCGATACTCCATACGAAGATTTCACAGCCCATATTGTGAATGAAGAGCACTCCCATGGAGGGATCTCCCGGGAGGTTGAACAACATGTGAACGATGGGGACAACAAAGAAAACGTAGTTCTGCACACCGGCTGTAAGGGTGAATGTCCGCAGTCCCGAACCGATTTTCAGTCGCAGAGAGCGTGCGACCAACCAGGCTACAAGCACCCCAATGGCCATTTCCAGGAATCCGCAGAGGATAGCCTGGCCGGAGAAGGATAGGGTGGTTATGCGCGGGTCTGCCTCAGTTACCATGTATTTCATGATATTGTAGAAGATAAGGCAGGGGTACCCGACATCCATGGCCAGACGGGTGATGACGGCATCCTTGTCCGGCGTAACGATGTTCTTGTGGCGCAGCCAATAGCCTACGGCAAAGAACGCGAATACCGGCAGGGTGGAGAGAAAGGAATTGAGGACTAATTGCAGCATGACCAACGACATTTTAGCACGTTTGTCGGTGCGGGGCAAGCCTTTCGCTTCTCCCTTCCCCTGTTGAAGCCGTGATGGTCACACGGCTCAACAGAGGTGACTCAGGACACGGTGTAGCCTTGTGCCTTGATGGTGGCGTGCAGCGCGGCGAGCGGAATGTCGCGATCCGTCGTCAGAGTCACGAGCCCGGCTTTGTGATCTGCCCGGCATTCGATCACCCCGGGCAGGGCGAGCAGAGACTTGGTGACGTGAGCTTCGCAATGGGGGCACATCATGCCGTTGACTTTGATGGTGATGGTATTCATATTCTGAAGGGGGACAGAGGTGAAGCTGCGTAATCTCAAGGCATTGGTTATCACACAGAAACTGCTCAGTCCCATGGCGGCAGCTGCTGCAACGGGGTGCAGCAGCCAGCCGAACAGCGGGTAGAGAGCCCCTGCTGCCAACGGAATGGCCAGTGTATTGTAAAGCAGTGCCCAGAAAAGATTCTGCCGGATGTTGGTAATGACTGCTCGACTGAGCCTCAACGCACCCACAACATCCGTCAGCTGGCTGCGTACCAGTACCAGATCAGCACTTTCTCTGGCAATATCGGTGCCGGCTCCTATGGCGATGCCGACATCAGCCCGGGTGAGAGCCGGGGCATCGTTGATGCCGTCGCCCACCATCGCTACAATGTGTCCTTCCGCCTGCAGGTGCCGCACATGAGCCTCTTTGTCCTGAGGGAGAGCTTCGGCATATACTTCATCAATTCCTGCACTTCGGGCAAGGGCGTGAGCCGTGAGCGAATTGTCGCCCGTGATCATGAGGATCTTCAGTCCCAGCTCCCGAAGGGCTGTGATGGCGGCGGGTACTTCCGGTTTGAGAGGATCTTCCACCAGCATGGTGCCGACAAATTCTCCATTACTGGCGAAGAATACAGGTGTTTTGCCGGCGGTGGAATACTCATCGCAGGCGGGTGGGGTCAGATCGAGAGCGTGCATGAGCGCGGCGTTGCCGGCAGCGCAGGGGACTCCGTCAATGGTTGCAGTGATTCCCCGGCCCGGGAGGTAAGTCATTCCGATTGCCGGGCGGGGGGTGAGGCCCTCGGTCGCCTTCTGCAGAGCGTCGGCCAGAGGGTGATTGCTGTGGTTCTCCAGGTCCGCGGCTAGTTGCAGAAGCTCATTACGGGTATGATCCGGTGCCGGGAGGATATCCGTGACGATTGGTTTGCCGGAGGTGATGGTCCCCGTCTTGTCCAGAATGATTGCTGTGGCCCGATGGGCGTGCTCCAGGGCTGCTCCGTTGCGGAACAGGATGCCTTGCTCCGCTCCCCGCCCCATGCCGACCATGATGGCAACGGGAGTGGCAAGTCCCAGTGCACATGGGCAGCTGATGACCAGTACCGCTATTGCGCACGATATGGAAAATCCCCAGTCTGCTCCCAGTAACAGCCAGGTACAGGCCGTCAGGAGTGCGAGGCCTACTACGATCGGTACGAATATCCCGGAGAGCCGATCTGCCAGTCGTGATATGGGAGCCTTGGTGGCAGAGGCTTCCCCTACCAGGGCAATAACTTCCGATAAGGCGCTTTCAACAGAGCTTTTTTCTGTCCTGATCTCCAGCTCTCCATTGCCGTTGATGGTTCCGGCGTATACCTTGCTTCCCGGGACTTTTTCCACCGGCATGCTTTCACCGGTGAGAGCTGCTTGCCCGACTGAAGATATACCGGCGGTGACAATTCCATCCACCGGCAAACGCTCTCCCGGGCGCACCAGTACCATTTCGCCGGGGGATACTGCGCTGGCCGGTACCATGATCTGCTCGCCATTGCGCAGGACGGTAGCTGTGCGGGGCAATAGTGCCATCAGCTTTTCCAATGCTGCACCCGTGCGCCCGGTGGCCCGGCTTTCCAGCCATTTTCCCAGCGTGATCAGCGTGAGGATCATCGCAGCACTTTCGAAGTAGTAGCTGCCCCTGTGGTGGAAATAAAAATTGCACAGACCATCTATCATGGCTGCACCTGCCCCCAGAGCTACGAGGGTGTCCATATTCGCGGCTCCCTTCATTGCTCCCCGAATCCCGTTGACGAAGAACTTTCGGTTGAACCACAGAATTGGCAGCGACAGCAGCAGCTGTACAATGGCACCGGCCGTTCCCTGCCACAGTTTGTGGCTCATCATGATCGGGACCAACATCACCGCGGAAAGCAGGAAGCGCTCTTGCAGTATGCCGTCCTCCCGCCGGGTGCTCAGATCGCGACCGGTAGCGGGTGAGGCGCCGTATCCGGCTTCCTCCACAGCGGCGATGATGGCCTGCTGCGACAGGTCGTCCGATCGGTTGACCCGCATGCTGCCTGTCAGGAGGTTCACCTGCACACTTCGTATGCCGGGTAGTGAGCCCACCGCGTTCTCCACGCGGGCTGAGCAGGCTGAGCAACTCATGCCCGTTACTTTGTACGTTTCTTCTGTTATTCCTGACATGCTGTCACCCACATTGTATGACCTTTTGCTGCGTTATAAAAGGTAAATTGTTGTCATGAATGTTCCTGTCGGGAGGGCTTTCCGTCAGTTCTGAGCTTGCAGCAGGGTACGCATGGTCTGCATCTTGGCGGCGGTCTCCTGCCATTCACTTTCTTCTTCAGAATCCGGCATGAGCCCGCCCCCTGCGTACAGTCGGCAGAAGTCCGGCATGATCTGCATACAGCGCAGGGAAACGTAGATTTGTGCGGAGCCATAGCTCACATCACCCCAGGGACCGAGATATCCGGCATAGCAGGAGCGATCAATATCCGGGTAGGTGAGCAGGAGGTCGCGGGCGCTGGCTACGGGGGAACCGCACACGGCCGGAGTGGGCGGGAGCTGATCCAGCAGGCGGAGGATGCGCCCCGGGGGCATCCGCAGGTGGAAACGCGTGCAGAGATGCTCGATATTTCCGGCCTGCAGGTTCTCGGGCGGACTTTCAACGAGGGAATCTGCCAGTGGGCGGAGAATATCTCTCATGAAGTCGGCCACCAGGCACTGCTCCTGTCTGTTCTTGGTATCCCAGGGATGGGAGGTGGGGAACCGCGTGCCGGCCAGAGCCATGGTGTGCCAGTCGTAATCACTGCCGGAGATGAGCAGCTCCGGGGTACAGAAGAGCCAAGTGCCGTACTGCGGCGTGTGTACCAGTGCCTTGAAGGCGTTCGGTTGCATGGTGCAGGCCTGCAGGAAGGCTCGGCAGGGGGAAAATGTGGTGCTGATGGGTTCATCCGCGGTACGAGCCAGCACTATCTTGCGCACTTTCCCGTTGCGGATGAAGTCCGAGTAGAGCCGGAACATTGCTGCATATTCATCTCGGGAGGTAGCGGAGCGCTCCGCATGGAACTGATATTCCGACCAGGCTTCCGGCTCGGGCGGAGTAGTCAGTTCTGTCGGAATGAAAAGCTGTTTTCCCTTGAAGGTGGCTAGGAGGAATCCCTTGCGAAAGATGAACTCATCTTCCGTTCTGCCATCTTCGGCCATGCAGAAATGTGGGGTTGTCTGCCCCGGTAAAGCATAAAGGGCGAAGGCACAGTGCCGTTGGCACAGGGCATCCACTCTTTGCTGCTGGCTCATCTGCATGCAGAGAAGTCTACCATAACTGTTTTTATTTGGCAAGCTCCGGTATGTTGTGTGGGTGAGTTCTCTGAGGGAAGGGAGCATAAAGAGAACCGCAGCCGATGTGGCTGCGGTTCCGAATATGCAGAAGAGTCGGTACCTTAGTGACTGAGGCAGCGGAAGGCCTCAGACGGGATGGGAACACGCGGTGTCTGGGCGGCATTGTGCGGACCTCGGTTCCACTCCAGCTTCAGGGTGCCGGGGGCGGAACTGCCCTGTACGACCGTTATGGTGATGGGGTGCAGACCCGCATGGAGGGGGATTCCTTTCTTGCCGGTACGGGTGGGATCCAGCTCTACGGTGTTTGCTGCGGCAGATTCGGTAGCTGTGCTGCCCGGCACATAGTTGAAGTCAGCATCCACGAGGTTGAAATTGTGAAGTTTGACGAAGGCCTTGCTGCCCGGTACATCACTGAGTGTGAGGTAGAAGTGCCAGTGGTTGCCATCATCGGGAACATCGAGGTAGCCGGTGTAGGTGGTGATGGTTCCTGCGGGCAGTGTGGCTCCATTGGGATCCGCTGTCTGAAGATCCAACGTGGCGGGAGCATCCACCCCGGCGGGTACCCAAGGGGAGGTGGCTTGAACCTGCTGCACAAAGAGCCCCTGCTGCATGTCAGTCGGCTCAGCCGGCGGATTGGCGGGTACCAAGTTCATGTCGTAACTGCGGAAGCCACCACAGGAGTTATTCCGGCGGGGAGCCTGCGGGTCACGATAGTAGTCATAGGCACGGCGGTTCCAGAGGGCAAGATTGTTCAGGAAGCGCTGCATGTCAGCGCACTCCGTCAGGGGGAGCGGTGTGCTTTCGTGGGGATCGACCTCTGTGTCAAAGATCTCCCACTTTTCCTCACCGGTTTTTACTCCGGTGCGGAGAGCCTTGAGCCAGCGGTTGCTGCGGTTGTCGAAGAAAATGAGCACCTGCTGTTCACCTCGCACTCGTCCCTTCTTGTCTGCCGTATAGTCCCGGTACTGTGCCATGCCGCCGCCGAAGGCATATTCTGCATAGAGCACGCGGTTCGGGCGACTGCTGAGTGTGTCGTGCCCCTGCAGCAAGGGCAGAAGGGAGGTTCCGTCACAGCGCATGGGAACCGGTACTCCGGCCAAGTCGGCTACCGTTGCCATCCAGTCCTGGAACTGGGTGGGAGTGGTACTCACCAGTCCTCTCTTGACCAGCCCGGGAGCGTAGACCACGCAGGGAACCCTCAGACCGCCATCAAATACATCGCGCTTGATGCCGTCATGGTTGCCATAGCTGCGGAAGAATGAGGGATCCTGAGCCGGTGCCGGGTGTCCGGCGAATCCTCCGACAGCTCCGGGCTCATCGTGGGAGCCGTTGTCGCTGGTGAAGATGATGACGGTATTCTCTGCAATGCCGAGATCCTCGCAGAGCTTGACAAGGTCGCCCACGCCTTCGTCCACACGGGTAATCATCGAGGCGTGGCGTCGTGCGGTCATCAGCTTGTGATCTGCAGCTGCTCCGTAGCGGCTACGGGCGTATTCCTGCCAGGCTTCGCGGTACTGAGGATGGATGTAGGAGTCCCACTCCGCAGGGCGGGCTGTATTGATCATCTGCCCCGGAGTGCCGATCCATTGCACACCTCCGTGTAAGCCCCCGCCTGCGGGGTAGGGACCGGTCGGAATTCCCAGTCGGGCATGAGGTGCCACATAGGTGAGCGCCAGGAAGAAGGGCTTGCTTCTGTCCGCTGTGTGTACATCGGTTATCCATTTTTTGGCGCGAGCTGTGAAGAGATCGGTGCAGTAGCAGCCATCCAGACTGTCGGTAATCATTTCATCACCATCCCAGATGGCATTCCGATGGGTCTCGGGATCGGCATTGCTCTCTTCCTTGGGGTAGTGGCGGTGACCCGCCAAGTGGTTGTTGTAGCCGAAGAAATAGTCGAACCCTCGCTTGGTGGGCCAAGCCGGGCAGGTGGTCGGAGTGCCGCCGCTCTCTCGTCCTCCGCCTATGCCCCACTTGCCGATCAGGGCGGTGCTGTAACCGGCTGCTTTCAGCACGCTGGCAATGGTGTGACCATTTTCGAGGGCTGCATCGAAACTGTTATTGCGGATGACTTCTGCATGCCCCTGGTGTACACCTGTGAAGAGGGAGGCTCGTGCCGGCGCGCATACGGGAGCACAGGTGTAGTGGCGGCGTAGCTGGGCGCCTTGTGTGGCCAGTCTGTCCAGAGTAGGTGTATCGATCCGGGGCGTATCTGCATGTTCGGTCGGCTGGTTGAGCCCCAAGTCGCCCCATCCCATGTCATCCACCAGCACCAGGATGATGTTCGGTTTCTGCGCCGCTGCGGCAGACATCCATCCCAGGGTCAGTGCCATCAGTAGGCTTTTGAAAAATACATGTTTCATCGTGCTCTTACATTAGCAGAAGTTCTCTGATTGTGCAAGAAAAAAGCAGATCTCCCATTCGAGAAGATCGCAGAGTTCTATTTCTTCCGCCAAAAACGGGAGAAAATACTCCTGATGCCTTACAAAAATGTGTCATTACTGACTATGCGCTTGCTTTTGTGTAAGTTCGAGTGTACAATTCTGCTTGCGATTTTTTTTCTCTCAAAACTCTAGTATTATGGAAATCAGCATCAACAAAATCAGTGACTGTCAGGTAGGACTGAGCGCTACCATTCCGGCAGGTGACGTTGCCTCCGTGAAGGACAGCATCCTGACTTCTTACATGAAGAGCATTCGTCTGCCCGGCTTCCGCCCCGGCAAAGCTCCCCGGAATGTGATCGCTAAGCGTTTCGCAGCCGAAGTGAATGAGGAGCTCGATATGCGCCTCAAGAATGACATCCAGGAGAAGTGCCTGGAGCAGAATCCCGACCTGAAAGTGCTCGACTTCGGTTCTCCCGAGGGCTCTGTTGCGGAGGATGGTTCCTATACTCTTACTGCCACTCTGACCGTGGTGCCTGAGTTTGAGCTGCCCGAGTACATGGGGATTGAGGTGACTGTTCCCTCCACGGATGTGAGCGATGCCGAGGTTGATGAGACCTTGCAGCGCTTCGCTGCTTCCTCTGCCAAGCATGAGGTGGCTGAGCGTGCTTCTGCCAAGGGCGATATCGTGGTAGTGGACTTTAAGACCACCTGCGAGGGCAAGCCTACTGCTGAGTACTGCGGCAAGAGCGTCGGCTTCCTGGAGGGGCGCGAGGGCTACTGGGTAAGCTTGGAGGATGATCGTTTCATCCCTGAGTTGGCTGATGGTCTGATCGGTGTAAGCGCCGGCGAGACCAAGGACATTGTGGCGACTCTGAAGGAGGACTTCCCCATCTCCGACCTGGCCGGCAAGGAGATCACCTTCTCCTGCGTGGTGAAGGAAGTGCGCGAGAAGATCGTTCCCGAGATCACTCCTGAGCTCTTCGCAGCAGCTCTTCCCGGCAAGTCCATGGAGGAGATCCGCGACATCGTGCGCGACAACCTCAAGAGCAGCAAGGAGCGTAGCAACGATGAGGCCAAGGCTGATCAGATTTCCGAGAAGCTCGCCGATCAGCTCTCCTTCGCTCTTCCCGCCGATCTTGTCGAGCGCGAGAATGAGAATACTGTCCAGCGCAAGCTCTATGCAGCCATTCAGGCCGGCGATTATGAGGCTGCCAAGGATATGGATGCTGCCCGCGAGGCTGCAAAGGCTGAGACGGAGCGCAACCTGCGCGTCTATTTCGCCCTTCAGGAGATTGCTCGTCGTGAGATGATCACGGCCTCCGACAACGAGATGCTCGATGCCATCAGCAACATGGCCTCTCAGGCTCGTGAGAAGAACATCAAGGGCTTCATCCGCAAGTTGCAGCGCGAGAACCGCATGACCGGCATCCGCCTTTCCATCATCACCTCCAAGGTCATCGATCTTCTGGCTCGTAATGCCAAGGTGACGATCTCCCAGCCCGAGGCCTGAGCAGCGGTACCGGAATTGCATTAAGATCCAATTGACAGAGGGGCAGGTTCTGTAGAACCTGCCCCTCTGAATTTCCGGCTGTAACCGGGAGGAAGGGTCAATTTTTCGATAGAGGCCTGAGCTGTGCCAGCTCATCGACCGGGGCGAATCCCAGCAGAGGAGCCACCAGACGCGTGATGGGCTCATCGAGTGCGGAATTGTAATCATGCACGGAACGATTGTAGTAGTGAGCCTCCTCTACCTGCATGCGGAGGGAGACAGACACAGCCTGATAAAGTCCGAGCAACTGCTCATTGGCGTCTACGGGAGGGTTGCTTTCCATGAGGCGCCTCGTGTGGCGTAACAGGCGTTGTAAGTGTTTTTCCGCCAGTCCGAGAGATTCGGAGCTGCCCAGCATGGGTGCATGGGGCAGCTCTTCGAGAGCCCTGCGGCTGTCCTCTGCCCAGCGCCTCATCTTCCTTGGCAACATATCTTCCCGGGGCAGGTAGCTGGCATATACCGTCACAAAATCCCCCAGGCAGTCATTTCGTCGCCGGGTGGCATGGTTCCATTTCTTCCAGGCCTGCTGAACCCGGCGGTTCAGGTGCTCCAGACGGGCAAATGAGGCCACCATCCATGCGGCGACCGCAACCAGGAGACTTAGTGCGATGATTTGTTCCATACCTCCCTTTTATCCTAACACCGACTTGTGCGCAAGTGTTTAGATTAAACAGGTAGAGTGTGTGAAATGCTTACATTTCACGCAGAAATTTGAGTGCTTCGCGGAGTTTGTCAGAGGGACGGATTTTGTTCAGACGGGGGAATCTGCGGTCAAGCAGGATGTAATCCTTGTTGCGGGTGAGCAGGAGTTTCTGCCCCGAGATTTCAACGGTGGAGATGTTGCGCCGAGTGGCAATGATCTTGATCTTGTGGGCGATGAGGAGATTGCGAGCCTGTCGGGGGAGGACCCCGAATCGGTCCGTCCATTGCCGCTCCAAGTCGTCAACGTCATCTTCTGTAAGAGCCTTTGCCAGTTGAGTATAGCAGCTCATGCGTGACTGCGTGCTCTCGACCCAGGCTTCGGGGATGAAGGCGCCGATGAGCTTGTCGGCATCTGCTCTGGTGGAGAGCACGGCTTCGCTCACGCAGAGGAAATCCGCTTTCAGCTGAGCCTCTGCCCGTATGGTCGGAGCTTTGCCCTGCAAGCGCTCGATGGATTGGCGCAGCAGTTGGCAGTATAGCTCGAACCCGATGGCCGCGATATGACCACTTTGCTGTGTGCCAAGCAGGTTGCCGGCTCCGCGGATTTCCAAATCGCGCATGGCAATTTTGAAGCCGCTGCCTAGTTCCGTATATTGCTTGATGGCGGCCACGCGCTTGCGAGCATCAGAGGTGCAAAGGGCATCCGGCGGGAGCAGGAGATAGGCATAGGCCCTGTGTCCTCCGCGCCCCACACGGCCTCTCAGTTGGTAGAGATCCGCCAGTCCGAACCGATCTGCCCGGTCGATGATGATGGTGTTTGCGTTGGGAATGTCGATTCCGCTCTCGATGATTGTGGTGGAGAGCAGTACGTCAGCCTTGCCCGCCACGAAATCGCGCATCACGCACTCCAGTTCGCTCTTGTCCATTTGTCCGTGACCGATGACGATCCTGGCTTTCGGTACAAGGCGTTGCAGAGTTTCGGCCGTGCGGTAGATGCTTTGCACGCGGTTGTGCAGGAAGAAAACCTGACCATTTCGGGAAAGCTCCCGCTCGATGGCGCGGGTGATGAGTTCCTCGTTGTAGGGGCAGACCGCCGTCTGAACAGGCAGACGGTTGAGGGGGGCAGTGTCGATGGTGCTCATATCCCGGGCTCCCATGAGCGCAACGTAGAGCGTGCGGGGGATGGGGGTGGCAGACAGCGTGAGCATGTCAACCATGCGGAACATGCGCTTGAATTGCTCCTTGTGCCGCACGCCGAAACGTTGCTCTTCGTCGATGACAGCCAACCCCAGATTCTTGAAGTTCACGTTTTTTGAGATAAGCCGATGGGTACCGATGACGATATCGACATCCCCCCTGCGAATCCCCTCGATGATTTCTGCTGCTTTTTTAGGCGGGGTGAAACGGCTCAGCAGCTCAATGCGTACCGGGTATTCGCTCATCCGGCTGCGGAAGGTGCGGTAGTGCTGGTCTGCAAGCACTGTGGTAGGAGCCAGAATGGCGGCCTGACGACCTCCGGTCACACATTTGAAGGCCGCGCGAATGGCTACTTCAGTCTTCCCGAAGCCTACATCGCCGCAGATCAACCGGTCCATGGGGCGCGGCGCCTCCATGTCTGCCTTGCACTGATTGATGGCACGAAGTTGATCGGGGGTTTCCCGGTAGGGGAAAGAACTTTCAAATTGCCACATCCAGGAGGAATCTGCCGGGTGGGCATAGCCTGTGTTGCTCTCGCGCTCTGCCTGAACTTCCAGCAGTTGAGCCGCGTAGTCCTGCACGGCGCGTTCTGCAGCCTGGCAGGCACGCCGCCAGCGGGCATCTCCTAAGCGGGAGAGTTCCGGAGTTTTGGCTCCCAGTCCCACATATTTGCTGACCAGGTGACTCTGTTGCAGGGGGATGCGCAGCAGAACATCGCCGGCGTAGCGAATGTGTAGTTCCTGCTCACCGGTCTTGTCATCGCGGACGATGCCTACGAAGCGCCCCAGCCCATGTGCTGAGTGAATGACGAGATCGCCCGGGGAAATTTCCCTCAGGGGTGCCTGAGCCCGTTCGCGGCGCAATCTGTCCTCGCGATCATCGCGTTTTCTCGCTCTTGGTGAGGAATAGCGCCCGAATATCTCTGCCGCTGACAGTACCGCCAGACCGGCCCCCGGCACAGTAAAACCGAAGGGCAGATCTCCATCCCTGCTTTGTACTGCTTGCCAGGCCGGGTCATCACCGCATATTTCCTCGAAGCGGCTTTTCTCTCCCTCGTGCGGGAAGTACATGACCATGCGCCATTTGCTCTCTCTCCATTGCCGGAGATTATGCCGTGCCAGTGCGCGGCGTGCCTCCTGCATGACGAAGTCACCGGTATCGAAACTGCCCAGGGGACTGCCGAAGAAGGCCAGAGGATCGCGCTCGTTGAGCCGATCAAGCTCGGGTAGGGCATCTGCCGGGTCCGGCGGCGATTCGAACACGAGAACGTTGCCTTTTTCCCCGCAACCCGGCAGGGAGATCACCCAGTCGTCACGATCAATGAGTGTACGCAGAGGGCGATCTGCCGGCGGTTCATCCAGCACGAGTTCTGTGTCGGCCAGTTTGCGGAAGGAGAGCTGGCTGTCCACGTCGAAGGCTCGTATGCTCTCCACCTCGTCCCCGAAGAATTCGATTCGCAGCGGCCAGGCAGACTGCAGGGGGAATACATCCAGTATGCCGCCCCTCAGGCTCCACTGGCTGCGGGCTGTGACTTGTTCCACTCGCTCGAACCCATGGGCCATCAGCTTGGAACAGATCCGCTCGGGGGCGTGTTCCTCGCCGGTTTTCAGGTAGAGGGTGGCCTCTGAGTCCGCCTGGGAGAATGAGGGCGTGGGTTGGTCGAGGGCTGCTGCCGTGACGACAACGACCCGGGGTGCCGATGGGGTAAGTGAGAGGGCTCTCAGAGCCTCCAGCCGCTCGGCTGCCAGATCGGGATCGCTCAAGCCGTTGTTGACATGTATTTCTCGTTCCGGAACGAATATGCAGGGACATTCCCAGATCGGTAGCTCGGCCGCCACTCGTTCCTGCATGGGCAGCGCATCCGCTATCACCCATATCCGCCGCGCTTCTTTGCTTTGGCTTGCAATCAGGGCTACCAGAAATGAAAAAGCAGCCGGACAAGTCCGGGGAAAGATGAGTGGCTCCTCGCGTGTGTCGGTAGTGTACAAGCGGGCAAGCTCAGGCGCAAAGGCTGAGCTGCGTGCCACATAGCTGGTCAGTCGTAGGGACAAAGGGAAATCGCCGGAGCGCGGTGCGATGGAGCAGCCATCACTCCAACCTGCTCCGGCGAGCTTGCTGAAATTGTGGTTTGTCAGAGCCTGATGGCTGCACTACTCCAAGTAAGACCGGCACCGAAGGTGACCATCAGCACGATGTCGCCCTTCTTGGCCTTGCCGGAGCGGATGGCTTCATCCAGCGCAATGGCACAGGCTGCACCCGAGGTGTTGCCGTACTTCTGCAGGTTGATGAACACGCGCTCTACGGGGATGCCGAGACGCTGAGCCACAGCGTTTATGATACGGAGATTCGCCTGGTGAGGGATGACGACATCCACCTCCTCAGGCTTTATGCCCGTGCGCTCAATGAGCGACAGGGCGGAGTCTTTCATGTGAGCCACGGCATAGCGGAAGACCTCATTGCCGCGCATGGCAAGTGTGTAGAGTTTCTCGTGGATGTTCTCCTCTGTTGTCGGAATGGCAGAACCACCGCCGGGTACCAGCAGGAGGTCGGTCAGAGTGCCATCGGAACCGATGTCGGAGGCCAGGATGGCGCTGTCTCCCTCCTTGCCCGTACCGGTCTGCAGCACAGCAGCACCGGCGCCGTCTCCGAAGAGCACGCAGGTGCTGCGATCCTCCCAGTTCACGATGTGACTGAGTTTTTCGGATGAAATGATGAGCGCCGTTCGAGCCTGACCGCAACCAATGTACTGGACGGCAGTCTTGAGCGCGAAGAGAAAGCTGGAACAGGCCGCCGATATGTCGAAGGCCGCAGCATTCACCGCGCCGATGTTTGCCTGCACATAGCAGGCGGTGGAGGGGGTGAAGGTGTCCGGTGTGACGGTACCCACGATGATCAGATCAATCTCTTCCGGCGTCACTCCGGCGGCCTCCATAGCCTTCTTGGCAGCTTGAGTTGCCATGTCGCTGGTCTTTTCCCCGGGGGCGGCAATGCGGCGCTCCTCGATGCCCGTACGCTCGATGATCCACTCGTTTGACGTTTCCACCATCTTCTCCAGATCTGAGTTCGTCAGGCGGGTTTCTGGTACATAGGATCCGGTCCCGATGAGTGCCACCGGCAGACGTTTGAAAGGTTTCGTGAGATCGTTCATAACTTATGCACTTCTGTATGATGATGTACTCTTCTCCCTTTTGGGGGTGCCTTCATTCTAGCACAAAGCTAGAGGAAACGCTAGCTTTATTTTTCGTTTTCTGTCAAAAATCGACAAAATTTTACTTCTGTTGAATAAAAATCTTCTTCCGATCCTTTGGTGTAAGGGGTAACGAGTCGGAAAAGTTTCGTGCCGAACTGAGCGGCAACGATCCATGTGAGGGGTTGTTTAGAAATCTTATTACTGAAGTAAACTTAAAAAAATATAACACTTGCCACAATCAAACGAAAGTGGTATACTGAGGGTATGAGAGCTCTGAGTATAGCGATAGGGGGTGTGCTTGTTGCCGGCTGTGTGCAGGCCGGGCTGACGGACGCTGAGGTTATGAGAGAGTGGCAGTACAATCTGCCCGAGACCGGGTTGATGCCCAGTTACGGCAAGTTCGAGTGGTTTGCGCGCATGGGTGAGCGCCATGGCGGTTCAGACCTGAGTATGCACAGCTATGCGCTGACGTTGCCCTTATCCGACCCGCGACGGACCGGTTGGGGGCGTACCATGGTCAATGTTCAGTTTGATTTTAAGCTCACGGCAGCGGAAACCGGTGGTACTCTGGCGCTGGAGCACGATTTGCTTTACAACATAGCCCTTCCGATCACTTTCATCACGAAGGAGCAGGGGGGCAATACCTGGACGTACGGCCTTGCACCCGAGCTGGCAACGGATTGCCATGCTGTGGGGAAGGGAATGGATCTGGCCGCTTATGTGTTCTATTCCATTAAGAAGAGTGAGACGTTCTCATACTCGTTGGGGCTTGCGGCCTCACCCCGCTTTGCGGAGTTTTATGTGGTACCCATGCTGAACTTTGAATGGAAGCCCAGCGATGTCTGGACCATCAGGATGAAAGGCTACAAGTTGGAGGCTCTCTACCATGCGACGGAGCGGCTGAGTTTCGGCCCCTTCATTGCGAGCCGGGGCGGTGTGTGGTCGGTGGAGACGGAGCGTGGTGACCGGATATTCCGTGTGCGCTCGCTGGTGCTGGGGGCAAATTTGGAATATGATTTCTCAAGTCCCGGGCAGACTCGGCGCATCATCACTGCTGCAGTAGGTTCCACTTTGACAACGAATGCTCAGTTCCTTGAGCGCAATGCGGACAAGGATGCCTTTGAGAGCCACCACTACAAGCCGGGGCTGTATGTCTCGCTCGGTGTGGACTTTCGGTTCTGATGGCGCTTACCGAGGAAGTTTTACCCGGTAGTGCCCGTTGAGGGGGAAGAGGAAGAGAGCATCCTCTTCCTCTGTGCCGCCGCCGATATTGTGAATGATGAGGGGTACACCTTCATCATTCTGCCTGTCGCTGACGATCATGATGTGTGGTAAGTTGCCGCCTACCATGCAGGTGACCAAATCCCCCGGGCGATAGTCCTTCGGATTATCCGTTACAGGCAGACTCCATCCTTTGCGGGTGAAAAATGTTTGCAGATTGGGTACGCGCCGATGATCAATGTTGCGATCCGGCCGTCTGAGCCCCCAGCGCTTGGGGTAACGCGAGAAGTTGCGCTTCATATCTTCATGAACCTCTTTCTGCAGGTCAAAATGCAGATGTCGCAAGGCTCGGATGACGACATCGGTGCAGACTCCGCGAGAGCTGGGGACATCTCCTCCGGGATAGCTCAAGCTCTCGTAGGAGCCATCGTATTCAATCGTAACACCGATCTGCTGTCGCGCCAGGGCGGGCAGACGACTGTCTGCACAAACGATGGAGAGCAAGGAGAGGAAAGGGAGGAGAAGGAATCGCATCATTTGTTCAGTACGGATGTTTTGTTGGCGTAGGCGGGGCGGTAATGTCCGGTGAGTTTGAAGGTAAAGAGCTGAGGATTTTCCCGGGTGCCGTTCCCGAGGTTGTGAATGACCATGGGGATACCGTTGTTGTCCGCATGATTGCTGACGATCATGATGTGAGGGCGCCCGCTTGTCACTCGGCAGGTAACGATGTCACCGGGGCGGTAATCGGCGGGGTTGTCAGTGACGGGCAGGCTCCATCCCCGGCGGGTGAAGTAGGTCTGAAGATTGGGTACGCGGCGGTGGTCGATGTTACGATCCGGCTTGTGCAGTCCCCAGTTTTTGGGATAACTGCCGAAGTGTTTGCTCATATCCTCGTGTACTTCCTGTTGGAGATCGATCCCTTTCTGCCGCATGGCTCGGATGACAACATCTGTACACACCCCCCGATCCATCGGCACATCTCCACCGGGATAGCTCAGGCTTACATAGGCCGGATCGTAGCTTATTGTCACGCCGATTTGCTTGCGGGCCAGTTCCGCGAGGTTATTCGGTTCGCACGGCAGCTCAACAACTCTGCCGATAGTCGGGAGGTATTGGCGAATGAAGGGCCAGTACGGTCGTGCGGCGATCAGGCCAAGAGCCAGAAGGGCGTGGGCAAGTATCAGCAGCATGAGAAGGCGTTTTTTCATGAGTATGGGCCGGTCGAGGTAAGGTCAGATGGTGGATCAGGGCTTGCGGCGGTCTGCATGGGTGCCGGTTTGTCCGGCTTCCCGCTCCATGGCGCGTTGTTTCCAGAGGGGAATGTTACTCTTGCGGGATTTTGCCTGTCTCTTTCGCTCGCGGCGCTCTGCGGCGCGGGCTTTTTCTTCGGCAATTTTCTGTTCTTTTTCCCTGGCGGTGCGGGCTTCTTCTATTCGCTTGAGGATGCGGGAGGAATGATCATTCCCGGCCGGGGTGATGCTCCAGGGGCAACGCTGATCTGCACCGGATTCTGTGATGGGCAGGCACACCATATCCGGGTCAATGAAGCGGATTTGCCTGTAGAGCAGATCCTTGATGGTGGCCAGCAAGCTCTTGGGCGGGAAAAGTCCGGTGCGGGCTAACTCGATGGTGAAGGCTACTCTGATGTGCTTGGCTTGCAGGCTCATGCGGGCTATGTCCCGCAGAGATATGCCCTCCGCCGGCTCTTCTTCCGGTGCGCACAGAGCTGCTGCCCTCAGCAGGAATAGGCAGTCACGCACTTTGCGACAGAGTTTCTCGACCAGATCCCGTACCTTGGGACGTGCGTTGAACCGATAATCCTTCACCTCAATGAGCCAGAGCTCTTTCTTGCCGGGATGGTACAGCACGAAGTCCATCTCCTTGCAACTGTTGCAGAAGTTCTGTGCATGGTGGGAATAGAACGGAGAACACTCGAAACGGCACACATAGTACCCTGCCTCAAAGTTGAAACGGTGCAGACCTTCCACACAACTGGTACCGGGCTGGAACACGCTTACGACTGCTCTCCCGGTTCGAAGTTCATATTGAGGTAGCGATCAGCCTGTTCCATCTCAGCCTCCAGACTGTCGATGTGGTCGATGGCATCCAGCGTGCTGCCGGTTGAGGTCCGTACGCCGCAGCGATTATCGCGCGGTGGTTGCAGTCCGAAGAATCGGCGGCTCACTTTCTCATTGGGGACCTGAGCCAGTTGGATGACAAGCTCGCGCAGCAGGAAGAGGCTGTGTGTGGTGAGCATGACCTGCACCCCGGCGCGACAAAGACCAAGGATAATCTTCACCAACATGGGCAGGTGTGAGGTGTTCAGGTTCATCTCCGGCTCATCCCAGAAGAGAGAGGTGCCGGAGCGGATGGTGCCGTTGCCGACGAGCAGTCCCAGAGTGCCGAGCCTTTTGAAGCCTTCTGCCACCAGATTGAGCTCCAGCGGTTCCTGCCCCGGGCGAAGGAGGTAGAAACGTCCATTGATGCGCTGTAAACTGCCTGAGAGCAGATTTTCCACCAATCCTATCACATGGTGCAGCGTTTCCGGGACGGCTGTTGTTCCCGGTTCTTCCTCCAGAGCACGACAGAGCTCCCAGCTGGCGGAGTCCAGCAATTCCGGGTAGCGCTTGCCTGCCTGCATGTAACAGGGGTAGATGGAAAGCACCTCCCGAGGTGAGATGAATACGGCGTTTTCGCTCAGGAAACGCTGTGGAAGTTTGCTGATGTGCAGACCTTCCTCTTCTTGAGCGGCTGTAAATCGAAAGACCAGTTCTGCCGAGCCCGGAGGAACCTTGTTCCCTTCCAACGAGGCTTGAAGAGTGGCCTGTCCATTGCCCCTGTTGCGGGCGGTGAGAGAGGTGAGGTTGTGCGTGCCGAACACTCTCAGGAGATCCCGGCGCAGCCGTTTTTCCTCGGCCCAGACCTCGGGTAGCTCGCGGCGGTTACCATCGCACCCCCACTTGCTGATGGCATAGCACAACTTCATGAGGTGGCTTTTGCCGGAATCGTTGCCGCCCACAATGATGTTCACCCCCGGAACGAAGTGGAACACCTCATGCTGCGGGAATACCGTTACTCCTTCCACTGCCAGCTTCCTTATCATGGGGTAATTCTACCTTATTCTTCTGCCCATGGCAATGACGAAATGATCCCCGGGGGCTTTTTTGAAAAAACGCTTTGACGGAGTCTTCCTCTTCGTCAGAGCTGTATGACTTTTCATCTGCTTGCAAGAGAGCGGATGCCTGTGGTAGAATGCTTTCATGACCGATCAGGACAAAATGAAAAAAGTGATGGGCTACCTCATCGGGTACCGCTTGGGCAGTCAGATGCTGCCGCAGATGCTCCCCGGAATCGAACCCGGTGACATCGTGGCCGATATGCTCGCCAAGGGCGTGCTGGAGGGGATCGCAGGTGAGATGGATATGAGTCTCATCGATGAGAAGGTGGAGGAGTACCAGAGCGCTTTCGTCAGCATGCTGCAGGAGCGTGGTAAGAAGGCAGGCGAGGCCAATCTGCAGAAGGGGCGTCTGTATATGGAAGGAAACGGGAAGCGCCCCGGTGTGGTTACGACTGAGAGTGGGCTGCAGTACGAAGTATTGGTAGCCGGTGGCAGCGAGAAGTACGATCCTGCCATCCATGGTGAGGCTCCTACAGCTGAGGTCATGTACAAGGGTACACTGGTCGATGGAACTGTGTTCGACCAGTCGCGTCAGCCGGTAAAGTTCAATATACGTCAGGTTATTCCCGGATTTACCGAGGCACTCAAGCTCATGCCCGTGGGCGCTAAGTGGAAAGTGACTATCCCTGCCAATCTGGCGTATGGAGCCAATGGTCCCGGCAGTATCGGACCGAACTCCACTCTCATCTTCGAGATGGAGCTCATTTCCCTCTCCAAATAAGGAGAAATCGGCCTTATCTTCTTCAAACACAGACGAAGAACATGAATACCCGCACCGGAAAATTCATACGCAGCGCACTATTCATGGCGCTGGGCGTGTTCTTTCTGACCTACGCTCTCAACATGCCGTCCGGCGGTTATCGTATCGCATTCTTTGCCTTTGCAGGATTGGATGTGGTGTGGTCCCTGTGGCTGCTCGTGGCGGCCATTCGCAATCGCTGATTCCCTGCGTAGTCTCTCAGGAAACGCTTTATTCCGCTGTCACTCCAGGGTGACAGCGTTTTTTTTGAACAAAGGCGAGTGCTGCTGCGTCCAATGCGATGAATGAAAAAAGCTCTGACAGTAGTGATGGTGATTGTGGTGGGTATGCTGATAGGGCTATGGATCCAGAGCCGCAGTCTGCGCTATGGGGACTTCTCCTGGGTCTGTGTGCGGTTTGCTCCTTTCACAGGCAAGAGTGTGCATGTTGTATGCTACGATAAGGAGGTTCTGTGTGCCCGGGTGCTTGATGTGGGGGAAGATCCCTGGGTGCGGGCGAATGCCGACCGCACCTTGTCCGTATCTTATGGTCAGGTCGGTCACGAGACGACTGTACACTACTCTATCGACAGTAAAGATTATGTGGCTGCTCGTGACTGCGAAGTGTACGGTTACGATCTCAACTTTTCCACGCTTTCCAATGGTGTCGCCGACTTGACCTTCGGTCGTGAAGTGCGAGCCTTCAGTCGGAGGATGGAGGCTTGGGAACGCTTGAATTGAGCATTGACAATTCACTGAAATATGGTAGGCTGGGTGCATGGCAGTTCCGTTTGCAATAGTTTCGCTCGGTTGCGCCAAGAATCTGGTGGATTCCGAAGTGATGGCCGACAGACTGCTCGGTGCGGGTTTTGAGAAGACCGTACCTGAGCAGGCTCAGTTACTCATCATCAATACCTGTGCCTTTATTGATCCTGCAAAGAAGGAAGCCATCGATACCATCTTTGCGGCTTCTCGTGCTCGCGAGGATGGTGAGTACCCTGCTGACCAGAAAATCATCGTAGCCGGTTGTTTGTCCCAGCGTTATGCGGACGAGCTCGTCACGCTCATGCCCGAGGTGGATTGTTTCATCGGTGTGGATAAGGTATGCGAAGTGGCTGAGATTGCTGCTGCCTGTTTGAACGGAACAGCTGATAAAGTATACAGCACCAAGGTCTCACGTCTCGTCCCTGATTTCGGAGATACCCGCTACCGTTTGACCTCGCCACACACCGCCTATGTCAAGATTGCGGAGGGCTGCAACCATGCCTGTGCCTATTGTGTCATCCCCCGCATACGCGGCGGTCACCGCAGCCGTCCTCAGGCCAATATCCTCCGTGAAGTCCGGGCTCTGGTAGAGCAGGGGTGCAGGGAGATTAATCTCATTGCGCAAGACACTACCTACTACGGCATGGATCGTTGGGAGAAGAAGGCGGACAAGACGAGCGGGGTGGATTCCTCGCGTGGCGAATCGCTGGCTACCCTCTTGCGGGAAATCAACGCCCTGCCCGGTGATTTCTGGGTGCGCGTGCTCTACACCCATCCTGCTCACTGGAGCCGAGAGCTCATCGAGGTCTTTGCCGAGTGTGAAAAAGTGGTCAAGTACGTTGATATCCCCTTGCAGCACATTTCCGCTCACATACTCGAAGAACAGCGGCGCAAGACCGATGGCGACTACATTCGCCGTCTCATCCGTCAACTTCGCGAGGCGGTGCCGGGTATAGGTCTCCGTACCACCTTCATCAGCGGTTTACCCGGCGAGACGGAGGAGGACCATGCAGAGCTGCGCGACTTCGTCCGGGAGTTCCGTTTTGAGCGTGCCGGGGTGTTCCCCTACTCGAGAGAGGAGGGGTCGCTGGCTGCCGGAATGAAGGGGCAGGTACACCATGCCACCCGCAAGCGCCGCGCCAATGAATTGTCGATGATCATGGCAGGGATAGCGGATGAAATCGGTCAGGACTGTGTGGGGCAGACCATGAGGGTACTGGTGGACGCGCCTGGTGTGGCCCGCGGTCCTTGGGATGCGCCCGACGTCGATGGCTCTATCCATGTCAGCCCCGAGTTGCCGGTGGGCGAATTTGCCGATGTGCTGATAGTGGATTCCATAGCCTACGAACTCTTTGCCGAGGGGGCAGAGGAGCTTGACTTCGAGGATGAGATGAACTAAGCGTCTCTTCTCCCCGGAATGAGCTTTGTCGCCACATGGGGGCGATTTGTTGCAAGTGGCTGGCTTTCAGTTCATGCTGAGAGAAAATGGTCAGATGTTCGATCGATCCCGTTTTTTCGGGCTGATTTTCGCGGGCTGCACATATATGCTTGCGATATGAGGCGTGTTGTGGTACAATCCGGCTGTCGATGCGTAAGTATGTTATCAGACGCCTGTTACTGATGCCTGTCACCCTGATTGGCATCACCTTTGTGGCGTTCTGTCTCACACGCATGGTTCCCGGCGGACCGATTGATCGCATATTGCAGGAACAGGCTATAGGTGCTCTTGCCGGGGATAAGGCGGCAGGACCTTCCGGAGTGATGACCGATGAGCAGGATATTGAGCGCCTGGAAGAGCTGTTCAATCTCCAGCAGCCGGTATGGCTTTCCTATCTCCAGTGGCTGGGAATCCGCCGTCGGGAAGTTGAGATTGCCAAGGCTGATTTCGGTTCGGATGATAGTGCTGTCCTGACCATAACCTCGCTGAGTGGTCATTCTGCTGTCTTGGATGTACACCGGGAGGGGCATACGGCCAGCTATCTCGCTGAGCCTTGGTTCGAGGATGAGGGGTGGCGCATGCGCGTGGAATCCCCTGCTATGCGGGCAGAACGCTGGGCTCGCCGCAATGGCGTGACGGATCCGGCGGTTATTGCCGCGCGGGAGAATCACCCGTCCTGCAATCGTTGGCGAGTCGTGGCCTATCGCAAGGCGTATGATGGCTTGCTGCAGGGGCGCTTGGGGCGTTCTTACAAGTACAACGAACCGGTAGGTGCCATGATATTGTCGCGTTTGCCGGTTTCCCTGTATTTCGGTGTGCTCGGAGTGGTAATATCGTACATGATCAGCGTACCCCTCGGTGTGTACAAGGCACTTGCGCACAACAGCCTGTTCGATAGTGTGAGCAGTTTCTTCATTTTCATAGGCTATGCTGTACCCGGCTTTGCACTGGGTGCCATTCTGCTGGTATATCTCGGGGCGCGTCTGGAGTGGTTCCCTCTCTATGGACTGACCAGTCCCGATTTCCCCGGTATGAGCTGGGACGACCAGATTAAAGACTTGGCTCGTCACACAGTGTTGCCGCTCAGCTGTTATGTCATCTCCTCCTTCGCAATGATCACCATGATGATGAAAAACAATCTCATGGGACATATCTCGGCGGATTATGTTCGAACCGCCGTAGCCAAGGGAGTGCCGTTCCGCCAAGCTGTTTGGGGGCATGCTTTTCGAAATTCCGTCATACCGCTTGCCTCCACGTTGGGCAACACCCTCTGCGGGGTGGTGGCCGGCTCTTTGCTTATTGAGCGGGTATTTGACATACAAGGTTTCGGCATGCTGAGTTTCCAGGCGCTGATGGACAAGGATTACTCCCTCATCATGGGAACCCTGCTTCTCAGCTCAGTATTCATCGTGGTGGGGAATCTCCTGTCGGATATTCTGGTCGCATTCATTGATCCTCGCATACGTTTCGACTGATGAGGAGAAAGAATACCATAGCCCTGCTGATCATATTGGCCGTCCTTCTGGGGGCGGCTGCGGAGCTTTGCGGCTGGTTGATCCCCACTATTTCCTGGCCGTTCACGGTGAGTCGGGAGATGAGCATGTTCTCTTTGCCCGGGGAGTTTTTCCCGCTGCTGGCGGTTAATGGAAAGGTGCATTGGTTCGGCTGGCTGTGCATGATCCTGGGATTGGTTGTTGCCGGCTATCTGTTGCTGCGTCGGCGCGAGAGCATGCGTGTGGCTCCGGCGATTGCACGCCGCTGGGCTCAGTTCCGCAGTTTTCGGAGAGGATATTGGTCGCTGCACATCCTGCTTGTTTTGTTGTTGCTGGCGGCAATGGATCAGTGCCTGGTCGGCAAGCGCGCTCTTCTCGTGTACCACGAAGGGAAGGTGAGCCTGCCCGCTTTCAGCCGGGATATATTTACCGGCAGCGAATTCGGGTTGACAGGTAATGATGCCTTGGCAGAGGCTGACTACCGCAAGCTGAAGGCTGAGAGCGGGCTTCCCGGTCGCCCCTCGCTGGTGATCATGCCTCTCATTCCGTACGATGCTACGGGAGATGCCGCGACCTTCCCCATGGAGCGACTGCCGATGCGGGGCGGAAAGGTGTACGAGCCTGATGGAAAGACTTTGTACAATGGCCAGGCCAGTCTGCTATATCCATCCGGCAAGGTGCATCTACGGCTGCGTTACCGCCGTGGGGTGCCCGACGGCCATGCCCAGGGCTGGTCGGAGAGCGGGCAGGAAGTATATTCTGCCACCTATAGTGCAGGGGAGCCGGTTCGGCACTATTACTGGGGAGAGGGAGATGAGCAGATATTCCTGTCCCGTACTTCGCCCGACGAGGTTTGTCGTGTGTATTTTCACCCGGCGCCACCATTGACCGGTGGTCACTTGCTGGGGACCAACAGTCAGGGCGCTGATATTGCTGCCTACCTCTATGGTGGCTTGCAGGTGAACATCAAGGCGGCGCTTTTTTACCTGCCTGCGGTATATGCCATCGGATTGACCCTCGGTATGTGCATGGGATATTTTGCCGGAAAGTTTGATCTCGTTACACAGCGCGTGATCGAGGTGTTCTCGCAGCTGCCATTCCTCTTTGTAGTCATGATCCTTTCTGATTTCGTGCCGCATGAACTGCGGGGAATGTTCCTCGTAATGTGCCTGCTGTCAGCCTTCGGGTGGATCCACATTACCTACCTGGTTCGCACGGCGACCATGAAGGAGAAAACGCGAGATTATGTGGCAGCTGCCAGAGTGATGGGGGCGGGAACCATCTACATCATGCTGCGGCATATCCTGCCAAATCTCACCAGCATCATCATCACTCTGCTTCCCTTCAGCCTGGCTGCTGTGGTGCTTTCTCTGGCCTCGCTGGACTACATGGGTTTCGGCCTTCCGGAGTCCTATGCCAGCTGGGGACGTTTGCTCAACGATGGTCTGTCAAAGCTTTCCTCTCCCTGGGTGGTATCGAGTGCTTTCTTCTCTCTGGTCATTGTGCTGCTGCTGGTGACATTTGTGGGGGAGGCCGTGCGAGAGGTCACCGATCCCCGCCGCCATACATATTACGAATAGTCATGAGCCATCTTCACTCCGGAAAACGCCTGCGCCGACTGCTGAGTGCCGTCGGACTGGGGATGTTGGTGCTGGTGGCAGGCAGCGGTTGTGATGGCGACAGCTCATTTGAAGGAGTCGGTTGGAGGGCTCCCGGCGATGAGAGCATGCCGCTTGCGTTCTCTGCCGAGGAAAAAGTACCACAATTTGCCCGCAAGTGGACCATGCCGGAAGGATTTGTTGGCTTTACGGAGCGCTGGAATAAGCGCAACGCCGCCTATGTACAACGCACGCTGGCTGAGCGCCGGGCCGAATGTCTGTCTGCCTTTGCCAACGGGCTGAGAAGTTGCCCGGCTGATGGAGCCTCGGAGCGAGCCGCTGCGGAATTGCGCTCCGCTCTGCGTAAAAGCCTTTCGTTAGGAGATCGCCGGCGCCAGGGGGACTACCTCGTATACCGCGATTTTCAGGATTTGCCACCTGATCTGAAATGGCAGGATGGAGGTAACCAGCCTGAACTGGGGAGCCCACAGGCTCGCAGGGGAGGAACCCTGCGACTGGCACTTCAACGCTCTTTCCCCGGCACGCTTTGCCACTTCGGTCCCAACAGCAACAACGCCACTCGTCGTTACATCTACGATGATATTGATATCCCGCTGGTTCGCATTCATCCCGGTACAGGTAAATTAATCCCCGGAACGGCAGAAAAATGGGCCGTCTCGGAAGATGGGAGAACCGTGTATTTCTGCATAGACAAGAACGCGCGTTTCTCCAATGGAGCCCCCCTGACTTCCCGCGATTTTGTAACCTCGCTTTTCGTTCGCACATCGGACTATAGCGCTGAACCCTTCTATGGTAATTATTATCTGAGCCGATTTTCGCGCATCACCATCTATGGTAATGGTGCCATAGCTGTTACGCTCCAGGATCCCACGCCTTCAGCGCCATACTACGCTTCCGTACCGGCGAGTTGCACCGGGTTTTATGCGGAGTTTGGTCCGGATTACGCCACGCGTTACCTGTGGCGCCCGGCACCGACCACGGGGGCGTACCGACTGGCTCCGGACGGGCTCATCATGGGGCGCCAGATCACGTTGGAGCGCGTGCAGGATTGGTGGGGCAATGACAGGCGCTATACTCGTTACAGTTGCAATGTGGACCGAATCGTCTACTCATTCATTGCGGAGCAGTCGAAGGCTCGTGAGCTGTTCCGGGTGGGGCAGTTGGATGTGTTCTCTGCCCGAGATGCGGATTTCTGGTACGAGGGGCTGGAGGTCAAGCCCGTTCACCATGGCTATATTCAACGTGTACACTTCAGCAATATATGGCCCAGGAACAGCCTGGGGTTCCACCTCAACTGCTCTCGCCCGCCTTTCGATGATATCAATGTGCGCCTGGGTATGCAGCACTCGCTCAATATCCAAGAAGTAATCGACACGATTTTCCGTGGCGACTATGAGCGTATGGGATCCTACTTCATGGGCTTCGGACCATATACCAACGACAAGATCAAGGCTCGTCCCTACTCGCCGGAAAAAGCTCGTGCCTACTTCGCCAGAGCCGGCTATACCATCGAAGGCGGGGACGGCATACTGCGCCGTGAGGATGGAACTCGCCTGAAGGTGGTCGTTACCTCCAGGATTGATCCGCTATATGCCAACTGCATGAACCTTCTGCGGGCGGATGCCGCAGCTTGCGGTCTGGATTTGCAGTTCGAGCAGATGGATGATACCGTGTTCTTCAGCAAGGTGAAGGATAAGAACTACACCGCCGGGATATTCTCCTGGGGGTTCTCGCCCATCATGCCCGCACCCGCTCTTTTCTTCCTCTCCCAGTATGCCTATGCCCCGGACGGCTCCGTAGTGAAGGGCAGCAGTAACGTCACGGCAACCTCATCGCCCGAGTTGGATGCCGCCATCCTCGACAGTCAGATCGCTACTACGGAGAGTGCAGCCATTGCAGCTCATCATCTTGTGCAGCGTCTCATTGATGATCAGGCTTGCTGGGTGCCGGGATGGACCTCGTCCTACTGCCGATTTGCCCAGTGGCGTTGGGTAAAATGGCCGGAGGAGAAGGAAGGCTACTTCTGCCCCCCTCGGTATTTCGACCCGCTGGACAGTCACCTCTACTGGATCGATCAGAAGGAGCAGGAACGTACCCTGAGAGCCCGAGCCCGGGATGAGGTTTTCCCGGAAGAGGAAATCGATGTGCCGCTCCCCTCTGCCTCCTGATCGCATATATCCCCACCTTATTTTTCTGCCATGATGAACGTCAACAATCTGCTGGAAGTTCACAACCTCACAACTGCGTTCGAATCCGAGGTAGGTTTGCTGCGAGCTGTGGACGACGTGAGCTTCTGCGTGCCGCGCGGAAAGTGTGTGGGTATTGTGGGGGAGAGCGGGTGTGGCAAAAGTGTGACCGCCATGAGCCTGGTGCGGTTGTTGCCCCGACCTTCGGGGCACATTCTCGGCGGTCGGGTGTTGTTCGAAGGGGAGGATATTCTGCAGATGAAGTCCCGGCGCCTTCGCGAAATTCGCGGTGGGAAGATCGGCGTGATTTTCCAGGAGCCGATGAGCGCCCTCAACCCCGTACATCGAATAGGTGATCAGATTGCCGAGTCTCTCATGATCCATCGAGGAATGAGCCGCGACAATGCCTGGCTTGAGGCGATCAATATGCTTCATTTCGTCCGCATACCGGATCCGGAGGCCCGAGTGAAGGCGTTCCCCGAGTCCTTGTCCGGGGGCATGCGGCAGCGTGTAGTCATCGCCATTGCTCTGGCCTGTCGCCCGGAGCTCATCATTGCTGACGAGCCGACAACGGCACTGGATGTGATGGTGCAACAACAAATTCTGGCTCTTATTCGAGAGCTCAGAGAGGAGATGGGCTCCTCTGCTGTGCTGATCACTCATGATTTGGGCGTGATCGCTCAGAACTGTGACCAGGTTGTTGTCATGTATGCAGGGCGGGTTGTTGAACGGGCTGATGTGAAGGATCTCTTTGCCGATCCCCGGCATGCTTACACCCGTTCCTTACTCGCCTCCATGCCGCGCCTGGAGTACCCGCGCAAGAGCCTGCTGCCGACCATTCCCGGACATGTGGCTGCCATTCGAGACTATGTGAATGGTTGTCGTTTCTGCCAGCGCTTGGAGCGTAGTGGTCCCACGCTTACCAATCGTCCTCCGCTAGTGGAGGTGTCGCCGGGGCATTTTGTGGAGGCTTGCCCGCTTTGTGCTCGGTTCTGAGCCCCTTTTATCCATTCTTTTTCACAGAAAAACCGCTGCATGTTGCCATGCAGCGGTTTTTGAATTGTTTTATCAGATGATCAGCCCTCGTAATCCGGGAAGATGAGTTCCTTGGGAGCAGGCTTGATCTCGGTGATGGTCATCTTGACCTGGTCTCCGCCGAGTTCCAGCGGCAGGCGCAAGCTGTCACCTACCTTGTTGCCGATGAGTTTGGTACCCAGCTTGGAGTTGTAGGGAACCACGTTCTCCTCGGGTATGGAATCCCAAGCACCCAGAATAGTGTATACAACCTTCTGTCCCTTGTCGGTCTCGAAGGTGACCTGAGTACCCATGGTTGTGGTCTCGCAGGTTACGCCGGAGAAGTCCGTGGGCTCAGCCTGCGAAAGCAGGCGAGAGAGTTCCTCGGAGCGGCGCATGAGCACCTGCCGGGTAGCCTTGGCATCCTGATAACCGCCATTCTCACGGAGGTCACCTTCTGCGCGGGTGATCTCAAGATCGTGCTTGTTCTTGGGTATGCGGACATTGATGATATCCTCGTACTCAGCCTTGCGGGCCGCAAAGGAGCGCAGGGAGACAAAGAGATTCTGCTTCTCCTTGGTCTGCACGCGGGAAAGTACTACATCCTGCAGGGAGGGATGTACCTTCATCATATTGGCAAGTAGCAGGTTCCGATCCAGATCCGGCAGAACCGAAGAATCGTACAAAGACTTGGCGAAGGGGCGGGCCTCCAGCTCGGAGAGTCCGGTCACGAGGTCGGGAGCAAGCTCCTTGTCGTCCATGAGCAGATTGCGGAGGCGAAGTGCTTTGTTGGGACCGCCATCTGCGCTGTCCTTCTCGATCGTAGCGATAATGGCTGCACCAAGAGCCATCTTGGTCTTCTCCACCAGTTCTTTGGCGACTCCGTTACGCTCCTTGCAGACCCAGATGAGTACATCGGGGCTCAGGTTCTGGCGGGAGATGCCATTGGTGATGTCGGCGAAGAGCTGCTCGCTGGCACCCTTGCTGATGATGAAGTCAGCTGCTGCTGCCGTAGCTTTGGGACCACCGAAGAGGAAGATGTTGGTGGTGTAGGCCAGCCAGCTGTCGGGATAGGCCTCGGGCAGCGCTGTGTAAACGGCATTCTGACGAGTCAGAGAAAGCTCGCCGATGTAGTTCACCAGCTCCTCGGAGGGGATGGATTGCAGCTTGTCGGCCAGAGTTGTCAGTTTCTCCACGCCGACGGCTGTCAGAGCGGCATCGAACTCAGCCTGCTTGGCCTCGTCCTTGCCGTGGGTTCCCTCCAGAATATCATCGCGGATGATGATGAGCTCCAGTACATGCTGGGGCTCAGTGCGATCGCGCTCGATGTCGTCCTCCATAGCCTTTACCAGCCTGGCGGCTATCTCGTACTCACCATTGAGGCTTTCCAGACGGCTCTGGTCGAGTATGCGTACGCAGCTTTCCAGTGTGGTGGCTTCCGTATAGTCAGAGAGCAGTGCCTCTGCAGCGCTGGTGGCCTCGCGAGTGACGATGGCCTCCCCCCGCTTGGTGGGCAGACGGAATCCGGGATCATCGCGCATGGCGGCGCGGGCTTTCTCCCACCAGCTCTTCCAGTTCTCTTCGGGAATCACACGACCGCTGAGGAACTTCTCCAGATCCTCGGGCTGCATTTCCAGTACATCTTCCACCCCTTCGCGCAGCGAGATATTGTGCTCGAGCACGAACTTGATGAACTCCAGAATAGTTTCCTTCCCCTCTGCTCTGGCTTTGCAGCCGACGGGGTCTTCAAAACACGTGACGAGGAAGTGCCCGGCAGGCACGGGAGTGAGCTGGTTGAACGCCAGCTTGAGACCCATCACGTAATTGGGATTTTTCTCGAAATTGATCTTGACTCGCTGCTTGGCGAGGGACCAGGCTTCCACTTTGCCCACACCCCACTCGGGGTGCATCACATAGTTAGCGGGAGAGAACTTATCCAGCCTGGCAGCGAAGTCGGCCGGAATCTTGCCGGCCTTTACAAGTTTTTCTAAATCACCATGCATACGTGAATACAGTATAGCATGCATCTTGTCAAATTCAACCCCCGAATTAGCTTTTTTTGCATTTTTTTAACAATTCAGCGATTTTTATGTGAATCCCGGAGCAAATCATCGGGCTCGACGCCCGAGCAGCGTAAAAAACCATTTGTTATGGTATTGCCGTTAAGATTGCGGAGTTCGGACATGGATTGTTCAACGAGCTGTTGCTGTAGTGAGGGCAGGTTCAGGCGCAGGCACACCCCGCTCCACCAGGCATTCAGCAGGATTTTGTGGTAATCGCCGGCAAGGATCGTGCCGGGCATGAAGGGCGGTGCGGGGTGATTGCAAATGCCGCTGGTAACATGATATTCACTGATAGGAAGACTGAATAGGAGCTTTCTATCGTCATCGTAAAATTGGAGTTTGCAGGCGTACTTTGCCTCTGTGAGTGTGCCGATATGCGCACCTTTCAGCAGGCGGCGCATAGCCTGCTGCTCCCATTCGGAGAGCTGATATTCCCTGCCATCGACATAGAGTAGGTTTATTCGATATGCTTGCTGCACAACCTGTTGCAGGGTGGCAGTGGCGGCGGTATCTGACTGCGTGTCGAAGCTGTGAATCAACCCGAGATTGTGGGCGTGTAGGGTGACTTTTGTGTTGTCCCGGTGCTGTAAGGTGAGGATGAGCTGTTCACCCTTGTGGCGATGCTTTACCCGAATGTCGTCACCCGTCTGCCGGGGCAGGGTCTTGCTGAAAAGGGGCTCGGGATTTTGGTGCCGGTAGCAGCTGCCATCGGTATGTCTGACCTCGATGTACCAGTTAACTTGCGTTTTTTTTGCATCGGCTCGCACGCAGTAGTGACTGCCGTTGTGTGTCCACCGGCAGATGAGCCTCGGGAGCTCTGTCTGCTGTAGGTGTGGCTCAAAGAGCCCCCTGAGCGGTTTGGTATGCTTGACGTAGGCTACCTGTTGACCGATTTGTTGGCTGATGCAGCCGGAGAGCAGGGCGGTTAGCAGGAGAAAGAGCCTGAGTGTGTATTGCATCACAGTAACGCCGAACCTGTGTCCGGGGGCGGGCTCAGGTGCTGTTTTGGGCTGTTCTATCATTTTAAATTCCCCTTTATTGCAGCAGGGCAAGCTCCCACAAATCGGGACGGTGGAAATCAGGCTGGGTGTTGCAGGGAAGGGCGGTGGTGAGGAATACCTGATCGGGGGATTTCAATATGGCTGCTGCCGTGAGCTTGCAGGCTTGCGGAGTAATTCCGGCTTCGTTCAGGATCTTCAGGGGGATGAGAGCACGGCAGCTCCAGCCGTTGTCATTATTACTGCCGGCAGCCTGTACTCCGGTTGGAATCCAGTTTTCGAATCCGGGGGCTATTTGGCGCGGTGCGCAGAATACCGCTGCCCACCAAGCCCCGTTCGGACTGAGATTGAACTCCATGTAGCGTGCGCCATCCGGCGTAGCAATGAAAAATTCGGCGGCGTCGTATTTCCACAGTTCTGCCTGAAAGGCTCCGTTCACGGCATCCGGGTGTACCAGTGCCGGTGCTCGGCGTGCCGCCCGGAATTCCAATCCTTCCGATGTGAGGGTGAAACTGTATTCATAGGGCGGTTCAACGGGCTGCCCGTACCATTCTGTGGCAATGTTCTGTACCTGCGGCGTTGTCGTGGAAATGATGCTTTTCATGGTGTTGATTCTACCACACAGCGCGCGCGCGAACAAGTTTTTCTTTTCAAGAATGAGAAAAATGTATGAAAAATCTCCGATATTGCAGGAAAATAGGACAAAAAGTGACATTTTTGTAAAAAAGGCTTGCAAATTGAGTGAATTGCGTGTATCCTTCGCCGCGCGAACTGTACATAACCGACCGTTGGTCCTTCATTTCTCCGGAAGTTGGTTCGCATGAAGGGGAACCCGGTCACAGCAAACTAAAATCATGTCAGACGATCTGAATAACGAGCAGGAGGTCATTGAGTTGGCCCATTTCGAGATTCCGAATACCCTCAAGCGCATCGAGGACCCGGAGGATCCCAATCATATTACATTCATTGCCGAGCCGATTGAAACCGGTTTCGGTCACACGCTGGGTAACTCCCTGCGCCGTGTGCTGCTCAGCTCCCTGGAGGGTGCCGCCATCACCAGCGTACGCATTGCCGGTGCTCAGCATGAGTTCACTTCTCTTCCCGGTGTGGTGGAGGATGTGACGGAGATTATTCTTAACCTCAAGAAGATTAAGTTCTCCCACCATGGTAAGGAGCCCCGCACGCTTTCCCTTCGAGTAACCAACAGGCAGGGTGCCGTGACAGCCGGTGACATCCAGGACGACCACATCTACTCCGTCGTCAACAAGGATCAGATCATTTGCCACCTCGATCAGAATACCATCTTCGACTGTGACTTCGAGGTCAATGTCGGTCGTGGTTTCTACACCGCTGAGGACAATAACGACAAGGATCGTCCCATCGGGGTGATTCCGATCGACTCGATCTTCTCCCCTGTTACCCGTGTGAAGTACGCTGTAGACAACGCTCGCGTGGGGCAGATGACAGAGTTCGATAAGCTCGTTCTCGACGTCTGGACCGATGGTCGTGTGAGCCCGAACGATGCCATGCTTCAGGCTGCCAGCATCATGCGCCACCACCTCGATGTGTTCGTGGAGAGCGACAGCCGTCGCGTATCCTTCGATCGTGCTTCCGGTGGCGATCAGGATGCCAATACCGCTCAGCTTCGCAAGCTTCTTAACATGAGCGTAAACGAGATCGAGCTTTCCGTGCGTGCTGCCAACTGCCTGAACAATGCAAACATCACTACCGTTGGTCAGCTTGCCATGAAGACCGAGAGCGAGATGCTCAAGTACCGCAACTTTGGTAAGAAGTCCCTCAACGAGATCAAGGAGAAGCTCGTGCAGCATGGTCTGTCCCTGGGCATGCAGTTCGATCCCAAGCTCCTGTCTGCTCCCGGCAGCAGCCCCCGCTTGCGCGACTCCGACGAGCCCCGTGCTACTGACCTTCAGGCTCTCATCTCCCACAATATCGAGGCTTACGGCTTCGACGATGAGGATGAGGACGATTTCGACGAGTAAAGCATTTCCCCGGCGCAGACCTGCGCCAGCCCCATTCATTACAAACACATACCATATAATATCATACTATGAGACACGGCGTCAAAAAGGCCAAGCTGCAACGCACGGCCTCCCATCGTAAGGCTCTGCTTGCCAACCAGGCTTGCAGCCTCATCTCCCATGGTCGCATCACCACCACTCTTGCCAAGGCCAAGGCTCTTCGTCCCTATGTGGAGAAGCTTATCACTCTCGGCAAGACCGGCACCCTGCACGCTCGTCGTCAGTCTCTGGCCACTCTGCCCCAGCCCAAGGTTGTCACCAAGCTGTTCAGTGTGGTGGCTGAGGCTACCAAGAATCGTCAGGGCGGCTACTGCCGCATCGTGAAGCTTGGTCAGCGCATGACCGACAGCGCCCCCATGGCTCTGATTGAGATCATCGACCTGCCCCAGCTCTCCGCTCCCGTTGCTCCCACCACCACCGTGGGTTCCGGCACGACCGAGGCTCCTGTAGCTGCCCCCGCTGCTGAGGAGACTCCCGCTGAGGAGCAGAAGTAAGAGATCTTGCTTTCATCATCTAACAGCATACCCGCAGCCCGAAAGGACTGCGGGTATGCTTGTGCTGTTGCAAGAGCTTCAGACGGACGCTTTATGTGCGGTTGTTTTGAGAGGGGCGGTTCAGGCAGAGGGCGAGGACGGCTACCAGAGAGGCTCCGCCCATACAGGTGCTGAGCGAGCAGCCTGTCGCCAGGAGCAGCAGTGCAAGAGCGATCATGCTCGGCAGCCATACATCCAGCCATTCGCAGAGTTTATAGTGGCGGTGGGTGGGGCGCACCTCCGAAACCCCCTCAGGATAGAGGGTACAGACATATATGCAAATGAGGGTTTGCGCCCAGCCGCAAAGAATATACAGGATGGCCGCGGTCGTCGTGTGCGCTTCCTCCGGTAGTACTCCCGAAACCGAGAGGGCAATCCAGCCGGCCCACCAGAGCAGCGGCATGTTTGTGTGCATGGGGCAGTCCGGCAGTTCTTCTCTGAGGCGAGGGTAGAGGTGGCGGATCAGTCCGTACAGCCGCCACGGTCCTAAAATGGCTCCGCTGAGCGTGTGACCAACCAGATTGCTTATGAGAAGCGGAAATTTTCTTGGTTGCGGGGGCATGTCAATCGCCGGTAGGGGTATGCCCCCGTTTCAGATCATCGGCAAAACTTTCGGGCAATCCGGTGCGGGAGATTTTTGCAGCGGCTGCATCCACATCGTAATCTACCCGTCTCAGGGTGAGGGTGGAAGCCTCATTGTCGTATATTCCGTAAGCTGCGCGATAATCGAGGTCGCGGGGTTGTCCTACGGAGCCGGGGTTGATGAGATAGCGTTTGTTCGGCTCCAGCGGCAGGCAGAAAGAGCCCTGCTCATCGTAGACTACAGGGATGATCTGTACCTTGGTCTCGTTCCGGCAGAAAACGGATGGCCGATGAGTATGACCGAACAGACAGATTGCTCCACTGAAGGCTGCGAAGGCTGCTCGAGCCTCCGGGACTGTGGATATGCGCTGCCACTCCTCCGTGGGTATGGGGGTGGCATGTACCAAGGTGAGCCCATTCCAACTGACTTTGCCGGGGAGCGGGCGCAGGCGTGCCAAGCACTCTGCTCCCAGCATGGCAGCGGTACGATCCATCATGGCTGTGTAGAGGGGAACTCCGAACAGTCCGCGCTGAAATAGCGCCTGCTCATGGTTCCCCCGTACCGCGGCATTGAAAAGCGGCATGACTCGTTCCACACAGGCTGCCGGATCGCCATTGAACCCGATGACATCCCCCAACCCGATATAATGGGTCACCTGCTGCTGTGCGGCATCTGCCAGTACAGCCTCCAGGGCCTCGATGTTGGCATGAATGTCGCTGAGAATCGCGACTTTCATTTACTCATTGAGCAGGGATTTGAGGCGGGTCTTGAACTCCTGAATGCCGTCGCCCTGGGCTGCCGAAATAGGAAGGATCTCGACCTTGGGGAAACGCTGGCGCAGAATTTCAAGGTTTTCGGCCGAGGTGGGATCATCCATCTTGTTGGCCAGTATGATCCAGCGGCGTTCTGCCAGCTCTTCCGAGTAAAGCTTGATTTCCTTGCGGAGCGTCTGAATAGCCTCCACCGGGTCGTGCTCCAGACCGGTCATGTCCACTACGAACAGCAGAACATGGCAGCGCATGATATGGCGCAGGAACTCATGGCCTAAGCCGCGGTTCTCGGAGGCACCTTCGATGATGCCCGGAATGTCCGCAACAATGCAGCGCGAGAAATCCTCGAATTCCACGACTCCCACAATGGGCTGAAGGGTTGTGAAGGGGTAACTGGCCACCTTGGGAGTGGCGCGCGAGATGGCTCCCAGCAGGGTGCTCTTGCCGGCGTTCGGGTAGCCCACCAAGCCGGCATCTGCTATACGGCGCAGCTCAAAGAAGAAAACACCACTCTCTGCCTCTGTTCCATATTCGAACTTAATGGGTGCCTGATCTGTCGCCGTGCGGAAATGCCAGTTGCCGCGACCACCCTTACCCCCTTGGCAGAGCACGAAACGCTCCCCGGGCTCCGTAAGGTCAGCGATCTGCTCGAACTCGATTCCCTCGCCTTCACGCTCCAGCCAAGTGGCCTCCTGCATGGTGGCTGCATTGGTGCGGTACACGATGGTACCGGGCGGCACCTTGCCGATGACAGTACGACCATCCTTGCCGTGCTTGCGTGCGTGCATGCCCGGCATGCCATCTGTTGCGATGAGCTTGGGATCATAGAAATAGTTACGCAGGTCATTTGTGCCTGTGCTTACTTCAAGGATCACGCTTCCGCCGTCTCCACCATCGCCTCCATCGGGACCGCCACGGGGAACAAACTTTTCGCGCCGGAAACTGGCCAGACCGTTTCCTCCCTTGCCTGCCTTGGCATATATGCGAATATGATCTACGAACATGGCGCGGAGCTTAATGGAAACACTTGCCAATGTCAAGTGTTTTCCGATAACTTTCTCCCCATCAGGGAGAATTCCCGGTTTTCTTACTTCAATTTACGCCTCGTGACGAGGTAAACTTTGTCGCCGTGGCGGACTTTCTCCGGAACGGCTACGAGGGCGTGAGCTCCCTTGGGAACAGTGGAAACCACCTGGGTGTGCCCATTTTCATCATCGCAGCGCACTTCGGGAACAACCAAACGGACGATCCCGGTGGTGGGACCGGTGATCTCAATTTTGTCACCCGGGGAGAGGGGCAGGGCCTCCAGTCGGATGTCGGCTACCTGTACCTTGGGGTACCAGCGCATCACGCGACCGAGATGGTGCCGCTGTTCGAGCGCGAGGCTGTTGGAGCAGCCGCTCCAGGTCTCCCACTCTTCTCCCAAGTAGTACCCGCCATGCCAGAACTGGCGGTTGAATACGCGCAGCAGCTCCTCCTCCCAGGTTGCCACCTTTTCCGGGCTCCATTCACCACGGGCGCAGGCGGTGACGGCCTCCTTATATACGGAGGTTACGGTGGAGACGTAAGCCTCCGAACGACCGCGCCCTTCCAGTTTGAAGACTGAGACTCCGGCCTCAACGAGCTGGTCGATCACTCGGATGGTGCAGATGTCCTTGGGCGACATGATGTATTGGTTGTCGATATCCATCTCGAAGCCGGTTTCCGTGTCCGTCACCCGGTACTTGCGACGGCACAACTGGAAGCATTGCCCGCGGTTGGCACTATGATTGTAGGCAGCCAGGCTCATGCCACATTTGCCGGATATGCCTATGCAGAGTGCTCCGTGAGCGAAGATTTCTATGCGGACGAGCTCTCCGGAAGGACCGGTGATGTTCTCGCGGCGTATGCCGTCGATGATGGCGCGAATTTGGCTGAGTTTCAGCTCTCGGGCCAAGACCATCACATCCGCATAGGCCGCAAAGAACCGCACCGCCGAGAGATTGCACACGTTGGCCTGTACCGATATATGCACCTCCAGCCCTATGCTGTGGGCGTAGGATATGACGGCCAGATCTGCGGCAATGACGGCATCCACTCCCGCTGCAAGAGCCTGCCGTAGCAGTTCCTGCATGGGCTCGATCTCCTCATCGTAGATGATGACATTACAGGTCAGGTATGCCTTTGCTCCGCATGCATGGCACAGACGGGCAACCTTGGGAAGATCCTCCGGGGTGAAGTTGACGGTGGAACGGGCACGCATGTTGAACATGCCTACACCGAAGTACACGCTGTCTGCTCCGGCTCGCAGAGCCGCTGCCAGTGATTCGAAGGACCCTGCCGGGGCCATGATTTCCAATGCCTGCATGCGCGGGATTGTACAGCCTGAACGGCAAATGTCAAGATTTTATCGTCCTGTTCTTTCAGCCGGGTCAGGCCAGTCCGCTGCGGCGCAGCATGGCCTCGGGATCGGGGTCGCGCTGCATGAAGTCGCGGTAGAGCTCCGCTGCGGGGCGGCTGTTGCCACGCGAGAGTATGCAGCGGCGGAAATCACGCCCGGTTGACGGGTTGAAGATCCCCTCAGCCGAGAATCGGGAGAAGGCGTCGGCCTCGAGCATCTCTGCCCATTTGTAGGAATAGTAGCCGGACTCATACCCGCCATCAAAGATGTGCGAGAAACAACGCAGCGCGCTATTGGCCGGCTCAGTGGTGGGGATCCGATAGTCAGCCAGAATCTCCCTATCAACCTCCTCGACATTGCGGCCGCTGTATGTTGCCGTGTGAGTGTGCAGCTCCAGATCGAGCTTGCCAAAGCAGAGCTGGCGCATATCAAAGGACGCGGCACCATAATTGCGGGCGGCAAGCATCTTCCGGCGCAGCTCTGCGGGGATGGGGGCTCCCGTTTGCCAATGGCGGGCGAAACGATCGAGAGCCTCGCTTTCCCAGCACCAGTTCTCATTGATCTGGCTCGGGAGCTCCACAAAGTCCCAAGCTACGTTGCAGCCGGCCAGACTTTCCACCTCCACATCGCTGAGAATCTGGTGGAGCAGGTGGCCGAACTCGTGGAAAACAGTCTCAACCTCGCGGTGGGTCAGCAGAGCGGGCTTGTCCCCGACAGGGCGGCTCATATTGCCACACATCAGCGCCAGGTGCGGTACACGGGCAGCTCCATTCATCGGCGGGCGACCGCAGGACAGGCAGTTCATCCAAGCTCCGGCCCGCTTGCTGTCTCGCGGGTACCAGTCTGCATAGAAGGAGCCCAGGTGCTCGTTGCTCTCCTCATCATATACCTCATAGAACAGGACTTCGGGGTGCCAGACTTCCACTGTGCCTTCAGGGAGCGGCTCTCCTTCTTTCACACAGGCGGTGGGGCGCTGCTCGAACCGTATGCCGTACAGCCCGGCATAAATGGAGAACATACCGTCCAGCACACCTTGCATGGGGAAATAGGGGCGCAGTTCCTCGCTGTCGAAGTCGTAGAGGGCTTTGCGGCGCTTCTCGCTCCAGTAGCCAATGTCCCAGGGTGCCATGACGGGAATGTCTGTCCCGCTGACCTGCTCGGCGAAGCAGCGGATGGCCTCCTGCTCGGTGAGGAATGGCTTATATACCCGATCATGCAGTTGGTTGATGAAGTTGAGGGCGGTGGTGCCGCTGCCTGCCATGCGACGTGCGGTCACATAGTCCGAATAGCGCTCATAGCCCAGCAGTGCTGCTTTTTCTGCACGCAGGACCATGATTTCGTGGATGAAGGGTTCGGTGTCGTATTTGCCTGTTCCCTTGTCATTCAGGGCGTGCCATACCTTGCTGCGCAGCTCGGCATTGTCTGCAAAGGTGAGTACGGGTTGGACGGAGGTGAACTGGAGGGTAAAGCGCCAGGCAGGAGCCTCTTCTGAGCCGTGCCCCTTGCTCAGAGCGTCTTGGCGGGCGGCTTCGCGTGCGCTTTCCGGCAGTCCTGCGAGTTCATCGGGTTGAGAGGTGATGTACTCCCAGGCATTGGTGGAGTCCAGTACATATTCTCCGAATGTCTGGGAGAGCTGAGCCAGTTTGGTGGTGAGCTCAGCGTAGCGCTGTTTTTGCTCGGGAGTGAGCTCGGCGCCGTTCTCTCGGAAGTCGGCAAGTGTCTCTTCAACGAATCGCCGTTTGACCGGACTGAGCTCTTCCACCCAGGGGCAGGTGGCTGCTTGCTTCAGCACAGCATAGAGCTGTGGGTTGAGGGTTACGCTTGAGGAGTAGATGACGACCTCGGGCATGAGCTCATTGACAACCTCGCGCAGTTCGGGGGAGTCCATGACGGATTGAAGGTGGGAGAGGCGCAGCCAGGCACGCATGAGGTCGGCACCGGAGGCCTCCAGCGCGGCAAAGGTATTCTCATAGGTAGGGGTCTCAACTTGGCAGATTGCAGCTACAGCGGCTTTTGCGGTCTCGATGGCTGAGCGAATCTCGATGCGAGCCCGATCGGGGGTGAGCTGTGACCAGGCGATGTTGAGAGTTTTGTCGGTAAATGGCGTATTCATGTTGCCCTCATCTTACCCTTTTTACCCTACGGAGTAAAGGGAAAAGAAAGCCATGCAACAGGTGAGATCCGGCTACCGAATGAGAAAATGTGGGGGCAAGGTAAGAATACTTGCAAAGTTCGTTCATATTTGGTACTATGAGCCCGCATGGAGAAGAAGATGTTCATATTCCGTTGCCCGCAGGCAGACTATGAGGAGATCGGGCAGATATGCAGAGGGAACGGAACGGATTATTCCCGCGTGGTGAATGCTGCACTTTTCATGCTGGTAGACAGACTGGCGGAGTCCGGGCTTGTTGATTCTCTGGATCCACCACCTTCGCGCCTCCTTCGCCGGGAACCTCGTCCGGCGTTCGCCCCGCCGCCGCTTTCTTTCCCCACTTCTTCAGACGACAATTTATTACCCGATCATGGCTAAGATTCTTGTAGCTCTCAGTGGTGGCGTGGATAGCGCTGCAGCCGCTGCTCTTCTGGTGGAGCAGGGGCATGATGTCGTTGCCGCTTACATGAAGAACTGGGTGAACGATGAGAATATACCCGGTGAATGTCCATGGGAGCGCGATATTGAGGATGCACTGGGGGTATGCCGTTGCTTAGGGATTGAACTGAGGGTGGTTGATCTTATCGAGCAATACCGTCGGCGCGTGGTAGACTATCTGATTGAGGGGTATCGGGCCGGCTCCACTCCGAATCCGGACGTGCTTTGCAATCGTGAGATGAAGTTCGGAGTGCTGTTGGATTATGCCTTGGAACAGGGATTTTCCGGAGTGGCTACCGGACATTATGCCAATCGGCTGGATGTGGCGGGAGAAGGTAGCTATGTGCTGCGGGGGGCTGATCGAAACAAAGATCAGTCCTACTTCCTGGCGCTCATGCGCCCGGAGCAAATTAACAGGGCTATTTTTCCGGTTGGGCAGTTGACCAAACCGGAGGTTCGGGAGCTTGCTCGCCGATTCCGCCTACCCAATGCCGAAAAGAAGGATTCGCAGGGGATCTGTTTCATCGGACAGGTGCGAATGAGTGATTTCCTGCGCCATTATCTTCCTGACAATCCGGGCGATATAGTTGACCTTCAGGGGCGCAAGCTGGGCAGGCACGATGGTCTGCACCTCTTTACCATGGGACAGCGCAAGGGGCATCACGTCGCTTCTCCTCGGGAGGGAATTGCATACGTTGTTGTGGGCAAGGATCTGAAACGCAATCGTCTAATCCTTGGTTATGAGGGGGAGGATACCCCCGGTCTGTACTCCCGCAGTGCGATTGTCGGTTCTGTCAGCAATCCCCTTCTGCCCCTGCCGGAGCGGGTCATGGCTCAACCTCGCTACAGGGCTCCGGCGGTTCATGCTTCTTGTGAGAACCTGGGTGCCGGTCGCTACAAGCTCACTTTTGATCAGCCTGTGCGTGCTCTGGCTTTGGGACAGGTCTGCGCGTTCTATGCACCGGATGAGGACAGGGGCGAGCGTCTGTTGGGGGGTGGTTTTTTTGAGGAAATTACTTCCTGATATATCGGTGTTTTGACGCTATGCACCAATTTTTCATTATAGGGAGATAAAAGTCTGCTGTATGCTTGACTATAAGTTGTATAGCTGCGAGGAATGATATTGTTCACAGCGCTAATCAGTTTGATCAACTCAATTGCCTGATATTTTTTTGTTGTCAGAGGCGTTCTGTGATGATATAATTCGACAAGATATGGGTGCGGCGAGCATAGGAGCCAGATCTTCGGTAACGGAGATGGAGTCTCGGGTCGGAGAACTCGAGGCAGAGCTGGCTTCTGCGAGGGCTGAGTTGTTGGTGGCGCGTTCTCGAGTGCTGGCCGAGCGCCGTCTGGGACAGGCAGGTGAGGAGGTGATGGAGGTGGTCAGGAGTGCTTTGCCCGGGCCTCATAAAGTATTGCCCCAGAGTGAAATCGGCAACGGAAGAGCTCAGCCGGATGTGCAGCCTGCCATTCTGTTGCAGCCTTTGCCGCTGCATGATGCCCTGAGGAGGAAGTGGAATCTGGGGCGAGGTCTACCGGAGGTTGCCTATGGTGCTATTGTATCGAAGGAAGGTCGTGAGGGTGAGGCAGAGCAGTGCGGGTATTTGCGGCTGATAGGTCTGTTGACCGACGGCTCACCTTGGGAAGCCTTCATCACCTTCCATGAGCTGGGGCGTGAGGGTGGAGTGGTCATTGGTCGAGAGCCCGGGCTCTGCGAGGTGGTGCTGACGGATGATAGTGTGTCGCGCATGCATGCGCGGCTGGAAATCAATCGTTTTGGTTTGGTCGTTTCTGATCTCAACTCGATGAACGGGGTGTTTGTGAATGAGAATCGGGTGGACTACAGCTGCCCTCAGATGGGGCTGTCGGATGGCGCTATCCTGACCTTGGGAGAGGTACCTTTACGCGTGGAAATAGTTACCGCTAGAAATTGAAAAAACTTTTTATTATGAATGGACTATTAACAAAAATCAATCTTTCTCTTATCGCTGTCACAGTTGTGATGGCCGGAGAATATACGTCCACAGATCATCTGTGGTACAGACAGCCGGCGGAGCTGCGCCATGCGATTTTGCCTTGGGCTGCTCCCACGTCTCATGTTACGATCAATATCCCCGGGAAGTATGTTAAGGAGAGACCGGACACCTGGGAAAGTCAGACCCTGCCGGTGGGCAACGGACGAGTGGGTGGTACCGTATATGGTGGAGATCGTCTGGATTGTGTGGTGCTCAATGAGGTGAGTCTTTGGACAGGGGGTGTCAACTCTCCGCGCAATGGTGCCGGTTACTCCTATGGACCGAAAGCCGGAACCAATGAATTCGGCAGTTACCAACCTTTCGGCAATCTGTATGTGGCCTACGAGTACAAGGGCGAACCGAGTGAATACACCCGGGCGTTGGATCTCAGGCGTGCGGAGGCTGTGACCCGCTTCAAGGCCGACGGGCATCAGTACGAGCGCAGTTGCTTTGTTAGTCGCCCGGACGATGTTATGGTCTACTCTGCCACTACGACCAAGCCCGGGGGTATCACTGCCAATATCGCGCTGACTCCCTATCATGCGGTTTCCTATAATATCGACAATGGCAATACCATCATCATGAAGGGAACCTTGGCCAATGGGGAGCGCTTTGAAGGGCGAATCGTGGTGAAAACGCGGGGAGGAAGTGTACAGCTCTGCGGTCATGACGGAGATGTGGCGATGACCTATGCCGGCAAGGGGGACGTGCAGCGTCCTGTCATGCACTTTTCCAATCTTCCCTTCGTGGAGGTGCGCGGCGCTGACAGCATGGAAATCTATGTTACCCTGGCAACGGATTATCTCCAGGATTATAACAAAGGGTGGAAGGGTGACAGCCCGAACCTTCGCAATGACAGGGTGCTGCAGGGGATTGCCGGGAAATCGTTGGAGGAAGTTCGCGCAGCTCATCGGGCTGACTTTGCTAACCTATATGATCGCATGAGTCTCGATTTGGGTGCCACTCCTCCCGGTCTGCGCGATGCCCCCACGGATATCCGTCTGCACTCTTACCGCTCGTACTGCAACCAAGGCTTGCCCGCGAACGATCCGGATCTTGAGGAGCTCATCTATAATTACGGGCGTTATGTTCTCATTTCGGCCTCTCGCCCCGGTAATCTGCCGGTCAATCTTCAGGGAATATGGAACAACAAGGTGCATGCTCCCTGGGCCTCTGATTATCACAACAACATCAATCTGCAGATGTGCTACTGGGCAGCCGAGGTGGCTAATCTCTCGGAGTGCCATCAGCCGCTCATTGATTTCATCCGCTCCATGGAGCTGCCGCTTTCGGACAGTACCCGCAGGCACTTCGGTTTCTGTGTGCGCGGCTGGACAAGCCGAATTTCACAGAACCCCTGGGGTGGTGGTGGTTGGATCAAATGGAACCCCCCCGTCAATGCCTGGTACGCACTTCACATCTGGGATCGCTACCTCTATTCTCAGGATGTGAACTACCTGCGCGATGTGGCATATCCCATGCTTAAGAATATCTGCCACTTCTGGGAAGATGAGCTGAAGGAGATTGGGGCTCAGGGTAAGGGCTTGTGTTCTCAGAAGAGAGAGGGGGCTCCCATCGTAGAACTTACTGTAGCCCAATATCCTGAGCTGGCTGACATCCGAGAAGGGGCTCTCGTGTGCCCGATGGGCTGGTCCCATGAGTGGGGACCTTTGGAAGATGGATGTGCTCACGATCAGCAGCTCATTTGGGAGCTGTTTGACAATACGGTGAAGGCAGCGGAAATTCTTGGTGTGGATAAGGAATGGGCGGCTCAGCTTGCTGACAAGCGCGATCGCCTGGTCGGCAACCGAATCGGTCGCGATGGGTATCTGCAGGAGTGGATTGTGGACCGCCCGGATATGGTCTCGGGGCAGCGCCATACATCTCACCTCATCGGCGTATTCCCCGGTACTTCCATCTCGGTGGACAAGACCCCGGAACTGGCGCAGGCTGCCATGAAGAGTCTGGAGCTCAGGGGGCTGAGCAAAGATAACCGCCGCAGTTGGACCTGGTCTTGGCGTACGGCGCTGTGGGCAAGGTTTAAGCAGGCCGACAAGGCTTACAACATGGTGCAGCACTACATTCGCTACAATGTGCTCGACAATCTCTTTGGGGATCATCCCCCCATGCAGATGGATGGTACCTTCGGCATGCCCGGAGGGATGAGCGAGATGTTCCTGCAAAGCCATGCCGGAGTCATCGAGTTGCTGCCTGCCATCCCCGCAGTCTGGGCTGATGGCTCCGTAAAGGGCATTCGCGCTCGTGGCAATATCACTGTGGACATGAGCTGGAAGGCGGGTAAGGTTACGGACTTCTCGCTGACTACCACCTCACCGGAGCCCGCCCCCGTCAGCGTTATAGTGAATGGTGAGCGCCGCGAGATTGTTCCTACTGTGGTGAAATAATCTCCCTCATCTCTTTTCTGCTAACAGGAACACCCCCACAGCCTTCGTGACTGTGGGGGTGTTTTCGATTAGATCGGAGAATGGGATTCAGCGTATGGCCTCGAAAGCCTGCTGCAGATCGGCGATGATGTCCTCCGCTGCTTCGATGCCCACGGAGAAGCGGATCAGGTCGGGCTTCACGCCGGCCTCGATCAGTTGCTCATCGCTGAGCTGGCGGTGGGTGTGACTGGCCGGGTGAAGTACACAGGTGCGGGCATCTGCCACATGGGTGACGATGGAGGTGAGCTTCAGGCTGTCCATGAACTTGATGGCGCGCTCGCGACCGCCCTTGATGCCAAAGGTAACTACGCCGCAGGTGAGCCCACCATCGAACTGGCGCTGAGCAAGCTCGTAGTACCGATTGGAGGGAAGACCCGCGTAGTTGATCCAGGCTACATCCTCCTGCTGCTCGAGGAACTCGGCAACCTTCTGTGCGTTCTCACAGTGGCGGGGTACGCGCAGGTGGAGCGTCTCCAGCCCCAGATTGAGTAGAAAGGCATTCATGGGGGAGGGGATGGAGCCCAGATCGCGCATGAGCTGCACGGTGCATTTGGTGATGTAGGCGCCCTTGCCGAAGGCCTCGGTATATACCAACCCGTGGTATGAGTCATCCGGTTGTGTGAGTCCGGGGAACTTGTCTGCGTGGGCATTCCAATCGAAGTTACCGCTGTCCACAACCACACCTCCCACCTGAGTGGCATGTCCATCCATGTATTTGGTGGTGGAGTGCATGACGATATCTGCCCCATGTTCGAAGGGGCGGCAGTTTATGGGGGTGGCAAAAGTGTTGTCCACGATGAGCGGCACTCCGTTCTTGTGAGCGATGTCAGCCATCTTGCGGATGTCGAGCACCTGGAGGGAGGGGTTGGAGATAGTCTCGGAGAACACACACTTGGTGTTCGGGCGGAAGGCCTGCTGGATTTCCTCCTCCGGGGCATCCTGGTCCACGAATGTCACCTCAATGCCCAGCTTTTTGAAGGTAACGGCGAATAAGTTGAAGGTGCCGCCGTAGATGGCACTGGTGGAGATGAAGTGATCCCCCGCCTCGCAGATGTTGAAAATGGAATAGAACGAGGCTGCCTGACCGGAGGATGTCAGGATGGCCGCCACGCCTCCTTCCAGCTCTGCTATCTTCCGGGCCACACATTCATTGGTGGGATTTTGAAGGCGTGTGTAGAAGAACCCGGCTTCCTCCAAGTCGAACAGACGCGCCATCTGATCGCTCGTCTCGTACTTGAAGGTGGTCGACTGGTATATAGGCAGCACGCGGGCCTCGCCCTTCTTTGGCTGCCAGCCGCTCTGTACACAAATGGTGTCTCTGTTCATAACTTTGTGTGGCAAGGGGGAATGGCTTGCGAGGTCATGGTATCATGGTATTCCTACCATGGCAAGCTGAAATCGCTTTCTCGGGGGTGTCATGCCGCACAATCCCCCACTTCAATCGTCATCCCGCTCGTGGCGGGACCCCATGGCGGTATCGTCTCCGAATATCCGATCGAAGAGTCCGCGTTTGTCTGCCTCGTCGAAGTCCACCTGCCAGATGAGGCTGTCTTCGCGGAAAGGAGGTCCTTCCTCGCAGTCATTGATGGAGTAATCCTCATCTGTGTTGGTCAGAGCTCGTTTCATTCTGCGGGGATCGGGCAGGGTGTCGGCGGTGCGGAAGAGGTGCAGGACAGGGGATTGATCCGCCGGGATGATGCCGTAGGGAGCCCGGGCAGGGGACTTGAGTTCCTCCACCAGCAGGCAGAAACCGAACTCCGAGCCGGGAATCTCCGATACCAGAATCTCAATGGGGTATTTCTCACCCTGTTTCACGGTGAAGGGTACCCCGGAGGGCAGTCCGCCCAGCCGTTCGTTCCAATGGGGCGTGGAGTTGTACTGGTAGATGGCGCGCCCGCAGGTTTTCGGGGTGATTTCGCGTTGGTGGCGGCTATTGAAGGAAGTTGGCTTGCGGCTGATGTCGAGTTGATAGCTCCTGTAAGTACCCTCATCATAATAGCGCCGGGTGGGGATAGACCAGCCACTCTCCAGCACGAGTCGGTTGTCGAAACGCACCATCAACGTATCATCCCCCATGCCCACAAAGCGGAATGTGCCACTCCGGGGCGCCGTGACAATACCCCGGTACACCACTACCCAGGCTGTCGGTTCCACCTGGTGGGCTCCTTCTCCCGTGGTGCTGTTGCATTGAAATGCCTCCGGACCATAGGCTGCCTTGCAGCGTGGCAGGTAGAAGTAAGGAGCGTATAGCCGGATCTTCGGGGAATAGTAGGCCGAAAAAAAATCCTGGTCCCACTTTTCTTTGTTGAAGCGGTGCAGCAGGTCAACCACTCCCTGTCGGCTCAGCGGCTTCGCCCGGTCATCGATGGGGCGCTTGAGGTCGTAAAAGCGCCCTATGAGAGCCGATTGCTCATCCACGACTCCTCCGAAGGCCTGCAATAGTTCATGGTTGATGTCCAGTGCCGCCCATTCCTCCTTTGCCATCTCCCAAGCCTGTTCGCCCAGCTTCCTGGCTTTTTGTCCGAGGTCTTCCACCTCACCCCATACATCACACCAGTCAGCGCAGGCGGGCGTGGCTGTCAGCAAGAGTGCAAGAGCTGTCTTGAGAGCGCGTGATCGGATCATTTTCATGCTCTCAGTCTACATCCGAAATGGGCTGCATGCAAGTGTAAAAAAGGCGATTTTTGAGAGCTATGGCTTCATGACACAACCATTGCCCTTGAAATCTGGGGTTATGCTTGCCACGAACTGTCTCTTATGTTACAATGCGCGACCGCGCGTACCGCCCGGGCACGCCTCACCGCCAATTTTAACAGTCAAAGATAATGATTAAGTGGATTCTCAATAAAATCGTAGGTTCCAAGAACCAGCGCGAAGTGCGTAAGCTGCGCCCCATCGTGAAGAAAATGCTCGAAATCGAGAAGAACTGGGAGGGCAAGGACCGCGATTTCCTGGTTGGGAAGACTGCCGAGTGGCAGAAATACCTGCACCGCTTCACTCCCATCGATCTGCCTACTCGTGGCGTGATCCTTGCGGCACCTGCTGAGGATCTTCAGAAGTATGCTGAGCAGCTCAACGAGCGTTTCGCCGCTCTCCACGACATATTCCCCAAGCTCCCTTCCGTTGAGGCTACGGCGGAATCCATCGAGGCAGGTAAGAAGGCATTTGCAGAGATTGAACCCCGATTTGACCGTCTGCGTGCCAAGTACCTCGAACAGATTATGCCCGAGGCCTTCGCCGTTGCCAAATGTGCCGCCCGTAACCTTTGCGGTACGGAGGTGGACGTTTGTGGTACCCCGATCAAGTGGGATATGGTTCACTTCGACGTGCAGCTGATTGGCGGTATTGCGCTGCACCGCGGTTTCATTGCAGAGATGGCCACGGGTGAGGGTAAGACTCTCGTGGCAACTCTGCCGGTTTACCTGAACGCCCTGACCGGGTTGGGCGTGCATGTCGTGACGGTGAATGACTACCTCGCTCGTCGTGACTCCATGTGGATGGGCGCCCTCTTCAAGTACCTTGGTCTGACGGTCGGCTGCATCCAGAGCATGATGCCCAATGATCTCCGCCGCCAGATGTACGCCTGCGACATTACCTATGGCACCAATGCTGAGTTCGGCTTCGACTACCTCCGCGATAATGGTATGGCCTCCACTCGCAGCGCTCAGGTGCAGCGTGGGCATTACTTCGCCATCATTGACGAGGTGGACTCCATTCTCATCGACGAGGCTCGCACCCCCCTCATCATCTCCGGACCGGCCGTCATCGAGCGTGAGCAGCAGTACGATGCTCTCAAACCGCTCATCGAGAAAGTCGTGAAGGCTCAGATCGAACTGTGCAACGGCCTCATGTCCAAGGCTAAAAAGTATGCTCAGGAGGGCGATACTGCGGCGGCCGGTCGCTGCCTTTACAAGGTGAAGCTCGGTATGCCGCGCAACCGCGCCTTCATGCGTTCGCAAGAGGATGTAGAGATGCGCCGCATGGTGGAGAAGTACGAGCTCTTCCTCCTGCAGGATCCCCGCAAGCTCGAGCTCTTTAAGCTGAAGGAGGAGCTTTACTTCTGTCTGGATGAGAAACTGCACGATGCCGATCTCATGGAAATGGGGCGTGAGCTCATCAGCCCCGGACATCCCGAGGACTTCGTTCTGCCTGACTTGGGTACCGAGTTCGTGAATATCGACGAGGATGAGTCCCTCACGGAGCGTGAGCGCGAGGCCCGCAAGAGCACTCTCATCAAACGGCTCGATGAAAATGCCGCTCGTCTGCACACGATCAGCCAGCTGCTCAAGGCCTACACCATTTACGAAAAAGATAAGGAATACGTTGTCAAGGATAACAAGGTCGTCATCATCGACCAGAACACCGGTCGCGAAATGCCCGGGCGCCGCTGGAGTGAAGGTCTGCACCAGGCCGTTGAAGCCAAGGAAGGAGTGGAGGTTGAGGCTGAGAACATGACCTATGCCACCATCACCATCCAGAACTACTTCCGCCTGTACTCCCGATTGGCCGGTATGACCGGTACTGCCGAGACGGAGGCCGCCGAGTTCCACGATATCTACAAGCTCGATGTGCTCCCCATTCCGACCAATCGTCCCTGCATACGTCAGGATTTCAATGACCTTATTTTCAAGACCCGACGCGAGAAGTTCAACGCTGTGGTAGCTAAGATCAAGGAGCTGCATACCAAGGGTCAGCCCGTCCTTGTCGGTACTGCCAGCGTGGTCGCTTCCGAGACGCTTTCCCGCATGCTCTCAGGAGCCCGGATCCCCCATGAAGTGCTGAATGCCAAGAACCACCAGCGCGAGGCCGAGATCGTGGCTCGTGCCGGTCAGCGCGGCGCTGTGACCGTCTCCACGAACATGGCCGGTCGCGGTACGGACATTAAGCTCGGGGAAGGTGTGGCTGAGCTGGGGGGACTGTTCGTTCTGGGAACGGAGCGTTACGAGTCTCGCCGCATTGATCGTCAGTTGCGTGGTCGTTGCTCGCGCCAGGGTGATCCCGGCGCCTCTCAGTTCTTCCTTTCCTTCGAGGATGATCTCATGCGTAACTTCGGCGGCAGCGAGCGCATGACCCGCGTGATGGATCGCTTCGGCATGGAAGAGGGTGAAGCCGTGGAGAGCGGGCTCATGAACAAAATCATCGAGGGAGCCCAGAAGCGCGTGGAACAGCGCAATTACATGTGGCGTAAGCATGTGCTCGATTACGATGATGTCATGAACCAGCAGCGCACCATCGTTTATGGCATGCGTAACGAGGCGCTGCTTTGCGAGGAACCCCGCGAGATGATTTATGAGCAGCTCGATGAAGGTACTCGCAATAAGTGTGATCTCTACCTCAATGAGGACAATACCGGCACCGTACGTCGCACCGATCTCCTTCAGTGGGTGAATGCCACTTTTCCCCTCGGCTGGGGTGAAGAGGATGCCGACTTTATTTCCAAGACTCCCGGTGACGCCGCCCAGATCATCATCGAGAAGGTTCGTGAGATGTACGAGAAGAAGGTAGCCGGTGAGCGTCCTGATCGCGTGGATCAGATGGAGCGCTCCATCATGCTGCAGGCCATTGATAAACTGTGGCAGCAGCACATCACCGATATGGATGCCCTTCGGGAAGGCGTGCGCCTGCGCGCTCAGGGACAGCGAGATCCGCTGGTTGAGTACAAGCGTGAGGCCTATGAGATCTTTGAGACTCTCATGAACAACATCCAGTTCGAGATCCTCAATAACCTCTTCCGCAGTACCACCAATCTCAACGCCTTCGAGGACTTCCTCGCCTCGCTGCCCGGCAGCAATGCCGAGGAGGAGAACTCCGACATTACCGATATTCTCGGCAATGGTGACCTGCTTTCCATGCTGCGTGAGCAAATGAGCCAGATAAGTGCTCGCGCTCGTGCCGCTGCACCTGCTGCTCCCGAGGAGCCAGCCACACCCTCTGTCACGGCTCCCATGCCCACTGCTCCTCTGGAGTTGCCGGAGGGAATGAGCGTGAGCGGTGCTCCCATGCCCGGTGTGCGGATGAAAGCCGAGAAGAAGCTCAAGATGCCCCGTAAGAAGGTAATGGGCAAGATCAAGCGCGAGGAGAATCCCTCGGTGCTTGCCTCAGGTGGAGAAGATCCGGCTGCGGTCATGCCCGCCGATGAAAAGGCTGAGTAAGCTCACCATATTGCATTCGCCTCCATTGCACGCTATGAACGTACGGTCTGTTTTGGAGTATGTGCCTTATTTCAGCGGCAGGCTTTTCGTCGTTCACATCTGCGGAGAGCTGCTCTCCGCAGAGGCTCTGGTGGATGCTCTGCTGGATGTCGATGCTCTGCATGAGATTGGCGTGCGGCTGGTGTTGATTGCAGAGGGGCACAGCACCGCGGAGCTCCTGCGCCGCGCCGGCACCTGCGAGGTGCATGCAGCTGTGGCGGAGCTGCCCTTGACGAGTGGTGAGCCCGCCGTTGTTCGTGTGCGAGAAATTGTGGAGCGGCGACAGGTTGCCATAGTGGCCTCCGGGACTGAGGGCATATTCAGTGAAGGCAATGTGGCGCTTGCCGCCGAACTGGCGGCTGCCAAATATATCAGTCTGCAGGTGGGGAAAGTGCCTGAGCGCAGCGGGCAGCCTCTCTTTGCCATAAGGGAGAGCGATGTGCGCTGCGGTACATGTGCTGATTGCTCGCACGCCGAGCTTCTTCTGCAGGCGGCAGAGGCTTGCCGCCGCGGCATACCGCGAGTACACCTGTTGGATGGTATGCACCGTGGCGTGTTACTGGATGAGATTTTTTCTGAGGAAGGTGTGGGAACCATGGTGCATGCCGACTCCTACCGGGAAATTCGCCCCCTCAAGGAAGATGATATACCGGAGCTTCTTTCCATGATAGCCCGTTGCGTGGTGGATTCAAAGCTGGTGGAGCGTACATACGAGAGTATACGCGATAACCTCGGCAGCTATTATGTATATACCTTGGACGATACCATCGTCGGCTGTGTGGCTCTCTACCCCTATGCCGCAGACAACTGCGCTGAGCTGGGGTGCCTTTTCATAAAGAAAAATTACGAGGGGCATGGTTATGGGCGTGCAATGTGCCGATTTGTGGAGGATCAGGCAAGGGCTCAGGGCTTTGAGTGGCTCTTTGCGATTTCCCAAAGCGCTGTGGCGTACTTCCGGGACCGCTTGGGATATGCCGAGCTATCGCGAGATGTACTGCCGGACTCCCGCAGAGCTGTACTGGAGGCCAGCGGACGCAGCTCGGCCGTGTTTGGCTATCGGTTGAGCTAAGCCCGATCTGCAAATAAGGCTCATTCCCGGTCGATCTGCGATTGCCGTCAGATTGCTTCTCCTGTCGGAGCTTTTTGTTAATTTTTCCGCTGCAGAAGTTTTTCACATTGACAAGGAATGCGGACTGCCTCTATAATACAGAGCAATGAGGAAGCGGCTCGTTACATACCTGCGCCATCCATGGCTCATCATCGCACGACGGAACGTGATGGTACTTGTTGCGTTTATCGTGTTGGGGAATCTGGCTGAAACAGTACAGCGCTGGGAAGGTCCTTTCTATGGTGGCTCCGAGTATGGTGGCTTGCTCAGGTGGATATCTGTCATCGGGATATGGGGTGTGTGGGTAGTTGTTGCTGCCATGTTGGGTGGGTGGTTCCTCCGGAGGTGGCTGCACCATCGACGAGATAGGATAGCTGCTCTTGCTGTTGAGGCTGCCCGATCACAAGAAGATGGGGTGCAGCTGGAATTACCCTTGGTATATCCTCCGCCACCGGCTCGGCAGCACGGAGCACTGTACCGCTGGTGGGATGTATGGCTGATGGTCGTCACCCTTGCTCTTTGTATACCCTTGGAGAAGTGGTATGATTATCAGTGTGAACGGCGCAGCGAGTTCATCATCAGCTGTTCAGCCCCGCACACGGAGGGTAGTCGGGCTCGTGCTGTCTGGAATAGTGCCAATGCCTGTGCCGAAGGGGTACAGGAGTGCGCTGCTGCTCTTCCTCCGTACCTGCACCAATTTCTGTTGCCGGATGGCGATTTCAGCATACAATGTGGGAGTAATGCTCCCCTTTTGTCGCTCAGTCACATTCGTTCTTCCCGGCGCTTTACCCTGACTCCGAACTTCCCAGTGGAAGATCAGGTGGAGCTTTATATCTGCCGCATCACCACCGAGGCTGAACGTAAGAGAGTGAATAAGCTTTTGCTCCACTATATGGAGAATCCGGGTGCTCGTCGACCGCGCATAAAGCGCATGCCCTTCACCCGTTGCCAGGATTCCTCGGTGCTTTACTTAGACTATGGGGAATATGTCCTGTTGCCCATTCCTCTGGGCTATACAAACTCATTCACCCCGGCTCTCATCTACATCTCTTTGAAACCATGAATCTCCGGAAGAACATTGGCTCAGTGTTATTGGCTCTCATATCGTGTGGTACCATGTCCGTTGAGGGGCGTGATGTACCGGGGCAACAACCGGTTATTCTCGATATAGGTCACCAATCTACGGCGCGTGGGGCATCTTCGCCGGACCGAACCATTGATGAGTATACCTTCTGGTGCCGCTATGCAGGAGAATTGAAGTCCGTCATTGAGGCTGCCGGTTATCGCTGTGTTATCGTGAACCGAGGCAAGGCTCCCGCTACAAAAGATTTGCAGCGAGCTTGTGAGGCGGCCGGGGTGCTGCAACTCAACCACCCGGATAAGGGGGGCGCTCGTTATCCCTCTCTTCACTATCCCGAACATATCGGATGTGGAATGATCAGCGCGGATTATGCGATCGATGCCGGTGCGCGCTGCGTGGTTTTCCTTCATCTCAACAGCGTGGGGAATTCCTGGAGTACCACTCCGCCAACAGGTCTCATCATCTGCAACCGCAGGCATGGCAGAGCTCTTGCTCAGAGTGTATGCGATGCCATGCAGCGCGACATCCTCGATCGTCCCGATGGTATGCCCAATGCCGGGAAGGGGATAAAGGTTCTGCCGCGCTACATAGGGTCCCAACCATCTGCCGGATGGATGAACGTACTGGACGAAGCCGCAATCCCTGCCATTGTATTCGAAGCCCTATACCTCAACAATCGTGCTCATGTGGATTTCATCCGCCGGGATTCCGGGGCTCGACAGCTGGCGCGTACCATCGCTGCCGGTGTGGTGGCGTGGCTGAAATCTGCGGAGTGAAATTCTCCCTTTGAACTTGCAACGAACCGGGAACGAGTAGGTCTTCTCCCTCCTCGCTCTTCAGAATATCCCGTGAATACTCGCAGGGCGGAGCCGGATCGCTCAATCCTGAGCCGGTACAGCCAGAGCCACCCATTCTGCCGGCATGCGGCAGGGGCGTCCCTGGGGCATCTGCACGAGAGCCAGGCGCTGGTGCACGCTCACGCACAGCTTGTCGTTCTCTGCGCGGCGAATCTCAGTACGCACGAACATGGAGGACTTCTCCACCTTCTCCAGACATGTGTTCACATGGATCTCGTCTGCCAGGAAGGCCGGGGAATGGTAGTGAACCTCGTGACTGACCAAAACAAGGTGGCGTCCCTCTTTTGCCATTTCTCCGTAGTTCATGCCCAGGGTGATGGCCATTTTGGTTCGAGCTTCTTCCACCCAGCGCAGGTAGGCCAGGTTGTGTACCACGCCGCCGGCATCGGTGTCGTAGTACATGACACGATAATTCAATGTGTACTGTGAAGTCATAAAACTGATTGTGTGGGATTGCAGAGCTTGCTCATATTCCGTCATCCAGCATGTCGAACATGTCCAGCTGCAGGATGTCGGACGAAGGTTCAGAAGCCGGCAGTCCATTTTCTCTTGCTTTTCTGCGCCGTACATGATGGGGTTCTCGTGTGCCGGCACTCATTTCGAGGTGGGTCAGGATCTGTTTGGCTCTGTCGATGATGGGGGCGGGGAGCCCGGCCAGGCGGGCAACCTGTATGCCATAGGACTTGTCTGCCGGTCCGGGCAGTACTTTGCGGAGGAAGACAATCTCATCTTTCCATTCGCGGACTTCGACATGGCGGTTGCTCACTCCTGCATGGGTGTGCTCCAAATCGACCATCTCGTGGTAATGGGTGGCGAACATGGTGCGGCAGCCGGTGACATCGTGCAGGTGCTCGGCAACTGCCCAGGCGATGGACAGTCCATCGAAGGTGGCTGTGCCACGCCCGATTTCGTCGAGGATGACAAGGGAACGGCGGGTGGCATTGTTGAGAATAAGCGCAGTCTCACTCATCTCCACCATGAAGGTGGATTGTCCCCTTGCTATGTCATCGCTGGCTCCCACTCGGCAGAAGATACGATCCACCAGTCCGATGTGGGCGAATTCCGCCGGAACATAGGAACCCATCTGTGCCATGAGGGTGATGAGGGCTACCTGACGGATGTAGGTGGACTTACCTGCCATATTGGGCCCGGTGAGGATGAGTACTCGATCGTGCTCTTCATCCATCTCGGTATCATTGGGGACGAAGGCTGTTTGGGTCTGGACCTGTTCTATGACCGGGTGGCGGCCATTGCGGATATGCAGCACGCGGCTTTCATCGAGCTTGGGGCGGCAGTAGCTGTGGCGTGCTGCCGTCTCTGCTAAGCTCAGCAGAACATCAATTTCTGCCAGAGCCTCGGCACTACGTTGGATGCGGTCTATATACTGCCCCACCTCGTCGCGCAGGCGGCAGAAAAGCTCGTACTCCAGTTGGCGCGCACGTTCGTCAGCTCCCAGAATTGTGCCTTCCATGCGCTTGAGCTCATCGGTGACATAGCGCTCGGCATTGGCCAGCGTCTGTTTACGCACATAGTGTGAGGGAACTTTGCTGAAGTTCGCTCGGGTAACTTCGATGTAGTAGCCGAAGACGTTGTTGTAACGGATCTTGAGGGAGTCGATTCCGGTCGCCGTCCGCTCCCTGGCCTCCAGCTCTGCGAGCCATCCTTTGCCCTCGCGGGAAGCCCTGCGAAGTTCATCGAGCTGATCATCGTAGCCATCGCGGATCATTCCTCCCTCTTTGATGGTTACAGGGGGCTCATCGCTTATGGCCCGTTCCAGCAGAGCCGTCAACTCGGTGAAGTCGCCAAGATCGCGCAGAAGGGGCTCGAAAAAGACCTGCCGCTCGCTCAGTACCTGCAAATCTGCCGCTATGTCAGGCAGGCGGCTCAGGGAGGTTCCCAGTGCCAGCAGGTCGCGCGCATTGCCGGCATTCTGTGCCAGTCGCGAGGTCAGGCGCTCCATGTCACGCACGCCCTTGAAGGCCTCGCGCAGTTTACTCATCAGGAAGGGCTCACTCAGGAAGGTCGAGATGATTTCCTGACGCCGCAGAAGCTCGGCAAGATCACAGATGGGGTGCAGAATCCAGTCGCGCATTTTGCGTGCCCCCATGGGGGTGGAGGTACCATCAAGGGTGCCGAGCAGGGTGTTGTGTATGCCACCTCGTGCCTCCACCAGATCAAGATTTGCGCGGCTGGCGGTGTCGATGAGGACGGCATTGTCCGTGGGGCGCAGAGCCAGACGGCGGATGTGGTCGGTGCTGCGGCGCATTTGATGGCGCAGGTAGTGCAGGATGGCGGCCGCTGCTCCGATGGAGGCCGTCAGGTGAGCACAGCCAAAGCCTTGAAGGGAGTGTACCCGGAAATGTTCTTCGAGGTAAGGACGGGCCACTCCGGTCAGGAAGGTGTAGCCATCGTAGTATTGGGTGACGGGCAAGTCGCTGAACAGTTCTTTCTGCTCATCGCTGACCAGCATTTCCCGGGGATGGATACGACCGATCTCTTCGACGAGTGCCTCGCGGCTTTCGTAATCCACAACCGTGAATTCTCCCGTCGAGTGGTCTGCACATGCTAGTCCCCAGAGCTTTTTCTCCTTGTAACAGGCTATGATGTAGCTGTGCTCATTCTCGTTGAGCAGCGAAAGGTCAGAGAGCGTGCCGGCGGAGATGATCCGCGTGATCTGGCGTTCAACGAGCTTGCCGGGGATGGGATCGGTCATCTGGTCGGCAATCGCGACACGACGCCCGGCCTTCACTACCTGACCGATGTAGGTTTCTGCCGCGTGGTGCGGGACCCCGCACATCGGGATGGACTGGCGGCGCGTGAGGGTAAGCCCGAGCGCCGCAGAGCACTCGACGGCATCCTCAAAAAACATCTCGTAAAAGTCTCCAACGCGGAAGAAAAGCCACACATCATCCGGCAGACCCTGTTTCATTCGCAGGTACTGCTCCATCATCGGGCTTATCTTACTGTCCTCCGCCATATTCTGCGAGCTGAGTCTAGCAGATAGTGCAGCGCAAGGCAAGCATTTTTCGCGCACGCGCGCGGCAAATGATGTGGGGCGTCGTACTCCCGATCAATCATCATCGTCTTCACCGGTACCATAGCAGAAGTTACAGGTTTTCCATACGTACATTTCGGTGAAATCGTCATATTCGTAGCTGCCGCCGCTACCTCCACACCATATACAGCGCCCATCGGTTGTAGCGTCTGAGCAATGGCTCAGAGCAAGGGTGATGAGGGCTGTTACAATCAGGGTAAGAGGTGCTCGCATGCTCATGATTGCCGTGAAGTATAGCACAGGGCATATCCGACTGGCAAGAGCTTTTTGATGACGTAATTGTTATTTGTTTTGATTGAGTAAGTGGCGCAAGTTCAATGAATTGCGTCGGTTTGGTTGTGAGCGCTCACTCATGGTGCGGATAAATATGGGTCAATCCCGGTGATAGGGACTGCCGGCCAGCATGGTGTGCAGGCGATAGATCTGCTCCAGCAGTACGACCAGAGCAAGCTCGTGCTGCATGGTATGGCGCCCCAGCGAGAGAACATGATCACAGGTTTCGCGCAGTGCGGGAGTGTGGCCATCCGCTGCCCCTATGAGGAAGGCGACATGTTTCACCGCGCGCAGTTGCCAGGTGCGCGCTCGTTTCTCCAGCTCGCGTGAGGTCCAGTTCTCACCTCGTTCATCCATGGCGATCCGTAGGCAGCCCTTGCTGGCCTCGAGCAGACGAGCGGAGACTTCTTCTGAACTGCCGGCTTTCACATAACGGATTTCCACCTTGCCGAGCGGTCGCAGGCGCTCCTCGAAGAACTGCACTCCACGCCGTGCATAGTCTATCGAGGGACGTGCCGCTGCAAGAATAATGAAATCCATGGGCTGTTCAGGTATTGAGCAGGTAGTGGCGCAATTCGTCCACTGAGCCGAACACCGGTGCTGACCAAGCAACCAGATCACTCACCTCGGCGTATCCCCAAGCTACCAGTGCCAGACCGCAACCGGCATTCTGCGCGGTGCGAGCATCGAACAGGCTGTCGCCGACCAGCGTGATTTCACGGAGCGGGATTCCCCAGGAGTCTGCCATGTATTGCAGGGAATCCGGGGCCGGTTTGCGCGGGTATTTCCCGGTATAGCCCATGATGAAGGTAAAGGGTATATGCGGGAAAAGCGCCTGTACCATGGGCTCGGTGACATCGTGCGGCTTGTTGGACAGAACTGCCAGTTGAGCCCCCTCGGCGGAAAGGAGGGTGAGCATGTTGGCTATCCAGGGATAAGCTCGGGTGTACGGAGGTTGCCAGCACTGCGGGTAATGGCTGCGGAACTGCTCGTGCATGCTCTCCAGCTCTGCCGGTGGCGTATGGGCAGCATTTTCATAGCCTAGTGCCTGTGCGCAGAGGTTGGCTGCTCCACTGCCGATCATGCGACTGACCGCTTTCTGCGTATGCGGTCTACGCCCCAGAGCACGCAGAGCCCTGTTCACTCCCTCGGCTATGCCCGGGAGGGAATCCACCAGTGTGCCGTCCAAATCAAAGACTATGTGACGTTTCATCAGTGCAGGAAACCTCGTTCGGACGTCTTCAGGAACTGAAGAATATTCTGCACATGAGCGTTGCTCACCATTTTTTCATCGCCCTCTTCCAGCAGTTTTTCGATGTTGAGAGCCATGTTGGACTTCTTGTCGAGGAAAAGCTTGCGGTAGGCGTATTTGATGGCGCGGATGTCATCATCGGAGAAACCTCGGCGCTGGAGCCCGATCGTGTTCACCGAGCGGAGCAGTCCTCCTTCGGCAATCATGTAGGGGGCTACGTCCCGGGTCACGCGAGAGGCGCCGCCCACCATGGCATGTGCTCCTATACGGACAAATTGATGAACAGCGGCGCATCCACCCACGATTGCCCAGTCTCCAACGATGCAGTGCCCGGCCAATGCTGCGAAGCCGGAGAGGATGACATTGTTGCCCACATGAACCTCATGACCGCAATGGCTGTTGATGAGGAATAGGTTATTGTTGCCGATGATGGTTTTTGTCTCGGCCGTGGTACCTCTGTTGATATTGCAGTTCTCACGGAAAACGTTGTTGTCGCCCACTTCGAGGTAGGTTGGTTCGCCCTTGTACTTGAGATCTTGGGTTTTGAGACCAATGACAGCGAAGGGAAAGAACTCATTGTTCTTACCGAACGTGGAGGGGCCGCCAAGCACAACGTGGCTGTGAAGTACGCAGCCGGAACCAAGTTTGACATGCGGGCCTACTACGCAGTAAGGCCCGATCTTTACGTCATCCGCAATTTCTGCGGTCGGATCAATGATTGCTGTAGGATGAATTTCCGCCATGTCTTCATTCTAACGCTAACAGAACGCACCTGCAAGCAAAAAAACGTGTTTCTCTCAAAATACACTTATGGATTGCGGCTTGACAAATAGCTCAAATAGTGTATATTGCCGCTGTGAAAGCGAAATCCGTTCCGACCTTGGAGTTGCCTACGACTGATTATGAGCAGATGCAGAGCATGAGCAATCATCGTCTGGTGTGTTTGCTGCGTTCTGCGGTGCTGGCGCCGGAGCGGGTTGGTCGCTTTTCTCCGCGCCCTCCGATGGAGCATGATGCCTATCGCGTGCAGCATGGCAGTGGTAATATCGCTGTTCACATGTATGCCGAAGGTGCGGAGGTCTTCTGTTGCCGGTTTGTGCCGGCGGAATGATAGATTGTCTGATGGCTGAAAAGTGAAGATTTCGTATGCAATCAGTTGTGTTCTTTTGTTGTCGGCCTGCTCGAATGTACCCGATGTGAGCGGCTGGCAGGCGGAGCTACTGCCGATTGCAGGAGAACGGGCTGAGGTGCCCGTGTATGAGGTGGAGTTTCTGCCTGTGGTGCCTACTGTGCCGGGGACGGTGATTGTGGGTAGGTTTATTCTCCGTCCTCAGACAACCCTCCGATATGATGACGAGGCTTATGTAATGGCCGTCAAGCAAATGGCTGCTGAGATGGGGGGCAACACTATCATCTACACCGGTGGCGACTCGCGCGAGGTGCTCGTTGCCTATGTGCCTCTGGAGGAGGTGAATATTCACGGTGGCGATGAATTTCTGCTGGAGGCCGGAGTGCTGGCAGAGGAACTCTGAGGGATTGCTCCTGCCGGGGGCGGGGTAATCAGGCTCAAACCGGACTCGCGATGAGCCCGGTGCTTACTCGCCGTCGTTGTCTGTGACTGTGCGCGGGACGAAGCGCATAATCTCGGCGTGGAAGCTGAGAGGTACGTCACCCGTGGGACCATTTCTGTTCTTGGCCAGCAGAAGGTTGGCCTCCGTCCCTACCTCCTCACGCTCTTCATCATCTTCCGCATAGTAACGAGAGCGCCACAGCAGACCGATCATGTCGGCGTCCTGCTCGATAGCGCCGGACTCACGGAGGTCACTCATCATGGGTGTTCCCTTGTTTTTACCTGTTCGGTTTTCGGGACCACGATTAAGCTGGGCGAGGGCAATAATGGGGAGCTTGAGCTCCTTTGCCAGACTTTTGAGACCGCCGGAGATTTCTGCGATTTCACGTTCGCGGCTGTTCTGCGCCTGTTTGGTGTGAGAGCGCATGAGCTGTAGGTAGTCGATCCCGATTGCTGCCAGATCCGGGTACTTGCGCATCTGGCGGCGGGCCTTGGCGCGCAGCTCGGAGATGGAGATAGCGGCTGTGTCGTCGATGATGAGCTTGCTGTTCTTAAGCTCGGTGATAGCGGAGCGGAAGCGTTTCATCTCATCGTGATTGAGCTTTCCCTGACGGGCCTTGAGATCCTGTTTGTTGATGCCGCTGCGAGCGTAGAGCAGTCGCTCTACGAGCTGTTCGCTGGGCATTTCGCAGGAGAATGCCATCATGGGTTTCTTCAGATCCAGCACGACATGTTCAACGATGTTGAGCATGAAGGAGGTCTTACCCATGGCGGGACGCGCTGCAATGATGAAAAGCTCGCCGGGTTTCATGCCGTTGATCATGTTGTCCAACCGAGGGTAGCCTGTGGAAAGCCCCAGAATGCCGCCGGAGGTTGACATCATGCGCTCCAGATTTGTCACAGCCTTGTCAATGTCGGCTTTGAGGCTCCACTCCTCGCCCTTGGCTGAGTTGATGCGGATTTTGAGTACATCCTGCTCCGTCTGGTCGAGCAGCTCATCAATCTCGGCTTCGGAGCTATAGGCAGAGTCGGAGGCTTTGTTGGCTGTCAGGATGATGCTGCGGCGAATATATTTCTCCTTGAGGGTCTCAAAGTGAACGTTGTAGAGTGCTGTGGTGGCTGCGTAGGTGAAGATGTCTGTCAGCCCGGCGTGTCCTCCCACGGCTTCCAGTTGTTTGTGGTCAGCCAGTTCCTGCGCAATGGAAACGATGTCGATGGCAGTGCCTTTTTCGTAGCGGTCGCGGAATATCTCCCAGAGGATGCGGTGAGCCGGAATGTAAAAGTACTCGCTGCTCATGCCGTCCGATATGCTTTGGGAAATGATGTTGGTGGGGTCGATGGCCATCATCGAGAGCATGCTTTTTTCCACTCCGGGAGCTTGGGGCATGAGGGTACGATCCACCTCCTTCAGCTCGGCTGCCTTGAAATCCGGTTTCTCTTTAGTCGGCTCACTCATTATATTCTCGGTGCGGGGGAAACACATCCTACCTCCTCAGGCTCGAAAATGCAAGTTTTTTTCCGCTGCTATGGAAAAAAGGTCAGAATGAGCTTGACATGATGTGTGGATGGCGTATACTCAAATTGTCCTAGATTTATGAAAACTCTTTCTTTCCTCTCAATCATTATGGCCGCCGCCGCTGTAACGGCTCAGGCTGCTCCCGTCATCGAGCCCTCCGATATCTCTGAGGCGACCCTGAAGGGGATCGCATCGGATCGTCAGAAGGCCAGCATGGAAAAGTACCATAAGGCTCGCGCCAAGGCTGAGAAGCAGCGCGAGAAGGATGCCAAGAAGGCTGCGGAGCTTACCGATTTCAACGATGCAGGCATGAAGAAGACCATCCAGCGCCGCGCTCTCAATACGATGTTGCCTGCCTGCGATCGTGAGCCCGAGACTCCTCGTGAGCCGGGTGGTTACGAGATCCGCTATTGACGGGCTGTTTGCTGTTTTCTCTATCGTTTTTCCCGCTGCGGCAGAGTGCGTACGAGCATTCTGCCGCGGCTTCTTTTGTTGGGGGGCAAAGTCAACCTCTATTCTGCTTACCCGACGGAAATCCATGACGGGTAGGTGTGGGGCATACCTGGGAGCGCTCAGTTCAGGCGGGTAACGGAGGTTTGCGGTGTTTCATCTGCGTGCAGACTCCACTGTAGCTCATGGTGACCGGTTTTCAGGCGGTAGAGCATCAGTGCCTGCAGGGTCTCGCCTTTTTTGCCCTCGCTTTGCACCAGGCACATTCCCATGGGACCATCTGTTACCAGACGGGCGCCTGAATAGTTCGTTATGGTGAGTAGAAAGGCGTAGATCCCATCGTGATCGACCTCCGTTGAGACCGTGGCTATGCGGATGGTGCTGCCGTTGGCTTTCTTGGGGCGCCACTTGAGGGGGCGGGTGACAGCGGTGCTTGTCGTGGTCGAACCGGTGGCGTGACCGAGCAGGGGAACGCGGTCGAGCATGCGCTGGGCGCGGGTTCGGGCGGCACGTTTCCAAGTGTCGATGGTGAGGTAGATCGTGGGGATCAGACCTAGTGCCAGCCAGGAGAGGGTGGCGGTCATGCCCCATTCCATGTTGTCCGTTATTACCAGGGTGAGCAGCACCCCGCAGAAGGCCGCTGTGATGGCTAGTCCGGTGTAAAATCCGAGAATCATTCCCGGGAAGAGCATGAAGAGGACGGTATAGCGCAGAAAAGCACGGAGATTCAGCGGGGTGCCTCGCAGAAATTCGCGCTTGACTACGGCCTCGTACAGTCGCTCCAGATCGGCGGCAGGGGTGTTTTGGTCGATTTTCATGGCGTCAGATGCGGGCATTGCGTTGACGAAGGATGTGGTCGGCAATGACAAGCCAAGCCATGGCCTCTACCACGGGGACGGCGCGTGGGAGTACGCAGGGGTCATGTCGTCCCTTGCCCCGTAGTCTGACTTCGCAATGGGTGTCGTTGATGGTATTTTGCTCGATCATGAGGGTAGCCGTGGGCTTGAAAGCAAGTCGCATGTTGATATCCTCTCCGTTGGAAATTCCACCCTGTACTCCTCCGGAATGGTTTGTGCGGGTACGAACTCTGCCATTCTCCATATAGTAGGGGTCGTTGTGCTCGGAGCCCTTCAGCGCCGGGGCTCCGAATCCGCTGCCGATTTCAAAGCCTTTGCAGGCCGGTATGCTGAGCATGGCGTGCGCGAGGGTGGCCTCCAGTTTGTCGAATACGGGGTCTCCCAGTCCGGTCGGGCAATGGCGAATGGTACAGGCTACTACTCCACCTACAGAGTCTCCTTTGGCGCGAGCCTCTCGGATGACCTCACTCATTTCCTCGGCACTTTCCGGGTCAGCCGCGCGTACGATGTTGCTTTCTACAGTGACCGGATCCACGTCTGCCGGTTCGATATGGCAGAACACGGTGTGTACCTGCTGCACCCAACCGATGACCTGCAATTCGGGGCAGATGCTCTGTGCTACGGCTTTGGCTACGGCTCCGGCAGCTACTCTGCCGATGGTTTCGCGTGCGCTGGCGCGGCCTCCACCAGCCCAGGCGCGGATGCCATATTTGGCATCGTAGCAGTAGTCTGCATGAGAGGGGCGGTAGGTGTGCTGCATTTCATTGTAGGCTGAGGACTGATGGTCTTTGTTGCGAACGGACAGGGCAATGGGAGTGCCGAGGGTTACTCCATCGAGTACGCCGCTGAGGATTTCCACCTGGTCTTCTTCTTTGCGAGGGGTGACGATGTCGCTCTGACCGGGACGGCGACGATTGAGCTCGGTCTGAATTTGCTCGGCGCTGATGGGCACTCCTGCCGGGCAGCCATCTATCACCACTCCTACCCCCACACCATGGGACTCGCCCCAAGTGCTGATCTTGAATACACTACCGAATGAACTGGACATAACCTTGTGTGCCGTCTATGATAACGTATGGTGAACCTTTATGCAAGCCGCTAACGTGACAATCTTCCGTCAGCGGGATTCTTGGCGGATCTGCCAGTTCATGTAGGCAAAGTAGCCCAGTAACATCATGGCAAACCACATGCCGTTGAGTATGCTCAGGATCGTCAGTACTCCTCCCACCAACATTCCGATCGTGGCTGTGAGCCGTACATTGTTTGTGGCGGTCATCAGGAGTTGACCTCCGTCCATGGGAAGGATGGGGAGCAGGTTGAAGAGGCTCCACCACATGCTGATGAGCATGAGGGTGGCGTACACGTTCAGGACGGGCAGTGGCAGGGCTCCGGATTCAATGGCTGCAGCCAGATGATAGAATGCGTTTGCCGGCATGATCTCTATGGCGCCGAAGGGGCTGTAGAGGTAGAAGCAGATTCCTGCCAAGGGTGAGCCGATTTGCAACCCCATGAGTATTGCCGCCAGAAGTCCCAGTAGCAGGCTTGCCAGCGGACCGGCCAGGACGTAGAGGAAATGTTGCGTGCGCGTGCGCGGGAGATGGGGCAGTTCGGTGACTCCTCCCATCATGGCCAGGGTGATTACGGGGGTGCAGCCGGTGAAGTGGCGCCCGCTCAGGGCATGGCCGAGTTCGTGAACCAGCAGGCTGAGTATGCCCATGATGATGAATACCGCCACTTGCAGCAGGTCGCTGCCGTCGTTTATCTGAAAGGCACCGCCCAGCAGAGCCAGGATGATCCAAATGCTGGGCCGGATGGTGACAGGTATGCGGAAGAGGGTGAAGCGGATGGTGCCTGTGTCTGTCTGCTGTGCGTTCATACCTCTCTTTTACCCTAACCCATCCGCTTTTTCAACTGAAAAGAGAAAAAAAAGCATTTTTTTTGCAAAAAAAGCTTGCAATGCGTCCCGAAATGTTGTATCATCTGCCCGCACCCCGAAAACATTGGGAACGCAAATCCGGCGTAGCTCAGCGGGAGAGCGGGTGACTGTTAATCACTAGGTCGTTGGTTCGATCCCAACCGCCGGAGCTGAAGGGTCAGAGAATCTGTTTCTCTGGCCTTTTTGCTGTTATAGGACAATCTATAACGTATTTATTAGATTGTTGAAAATGCAATTTATGGGTTCTGCGGCAGGCTTACAAAGGGGGCAACACCAAAATGTGTGGAAACGCTGTTATTTGAGTCATCGACCATGTGAGCACTCTTCCATTTTATGTCCGAATCCGCCGCCTTGCAACACTCATGGCTCGTTTCCGGGACGAGCCTTATCTCATGTTAGGGAATATCTATACCGCTGAGCGTACTTATTTTGCAGCTTCGGGGTAGCGGCGTTCGAACTCGCGCAAGATGGCAAGCTGGAATTTATCCAAGTATGCAAGTGCTTGTGCGCGGATGGTGGCCGGTACGCCATAATGCGCTGCGGCTATGCTGCCGGTGATGGCTGCCAGGGTGTCGCTGTCACCGCCTATGGAGATGGCATTGCGTATGGCATCCTCGAAACTTGTGCTCTCAAAAAAAGCCTGCATGGCTTGGGGAACGGTTTCCTGACAGGTCTCGTTGAAGAGGTAATCTTCCCAGATGTCGTCGAGGGTGAAATTGATGTCGTAATAATTGCGGCGAATATGGCGCCGGATGGTCTCGATGGAGCTGCCGGTGCGTGCCATGAATATGGCTGTGGCCGTGGCCTCTGCTCCTTTGATTCCCTCCGGGTGATTGTGAGTAACGGCCGTGACGGCTCGGGAGAGCCGGCTGATCTCCTCCGGGCTGTTGGCTGCATAAGCGATGGCACTTACCCTCATGGCGGCTCCATTGCCGAAGCTGTTGTATGGTTGCGGATTTTCCGCATGCAGCCATTCGGCGAATCGCGCTCCATAGCTTTCATCAGGGTACGCGTGGCCGATTTCTTGCATCCATGTGATGGCCTGCTCACTCAGATCGCTGTAGTCCGGACGGCTGCGCAGCAGCGCTGCTCCGACCGCCAGGGTCATGGCCGTGTCATCCGTGGGGAAACAGGCCGGGTGCAGAAAGGTGAACTCCTTGCTCTTGTTGTTGTTGTTCCACTCGAAGCGGGAACCGACAATATCTCCGATGATGGCGCCGATCATTTGCAATGTCATTGTGACATAAGCCATCGACATTGCAAGCAGAAAATATCTCCAACGGCTGAATTGCAAGACCAAATGCGACAGTAAGTGATTTTTCTTCTATTTAGGCTGCAAATTTGATAAAATGGAGCTTTTCTGCGCGTACCATGTGTCGTGCTGATTTGCCTTTAAAGATTCGTCGAGGGTAACGGTTCAT
>JAZQCA010000067.1:0-11912 GCA_045545975.1 Akkermansia sp.
CAATGAAAACGTGTACCTCGTGTGGGACTCCTCTGCCGGTGTGGTTTACTTGGATGTAGTGCCGGAACCTGCCACCGCCACTCTGAGCCTGTTGGGACTTGCTGCATTGGCCGCCCGCCGCAGGAGAAGGAAATAAGAGAACTCTATCCGTTTAGAAAAAAGCGCCCGATCTGCGGATCCGGCGCTTTTTTTCTGATGTGCCGCAGAATCAGTATTGACAGCGTGTTTTTTGCTTGCATATTGCCTGAAGTGTGAGATACTGGTGTGAGAAGAGTATGCAAGAGGAAGCTGAAAATTTCTATAAGGAGCCATCCCGGAAGGAATGGGGCGGTTTCTGGACTCTGGTGGCCGTTCAGGCAGTAAATGCCTTTAATGAAAAGGCTGTGCAGTTCCTGTTGATTCCCTTGGGTGTGTGGCTGTGGGGAACAGCCGGGAGTGATCTGGAGTACTTCTTGGGGGCGATATTTGTACTTCCCTACATCTTGTTTTCCCCCCTGGTCGGGTGGTTGGCAGACTGCTTTTGCAAGACGCGCATCATTCAGGTGATGAGTATATTGCAGATTGTGGTGATGAGCTGCATGCTCTTTTGCTTCTACCAGCACGACATGCGGGCATCGATCATTTGGTTTGCGGTATTTGCCACGCAAGCGACTATTCTGAGTCCGGCCAAGAAAGGGATAGTAAAGGATCTGTTGGGCTCGCGCTACATCGGGTTCGGCTCGGGCATCATTGAGATCAGTCTCGTGTTCGTGCTGCTGCTGGCGCAGATAGGCGTATTCTTCTGGTTCAGCTACCTGCTGGATGCCTACACGGCGGAGCTGGGACCTGTACTGGCAGAAGAGGAGGCAGGGTGGAGCGCGGTGAAGCTCCCCACGATCACCTTTGTGGCGATTGCCGCGGTGGTTTCTGTCTGCGCGTTTATGCTGCCCCGTTACCCGGTGAAGCCCAACAAGCCCTTTGCTTGGAGCCTGTTGTATGAGCACTTTGTGCAGGTGAAGTACCTGTGGAAAGATCGTGAGTTGCGCCTCAGTGAGCTGGGGATCGCCTACTTCTGGAGCTTGGCCGGCTCTCTGTTCCTTATTCTCATCCAGATCGCCAAGGAGATGGCTGCTCAGGATCCGACGGTGGATTTCTCGATGCAATGCGGTATTTTGATGGCTTGGCTGGGGGGTGGTGTGGTCATAGGCGGAGCCGTGGCTTCTCTGCTGTGTCGTGGCAAGAATGAGCTGGGGCTCATCCCATTCGGAGCTATCGGAATAACCGTGAGTACGTTCATGCTCACCATGCTGGAGGTTGACAGCCTTGCCAGCAATATCTTCCTGACTTTTACCGGGGCATTCGGCGCGGCCTATCTCGTGCCGCTCAATGCTTTCCTGCAAGATAACTGCGACCCCGCCAACCGTGGCAATATCATAGCTGCCGGTAACCTCATTGACAATCTCATGGGGCTGGTGGCTGTGGTCATCATGTGGCTGATGAACAACTACGGAGCCGGTCCCCGCGATCAGTTCCTCGTGCTCTTCCTGCTGAGTGCCTTCATTATGGTGACCTCCCTGCGCCTTATTCCGCAGGAGTTCATTCGTATGGTAGGGATATGGTGCATGAAGTTCTTCTATCGTCCGCGAGTGATCAACGGCGATCGCATACCCCCGGTGGGGGGAGCGCTCATCGTCTGCAACCATGTGACCTATGCAGATGCCCTTTTCCTGACCATGATCTGCCCGCGACCGATCCGATTTGTGGTGGCAGAAGAATTCATGGCTGCCAAGCTGCTGGGGTGGCTGCTGGAGATTTTCAATTCTCTGCCGATTTCGAGCAAGAACCCGCGCGAGGCTATTGTGAAGGCAGCCAAGGGGATTGAGAAGGGAGATCTCATCTGCATATTCCCGGAAGGGCAGCTTACCCGCACCGGCTGCCTGACACCCATCCGGCGAGGTATGGAAATGATCGCCCGCCGCGCACATGCTCCGATCATTCCCATTTACATGGACGGGCTCTGGGGAAGTATATTCTCCTTCTATCGCAATCGGTTTTTCTACACGCTTCCCTTCAAGCTGCCGCGCCATCTGCCCTATGGCTACACCGTATCGGTAGGTGAGCCCATACATGAGGACTTCAATTCCGCGGCTGTTCTGGCCGCCTTCCGTGGGCTGTCTGCAAACTGCCTGGAGGTGACGGGCGGCGGCAGTCGAGATGAACTGCTGCGGCTGTTGGAGATTCGCGGTCGGCGCCCTGTGGTGCATTGGCACGGAGGTTCGCTCAATGGGTTCCAGGTGGCAGGAGCTGTCATCAGCCGTCAGCTGCCGGAGAATTGCCCTGAGCTGGCCGGGCGATGGCTCAAGTTACTCATTGAGGGTACTCGTGATCTTGAGCACCTGCACCGTATGTGGCTCAACGTCGAACAGGTCCGCCGTGTGAATGCCCTGAAGGAAGGGCGCCATCGTCTGCTGACTACGGTGGGGCATGGGGAGCCGCATGAGTTCGTTCTCTCCGTGCTCTGGCCCATCATCACGCGAACCCCCGTACACCTCATCGATTCTTCGGATGAGGTGATCGAGAACCGCATTTCCCAGATTGTCGGCAGCACCCACATGCGCCGCATATTGCTGAAGGCCATTCCGCCCCGCCAGATGCCCTTCTATGATTTCAGTAACGGACCTGATATCGCCACTCCGAACATGCGCTGGCGCCCCTGCTATGCGACAAACGGCGGGGTTATCATCTCTATGAGTACTGTTCATAGTGTGTTCAAACTGGCGGATGGTACCATCCAGCTGGGGGTTCGTCCGCGTACGCGCGGCCTTCTGCTTCCCTGTTTCCGGGTGCAGGGCGGAGGGGAGGACAGCGTGGTGCTCTCCGGTCCCAGTCTTACCGCGCCCTATACCTGCTCATCCAAACTGTACCTGGATGAGATAGGTTTCCTCAAACAACTCTTCTGATAGGGCTCAGGATCGGGATTTCCTGATCTCATAGCCCGGGCGCAACAGCCGCATCGCTCTTGAAGTGATGCGGCTGTTGCTCTCTCTACCCTTCCCTAATTGTAAGGGGAGAATGCGTGCTTGTGTGCGTAATGTATTGCCGCATAATCGATAAGGGCTTGTTGTCCGCTGCGGAGGAAGCTCTTTTTGTTGAATGGAATGCTCCGATGAGGCATGCTGGGAGCTATGGCAATACGCATGAAAGAATGGGGCATGCTCCGTGCACCCTCGTCGGCGGTACATCTTCCTGTACAGGGGGTGATGGGCTGGGGCGAGGCTGCGCAGTCGCTGGGCTCCGGAATAGCTAAGGTTCTTCTGGGAAGTGCTGAACTGGCGCAGGAGAAGGAGCAGGTGACGGCAACGGGTGATCTGGCTGACTTTTCGCGCCGTCTGCATGATATCTCGGAAGAGACTTGTTCTCAACTGGAGGGGCAGGATGTTCGGGATTGGGAATATTCCTGGCAGCAGGTGAGTGCTCCGCTCTTTGCCGAGGCTGTTGCTGAGCTGCCGCCGTCCGCTCGCGAGGCGGGCAGGGAGCTGGCGGAGGCTTACAGTCATCGAGCGGCTGTTCGCGCTTTGCGGGATAGGGAGATTTCCCGCTTGGATAAAGCCCGCAGCAGCTGGCAGCAGCGGGTGGATGCCGCTGTGCAGAGCGGCGATGCTGCTGCTGCTGAAAGTTGGCTTCAGAGTGGGGCAGGGGTGTTTGTTCCGCAGGCAGAACTAGAGGCTCGGCGCTCTCAGGTACGAAGCAAGGCCTGTGCCACAACTTGGAGAAATCGCTTGGTTCAGCAACCTCTTTCCACTCTTGCTGAGCTGGCAGTTGCTCCTGCTGAGGAGTTGCCGAGCGATGCTCAGGAGCAACTCTACCTCCGGGCTGACATCAGACGTACTCGGCGGGAGGCTCGGGGGGCTCTCGTGAACCATTTGTCTGAGAGAGTAGGGGATGAGGAACCTTATGACGAGGAAGAACTTGAGCTTGCTTGTCGTGCAGGGGTGATCAGCCCGCGGCAGCTGGAGTCTGCCCGGCGTTCTCCTCGTCCGCTCGCTGCCGCTGAGCGTTGTACCTGGATGCGCCGGATTGATGAATGTGGCAGCGATCCGGCACAGCTCACGGAGTTGCGCTTGGACATTCTGACTGCCCCGGTTCCCTTGCACGAACGGGGCCAGCTGCTCCGGCGGGTGGAGATGGCGACAGGTGTATCTGCTGAGGATCGGCTTACGTTATCGCGCTCCCTGTGGAAGCTGTATGAGACCGGTAACTTTGGTTGTCCCGGGGATGAGCAGGCCTTGCTTCGCCTGGCAGAACTGCAGCAGGCAGGATTGCCGGTGTTGGTCGGGGAGGGGAGTGAGGCTGCTGCCCGCTGGATTGAGCATGTGCGTGGGGGTGGTGACCGCTGGGTTTGTTTTTCATTTGATCGAGATTAAACTATGAATGAAGATCGGACAGAGCCTCGGACGGAGGCCATGTTGACGGAGGTGGTGCTTGCATCGCCTGAGAGTATGCCTTCCGCGGAAGGAGTAGAGCCGCTGAAGGTCGGAACTGCTACTCCGGCGGAGGTGGAAACGCCTGCGGCTGCGGAGAACGATGAGAGGCAACCTGCCGCAGAAGCGGAGACATCTGTCCCCCCGGAGGTTGAGCCGGAATCTCCCGCTGCCCCCGCGCTCGCTGATGATCCGGAGGTAACTGCGGCACCTCAGGAGCCGGAGATGGCTTGGGAGCTTGTGGCGGAGCAGTCACCTGAGGGGAGAGACCTGTTATTACCTGCTGAGCCCGATGTCGCAGCCGATGATGGTGAGACCGAGGCGAGGGATCGCTACTGGCAGAGTGTGCTCACAGGCAATCCGGATACGGTTCGCGATGATGTGAGGGAGCGCTCCGGTGCCAACGACGTCTCGCTAAGTCGGGCGCAGAGTGAGTACATGCTGTTCACCTCCATCAATCGTTCCTGGGTAGCGGATCACCGGGGAATTTCCCGTCCCGAGTTGTTGCACAACTGGAAGAAATACCGCTCGGAACTGGCAGCAGAGCTTGGTGTGGCTGACGATGAGCGCGAGCTGTTCATGGCACTTTCTCAACGGGCTCAGGAACAACCCCGGCGAGAGATCGCCGGAAAAGTGAGCGAGCTGGGGTATCTGGCAGGGTTACACGGCGATAGCCGTTACAGTACCGAAGCACTCACCCATTCCCTTCGTCCCGATGAGCGCGATCGTGCCAATGTCATAGCCATGAATGCCTTTATCCGGGGGCGTGATCTGCGCGAGCGCTGGCTGCCCCTGGCGCAAGATCTGGCAGCCGGTTTGGACGTATTTGCTGCGGTGGAGGAGGATGTATTCTCCGCACCTCGAGTTTTGGCAGGAGCTCCGGGGCTTTGCCGAGCAGTTGATTCCCTGGCTGATCTCAATGATGAGGATCGGCAGATTGTGGTTTATCTCGCGCTGCGTCTGGATAGGGAGAAACGTCGTGAGCGAGGGGATTTGCCGGAGGAAGAAGGTCTGTTATCCCGAACCACGCGGGCCGTTCGACGGGGAGCCACCGGCATGGGATTCGGGGTATTGCAAGCCCTCAATCATACCGGAATTGCCACGTTGAATAACTTGGGGGCTTTCCTGGGAGGGGAGGTTGGGGATGAACTCCGCAAGGGCGCCGGTATTTGGGACAGGCGTATGCAGACTCTCAATGAAATCCGCCATATTGCACAACAACAGGTTGTTCCCCTCGTTGCTGAGGATGCCGGTCGGGCCGAGTCTTTTCTCATCGAGGGGGCTCAGGCGACTCCGGCGGCTGTACTTTCATGTTGTGGTGGTGCCGGATTTGCCGCTCTTTCCCTCAGCAGTATGGGAGAGTCCGTGGCGGAGGCGCGTCAGCGGGCTCCCGAGACCCCACAGCAGTTGCAGCTTGCCGCCGGCGTGGTCGGTGGTGCGGTGCAAGGCGCCATTTATATGGGGCTGAATCGCATAGGTGGTCGCATGCTCGAGCAGACCATTGCCAACTTCATGAAGGCTCGAGGGAGCGGACTCGTCAATTACACCTTTGCCGGTCTCAAATCCATGGCAGGGATGACGGCGGAGGGCGTGAAACTCTTACTTGCCGGCAAGGCAGCGGCTGCCGTCGATCTGGGGGCTCATGAACTGGCTGCCAGAGCTTCGGCCACCGCCTCGAACATCCGCTGGCAGGAGTTTGGTGAGAATCTGGTTGACATAGAGGCTAACATGCGTGAGGCCGCCGCTACACTACCTTTCCTGTTGATAGGTGCCGGTCGGCTGGCCTTGAGGCATTTCCGCTCGCCGGATGGGGTGCTTGGCGCAGGGCAACGACTGCTGGAGTGGAAAGTGGATCCCGAAAGGGTGAACGAAATCAGGCTTGAGCCGAATGTAGACAGACGCAACACCTTGTTGCGCCGGGCAATCTGCGACAGCAAGCTCTGGACGGACAGGCGGTTCTCATTCGACATCATGCGCGCTATGCAGCTGCTCAACATTGAGGGGCTGCCGGTTTTTGAGCATTGGAAACAGGTGTGCGATTTCCTCCATCTCTCATCGGATTTCGACATCTCAAGGAATAGGCGACCACCCTCCGACAACCAATCCTCCCGGGCTTACAAGGGGCTGCTCCTGCGCGATTCCTGGGAGCAGCAGGCGGGATTGAGCGGGGCGGGCGAATCTCTTCAGGATCTGCGCAGCCAAAACAGGCGTGATAAGGACGGACTGATGACCGGGCGTGGTCGTTACAAGGATGCATACATGTTCTCTTACGAGAACCCTCTGGAAAAGATGTCCTTCCTGCACAACAAGGGCTTGTATGCTCCACAGGCCGAGGCTATGCGCCGGGCTATTGTCGATACCTACTTCGGAGAAGTCCGAAAGTGCTCGTACCGCCTTCTGCTTCAGCTCTACAGTCAGGACGTCATGACTCATGATGAAACACTGTCGATCAGCGAGCTGAAAGCCGAGGCTGAGCAGACCCGACAACGTTACATGGATCTCGTGGGAAAAACCATCATGGACATTGCCGGTGGGCGTGACAGCGCTCAGGCTTACGATGAGTTGGCCACCGGCTGCGGGCAGATACTGGCGGACTACAGAGCCCCCTCACGCCGGGAAAGGGCTCCGGAGTGGTTGTACCGATCCCCTGAGGTGTTCATCAGCGATATAGTTCAGATGTGCCGCAGCTACGATAATAAACGCATGGTTGATTATCCCGACATGCGAACGTTCTATCGGTTGTTGCATCGTACGAGAGTTTGTGCTTCTGTGCTGAAGGATATCCTGCCCATGTCGGATCAGTTTCAGTCCGAACTGAGTGCCGGCAAGAGTCCGGCGCAGGTGTTTGGCGGGTTCCTGCAGCGGGAACTGGGCTGTTCCTCGGAGATCACGGAGATGATCGGAACCGCGGGGGATTCCGCCCTGCGGCAAGACTACGAGCAGAGGAATGCCCGTCAGGTGGAGCTTTACAGCGAGTTGACCGGGCATGAGATTGAGGAGGTGCAGGGGCATGATGGTAAGCCTTACTACCGCATTCGTCGTCCGGATGGTCGCTATACGCCTTGGCACAGCGACAGGCAGCACGCCATCAATGATATCGTCGGCAATGCCGCCCTCACGCACATGCCCTTCGGCACTCGAGCCGATAAGTTGCTCACGGCGGATTTTCACAACCCCGAGGCCGCCTTCACACTCCCGGTGGCCGGTATGATAGAACATTCCGGCTTCGATCAGGTGTGCAGCATAGCGCACAGGGAATTGTCGCAGGCCTGGCTGGAGGACGCCTCGCATCTCCTGCCGGGTATGCAGCGTCTGCGATTTCACCGTCTGGACAGCTCCTTGCGGCGTAATTCTCTCACACTGCCACTTATCAGGCATAATGAAGATTCCGTCAGTTATGAGGTCGATAATTACAGTGCTCTCACACCTCTCGGGCTTGCTCATAGCCGATTCATTGTTTACTGGCAACAGTTGCTCAATTCCCGACTGCTCAGCTCGGAGCATGCTGCGAATTTCCTGACGACCTCGCATGTGATAAGCAGAGCCGAGAGCGAGAGCATCCGCTTGTTCGGTGCGCCGCCGCCCTACCCGAAATTCCGCAATATTCCGCTCAGGCTTACCCCACCGGCGAACATAGAGGGCATGAACCGCCTACTGGCAGAAAAACTGGGGCGATTTACCCTATTGTACTTCATAGCCCGTCTGCCGGAGCTACCCATGCCTCAATCGGTCAAGAACTGGTATGGCAGCGCAGTATTTGCGCCGGAGGCTCCTCATGTGGAAGGAGTCCCCGAAGGTCGCTCCATGGGCTTTCGCATGGGACGAGGGGAGCGATATGGTTTCCGCTGGATTAATCGGCAGAGCGGAGTCCGCCTGCGGGAGTTTATTCCTCGGGTGGGGTATTACCGCCGTCACTTCAGCGAGTCTACGGGAGATGCCTTCATCGATCGCCTGATGCCCGGAGCATTGGGGCTGGATCCCGTGCGGCAGCAGGAGCAGGCCTGGGGACATTTCCTGTGTGGGGATGGAGTGTTCCGCTCCATGGGAATGGAGTACTGGAACATCCTCAATTATCCGAAGGAGGGTTGGCTCAATCTTTCCCCACGCACTCGTTCTCTCTATGTGAACCACTTGGCAGGTTTATGCCGTAAGGAGTTCAGTGGCAGAGAGGGTGGCTCCCCTGAAGATGAGGACACTCTACTGGTGGGAAGAGCGCTTGCTGAACTGGATGAGGTCCTGCAGCTACATCCCGACCTGCATCTCTACAGTTTCCTGAAGGATGACGCCGGTAGCGTGCGGCGGCTCTCACTGGAGGCTCCCCGTCAGCTTACTGAGTATGAAAAAGACATGCTCCTTGAGTACCAATCCGAGGGCCACATACGGGCAGATTATACCATTCAGCAGAATAGGATACCGGATTTCATCTCGACTTCCCCGCGCGTGCAGTCTGCATTGCGCTTGTTGGATCTTCTGCGTCTGTTCCCGGAGGGTATGCCGTACAGCAGCGATGGGAAGATCTGGTGGCAGGGGCGCAGCTACGGGAAGAAGGAAGCGCATCCTGTGGGATTGGAACTGTGGTACCCCCGTGAGAGTCTGCGTGGTCTCCGTAATCTTCTGTGGGACTCCATGCGCGATGAGGCGGAGGGGGCGCGGAACAGCATCTCCATAGCCGGAGTGGACATACCTCTCCTTTCTGCCATGGATATCGAGTGTCAACCGCTCAGGAACATTACAGTTTATGAATCTCCCCACTACGCACCGCAACAGCTCTTCCGTCTCATGCCGGGCGTGCGGGATTCCTGCATGGAACATCTGCGGATCCCCTATCTGGTGGGAGTACGTTATGGTATGTACATGGGAATGGATGAAGGTGATCTGAGCGGCAGGATTCCTATCGATGCTCATATCCCGCTCCATCTCTTTAACCGCCGAAAACTGAAGCTTCCGAATGATCATGGTAAGGTGTCTCTCTACCAGCGCCGCATGATTGCCAGAGCCAATGTGCTGCGCGTGTGTGAGATCGCTGATTACGGTCCGGAATATTTGGAGAGCGAGGAGCCGAGCAATGGTAATTTGCCGGAGATGCTCATGCGACTGTACGAAGATACCGGTTTCTCCCGCAGGATGGAGGGCAAGTTGGCCGATGAACTCAACCCGGGCGGACTGCAGGCTTTGCGTCTGGCAGCGGATATGATCCGCTGCGTGGCTGCTCCGGAATGGCAGGGGAACAGCGAGGTGCTGGAGGCTTATACCTCTCTGAAGAAAACAGCCGACATGCTGCGCAGCAAGCCCGGCCTCATCGAGGAACTGGCAGAGGCCCTGGTGACCGGCAGAAAATATTCTCCGGCGGTCTGGAAGAACCCGGACGGTCTGGCTGCCTCCCGATCTCTGACGGAAGTACGGAAGGATTTCGCTCGGACCGAGAAGAGCCCTCGGGATGAGATCCGGGAGATTCTCGGAATGGAAGCCCTGAGCCCGGGCTGGAAATCGCAGCTTCTTCAGGGTGTGCAGAACGCCGCAGATAAGTACGATTCCATGGTCTCCGACCCGGAATGGGTACAACAGCAACTCGAACGTCAGCGCAAGAAAAAGGCAAGATTGGAAAAGGCTCACGCCAGCCTGGACAGAATACACCTTCGCCCATCCGCTGACCGTAGCAAAAATACCCCGCCATCCGACTCTTCCGCAGAATGATTACGCAACTCATGAAAACAACGCTGCGCGGGCGGTTGGACGATCCCCTGTGGCGCCTCAATAATCTGTACTGGATTGAGAACAAGAGTGGCGGCATACAGCGCTTTCGCATGAATGCAGCGCAGACCCGTCTGCACCATAATCTGTGGTACCGCAATGTCGTTCTGAAGGCTCGTCAGTTGGGGATTTCCACCTATGTGGCGCTGCTCATGCTCGATAGCTGCCTGTTCTCACCGAACTTTCATGCCGGGATCATTGACAAGACCCTGCCTGATGCGGAGCAGAAACTCGAGAAACTGCGCTTCGCCTGGGAGCACCTCGACTATCTGCCACCGCATGCCGATAACCGGGATCGGGCACTCGCCTATCTCGGCTCTGTCATTAAGCAGTACTCCGGTTCCTGCAAGAGAAATGAATGGCACCCCGTGACGGATGCCCGTACCAGACTCGGTTTCGTCAATGGCAGCGATATTCGTCTGGGTACCACCCTTCGTGGTGGTACCCTGCAACTGCTCCATGTCTCTGAGCTGGCTCATGTATCCGTCCATGCTCCCTGGCGGGCAAGAGAAATCCGCACCGGCGCGATCAATACAGTTCCTGCTGAGGGGCGGATTATCTTGGAGAGTACTCATGAGGGTGGGCGTTATGGGGTGAACTATGAGATGACGAGCCGTGCCATGACAAATCATGATCGCGACAATCTCTCGCCGCTGGACTTCCGCTTCTTTTTCTTCAGCTGGTTTGACAACCCGGACTATGCTTTGTCCGGGTCCGCAGCCGGTGCGGAAGAGTATGCCGAGTATTTCGATAAACTGGCGAGTGATTATGGATTGGAACTGTCATCCCGTCAGAAAAATTGGTACGCGCGTATGGCTCGTACCATGGGACCGGCCATGCGGCAGGAGTACCCCAGCACACCCGATGAGGCCTTCTCCACCGGTAATGAAAGCGCGATTTACGGAGCTCAACTTACTCGTCTGAGGGAGCAGGGACGGATAGGGGTGGAGTTCAACTATCGATCTGATGAACCACTCTATACGGCCTGGGATTTGGGATTGAGTGATCATACTGCTATTTGGCTGGTGCAGTTCTATGGGGGAAATGTTTACTGGCTGGATCACTATGCAGCCAATCAGCTCCCGTTGGAGCACTATGCCGACTACATGCTCTCCTGGCAGCGGCGCTATGGCCCGATATCGACCCATTTCCTGCCGCACGATGCTGCTCACCGCGATCCCCATGGGCACTCCTATGTGGAGAGCTTGGCACGTTGCGGCATTCATTCTGTGAGGGTTGTTCCGCGCACACCTGATATATGGCGTGGGATAAATGCCTTGCGTAAGTTGCTGGTGCGCAGTTGGTTTCATTCTTGCACCCTGGTGCAGCGGCTGAACTCGGCCGGGGTGAGTGAGCCATCCGGGGTGACCTGCCTGGAGATGTACCGCACGGCTGATGATGGTAGTGGTAGTAGTCGGGAGTTCCCGGTTCACGATGCCGCCTCGCACTCCGCGGATGCCGCGCGTATGTTTGCCGAGGCCTGCGAGCACGGCATGCTCACCCCGTTGCCGCGTACTACAGGCAATCGCCGGGCTCGCATGTGCTGAGCCCGGCGATTGGGGGGTACGACCGACGCGATATGCGCACTGCGGTGAAAGTCCGCGCGGAGCCGCGATGATGCGGAATCCCAGACCTGAAGAACAACTGCGGGGAGGTAACGAACCGTGGAAAAGGAAGTTCGAGGGGAAATCCCGACTGTAC
>JAZQCA010000068.1:0-38670 GCA_045545975.1 Akkermansia sp.
CAGGGCAGACGCATTTGGATTTGTGTCATACAAGTAGGTCAATCTGCACCTCTAAGATATTCACGAAATTTACTCTTAATGACTTATCGCTAAAAATTGATTTTGTTGATTTTAGAAGCAAATAATGCTAGAATGTCAGGATGTTTATCCTCATTGACAAACTAGAATCCGTACCTGACCCCAGATCAGGAAATGCCAAAAAGCACAAATTAGGAGATATTCTATTCATGAGTATTGCAGCTGCAGTGGCCGGAGCAGATACTTGGTATGACATTGAGGACTATGCCGTTGCTCATGAGGACTTTTTTAGAAAATACCTTGAACTTCCAGCCGGCATTCCATCTCATGATACATTTAACAGAGTCTTTGCTATAATGGCTCCCAAGGCCTTAGAAGAGCATTATCAAGAATGGGTTAATGACTATGTGAAACTACAACCCGGTGATATCATTAGTGTAGACGGAAAAACTATCCGAGGAGCAGGCTCACGAGGAAGCAACAGTGCTGTTCACATGGTGAGTGCCTGTTTGAGCGAAAGTGGTATCTCATTGGGGCAAATTAAGATAGATGAGAAAAGCAATGAAATAACGGCGGTTCCGAAATTGCTCGACATGCTCGACATAAAAGGCTGTGTTGTTACGGCTGACGCTATGAGTTGTCAGACCAAAATCGTTGATAAAATAGTCGAGGAAAAGGGATATTATGTATTGGCTGTTAAAGACAACCAGCGAAGATTAGCTGAAGAAATTGAGGAAACGACAAAAATGGTAAAGGCGAGTAGTACGTTCAAAGAAATAGATGCCGACCATGGGCGAGTGGAAGAACGTTTCTACAGCGTTTATCGTGACTTGAGTTTTATTCGAGCTTTCTGGAATTGGCAACAATTAGGAGCTATTGTTGTTGTAGAAAGCAAACGGTTTGATAAGAAAACTCAAAAGGAAACAGCGGAGCGTAGATTTTACATAACCAATATACGCAGAGGGCATACACCTCTTATCGCTAAAGCAATACGTAGTCATTGGAGTGTAGAAAACGGGTTGCATTGGGTTCTCGATGTTGTATTTGACGAAGACAGAAGTCAAAAAAGATTCAAAAATGCTGCAGAGAACTTTTCACGTTTGATGAGAGTTGTGATGAGTCTTTTGAAAAAAGACCGACAACGCCCGGGACATGATAAACCTTTGCGTAGAAAACGAAAGCACGCGGCATGGAATACTCGTGTCTTGGAACGTATTATGCTCGGCATTGAAGAGGAAATTCGTTGAGGTTTTTCTGTATTTTCATGCCTGTGTCATATTTCAAATGCGTCTGCCCTGCCAACTCCTTGGCTTTTTTGACAGCCAATCCAGCTCGAACTCTCGCTTGCCAAGAAGCGCTCCAGATTGGCTATGTGCTCATCCTTTTTCTCCATTTCGCTCTTACGACCGCCTCGACGGAAACATTCGCCAAGCATATCCTTTGCCTGTTTTTTCCAGTCCTTTACCAAAACAGGGCTGATGCCATACTCTGACGCTATTTGAGCATGAGTCTTTGCGCCGGAGAGTGCTTCCAATGCTACCTTTTCCTTGAACTCTGCGGCGTAGCGTCCTCTCTTGTGTATTTTTTCGTTTTGCGTGTTTGTGTGTTAGTTAGATTATACACGCACACGATACTTTGCACAAGCAAAAGGGGGCTTAACAAGTGTCTTAAAATCAGGTGCCATTATAGCTGGTTGGGTTGGACGCTCCGAGTATTCAGGAAGCCCTATCAGCTGCGATTGATGCCGTTCTGCAGGAGCTACTCGAGGGAAAAGGCGACAGCCTGACTCCCTGATTTTGACGCTGCCCCAAGGGGTGTGTCACTCAAACGAAACTGCTCTGAATTGGAAAACCGATTTGCCACCTGTGGGATGGTAATGATATGAAAATTCAAATTCCACAATTTTGGGCTTACCCCAATCACTCACCAGCACCACCAAGCCGACGCGGCAATGGCGTATATACGGCAGGATTTCCCTGCGCCAGATGACCAGCCGGAACATTTCGATTAATAAGCGTTCCGGCACTAATCACACAATGATCTCCTATAGTAACCCCTTTCAGAATAATGCAACGCATGCCGATGTAACAATAATCCCCGATGATAACAGGAGAGCCAGACACATTATGCCCGAGCCACCCTCGTTCCGGCGTATACTCATGCTCCTTGCAGTCATATATAATTGTATCCGGTCCAACAATGGTATAGCGACCGATACTTACTTTATTGGCACACAAAATCTTACAACCACTTAATCCGCAATTCTCCTTCAGTTCTATTCGTGCTCCAGGACATTTTGTCACAATTTCCATGGGAAGACGAATCAACTCATTATACCTGGGATTGCCATGTAAGGTCACTCCATTTTCCAACACAACAGAAGAACCTCTGCTGCACCGAAAAATAATCTTTCCAGTAAACACACAACCACGCCCCACACATATTCCCCTTAATCTAAACCATTGGGAACGTAGAGCTGACAAAGCACGAAAGATCTTGGTTTTTATCTTTCTCAACATCTAACTGATGCAGTATAAGTATTTTCGAAAATAAAAGGCAGCTCATAACAGGCTGCCTTTTCAGTACCCCCTCGCGGACTCGTACCGCGGACAAATTGATTAAGAGTCAACTGCTCTACCAACTGAGCTAAGGAGGCACTTTGTCTGTAAGCACCAAGCACCTGATCGCCCTCTAGGGGAGAGCTTAAGCCGCTGGTCAGATTTGAACTGACGACCCACGCATTACGAATGCGTTGCTCTACCCCTGAGCTACAGCGGCAGATGCTGTGTGCGGCGTTATTTTACCATGTGAAAGCCGACTATGCAAGCAAAATTTTAGAAAAAGTTAATTTTTTTTGAAATGGGAGATTTTAGTGTTGATTTTGAATAGAGATGGTACTAGAATAACTGTGCTATGACGTACGAAGTTTTCGATACACCGCAGGCTGCAGCAAAGAAACTTGCCGCAGAGGTTGCAGAACTGATCCGTAGTCGCGCTGCCGAAGGCAAGGGCGTGGTGCTTGGTTTGGCTACGGGTGCTACTCCTCTTCCCTTCTATGCTGAGTTGATCCGCATGCACAAGGAAGAGGGACTTTCCTTCAAGAACGTTACCACGTTCAACTTGGACGAGTACACCGGTCTTCCCCACGAACATGTGGAGTCCTACTGGTACTTCATGCACACCAACCTGTTCAACCACATCGATATTCCTGCCGAGAACATCAACCTGCCCTGTGGCACCCTCGAACCCGAGGAGATTCCCGCTCACTGCCAGGCATACGAGGACAAGATCAAGGCCTGTGGCGGTCTGGATCTGCAGATTCTCGGTATCGGTCGGACCGGCCACATCGGTTTCAATGAGCCCGGCTCCGATGATACCACCATCACTCGTCAAGTGACCCTCGATGACCTCACCAAGACAGACGCGGCTCCTGCATTCGGTGGCTTCGACAATGTTCCCAAGACAGCCATTACCATGGGTGTTGCTACCATCATGGGAGCCAAGAAGGTTCGCCTGATGGCATGGGGTGAGAAGAAGGCCTCCATCGTGAACAAGGCCATCAACGGTCCCGTGACTGTGGACGTTGCCGCTTCCTACCTGCAGAAACACCCGGACGCCAAGTACTTCTTGGACGCTCCGGCAGCTGCCGATCTGTAAAGCAGTGCCCTATAGTGTAAACTAACGTTTATACGGGAGCCGGAAACGGCTCCCCTTTTTTTCTTTTTGCTGACAGCGGACTCTCAACGTTCTACATTACTTTTGCCTGTGCACCTATACGTCCACATACCCTTCTGCCTGAGGATCTGTCCCTACTGTGCTTTTTACAAACACATGCTGGGTAGAACAGATCTGAACGGCTTTGTTCGCGCCATCGCACAGGAAGCCAGGCTACGATTGCCGGAAGGCTACAAACCACAAACGATATATTTCGGCGGCGGTACCCCCAGCCTACTCTCACCGGGACATCTCAACATTTTGGTGGAAGGATTGCGAGAAGTGGCAGACTTCTCACAAGTCATCGAGTGGAGTTTTGAAAGTAATCCGGCCACGTTTACCACTGCCAAAGCAGCCCAGTGGGCAGAGCTGGGCATCACCCGCGTATCACTGGGGGCCCAGAGTTTTGAACCATCTCTACTCGCTCTGCTCGGACGCACCCACAGTCCGCAGCAGATAGAACGCAGCGTGAAGATGCTGCGAGATGCAGGTATACCGCAGGTGAACATTGACCTGATGTTTTCTCTCCCCGGACAAAGCATAGAGCAATGGCGCCACACGCTGGAAGAGGCCATTAGCTTGGAACCGGATCACATCTCCACCTATAATCTCACTTACGAGGAAGATACTGAGTTCTTCAAGACCTACGGAGCTTCGGCAAATGATGAAGACACGGATGTAGCCATGTTCACCATGGCGGATGAACTGCTTACCGATTCCGGGTTCCGTCATTATGAAATATCCAACTTTGCAAAAGATGGCAAAATCTCCCATCACAACATGGCATGCTGGCGTGGTGAGGATTACTACGGCCTTGGGCCTGGTGCCTATGGAACCATCAATGGTACCCGCTACCGCAATACGGAAGACACGGCTGCCTACATAGCTGCCCTGAAAGAAGGCAGATTGCCCAACCACACACAGGAAATCCTCACGCCGGAAGATCGTCGCACCGAACTGCTGGGGCTCCGGCTGAGAACCGATGAAGGACTACCTGACCAGCTGCTCAGAGCAAAGGATGGAGCACTTACAGACATGCTGATACAGGAAGGCCTGGCCGAGCGTACAGCAAAAGGAAATCTGCGACTCACCCTGAGAGGCATGCTCGTGGCAGATGAGATAGCCGTAGAATTGCTCAGCTGAGCCACACAGTCGCATTCACATCTGTCGGCATGCGCCAATCTCCGCGCGGGGAGAGAGCAATGGTGCCAACTTTGGGACCATCGGGAACACAGGTTCTCTTGAACTGCTGAGTAAAGAAGCGGCGCAGGAAGGTTCGGAGTGTGCTCTCTATCAAAGCATCCTCATATTCACCGGCAAAAGCATGCAAAGCAAGCGCTCGTAATTTATCGGGCTCAGCCCCATACTTGACAAAGTGGTAGAGGAAAAAGTCGTGCAAATCGTAGGGTCCCAGGATTTCCTCCGTTTTCTGATCGATCTTACCATCATCAGAAGGGGGCAGCAACTCTGGGCTTACGGGAGTGGCATTCACATCGCGCAACACCGCAGCCAACTCATCTTCTGATCTACCGGCAACGTGCTCTAGCAAGCAACGGATAAGCGATTTGGGAATAGAACAGTTCACACCATACATACTCATGTGGTCACCGTTGTACGTTGCCCATCCCAGTGCAATTTCCGAGAGATCACCGGTCCCCACCACCATGCCACCTGTTTTGTTGGCAAGGTTCATGAGCAATTTGGTACGCTCACGCGCCTGCACATTCTCATAGGTATTGGTTCGCAGAGCAGGATCAAAGTCCAGGTCCTTAAAGTGCAGCAAACAGGCCTCCTTGATATTTACCTCCTTAAAAGTACAACCAAGCAGCCCGATCAGCTTCACCGCATTGTTATAGGTGCGCCCGGTGGTTCCAAAACCCGGCATCGTCAGCGCGAGAATACAGTCATTGCCGCGCCCCAGCAGCTTACATGCCCGGTCACAAATCAGTAGAGCAAGAGTACTGTCCAACCCACCGGAGACACCGATAACGAGAGTCCTGGCATGAGCACACTCTACTCGCTTGGCAAGAGCAGCCGCCTGAATGCTGAGAATTTCCTCGCAGCGTGCAGCACACACATCAGCCGTTGGCACAAAGGGACGAGTCGGCAAATGAGCATAGCTCAGATCGCAAGCGGCGGCGTCCACAGAAAAGCGAATGGTCCGAGGATCGCCCCACACCGACAAAGGTGCCTGATCGCCAAAAGAACTCTCGCTAAGACGAGCCGCGCCCAAGCGCTGCAAATCCACATCGGCATACACCATGCTGAGCTCTCGGGAGAATGGCTCATTTTCCCCCAGAACTCGACCATTCACAGCAATGAGTGCGGTCCCACCACACACACCATCTTGTGTACTCTCTCCCACACCGGCTCCGGCATGAACATACGCAGCCACGCAACTTCCGCTACGAGCGGCAATCTGAGTACGGGTATATTCAGCACGGCCGGCCAAAGCGATTGCCGCAGATGGATTCACAATAACACGCGAGCCTTGCATAGCCAAGCGCGTAGAGGGCGGCAGCAGGGCAAAACCATCATCACCTATCTCCACACCGAAAGTCAGCCCATCTCCCATATCGAATATCAGATCCACGCCAATCGGAATGCGGAAAAAGTCCCCGAATACCGTAAGCTCTGAACATGTAAGAGCAGAGGCCGGCGAAAACTGGCGGCGCTCGTAGCATTCCCTCTTGTTCGGTATAGTGCTCTTGGGAACAAATCCCCGTACAAAACCGCCCTGCACCACAGCCGCCACATTGAACAAACGATCCTCCAGCAGCACGGGCAGCCCCACAACCGCTGCAATGGGTAACTTAGCCGTCTCAGCAGCAAAACGGGTTAGAGCAGACTCCGCAGCCTTCAGCAGCGCCGGCTGAAAAAATAGATCGGCACAACTGGCCGAAGTGATACTCAGTTCCGGAAAAACCACCACGGAGGCTCCATTATCAGCTGCCTGATGAGCAGCTGCCACAAGCTCATTTGTATTGAACTCCACATCAGCCACGCGTACGCGAGGCACCGCAGCCGCTAACCTGTAATAGCCGTATGTGCTCATCTCGCCGTTTATTCTGACAGATTCACGCAGAATGTCAATCAAAACTCTCGCAGATCTACCACCATCGACCAATAATTTTACTTGCTCTTCTCTGGGCTGCAAGCTATACTCGCAGTACCTACTATGAGATTCTGGCAACTTCGCAATGAAATCTGGCATCTACCCGAAAAAGGAGCCATCATGGGCATACTAAACGTCACGCCCGACTCCTTCTCCGATGGTGGAGCCTACAACACACTGGAGAAGGCTATGCAAAGAGCCGAGCAGATGATTAATGAAGGAGCTGATATCATTGACGTCGGTGGCGAATCCACCAGGCCGGGCTCCATTCCCGTAGCCATCGAAGAGGAATTGCAGCGAACGATTCCCATCATCCGCGCCCTACGGGCACGTTTTCCAAGCACCCGCATTTCCATCGACACCCGGCATTCCGAAGTAGCAAAACAGGCTCTACAAGCAGGAGCCGATATCGTAAATGACATCGAAGGACTTGGAAATCCGACCATGCGAAAAGTCTGCGCCGAACATCCCTGCGGCATCATTCTCATGCACATGCAGGGCAGCCCGGCTACCATGCAGGAAAACCCCGACTACAGAAACGTTGTAGAGGAGGTTCGATCCTTCTTCGAGAATCGGCTCAAGCTCGCAACATCGGAGGGAATCAGCGCCGATCGAATTTGTCTGGATCCCGGAATAGGCTTTGGCAAGACCTGTGAGCACAACCTGGTCCTCATCCGCCATCTCAGCGCACTTCGAGTTCAAGAACTACCGCTCATGATGGCCCTTTCGCGCAAGCGTTTCATGGGAGAACTACTCAATGATCCCTGCGCGGCAAAAGAAAGTCCCCTGCCCACAGTCGCCCTTTCTCTTCTTTCTGCCGAGAATGGAGCAGACCTTCACCGAGTGCATGATGTAGCACCTCTCTTTCAGGCTCTTACCCTCCGTCAGGCGGTCAAAGGAACAGAATAAAGACTTTCACTTATAGCATGAACGCGCAGCAACCTCACCCGAGGCTACTGCGCGTTCACTGCTTTCAAAATTCAGACACTCACATACTGCCAACTCGACAGAACATGGAATGAAGAATACAGGGGAAGTATAGCTGCTCGTACGAACAAAAGCAAGCGCGAAATGTTTTTTCAGAATTTATAACACAGTTTTCCCCTCCTCCCGGGCAGGAAAGAGGGGAAATTGTCCCAATCAAAATTACTGCTTATCCTCAGCTTCAGCGCCCTTACGCAGCGTTTTGAGCTGGGGGAAGAGGATGATATCGCGTATGGAGCAGGCTCCGGTCAGCAACATGCAGAGACGGTCGATACCAATGCCGATACCACCGGCACTGGGCATACCACTCTCCAAGCTCTCTACGAAATCGTAGTCAATCTTCTGAGTTTCTTCTCCGGCTTGGTGCTTGAGACGCTCCAACTGCTCAATGGGGTCATTCTGCTCGGAATAACCGGGGCAAAGTTCCTGACCATTCATAACCAGCTCAAAGACATCCACAACCTCGGGATTCTCGGGATTTGCCTTAGCAAGGGGTACAAGATCGCGAGCGACGTGGCAGACGAAGAGCGGATTGGCTTGCTTCTCCTCCACTAGTTTCTCATATACCTGCTGGGTCACCCCTACGTCATCAAGTTCCTCACCGATAATGAGACCAAAGTCATTGACGGCACGCTCACGGCGTTGTCCGGGTGTGAGATCAAACCAATCAGCCCCGGCAGCCTCTTTCACCAGATCACTATAATCGGCGCGGCGCCAAGGACGAGTCAGATCCACCGTCCAACGTACATTGCCGCTCTCATCGTACTGGTCAAACTTCAGCGTACCGAATACCTTCTCAGCCACCGTACAGATCATCTCCTCCATCATGGTGGCCATCGTCTCGTAATCACCGCCGGCTTCATAGACCTCCAAAACAGTGAACTCGGGATTATGGCGACGATCCACACCCTCATTGCGGAAATTACGGTTCAGCTCGAAAACCTTGGGGAACCCTCCCACCAGAAGACGCTTAAGGAAAAGCTCGGGCGCAATACGGAGAGTCACGGACTTACGGAGTGCATTGTAGTATGACTCAAACGGACGTGCGGCAGCGCCACCGGCAATATCCTGAAGCATGGGGGTTTCAACCTCTAGGAATCCTTTGTTAGTCAGGTACTGGCGAATCTCCTGAATAATCAGAGAGCGCTTGACGAAACGATCCGCACTTTCAGGATTGCTCATAAGATCCAAGTGACGACGACGATAGCGGGTATCCATATCAGCCAGCCCATGGAACTTGTCCGGCATGGGACGCAATGCCTTGGAAAGAACCTTGAAGGAATCCACGCGAACGGAAGGCTCCCCGGTACGGGTCACAAAGGTTTCTCCCTCGATGCCGACCCAGTCACCGCGCTCCAGCAACTTCCAGAGAGCCCAAGACTGCTCGGAGCAGCTCTTCTTGGTAAGCATGCACTGAATACTGCCACGCACATCCGCAACAGTAAAGAACTGAGTGCGCCCCATATCACGCAACGCGTTGATACGACCAAGCAATTTCACCTGTTTACCCTCCTGGAAGTTCGCCTTGATTTCCCCGGGAGCAGTAGTGACCTCGAAACGCCCGCCATAGGGATTGATCCCCAGGTCGCGGATCTTGCTCACCTTCTCGCGGCGCACGGCAATCAGTTCCTCCTCGGAGGAACCCGGAGCGGTATTAGCAATAGCTTGTGTATTTTCTGACATAGCGCGCGGCATTATACGCTTTTCCTGCAAAAATTCCAGTCTAAATTAATATATCAGTCATTTTTTTTAATTTTCCAACACGACATCAGCAATGAAATGTGTTAAAAAGCGGGTGGAGCATCTTTTATCTTGAAAAAAGCTGAAAAGCCGTTAGAATGAGAGCAATGAAAATTCATTTTTGTGGTGCAGCAGAGACAACAACCGGCTCCCAGCATCTGCTGGAAGTGAATGGCAAGCGTATACTTCTGGACTGCGGTATGTACCAGGGACACCGCGAAGATCAACTAAGGATCAACCGTGAGTTCCCATACTTCAACCCGGCAGGTATAGACTGCGTGGTTCTTTCTCACGCTCATATTGACCACTCCGGCAACCTGCCCAACCTAGTCAAAAAAGGGTTCCAAGGCTTCGTGTACTCAACGTACGGCACGAGAGATCTGTGCTCCATCATGCTGGCAGATGCTGCGCGCATACAGGAAAGCGACTGCAAGTTCCTTAACAAAATGGACCGCCGCAAGGGCGGCAATGGCTGCGTAGCCCAACCAATCTACACAGAACAGGACGCAGAAGCCGCCATGCGCCGCTTCCTCACGATAGGGTACCACATGCCCATTCCCATCACCGATGGGGTTACCCTCACCTTCTATGATGCCGGTCATATTCTTGGAGCCGCACAGGTCGTACTGGACATAGATGATCAGGAAGACGGACGGCACAAGCGCCTGCTGTTCTCCGGGGACATCGGCCGCGGCGACAATGAACTGCTGAGAGATCCCGAGATCGTCCCGGACGTAGACATCATGTTGATGGAAAGCACCTATGGTGGACGTTACCATGAAGCCTCTGCGAATGACCCAGAGCTGTTCATCAGCTCCATCCGCAAGTCCATGAAACGCGGAGGCAACGTCTACATACCGGCCTTTGCCGTAGAGCGCACCCAGCAACTGCTCTACCTGCTCAATCGGGCATATCGTGAAGGCAAACTCCCCAATTATCAGGTCTACGTCGACAGCCCCATGGCCGTCAGCGCAACGGAAATCTTCAGAATACACCCGGAATGTTTCAATCAGGACGTTTACAACTTCCTTTTTAACGAGCGAGATCCTTTTGGCTTCGAACAGCTCCACATGGTCCGAACAGTCACTGAGTCCCAGCGCCTCAACAATCTCCGCGAACAAGCCATCATCATCTCAGCCTCAGGCATGTGCGAGGCGGGTCGCATCCTTCATCACCTGAAGAATGGCATCAGCCGCGACAAGAACACCGTGCTCTTTGTCGGCTACTGCGCGGCAAATACCTTGGGACGTCGCATCATGGACGGAGCACTACAAGTGCGGATACTTGGAGATGAATACCCCGTACGCGCAAAGATACTGGCGCTGGACTCATTCTCAGGCCATGCTGACCACAACGAGTTACTCGCGTACTTCCAAAGAACGGGCGGTCCGAAATCCAGAGTTTATCTCGTACACGGAGAGAAGGAGTGTACAGTCGCGCTCAAAGCCGCTCTGGAATCGGTTCATGCCGGAGAAATCAGCATAGCCAGGCTGAATACAAGCATCACATGCTGATATGCGTAATTTCCGGCTTGTGAAGCTGCTGAGTTTGTGGTATGCTAGAGCGCATGAGGAGAGCTTGCTCCAGAATGGGTATAGCCTTGGCAGCGATAAGCCTGCTGATGGGTTGCGAAGGGGGTGCCGACAAGGGGAGTGCCACCCCTGAGGCCGCGCTGCAATTTGCAGAGCTGCAACTCGAGGTGGAGTCCCTCATCCGCTCCGACTGGATGGCGGAATCTTCGCCGGAGGAACTGCTGCTGGTTGTGCAGAAGTTCATGGAAACGGCTGATCCGAGCTACTGCACCCCCACAAGCAAGTACAACATCCTTCACCTCGCCTGCATGCTGAAAAAGCCGGAGTTAGCACGCTGCCTACTGCTGGACGGGGCGCAGGCGAATGCCGCCACGATAAATGGTGACGGCATGGCAGAACTCCCTCTGCACTTTGCCTTGGCAACCGACTATACCCCTGAGGCAACGGCAGAACGCATCAATCAGCTTATCGACGTGCTCGTTGCAGCCGGAGCCAGCCTGGAGCCACCCGGCTCAGATGAGACCAGCCTCACCTACATTGCCTGCCTGACCTGCGCGTACGAGGAAGTCTACGCCCATCTGCTGGATATTGGCGTACCGCGTACCGGCAATGAACTGGTCGAGACCGCCTACCGGGGCTGGGTCGACACTCTTGATAGGCTATTGCAGGAGAAAGGTGGGATCTCGCCCGAGGATTTCCATCTGCTCACTCTTGTAGCACGAATGAGCGGAGGATACTACGATGGAGAACATCTGAAATGTGTACGCTATCTTCTGGAACGCGGAGTTCCTGTAGATGCTCGGGACGAGGCCGGGCGCACCGCGCTCTTCTGCGTAGCAGCCGGCATGAGTACCATGCAGGAATGTGGTCGAGGAGATGCAGCATTGGAACTTGCTACCTACCTTCTTCAACAGGGTGCGAATCCCTACGAACGAGCCGATAACGATCCCGACTATCCCGGGTTTTCCCCATACGACCTCCTCTCGGCCAATCCCTCCGCACTGAATTACCTGCGAGAGAAAGGTTTTACCTTGAACGCACCGGCCATTGAAATCCGCAGCGACGAACACCTGTCCGCAGACGTGTGCCGTGCTGCGATGTTGCAGGCGAGCGGCGACTCTCTGGCACCATTTTTCGACACGATAGCCACACTGCTCACGCCATCCGAGGAGCTCCGGCACCACGAGCTATACCCGGATGCGCTCCGCAATGCCATCATCCTGATGGCAAAGGTGGATCCCGCAAGAACCTCCGCCATCATTGCCACCATACCACTATGGAATGACTCTCAGATTTTCAACAGCCACGACCACATAGCCTCGGCGCTCATCTTCGCCCTTCAGGACACCCCCTCCATCGTGCTCCCTGAGCAGCTCCTCCTCCATACCGCAGAACGCATGCAGGAGGCACAGGCCCACGAACTTGCTGCCATACTCACAGAGATGATCGGTCGGTGCCCGGACAGCGATCTCACCATCGCACGACTTAAGAATGATCCCCGACTGCCCATCCAAGCCGGAGCCTGGGGAGCAAGCCTGTACAAGGAAGGGCTGCCCTCTGCCTGCAACGGAGCCGTGGCAGCTTGGCTTGCTGACAGGAAGCGTCGGGCCGACACACCGATTCTGCAGAAAGCCCTTCTTCTCACCTCCATCGAAGAAATGTGGTACGGCAATATGGATGAAGCTCAGATCAACAACTTCATCGCGACCATGGAAGAAATCGGCGCGACAAACGCCGCTGCCATATACAGAGCCATCGCGGACAACCTCAGCAACCCCGAAGTTCTCGATGAGCTCATGACATCACAGGATGTATGGGCGTACGAACTGGAAATAGCAACGGCCCGCTACCTGCTGGAACATAAGACTGAAATCTTGGATGCCACTTCAGATTCGGTTTCACAACCGCAAAATAACTGACCATCTGTACATGCGTCACGTCCTCACAGCGTTATTTCTGGGATCTCTTGTGCTGACTGCACAGGATAGCACAACTGCGCCAGAGACCGTCACTCACCCGGGAATAACGAAGCGCACACTTCTGGATGCGACTGCAGAATTCGACGGCGTGACATCTCTACGGGAAATCGAGCAACTCCTCTCAGCAAATGTCCCGGTGGATCACAGAGACTCTGTCGGTAATACCCCTCTGCTCTACCTATGCCGACCCTTGGAAATGGACTATCGGTACACCACCGATCCCCATTTTGCACAAGCCCTGGATCGCGCCATCATCACCCTGCTCCGCCATGGTGCAGACATTCTGCACGAGAATGATGACGGCTGCAATGCCGCATTTTTCCTGCAGAGTAAACCAAAACTGTTGAAAACACTGGCTGAGGAGAAACTTCTTCCCAAAACGCTCGCTGTCCGCATCCCTCACGAAAGCGCGGCTTTTTACCGCTATATCCGTAAACGCACAGCGCAGGCGGAAAAAACCTCCCACGAAGCCTCTCGACAATATCTTTCACGCATGTACTGTGCACCGGCCTATGATCGCGCTGCGGAACAACTGGCCGCCTACATCGCACTAGACAGCACCGAGCGCTGTACGACCACCCAACTCAAGGAACTGCTCGCCTTCATGCGCCTGGCCGATCCGGCTCGGGCTCAGGAATATGTACACGGGCTTCGTTTCTGGGAGCATAGTGAGCACTTCTTGGAAGAACGCCCCTCACGTCTGCTAGAAGCTCTGAATTCCCTGGCATGGGAGGTAGACAGCACCATCCTGCGGAAGGCACTTCGCAAACTCGACACCATGCTCCCCAGTTCACCGGATGAGATGATTGACTGTTTTGCTGCGCAGCCTATGGGGCAACTGCTTGAGATGCTTGCACGCCGCGAGGGAGATCAGGCACTGCCCATCATCCGGAAATACGCCTCATGCAACGAGGCGGAATTGGCATACAGGGCCTATAAACTACTGCTCAGGCGGGAGGGATTGCCGGCACCGGAGCCGAATGAACTACTGGAACGTTTCGCAGCCAATGGTGCAGCCACGCAGGAGACCATGAATAGCACTCAACGGAGACTGCTTGAAAGTGCCTTGGTAGATGAGGCTCTCCGTCTCGGTGACGTCAGTACATTGGACACCGCCATTGTACAGCGCACCATAAAGGTCTTCCGCGATATGAAACTGAACCGCCACGCTGCCATTCTGGAACGACTGCTGCAAAACGGCCAGCTCACCGCAGATAGTTACACCATCCAAGCTGCCCACCACAGCTATATCGAACAAGCGCCGCCCAGCCCCAGAATCAGCATGGCTCGCTACATTCTCGAGCACGCAGGGCAGTTTGCTGACAGAAGTACAGAAAAGCAATGAACTTCTCGCTTATCAGCAAAGTCCTGTCCCACATCTGGGTGCTGCACCTGCTCTGCTGCATACTGGCATTGCTGAGCTGCATACCACTTCTGTGGCCCGAGACCTCGGCTCCCTTTTCCCTTCCCATACCGGTTGCACATGTCGGCAGCCTCATACTGGGAGCCATCCTCTGTTCACTATTGGGCATGATCATCAGCTGCGTACATTTCCTGCTGAAACTGAGTAACCTGAAAGCGATCTGGCAGATTTGCAGCTGGGGAGCACTGTGGGGAGCGAGTGCCCTGGTTTTCGCACAGATGTCAATCGAAGCCAATATCCCCTCCCCTTACCAGGATAAGCAGACAGAGCCGATCCAGCAGTCGGATACCCTGCACCAGCCGAATGAAAAATTGACAGGACCGGCCTCATTGATCATCCCGGTCGATCCGGAGCCATATAGCGATGAGCTACTGGTAAACGCCCCCAATCTGCTGAAACTGGAGAAAGAGCACGAAGAAATCCTGGCAGACTTCCTCAACCAATCCCCCCGCTGGGCGTTTGCTGACAAGAGCGACACATTTTACACCCGCCCGGGACACGTCATTCTGGCACCTCCGGCAACCGGCGGTATACCCGGCAGCGTGCATGCAGCATTCCGCACAATCGCAGAAGGAGAGCCTATGCCGGCCGGCTTCCGGGCAGTTCAACCCGGAGCACCTTTTCCCGAATCGGAAGATGGCAAAGACGATATTCCGGACATAGCGCTAGAGCTTTCCGGCAAACACTATCTTCTACTGGCATGGCGCGGTACCAAGCACCGCCAGACTGCACACAAGGCCATCAATGCAGCTATTGCCACCATTGATGATCAGTTGCAACGCCTCGCAGAAGACCCAACCCGGCAAACCATCGATCTTCTCTGCACCGGACATCTCAAGCACCGGGGATCAGCTCCGGAACTTCGGCTCTGTGAACCTTCCAATCAATATGGAATTTATCAGGCTGAGGTATATGCCAATCCCGGTCGAGCCGGCACTCTGCTGCTGGTCATCCGCCAGCAGGGGAACGAAGGAAAGATGTTACGGCTCTTTTCTTTTCCGGCACGCTACTCATCCAACCCGGAAGAAATCTTCCGCCACGACATCCCCGGTGCCATCGAGCCATGGATGCGCGATGCCACCATCAGCGAGACCGCAACTCTCTTCCACCCGCGAGCGCCCTATTTCGCCATAGCCTGCGGCCAATCCCACCACTATTTCGGCGTAAGCGTGGAACTTCAATTCTCTCCAAGTGGCTCAAATGGAGCAGTAACAGAGACCCTTCTGCGCCGTCATTACAAAGTTCAGGCCTACGATAACAGCCCTGAAAACTGAGCATGCTTCACGCCGTCTCCTCATTATTTATCGAACTGGCATAAAAAGTGCTTTACAAATGAGAGGAACTCAGGCATCCTTGCCCCCGGCTATGACTTTCTCAGAACTTGGAATTTGCCCGGAAATCATCGAGGCTATCGAAGTACTCGGTTTCGACACACCCTCTCCCATTCAAGCCCAAGCCATCCCCGCGGCCCTAGCAGGACAAGACATTGTCGGGCTCTCACACACCGGTTCCGGAAAGACTCTGGCCTTCTCCATTCCTGCTCTCGAAAATATAGATCCCGTACAGCGAACAGTACAGGTACTCTGCCTGGCACCCACACGCGAACTGGTCGTACAGATCTGCCGCGAGGTAGACAAACTGGCACTCTTCCTCGATGGAGTATCTGCCGTGCCGATCTATGGAGGCACATCTTTCGGACCGCAGTTGGCAGCGCTGCGCCGCGGGGTACAATTCGTTGTCGGCACCCCCGGGCGCGTCATCGACCTCATGGAGCAGGGAGAACTCCCCACCGAAAACATCTCTACGCTCATCCTCGATGAAGCAGATGAAATGCTTGATATGGGCTTCCTTGAGGATATCGATCGGATCGTGGCACAGTTACCTGCCGAGCGTCAGACCCTTTTCTTCTCAGCAACGATGACCCCGTCCATCCGAGCGCTCATCAACCGCCTGTCAGCAGAGGCTCAGGAAATCATCATCGAGCGCCCCGTGCTGACAGTTCCCACATGTGAACAAAGTGTATACGAGGTGGTTTTCTCCTCACGCATCGAAGTGCTCAGCCGACTGATCGAAATGGGAAGAATGAAGCGCGGGCTCGTATTTGCCAACACGAAGAGAGTGGTTGATGATGTAGTGGATGGCTTGTTGGCTCGCGGGTACTCCGTAGACAGACTACATGGTGACATGCCACAGACCCTACGCGAACGCGTGATGGACTCCTTCCGCCGCGGCAATCTGAATGTACTGGTAGCAACAGACATCGCAGCTCGTGGTCTGGACATCGACGATGTGGATATCGTTGTAAACTTCGAATTACCGCGCGACCCGGAGGACTATGTACACCGCATCGGTCGCACGGCACGAGCAGGTCGCAAGGGAAAAGCCGTTACCTTCATCGGTCGAAGGGACTTCTCCCTGCTCGGTCGCATCGAACGCTTCATCGGCACACGCATGCAGCGCGAAAAAGTCATGACCGCCTTCCAGGTGGAAGAAGCCCGCAAAGAGGCTCTCGTAGACGACATTCTGGAGCAAGCAGCCGCAGCAACAGAACTTCCGGAAGAGCTTCGCGACATAGATATTCCGGCGGAGCAACTGATGGCAGCCATGTTCAATCTGCTGGTAGCCAAGGGCAGCTGTGAACTGCAAGCCATTCCCGAGGATCGCCCCAGCCGTTATGGTAAACGCGATATCCCGGAAGGAGAAAGCGCCCCAACAATTACTGAGAAAGGTAACGACTGGAGCAGCATCCAGGAAAGTGTGACCCTCTTCATGAACGGCGGTAAACTCATCGGCATACGTCCCAAAGACATAGCCGGGCTGTTCTACAATGAAGGAGGAGCCCCCAAGGGTACCGTGGGAGATATCAGAATTTTCCTTAAGCACTCACTCATCGAAGTTTCCCCCGAAATAGCGTCCCAGCTCACAGATCGGCTTTCCACCTGCTCTATATGCGGCTACGAAGTCAATGTGCGAGAGGACAAGGCAAAGGGGACAGCCCCCTCTCGCCCCTCAGTCCATGTGAGGGATCGCCGCAGCACCAGCGGCGACAGCTACCCCGGTCGCGACAAGTTCCGGGCGGAACGGGGCGGGCGTTTCGAGCGCGCCGAGCGCTACAACATCGCATCGCGCCGCAACAAATCCGACCGCTATGAAAGTCGGGATCGGAGATCTCGCAACGAGGGCGAGGATGCGCCCTTCTTCTCCCGTTTCACCCGCAAACCCCGCAAAGACTAAGCGTCCGGCAAACCTTCGTACACGGCACCATGACAGCACAGGAAGCAGAAACAGCAGCCCTTGCCTACTTTCACGAGGGGTATAACTGCGCGCAGTCAGTTTTTGCGGCATTTGCCGAAAAGATTGGACTGAAGAATGAGCAAGCACTGCGCTTTTCCTCCGGCTTCGGAGCCGGTCTGGGGCGCATGCGCGGTACTTGCGGAGCCTTCAGCGGACTCACGCTTGTTGCAGGTCATTGCCAAGGCAATCTCACCGGGGATCCGGCAGATAAAGAAACAATATTCCGCCTGGTAAGAGAGCTGGCAGAAGAGTTCCGCTCAGAATTCGGCAGCCTGGTCTGCCGCGAACTGCTGCACCTTGACGAGGGGATACAGGAGGAGGCTCGCCCCAGCGAGAGAACCGGCGCGTACTACGCAGCACGACCCTGCGAGCGCTGTGTTGCCTTCTGCGCACGAAAAGCCGCTGACCTCCTGGTCCGGTATTCCGCCCAGTGAGCGTGAGTACCACCTCTGCCTCATTCAACGACAGTTCAGCAAGAGCCTTTGAGCAAAACAGAGAGATCCGAAGGCAGCGGAGAGCGAACTTCAATTTCGCGCCCGTCAAAAGGGAATCGAAGGTAGCAGGCATGCAAGGCGTGGCGAGCTATGTGCAGACGGTCCGCAAGCTCCAAGGTCCAGCCCCGCTCAATGAAATCGAGATAATTGCGCTCATTGCCCCCGTAGATCTTATCCCCCAGAAGGGGAAATCCCAGATGAGCAGCATGTACTCTGATCTGGTGCAGACGACCGGTATGCGGCACGCAGCGCAGCAGCGAAAGCTGTGGCAGACCATCCCGTGCAGGCACCCGTTGCTGCACCTCAAACTCCGTACAACAGGGCTTCCCCGACGGATGACAGCACTGCCGAACATGGATCTGAGTGTGCGCTACGTTCTCCATCCGCAGAATCGGCTCATCGCAACAGGCAATGTACCAAGCAGGAGAACCAACAACCAATGCCGCGTACTCCTTCCGCAACTGACGCCTCTGCATGGCCTTCCCCAATTCTCGTGCGGCTCTCGCCGTCTTGGCAATGAGAGTAATGCCGCTTGTCTCACGATCCAGCCGGTTGATGAGCGACACCTGCCCGCCACATGCCAGCTCATACGCCAACAACTCCCGTATGCCATGCCACAAAGTTGGTTCATTCTTCACCCCGGTCGGATGGGTCAACAAGGGTGCAGCCTTGTCCACGACAAGCACCTCCTCGTCCTCGTAGAGTACATCAAAGTGTACCTGCACCGCAATGGGCATGTCATAGCTCATGAGAATACAGCAGGATCTATCTCTACCCACTCACCGGGGTTGATGTTGAGAGATCTGAGCTCGAGCGGACCTATAGCCGTTCGACACAGCGCCGTCACCGGAGCCCCGATGGCTGCCAGCATGCGGCGCACCTGATGGTAGCGCCCTTCGTGCAGAGTAAGCCGCCCACAGCATTCTCCGTTCAGTTCCAGTTCAGCCGGTTGACAGGGTGTCGATTCACCCTGAAGCATGAACTCACCGGAAGCAAACAGCGCGACTGCCTCTGCCGGAACCGGGGCAGAACATTCAAACTCGTATACCTTGGCAACATGGCGACGGGGACTGGTCAGAGCATGAACGAACGCCCCATCATCCGTCACCAGCAGTAAACCGGATGTCTCTTTATCCAAACGCCCGACCGTAGTCACACCATCCCCGCGCCGCATCCATTCAGGCGGCAGTAAGTCATACACAAGTTCACCCTCTTCCCTGTGGCTGCATGTGCAGCCCAACGGCTTGTTAAATGCCACATATAAGCCCCGGGGAAAAGGGATGGGATAGCCATTCACCAGCACCTCCTCGGGCTCAGCCTTGGCCGAGGCAGATCGAGCGACCACCCCCTTCACCTCCACTCGACCACGTTTAATCCACTGCACAGCCTCTCGGCGCGAACAGTACCCATAACGACTCAATATGGCATCCAGTCTCATCTCTGCCCCATTTTGCCACATTTTTTTCAAAAAACAAGGTTGAAATCGCACGTATTTTATGGTAGTCTTACTGTAAACAACGTGGGAGCTGCTGATATCATCTCGGCAGCGCCGCGGAATCTTTCTTACACACGCTTATGATCACCATCATCACTGACCGACAGTTACCGCAGGCTGAAGCAGGGCTTTGGCTTAAGGCTCAGCAGGCTGTGGCTGCCAAAAACTACAAATACGCCGTCAGCATTCTCAAAACCCTCATCAAGCGAGTACCCGGCTTCCTTGAAGGTCGCAAGGTTCTGCGCCGCTGCGAGGTGAAGAGTACCCCCGATGCCGGCCGCCGCTCCTCTCTCTTCGGCGGTATGCGTATATCCACCACTCGTAAGGATCCTGCCACCACGATCGTGACCGTTGAGGACGATCTGGAAAAAGACCCCTACTCCGTGACGGCCAATGAAGCTCTTTTCGCAGCGGCCAACGAGCTCAACCTGCCGGAGCTCGCCGCCTTTGCCCTCGAAACCATCTGCGAAGGTCAGCCCAACGCCAAGAAGCACATGCACATGCTGGCCAATCACTACATCAAGCACGAGAACTTCTCAGAGGCGGCCGAGACCTATCGTCGCATCCTCACCATTGATCGTACAGATGCCATTGCCCAGCGCGGTGAAAAGGACTGTGCAGCCCGTGCAACCATGAAGCAGGGCAACTGGGAAGGTAAGGGTGACTTCCGCACCAAGATGAAGAACAAGAATGCCACGACAGATCTTGAGAATGCGGATAAGATGGGTCTGACCCGCGCCGAAATGGAGCAGCGCTTGGCTCAGCTCTCCGAGCAATACGCAGTGGACAACACCAACCTTCAGATCGTTAAGGACATAGCCTCCATCTATGAGCAGATGGAAGATTATGCCAACTCCTACTCCTTCTACGCCTATGCCTACCAGCTCAGTGGCGGAGCCGACCTCTCCATCAACGACAAAGCCATGGAGATGCAGGAAAAGGCCATGCAGGCAGAAATCACCTACTATGAACAGGTTCTTGCCGCAGATCCGGAGAACGAGGAGGCTCGTGCTACACTTGCTGCCCGCAAGAAGGAGATTGCCGAAGCAGCCGTGGCAGACGCCAAGGCTCGCGTGGAGGCAAACCCGACCGATGCCCAGCTGCAGTTCAAGTACGGTCAGGCACTCTTCGATGCCGAGCAGTACACCGAGGCAATTCCCCCGCTGCAACGCGCCCGTACAAACCCGAACCTCCGCATCAAAGCCATGCTCATGCTGGGTAAGTGCTATGCCTCCAAGAACATGACCGATATGGCCATTCGCCAGCTGGAGGATGCCGACAAGGAACTCCTCACCATGGACGACACCAAGAAGGAGATTCTCTACATGATCGGTTGCCTGTACGAAAAAGCCGGCAACAAGGAGAAGGCCCTGGAGAACTTCAAAGTCATCTACGAAGTCGACTATGGGTACAAGGATGTTGCCCAGAAGGTGGAGTCCGCCTATTCGTAAAGCGCCGTTTCCAATTGTTTCTCCCGCCCCGCAGCAGTCGCCTGCGGGGCTTTTTCGTGCTCCATTCGGACGATTTCCGTTGAGCCATCCGTATGCAATGACAAGACATGCCGGATATTGCCCGATGAACTGTAGCGCTTCTCATAACAAGCTGCGGGATTTCCCCTGTCATCCCAGAAATATTCACGCAATAAATCACCATCTCGGTCATATTCGCACACACGCTCGGCAAATCCGCAAACCGGGTTCACGCAGGGGAGCCCATCAGCTCCGTTGAAACATTCCCACTCCACGGCACCATGAGGTGTAGTCCGCACCAGATGCTCAGCCCAGGTACGCACCTGATCGCGCATGGTACCATCCCGGCTACAATAGCGCTCACGGTGCATTTTCTCTGCCGGCTTGCGCTCTACAAGTACAGAGCGCGCACCGTACATCGCATGATCTACAGCTGAGCCATCGGAGGCAAGCCAGCTTGTATGAGTGAACAGACCATCCTTTGTTGAACTTTGCCGCTGCACAGCCACACCATGACAGTTGTCTGCCGGTTCACCATTGACATAATTTGTTCGCACCACCTCACTTCCGGCGGGATCATAACTGTATACGATGCAACTTTCGCCACGAGAATTGACGATGGGTTTTCCCTCACCATCCAGATAAGTGATGCGCATGGGACGCCCGCGATCATCGTACTCGATCTTCTCTTCGGCAAATCCCGGCATGCGGGGAACAATCTTTCGCCCTGAAGCATCTTTCAAGATTCGACCTCTCAGGCGCCCTTGTCCGTCATAGCTGAATTCACGGATAGCCACACCGGAGGAGTCTGGCACAAGACGCCCATGCTGGTCAAAGTTACGCTTTGCCACAAGCCGCCCATCGGAGTCATAATCCAGCCTCTGTTCCGCTACTTTACTTCCACTCAAGGGTACAGTCACCCCATCGCCCCCTACATTGACAAGCCGCTGCAAGCGACCATCAGGGGTATATTCGAAGCGGACATGAGGCGTCGGAGCAATCTCGTCCCCCGCCATTATTTCACCACGGCCCAGAGGTGCTTCCGGCCCAGCAGAATTGAACAGTCCGGTATAATAGCGAATCATCGAGGCACTTTCATCCCGGAACACCACATGATAAATTCCCGTCCCCAACACTCCCAACAATAGCCCCATTGCTGACAATGTACCCAGATACCCCCACACATAAGTCACTATTCCACGCAGCCAGTTCCTGATTTTTCCGCCGGTCTCTGCCATGACGTAGCAGACACCACGTCTCAAGGGTAAGTTCAATAACAATCAGGTTGATGATCCATCCACAAAACTCATCACAACGTCTTTCAGGTATTGCTCCAGCAACGCTACATCCACCTCCGACATGGGGGCGGGCCAACTAAGCAACCGCATGGGTACCGGGGATGAATCCTCATGGAAGGGAAGCTGCACATGCTCCACACTCAGCTCAACAAATCCACAGGAAAGATAAAATTGTAACCGTCGATCAGTCGCCTCATCTGTCGGCAACTCAATTTCCAAAATGATCGGCAGTCCTTTTCGACCGAGCAGCGCCAGAGCACTTCGACCTACCCCCTGTCCCCGACAACTCTCGACCACAGCCAGGTGTTCCACGAAAATGAATTGAGGGAGCTGCCAGTAGAACATCAGACCAACAACATCACCACTTCTCAGAATTTTACAACAATGGAAACCCTCCGCTGAAGCCATCGCCCGCCGCTGCGCCACCAAGCTCCTGCGCTCACACCAGGGAAATGATCGTTCGTATAATTCCCATATCCCACACTTCTCCAGCTCATCCGAATTTCTCACAACAGCAAGCTCAATCATGACCAAAATCTTACCCCATATCACCACTTCGAACAAGAAAAATCATTTTTTTCCGAAGATTCCACATTATTTAGTAGACGTAGCGAAGAGACTGCGTTAAGATAGCGGACGTGAGCACGAAATGGAAAGTTGTGGAGTTGAAAGAATGCGAGTCTACCTTCAACGTGGCCCGCAAAGAGGAGCCTTGGACCGTTGTCAGCACAGAACGCCAACTCAAGGGGCGTGGACGTTTCAATCGCGTATGGTATGGTGAGCCCGGAGGATTATGGGCAACCTACAATCTGCCGCTCGACCCCCGTTCTTCTCGTCACTGGGGGCTGCTTCCCCTCGTCACGGGCGTAGCCATCATAAAGGCACTGAAAGCCTACAATATCAAGGGACTTCGTCTGCGCTGGCCCAATGATGTGCTGGTAGGGCGCGATAAGCTCGCCGGCATCTTGGTAGAGCGCCCCTCGTCCACGATGGCCTCGATAGGCATAGGACTCAATGTAGCCAATGATATCGAGGGCATCATCTCAGCCACGACAGATCGCCCCACCCGACTGCTGGATCTGCTCTATGCCTGTCCCAAAGTGAGCAAACTCCGTATGATCCTGGCCGATGCCCTCGAAAGCACCTTCAATGCCTTCGTTGACCACGGGCTGGATGCCCTCCGCGAACCGCTGGAAGAAGCCTGGGGCGAGTCCCGCCCCGTAGTTGCCATTACTGACAAAGAACGCATACCCGGCTTCTTCATCGGGGTCGAGGCAGACGGCTCACCGATCCTCCGCAAAGCGGACGGCAGTACAATTACGGTACCCGGAATAACCGTCAATCGCATGAAAGAACTCATCTGAGGAGCTCACGTCATGTCAGTACCGCAGAACACCATCGCTCTCATCTTCGATTTCGATCAAACTCTCAGTCCTCACAACATGCAGGAGGACACCATCTTCCCGGAGTTCGGCATAGATGCAGAGCTCTTCTGGAAGAAATGCAACGAGCGAAGCAGAGACGAAGGCTGGGACGGGGAGCTCAGCTACCTCAAGGAGCTTCTGGACACCCTGAGCATAGACGGCGTAAGCAATGAAACGCTTAAACAACTCGGTCGAAAGCTCACCTTCTACAGGGGGATCCCGGAGTTCTTCCAGTCATTTGAAGATCGGGTACTTTCAGCAGAACATCGTTTTGCCGGCATACATGTAGAGTTCTACATCATCTCCAGCGGCATCAAATCAATCATTGACGGCTCCGTCATTCGTCCGTACATCAAAGAGGTGTTTGCCTGTGAGTTCAGTGAACACAACGGCTGCATCAGCTTCCCCAAGCGAGTCATATCGCACACGACCAAGACCCAATTCCTTTTCCGCATTAACAAAGGAATGATCAAGTATACGGAGGATGTGAATGATCACATGGACAGCGACCTGCGCCCCATCCCCTTCAAGCACATGATCTATCTGGGCGATGGTCCGACCGATGTCCCCTGCTTCACCGTCATGCGCCAGCAAGGTGGTCTGAGCGTAGCGGTCTACAACCCGGACGACAGTACGAAGGCCAGTTTCCGCAAGTGCTACAACCTCAAGACGGATCAACGACGGGTTGACTTCTTTGCTCCCGCAGACTTCCGATCCGGCAGCCACCTGAGCAATATCCTCGAAGAGACCGTTCGCAACATGGCCGATGGGATCCTGCACAACATGAAAACAGCCACTCGCTGAGTATATTTTTCCCAGAAAAGCAGAAGCACGAGCCGGAAAAGAGGCTCGTGCTTCTGTGTTTGGATCTGTAAGTAACCGTTTACTCCAAAACCCAGATAATGGTTCTGTCGTAGACAGCACCGGGGCGCAGCTCGATGGTCGGGAAGTGCGGATGATGAGGAGAATCCGGAAAATTCTGAGCCTCGAGAGCCACGCCACCACGCTTGAGCGGCAGGTAGTCGCCGGTATAGACCTGCAGACCGGGAGCATCGGTACAGACCCTCAGAGTCATCTTTCCATTGGAAAGCACGGCCACCTCCTTTACTCCGGGAATGGTGGGCAGCACATAGTTGTCATCGTAGCCACCGGCAATAGCTCCGGGGGCATTGCGCTCGCCCAGACATGCCGGAGTTCTCAGATCGTACAACGTACCCTCCACCGGAAGAATCGAACCGGTAGGGATATTGGCCACCATGGGTGTGTAAGCAGAGGCATGCACCATCAATGTGTGGTCATCCATCGTCCCGCTGCCATTCAGGTTCCAATAGGCATGATTGGTCAGGTTGAGAAGAGTGGGTGAGGAAGTCCGAGCTTCCATCCGCAGGGTCAGACTTTTACCGGAGAGCATATAAACAGCTTTCACCTGCACCTCTCCGGGGTAGCCCTCCTCACCATCCGATGAGGTGAGAGAAAGCTCCAGACGAGTGGAGTCGGCAGATGTCACCAGCCAGCGGCGATCGGAGAACCCGCAGTTACCGCCATGCAGATGGTTGGGACCATTGTTGGTAGCCAATCGGTACAAGTGACCATCCAATTCGAACTCACCACCGGCAATGCGATTCGCAACGCGTCCGCAAATGGCCCCGCAATAGCAGGTATCCTCGCCAAGCGCGGCAATATCCTTGGGACCATAAAGCACATCCGTTCCCTTGTACTCCACACTCAGGATCCTGGCGCCCCAATTGGTGATCCTGACCTTCAATTCATCCGTTACGAGAGTGTAGATCTCAGCACTCCCGACCTGTTCAGTATTTAACATAGACATAAATTTCAGCAGAAAATCAGAAAAGGGATATTCAGGGGACATCATTTCTGGGAGCGACCCAAGACTTGACTTTCCCGTTGACAAAATCCACACTTGCAGCCGTTCTCGGAATGAAGGCTGTACTGTAGGTGGGACCGGCATACCACCACCCTCCGTAGGGTCCCCAATATGGACCGGCATAGCTCCAAGGAGTATCGTTTATGACAGTCACCGGCTCATATCCCCGATAAATCCAGCGAGAGCTCACCTTGCCGTTCCGGTGGCTGTCAACCGGGGGAACATCCGGGCGCCCCCAAGCCAGGAAAACGGCATCCTCACTCATTCCTTCACACAGTTTTCCCTGTCGCACAAGCACCTGCTGTTCAAGGGGAAGAGACTTGAACATAGCAGGATGTTCCGCAATACGGCTTGCCGGAGTGGAAGTCTGACACGCTACCAGAAAAATGCCCGACATCACGCAGACAAGAGTTTTCAGAATCTTCTTTTTAATCAGAGCATTCATACGTTCATGACAGTACCACGAAATTTCTTGCTTGCCAAGTAAAAAAATCAATGATAGATTAACAGCCACAAACATGAAAGCGATTTTTTCCATACTTGCGTTGGTAGCAGTTCCCGCCATGATTTCTCAGGCATATGGTGCTGCTGATGCCGGAGCCATGAAGGGTTTTCTGCCCACGGACGGCACCATGAAGGCCGGTGTAGCCGTAGCGCCCCAGTTCTCCCCTGAGTTCGTCACTATGCAACAGGCACTCGTCGGCAAACTTCAGTCATTGGCACCGGAAAAACTCAAAGAGTTCATGGACAGCTATGACCCGCTTGTACTCATTCCCTACAATGCTGAGCTCTGGGCAGATAAAGCTGCATACGATGCCTACAAGGCAGAATGGAAAAAGGCTGCCATCCGTCCTCTGCGTGAGGTGGCGGCGGGACTTCGCAGTCAGGGCAAAAAGCAATGGACTCTCATGTCCGTCACCGTTGACCCTCAGTCCGGCAAAGCAGCTCCGCTCACCATTAGCGCGCTCAGCTACGATGCTGAGAAAAACGTATGGATCTCCAACAATGGCGAGCTGACGGCCACCCCCTACCAGGCAACGGAGGATCATGTTTTCGGCTCACAGACCGGCACCACTTGGAAACTCACAAAGAAGGACTCTCTCTCCAGCATGGTTGAGACCATCTGTGTGAGCAAGACCACAGATGGGAAGGCAGTCTACATCACCTACAGCTTTGAGGAACGCTCCGCCATTTCCAACAATGTCATTGCGCAGGGAGGTTACACCCTGATGTTCCCCAACAAGACCTCCCAGGTCAATCTCGGAGCACCCGGCAGTCGCTGATCTGCCATCAGCCGCAGAGTCATCCGCCCTTCGAAAGCCGCAGAGCAACATCTGCGGCTTTCATTTCTTTATTCCGCCAATTTCCATCTTGTCAAGACGCATATTTCGTGGTAGATTAGGATGTGCAGCTCATGAAATATATCATTCCCCTCATATCCCTGATGTGCCAAACCACTCTCATAAGCCAGGCACAGGGAGCGGAAGTTCCTGCCGCGCTCATGAATTTTCCAGCTGATGGCATGCGGCTCACCGGAGAATCCGTAGCGCCGGAGCCAACGGCAGAATTCCTGAAGATGCAGCAGGCCGTCTCAGCCCGGCTGCAAGCTATGCCATTGGAGCAGAAACTGGCATTCTTTGAGAATTACAGCCCGAATACCCTCATGCCATACAGTGCGGATTTCTGGTCGAACAGGGCTGATTACGATAAATACGCGAGTGAGTGGAAGAAGATGGGCATAAAACAGCTCCAAACAGTCCAGTTGGGGGCATTCGAGCGGGATAACAACGAGTGGTCACTTCACGGAGTGGCCGTCAACACCTTTACCCGCCAGGTTCAGCCCCTCACCGTCTGCGGTCTGGTCTACCACGCCGATCGTAATGTATGGACATCCAGCAATGGAGAGCTCACCCCCATGGAGCATGTTACCGGCTCCGACAACGTATACGGCGCCAGAAAGGGAACCGCCTGGTCCCTGAGAAAAGAGGACGCGCTCTCCCGGATCTCTGAGCAACTGGCAATCACCCGTCGTACCAATGGTGAATACCTGTACCTGAGTTACAACTTCTCCGAGCGTGCCACAGGTTCCGGTACGGTGCTGGCCCAGGGCAACTATGTACTGCGTTTCCGCATTGGTCCCCCTGCCCCTGATCCCGAAGAACCTTCGGCGGCTCCTGAGCCCACACCTCAACCGGAGGAGGCTGCTGCCAACGACGAACCGAAGAAGAAATCCACAAAGAAGCGCAGACACCGCCGTAAACGCAGAAGATAATCCCCCGACATATATGAGAATAATCGCCGGAAAGGCCAAAGGGTATAACATCAAAGTTCCTCAGGGAGAGGTTCGCCCCACGCAGGACCGCGTGCGGGAGGCTCTCTTCAACATCATAGGCCCCATTATTGAAGGAGCTCGCGTGCTCGATCTTTACTGCGGCTCCGGCTCTGTGGGGCTGGAGGCTCTGAGCCGGGGTGCCGCCAGCGCACGCATGGTGGATGCCGCCCGCCAGTCCTGCAACATGGCCCGTACCAATCTCGAGAAAAGCAAGCTCGTGGGTGGCAGTATCGTCCAGAGTGATTGTCTGCAATTTGTGCGGCGAGATACGGGGCGTTACGATATCATCTTCGCCGATCCTCCCTATGCGAAGGCAATCGGCGATCGCGATATGATCGCAGAACTGATGACAGATCGCCTGTCAGAACTGCTGACGGACGATGGCTATTTCATAGCTGAGGCACAGCTTGGCTACGGAGTGGGCGACATTCACACCCGGGAATTCACCGGCTGGAAACTCATCGATGAGCGCACCTACGGCAAAAACACCATCCTTTTCTACCGCAAAGACGTATGAAACGCCTGATTTTTCTTCTGATATACAATCTATTTCTCCCTCTGTTCCTGGTACTTTCCATTCCCGGGTACCTGATCAAGATGAAAAAACGCGGAGGCTTCGGCACCGGATTGAGGGAGCGTTTCGGGATCTACAGAAAAAAGGCATCGGAGGAGCCCAAGGGCGGTCTCTATGTACATGCCGTGAGTGTGGGTGAGGTATTCATTGCCCTGAAGTTCATCCGTGAATGGTTGAAAACCCATAACGAACCGGTCGTGCTCTCTACGAGCACGGCCACCGGTCATCAGGTGGTGAGGGATGCCGCCCTGCCGAATGTACGAGCGCTCTATTCCCCGCTGGATGTCCCCGGGCTCTCAGAGCGCTGTCTCAAGCGCTTCGCTCCGCGAGCCGTAGTTCTGATCGAGGCCGAGCTCTGGCCGAATTTTGCAGAGGCCTGCCACCGCATGAAAATCCCCATGGTCATGCTCAATGCGCGTCTCTCTCCTCGCAGCGAGGGGCGCTACCGCAAGGTACGCGGCATCACCAGCCTGCTATTCTCCCGTCTGACGGCACTGGCGGCTCAGAATGCCAGCGATAAGTCCCGGTTCTCCGGAATCGGTGTAGAGGAAGAGATCATCAACGTCACAGGTAGTATCAAGTTTGATGTGCTGGGCGACACGCCCACATCCCCACGCCGAGACTTCCGTGAGCTGTTGAACACCTTGGCCGGAGATCGCCCCATCGTACTGGCTGCCAGCACACATGCCGGAGAGGAAGCCCTCATCGCTACCGCCGTCAGGGAGGTCGGAGCCTTCCCCCTTATCGTCCCGCGCCATGCTGAACGTCGCCCCGATGTAGTGAAGGATCTGGAACAGGCAGGGTTCACCCCTGTCCTCAGGACGAGCGAAACCCTTCCTTCTCCCATCCCCGCCAATATCTGTTATGTAGCAGATACTACAGGAGAGCTCCGGGACTGGACCGCACAGGCAGATGTTGCCATCATCGGTAAGAGTTTCCTGGCTCGGGGTGGTCAGAACCCCGTGGAGGCCATAGCAGCTCGAGTACCGGTCATCATGGGACCGGACATGACGAACTTTGCAGATCTGGTCAAACTACTCAATGCAGAGAACTCCGTATGGCAATGTGAGAAGGAGGAATTGAGCAGCACACTGCAACGTGTTCTTACTGACAAGGAAGAGGCAAGTGCCCGCTGTGAACGTGCGTACCGAGCACTCAGCATACACTCCGGAGCCACACAACGCAGTGTGCAGCTCGTAGAGCGCTACTACTGAGGCATAGACGGCTCAAATTTTCCAGATTCCACCACGGGAAAGGGCATCCTGCAAGGTGAGTCGAATATCCTCGGGAGTGTAACCGGCAGCTCTCAGGCTGGCAATGGAACGGGCGCCATCTCGCTTGGCAAGCCGCTTTCCGTCATTGTCCCTTAACAGACAATGATGGGCGTACAACGGCACAGGAAGCCCCAATACCGCTTGCAACGCCCTGTGGATGTGGGTAGCCTCGAACAGGTCCTCACCCCGGGTAACGAGGGTCACGCCCTGAGCAGCATCATCCACCACCACGGACAAGTGGTAACTGGTGGGCATATCTTTCCGCGCAAGCACGACATCGCCGCACTCGGTCGGCACACAACGCTGCACGCCATGGTTCAGATCCTCCCACTGTAAACAACCTACCAGATCCTGCACAAGCTGCATGTCTATGCGCCAAGTATGAGCATCTCCCCGAGAGAGACGTTCCTCCACGATTTCAGGGGGTAGGCAGCGGCACGTTCCGGGGTAAATGTACCCCAGGCTGCCATGGGGTGCCCTCCCCATCTCAGCAATCTGAGCTCTGATCTCGCTGCGGGTGCAGAAACAGGGATAGAGCAATCCTCTCAACCGCAGTTGCTCCAGCACTCCGGCGTAAACACCAAAGCGATGGCTCTGCACCATTACATCGCCATCAAACTCTAGTCCCAGCCAGGCAAGATCCTCGTACATGAGCTCCACCCATTCCCCACTCCGAGAACGGGTGATGTCGATATCTTCTATCCTCAACAGGCAGCGACCGCCGAGTTGATCCGCATACTGACGAGCTTCGAGAGCCGCCAGCAAATGCCCCACATGCAGAGGACCGCTCGGCGTGGGCGCAAAACGCGTAGTGACGGCAGTAGCCATATCAGCCTCAGTACTTGGCCTTCACTATGACTCCTATCACTCGGTCTGCACCTTCTGCCGCCAGACGGGACTTGGGGAAATAGCACTTGGCCCGGTAATAGGAGGCAAGTGCCGAGCCGTACTCCCGGCGCTTCTCGCAGTCATCACCCATCCGCAAAGCCGACACAAAGTCATGAGCCACGGCGGCGTAATGGTTGTAAGCGTCCATGAAAAGCTTGTCCTCACCATAACGAGGATCGGACTGCAGGAGAGTGTGCAGGTTCTCGTACGCCAGACAGGGACCAATCGTTCGGTCCTGATCGGCACCATCCTTCAACTTGGAGAGGATGATATCCGTTCCGCCAACGAACTCTATCACCTCCATGAACACCTTTTCCAGCTCCCGATCGGTACAGACTACTCGAAATCGCTCTCGATCGTTGTAAATGGCACGGAATTCCTTGCGATCCACCATCTTGCGGAACTCATCCATCACCGGGGCAAAACTATCCACCCGAGCAATCTCAGCCTCGCTCTCCTCCAGCGCCGGGTTGCGCGGCCAGATGGTCGCAGCCTCGGTCGCCAAACGGCGCCCCTCCTCCTCACGCCCTTCCATGAAAGCCTTGCGAGCAGAGCGAAGAGCAAAGTTGCTCTGGCGCTTCCTGCCGGATGTATAAGAAAGCAGCAGAGAGTCATCGAAATCAACGTCCATTTTCTTCATTTCAGCCGCAATTCGCTCCACCTCATCGTAATTTCTGGCATTGAGAGCGGAAAAAGCCTGCTTGCGAAGGGTCCAGTAATCGGCTATGCGCTTGCGATCACTCGCCGGGAAGGTTGCCACGCACTGCATATATTCGCCTAGCGATGTTGCCGTGATGAGCCGATCTGTTGCCTCGCCCAGACGATTCTGAGCCAAAGCTCCGTAGACGGCATCTATGCACTGCTCGACCTCCCGACGAGCATTGCTTGCCATGGTATCAATCGTTGTGATGGTGGGAGGCAGCCCCGATATACCGGTAAACATTTTATAGGCGTCCGACTCCTTGTCCAGATTCATGCGGGTATCACCATCACGGAAAAGATGGCGGTACACACGAGCACCGATGACGGCATGATCAAAGCGCCGCTGAAGGAGAAAACCCACGATTACGGACTGATAATTCAGTTTGGCCAAGGCGAGCGATGCCTCGTTGGCAGCAATGTTGGCACCCTTTTTGGCCTTACCCTCTGCAATCTCAGCGGTATTGGCCCCGATGAGCACTTCATTGGAAGTAGGTGTACCGGAACCACCAGAGGCTTTGATCTTGCCGACCTGGCCATCCCCCTTTCGGCGCTGCGTGTTGCGATTGTTGAGCGAGTTCGTCTTTATGATGAGCTTGTCAATTTCCTTGTCTATCTCCTCATTATCCCGCTCTCTGCGAAGATTGGCGCGCTGCACATCAAGAGCACTCACCATGGCACTGGCAAGAGCACCGGACTGCCCGCCATCACCCTCATAGTCAGACATCTCATAAAGCCCCATGCCGATCTTAACCAAAGTCTTGCTTCCCACCATGGAACCGCCTTTGGTGTAGCGCTGGGTGAACTTAAGAATCTCTTCCATGCGCTTGCGATAAAGACGCGACTTCTCGGTATCATCAGGCATCTGGCGAAGGAACTTCTCAAATCTTTCGCGCACAAGCTTATTGTTCCCTACATCAAACTTGCCACCGGCATAGGAAACGGTATCATTCGACGGATCAAGCAGGGGCAATTCCATGCCGAAAAGCTGAGGTGGCGGAGCCTCGCCACTCAAGCCATCACCTTGGGGCACCCCGGCCGCGGCCTGTGCTGACTGCCCCGATGCATCGAAGCTGGTAGGCATCTGTGCCAGAAGGACGCCGGCCATAAATGTCAGTAGAAAAACGCTGCGAGTCATAATCTTCAACGGGTTTTCACATCATTGACCACCAGAATTCCCTTGACCTCCTGACCGCTCTCATCGCGACCGGTTCGGCAGGACACATCAAAGACGAACACATCTCCACGCGTCAGGTTAACCTCCAAAGGGGTCGAGCCGAGCACCAACAGGGGCAGAAGTTCACGCTCATTCCCCCGCACACTCACCGCCACCATGCGATTGTCACCATGAGTCTCTATACTCTCTACAGTCCCTTCGATCTTGTAGCGGTTGCCGGTCGAGGCGAAACGAGAACCATCCATACGATATTTCGCCACATCAAAGAAGCCGGGGTTCTGACTGCGAACCTGTGGCTTGCCCACCAACATGGCACCCAGCACAATCACCAGCACGACAAGCCCACCTATGATAAGCGGAGTATTGTTACTTTTCTTTTTGCGCCCACGGCGCGAACTTCTGGCCATAATATCTTCTTTCTGTGATTTATAAAATTATTCCCATCGCATGCGGCGCACACCGAACCAAGTAAGCACCAGTCCGATCACGATGTGACAAGCCAATACCAAGCGGCAAAGCGCCGCTTCGGAGAACGAAGTCTGCACAATGCTCTTGACTGCCTTGAGCACGTCAGGCTGCAATCCTCCCTCTATACTACCGCTCCAAGCCCAGTAAGCGGAAATGAAAGGTTGCGTGAAGCTCTCTATCAGGTCGGGTAGTGCCAGCACGGCTCCGGAAAGAGGCAACTGGAAACCAACAAGATAAATGCTCAGCAATGAGGACTGATCCGGGGTGCGACAGTTGGCAGATATGCCCAGGCACACGCTCGTCATGGCTGCATTTGCCAACAGTAGGAACATCAGGTGATTCATCGTATCACCCCGCAAGGGCCAGAACCACTCCACAAACAAGAACATCCATACACTCTGGACAAATACCAGCACACTCAGAAATACCGCCTTGGAGGCCACATACGCCCCTGCACTCACACCTCCGAATTTCTCTTTCTCCAGGATAAGTCGTTCCCCGGCAATTTCTCGAGAGGAATTGTTCGCGCCCATCAGCCCCAGCAGAATCACCTCAAACATAATGATGCCGGACACCGCAGAGCCAACTCTCGCCCGCACCTCAGCCTGTTCCTGACGAGCCTGAGCCTCAAGGGCAATATCCGATCCTTGAATGTCTGTAAGGTTGAGTAACTGATCCTGTCCCTTGCTGGAGAACAGAGCTACCAGAATGGGGAAGATCAGGATCATAGCAAGCTGCAGAGTGAGCTGCGTACGATCGCGCATAAGAATGGAGAAACGGCGAGACAGGAGCACGCGCAGTTGGGTCAGAAAGCCCGGAGTACGATCCTCCGGCTCCTCATCCTGTTGGGATTGTACCCGGGGGGGAGGAAGCCCTCGCTCCGCAAACTTCTCCAAGTGCTCTTTCTCTAGGCTCTGGTAATAATCCAGCCGATGTTTGAGCCAGCTGGCACACCATTCATCGGCAGTGCGCAGAGCAAGCCGCGGATACACCTCTTCAAAATCGTTGACGGAGAAATAGTGGGCCATCACATCGGGAGCTCCGTGATATGCCAAGCACCCGCGCACCATTACCATCACGCTGTCGTATAGCTCCATCTGGGCCAGACTGTGGGTCACGGAAATGACAATTCGTCCATCCTTCATACTCAGATCATGCAGCAGCTGCACAATCTCACGCTCCGACCGGGGATCCAGTCCGCTGGTAACCTCGTCGCACAACAGAATATGAGGGCTGCTCACCAGCTCCATGGCCAGAGCAAGGCGGCGTTTCTGCCCGCCGGAAAGCAACTTTACCTGGCGATCGGCAATTTCTGAGAGACCGGTTTCCTCCAGCACATTGTCGATGATCTCATCCAGTTCATCTTCATCTGCCCGTACCTTCAGGCGTGCTGCACTCTCCACACTCTCGTCAACAGTCAACTCATCGTAAGCTATACTGAACTGTGGGACATAGCCGATCTCATGAGCCTCAAAATCACCATCCTCTGCCAGATCGCGCCCTTCCCACAGAAAAGAGCCATCGCTGGTTTCCTTTATACCGGCAATGGCTTTCAGCAGGGTGGTCTTTCCACAGCCGGACGGCCCGACAATGGCCATGAAATGCCCCCGCGGTATGCAGAAATTCACATCATTAAGAAGGCGAATGCACTCCTCCCCCGATTCTACTTCCAGACATATATTTCTAGCTTCGAGCATACCACAGTTCCGAATATGTTTATATACTAGCAAAAGCCCCTGCCCCCTGCAAGCTCAAAATCCCTTTTCACTCAGCCTACTTAAGTCAGTAGCATAAAAGAAGCTAAACCAAGCGCTCTTCGTGGTTTTCCTCTAGGTAAAGCAACCGCTGCTCCCCTTCAGAGGAGAGCAGCGGTTGAAGGATTCTTGCAGCTTGTGCTGCGCCGGTTCAGCTGAACTTGGCGATGAGAGCCTGGCGCTGAGCCTCAAGCTCGGCGGGCAGCTTGTCACCAACCATGTTGAACAGCTCGGTCTGGGACTCGAGCTCAGCCTTCCACTCGGACTCGGAAAGAGCCATGTTGGTGTTGAAGGCAGCCTCGTCGTAACCCTTGAGACCCTCGGTATCGAGCTCAGCATAGGTGGGGGAGATACCCAGAGCGGTCTCCACACCCTCAACCTCACCGCGGCAGCGGCGAAGCACCCAGTCAAGCACGCGCATGTTGTCACCGAAGCCGGGCCATACGAAGTTACCCTCGGCGTCCTTACGGAACCAGTTCACGTTGAAGATCTTGGGCAGCTTGCAAGCGCAGGTCTTGGTGCCCATATCCAGCCAGTGCTGCCAGTAGTCACCAACGTTGTAGCCGATGAAGGGCTTCATGGCCATCGGGTCGCGGCGAACCTGACCAATCTGGCCGAAAGCGGCGGCGGTCATCTCGGAACCCATGGTGGCACCTACATACACGCCGTGGTTCCAATCCTTGGACTGGAATACGAGGGGCATGGTGGTGGCACGACGACCACCGAAGAGGAATGCGCTGATGGACACACCTTCGGGGTTGTAGTACTCGGGGTCAAGAGTGGGGCACTGCTTGGCGGGAGCGGTGAAGCGGCTGTTCGGATGAGCGCACTTGCGACCGCAGTCGGGAGTCCAGTCGTTACCCTGCCAGTCGATAGCATGTGCAGGCGGCTCGCCGTCCATGCCTTCCCACCATACGTCGCCATCGTCGGTCAGACCCACGTTGGTGAAGATGATGTTCTCCTTGATGGTGTCCATGGCGATGGGGTTGGACTTGTAAGAGGTACCGGGAGCCACACCGAAGTAACCGTTCTCGGGGTTGATGGCGTGGAAGGTGCCGTCCTCATGGGGCCAAATCCAAGCAATATCATCGCCGATGATGCTGGTCTTCCAACCCTTGGCAGCCAGTGCGGGGGGAGGTACAACCATGGCCAGGTTGGTCTTGCCGCAGGCGGAGGGGAATGCGCCGGTCACATAGGACTTGCGACCCTCGGGATCGGTGATGCCGAGGATGAGCATGTGCTCAGCCATCCAGCCGTTCTTGCGGGCGATGCCGGTAGCGATACGCAGAGCAAGGCACTTCTTGCCGAGCAGAGCATTACCACCGTAACCGGAACCATAGGAGATGATCTCACCGGTCTCGGGGAAGTGGCAGATGTACTTCTCCTCGTTGTTGCAGGGCCAAGTCACATCCTCCTGACCGGGCTCCAGGGGAGCACCCACAGTGTGCAGACAGGGTACGAAGTCACCATAGCCGTCGCGCTTGGGATTACCGCCACCATTGACCTCGTCCTCCAGGCGCTTCAGCACCTCAGCACCCATGATGGTCATGATGCGCATGTTGGTAACCACATAAGCGGAGTCAGTGATCTCGATACCGATCTTGGCCAGGGGAGAATCAAGCGGACCCATGCAGAAGGGGATGACGTACATTGTACGACCCTTCATGGCACCATCAAGGTAGGGATTGAGGATGGCGCGCATCTCAGCCGGGGACTTCCAGTTGTTGGTAGGACCAGCGTCCTCCTGCTTCTCAGAGCAGATGAATGTGCGTTCCTCTACGCGGGCCACGTCAGAAGGAGTAGAACGAGCCAGGAAGCAGCCGGGGCGCTTCTCGGGGTTCAGGCGAATGTAGGTGCCTTTCTCAACCAGCATGTCGCACAGCTGGGTGTTCTCTTCCTCGGAACCGTCGCACCAGTAGACGGAATCGGGTTTGCAGAGCTGGCGGATCTCCTCCACCCACTCAGCAGCCTTCTTGTGAGTTGTACCAGTAATTTTCATGGTGCCCATAAAATAGCATGCCGCGCGCAAACTTGCAACACGAAAATGAAGATTTTTCGCCATCATGTGCTTTTTCCTACCCAAAAATGCGCTCCTGCATGCCCGGGTAGTCTCATCGCACGCGCGCATCTGCACACATGAGCCCCCAAAGATTTTCGGAAAGGGTGGCGAAACAGTAAAAATCAGGACAAGAAATGGAAGGGTGATTTTCTCACCGGAAAACCGCATGCGGGTATTGCTAAAAGAACGAACCGACTTCCGTGAGGACTGTATTTCTCCCAAGTTGCATGCGAAATCGGCCACACACCGGGCCTTTTCACATGTGTACAGAGGGGCAACAGGGCAAACGCATTTGAGTAGTGTCATACAAGATGGCGATATAATGGCGCCTGATTTTAAGACACCGGTTTAAGCCCCCCCCTTTTTTCTTGTGCAAAGCATCGTGAGCGTGTATAATCTAACCAACACACAGACATGCAAAACGAAAAAATACACAAGAGAGGTCGCTACGCCGCCGAGTGCAAGGAAAAGGTAGCATTGGAAGCACTCACAGGCGCCAAGACGCATGCTCAGATAGCATCTGAGTACGGTATCAGTCCCGATTTGGTAAAGGTCCGGAAAAAGCAGGCAAAGGAGATGCTTGGCGAATGTTTCCGCCGAGGCGGTCGTATGAGCGAAATGGAGAAAAAAGATAATTGTAGTCCCCTGATGTATAGGGAAAACCACGCTAGACCTCTTCCGGCGAATTTTGGGCGCGATTTTTCCGCTCCGGCACGGCTCACGTCGCTTCGCTCCGCGCCCTCGCTACGCTCCAAAATCGCGCCAAAAATGGATTGACATCAGAGGGTAAAGAATGATATAAGAGACACATACGACAGATGCACACAAGAGAGGGGCTTAAATTGGATTCCTAAGTATCGAATGAATGGCACCATCTTATTACACAACTAACATTCTAACGCTTTCCTCATCATGCCCCCTGAAGATACAGAGCACAATTTCTTCGCCCTCAGCCCGGGAACCATGCTCGGGCATTATAAGCTCCTGCGATCTCTCGGTCAGGGTGGCTTCGGTATCACCTACCTCGCGGAAGATACGCAAAAAAGGGCGCAGGTGGTCATAAAGGAGAATCTCCCCCAGTCCTTCTCCTTCCGCCATCAAGGCACACACAGGGTCTGCCCTATTTCTTCCGACACGACAGAGAGCTTCAACTGGGCAAAAAAACGCTTCCTCGATGAAGCCCGCACCCTCGCCCGCCTGAACCATCCCCAGATCGTGCGTGTGCTCGCAGCCTTCGAGGCGCTCGGCACCGCCTACTACGTCATGCCCTGGGTCGGTGGACAGGAGCTGCACAAGACCGCGCCGGCGCCGGCGGACATCACCGAAGAGTGGCTGCTGCCCATTCTCCGTCATCTGCTGGAGGCGCTGGACTACCTGCACGGCAAGAACCTACTGCACCGCGACATCAAGCCCGCCAACATCCTGCTGCGCGAGGATGGTACCCCCATCCTCATCGACTTCGGCACCGCTCGCGAAATCGTCAGCGAGCACAGCGCCACCATGGTAGCCAGCGTAGGCTACACCCCGCTGGAGCAGATCAGCACCCACGGCAAGCGCGGACCATGGAGCGATATCTATTCT
>JAZQCA010000069.1:0-31660 GCA_045545975.1 Akkermansia sp.
GGGTAGGAAGGACATTACCGGGAGCAACGGCTCCCCAACGGACGCATCCTCCTCTTGGCAAGGTGTTTTTGTGCCTTGCCGGAGCCGATTCTAAACAACCAACAGGAAAGCCTTTGCTTGCGTTGAACGAACGGAAGAAGTATTTGCTATTAACGAGTTATGACTAAAGCTTGCCGCCACGATACTCCCTCTACGTCAACCGCACCCCGGAGGGAGGCGAACGCTAAGCTAATCACATTTGCAATGCTCTAAGAATAAGCCGTTTGAGGTTCGTTTGAACAAAGCAAGGTAGATGTATACTACCGCGTTTAGCGGAGGCGTGCAGAGGCGTTTGGGGTGTTTAAGCCTCCGGGATTGCATTTAACGGCCTGATTTCACCCCGGAAGGGTATTGACGGGCGAGCGTGTAACACGCTAAGCCATAGGCAAAAATGAAACAAGCGGCAGATTCACGAAAAATCTGCCGCCTGTCTGTAGAAGTGGAGCATAGGGGATTCGAACCCCTGACCTGTTGCGTGCGATGCAACCGCTCTACCAACTGAGCTAATGCCCCATTCCGGGAGGTTGCGGGGTGATTATACACGCGGGGGCGAGGGTATGCAAGCTTAATTATAGGGACGATGACAGAAAAATGTGGCAGCGCTTATCGAGTCGGGTGGTACAAAATAAGGCTTGCCAAGGGGGTGAGTTGGTGCTAGCATGGTCGGTCGTTTGTTATGTTTTTTTCGTTCAAGACTTTGCTGTGTGTGGGGTGTGGTTGTTTTGTGGGAGGGGTGCTGCGTTACCTGACGGGGTGGTATGTCTGTAGCAGGTGGACGATCACTACACCGGGTATGCCCTGGCACACGTTGATCATTAATTATATTGGCTGTTTGTTCATGGGGGTGTTCTGCGGGCTGGCAGCGGAGGGGTTGATCTCTTCTACGAATCTGCGCTTGGCAGTGACGGCGGGGCTGTGCGGCGGTTATTCCACGCTGGCGGCGTTTGCCTACGAGAACACGCTCATGTTGCGGGCGGGGGAGTTCTACGGGGCGTCTTTCTATATGCTGTTGACGGTGGCCGGTAGTCTGGTGTTCTTTGTGCTGGGCAATGCTACGGCTCAGTTGGTTCTGAGGGGGTGAAGCCCCCCAGTCTGCGGGATGGTACGCGATGAGCCCGGTGCAGGACCGGGCTCATGGGTAAGGGTGCGAGTCTATTGCCGAAGTGCTTATTTGGCGGGGGCGTAGATTTTCATCTCGGCTACGCTGCTGCCGGTTCCATCGAGTGCTGCGGTGGAGAAGAAGCGGAAGTAGCGTGCTTTGTGTGGGGGAAAGGAGATGATTTGCTCTACGGGGTTCGCCCGCAGGTTGCCGAACTCGCCTTCAGCTACGTTTTGCCATGTGTGGCCGTCGGTGCTCAGTTCCACTCGGTAGCGGGAGGTCATGGCGTTGGTTTGTCCATCTTGGCGGGGAAGGTAGGCGAAGCCATTGATGGTCTGCTCTTTCTTCATATCGATGATGAAGTGGGAGGGGGTGCGGTCGATGAGCCAGTGGGTGTGGGGGTTGCCATCGAAAGCTCGGGGGGCCAGATGAGCGGCGAAGCCGCTGTAGGTCCAGTTCCTGCTGTCCAGGGCTACATCAGTCGCGCCGTTCGTTGCGATGGGGAGGGAGCTGTCCGAGCCGGGCATGGTGAGCAGGGAGAGTTCGGAGATGCAGGGGCAAGCCCGAGAGCGTGTGATAGTGAGCCGTACCCGATCGGTGGTGACGGGGGCGCTCAGCCAGCGCATGACCTGGTTGCCGATGGTGTGTCCCCTGCCCCCTCGCAGGTCGAAGCGGGTCTCGCCTTTATTCGGTTGTCCGGGGGCTACGATGGTTTGCCACTGCCCGTTCACCCAGGCTTCTACCCGGAAGGCTTCCACGCGTTGGCCAAGGCGGATCTGCTCGCGCAGACGGATGACGTCGAATGTGGCGGGCGCCGGGAGGGTGATTTCAACGCTGGGGGTTGTTGTACCATCGTTCGGGCACCAGTAGGACTCGATGTCGCCGTCAGTCAGGTTCGAGGCGGCAAAGCGACTGTCGTTGCCGCGAACTTCGCTCGCTCTTGCTTGGGCGCCGCGGGCGTGGTCAGTGCGTAGCAGCTTGCTCCTCATGCGACCGAAGGCCTCGAGCGAGGCGACATCTGCAGGGTCTAGCCGACCATTGCGGTCGGGTGCCAGGTTGAGGATGAGGTTGGCGCCACGCCCCACGCTGCTGAGGTAGACTTCCATGAGGTGCGCCGGTGTTTTCACATGGGAGCCCTGCCCCGGGTGCCAGAACCAGCCACGGTGGTTGATGGGGGTGTCGCCCTCGAGGGAGATCCATCGATTTCCCTGTGTGTTCCACAGGGGGTATTTGACAAATCCTTTTTCGGAACCGCCCCAGGTTATATCGCCACGTCCGGCTGCGCCCCAGATGATGCAGTCGGGCTGCAGTTTGCGGATGTTTCTTACCACCTGCTTATAGTTGTAATAGGTGTCGGCCTTGCCGATATTGCGTTTCTCTCGCGCGCCGCCATAGTAACCATCGCCTCCCATGGCTCCGTCAAACCAGATTTCAAAAATGGGACCGTACTTCGTCAGCAGTTCTTCAATTTGGCGATAATATACGTCGAGGTAACCCGGCTTTCCGTACTCGGCGCAGTTGCGATCCCAGGGGGAAAGATAGGTGCCGAAGGGGAAGTTGTATTTCTTACAGGCCTCGGCAAATTCGCGCACAACGTCTCCGCGCCCCTCTTTCCACGGAGCACGGGTGATGTTGTGCCCGGTGGAGTCGGTGGGCCAGGTGCAGAACCCGTCATGGTGCTTGGCGGTGTAGATCATGCCGTTCATTCCGGCGCTCTTGAAGGTCTTGACGATTGCCTCGGCATCGAAGTCTGCGGGGGCGAAGAGCCGGGGGGATTCATCCCCATAGCCCCACTCGCGATTGGTGTAGGTGTTCAGACCGAAGTGAACGAAGGCATACCACTCCATGCGCAACCATTTGACCTGCTGCTCAGTAGGCAGCGGACCACATGGAGCGGGCGGCTCTGCGGCAAGAGCAGCTGCCGCACTCAGACAGGCGATTGAGAACAGGATTTTGCGGATCATGGTTGTATCCTACCAAAGTGATTGCATTACCGCAAGCAGAAAAATCACTTGCGGTTCAAAAATCAGGGTACAACATCCCGGCAAAGAGGAAGCGGAGTTCCTCGACCACCGGAGAACTCCGCTTTCTTCGGAACGATAATGGTCGGCATTTACCAGGTATAACCACCTCTGCTGAGGAGGTTCCGGGCCGAGCTGCTACCATTCCGGGCAGCCATTTTGAGCCAATGGATGCCATCATTGAAGTATGAATCCGCAGAAGAGGTGTTGCCGCGCTTTTTCAACTCTTCCGAGGCGAGGATGTAGTACTGCCCGAGTTCGCTCTGAGCCTCGGCATGTCCCATTTCTGCGGCCTTGGTGAGATAGTTCACTTTGCTTTCCCCATCGCTGGCGTTCTGGTAGAACAGGTAGTAGTCAGCAGCCGTATAGGTTGTGCCGGTGGTTGTACCGGTGGTATCAGCGGTATAGTTTGAGTTGGCGGCATTGCTGTTTTCAGCGGCAACAGCGATAAGGGCGATGGTGACTCCGGTTATCATGAGGGCGTTCTCCACCAAGGTAATGGGCAGGTCCACGATCAGCCAATCGAATGCGCAAGCTGTATAGAGCAAGGGTGCATAGGGGCTCTTGTACTCCCAGTCTGTCGTTCCCTCTGCGGGCTTACGTGTGACGGGCAGCGAGTTGAAGCGCTTGATCTCCGGTCCGTTTTCCACGGGACGAACGTAAGTGAGTGTGACGGGGGAAGAGCTCTTGCCGGTGATGTACAGGGCGTAGTCAGCCGGGATCTCGAACATCTGCATGCCTTTGTAGGTGCGCTCGGCATTGTTGGAGCTTGGCTCGTCATCCAATGCATTGTACTGTGTAGTAATCTTCTTACCATAGCGGTAATGGGGCAGCTCTATGTAGTAGCGATTGCCATCGGTAAAGACGGTTTTGCCCACGCTGATGTCCTCCGTGTATACTCGCGCCTTGTGACTGGCAGCGTCCACGATATGACCAGCGGAGTTGAAATAACAGCTGCTCAGCATCGGCAGTGCCATTCCGGCAAACATGAGAGGAACGAGAAGTTTTCTGCGTAACATAAGATATGGAAGTAAGTTCGATTGTGATCTGATGCTAACACACAATACCTCTGCTGTCAAGCAGTGAAAATCAAAAACAATTGATAATCTTCCCATCAGATCAACCTGCTGACGCTGTTGGTCCGATTCGTTTTCGATAACATGGCTGGCCATACGAAAAAAATTGTTATCATCCGGGAGCACACTCGACATAAAAATGGCACTGCGTCAAAAAAGTCGCGTGAATGACGGGGAGGTTAGCTGCCTGAGTTTGAGGCGGAGATAATCAACGGAGGGTAGCCCTCGGGTTTTGAGTTGGATGCGGGCAATCATCGAGTTCATGCCTTCAATACGCCCCGAAGTTAGCCGGAAGCGGAAAAGGTTAAGCACCTGCTGTGCATGCCTAGAAAGCGTTTTCGCTAAACGTTTGAATGGCTTTAGAGTTGACGCTTCAGCCTATGCTATCCATTCCCCAAAAGCGGTAGCACACTTCTTGAAACTCGAAAACTGAAACACGAGCCTGAGTTTCTCTTTGAGTCCTTATGATTCCCCTTGTAACTCAAACGGAAAAAGGTTTCATCTGCTTCTACTTCACCATCCATGTTTACAGCTTCCATCATTTTTTGTAGCGCATCAAGAACCTTGTGTCTCCGGGCAAACGCCGTATTTATAGCAATACCACAAATTGAGGCGCTCTCTCGTATGGTTTTTGCTTGCATCATGCAGCTTATATACTTCTTCCAGACTGTTGACGTTTTACGGGTGCGTGCGTAAACTGTTTTAGTTCTAACCGTAAAAGACCTACAACAATGTTGACAGCGAAAACGTTAATTCCCATTTTTGAAATGACCGTTTTTAATTACACCTTTGCCAGACATCCCACAATGGGGGCATGTCCTTTCGGAAGAAAAGCGCACATCTATTTGTGACTCTTCTGATTCATTCAAATTCTCAGACAACAGCAAAAGACGATGCATAAAATGGTCCTTTTGCTCTTGAGTCATCATGCCGTAATTTGCGAGAGCGCGTGTAACGAGATCCTCTTACATGCTTCTGTTGCAATATACTGGGCTCAAATATCAAGAAGAAAACGCACTTAAATTGAGATAGAGCCAAAATCTTACAAATACAAAATTGTACCTCTCTTAATCAGCTCATTTAGGAAAACCCTGTAATCTTCATCTTTTTTTAGCCATATATTATTATAGAAAGATAGACTCCAATACGGATTTAGTACAGGTTCCATTATTGTTCCCCAAAACAGTTCTATCATTAGAATATTGCCATTTTTGAAGCATAAACAGCACAAAAATTCAGCTTCGTCAATATAGACAATTTTCTCTAAAGTAGTACAACAAAATGAAGTATGCATCAAATCAACATTGTTGCTATCTGATGTTGAAGGAAAAATGTTTACATTTTCTGCCGGACATTCGCACAAAGACAATTTTTTGTCTAAAGGTGAAAAGTGAATGCATCTATCGTCAAAAACAAACCAATAGAGATAAACAAAAACATCATCATCCAGATTATTTTCATTGTAGCAAGAATAAACATTAAAAGGTTCGCTATCTACGATGTTTTTATTTATTTTTTTCCATCTTCTCTCATACAAAATCTTAACTAATCTCATAACTTAAGAGTCATTTTATTGTAAAATTGGCAAATGTCATTTTTTTCAGGGCAAATGCATTCAGTTTTTGTAGGCCCTTTGGGTTCGATTTTATTTTGAGACAATGCGGCGTGCAAGAGTGAACATAATATTTCTGCCACAGGGAGGCTTCGCGGGCTTCTTCGACTTCTTGCCACAGGGGGGCTGTTTTAGGTTATTCGCCTCGTACATAGCAGCTGCTCCGTTATTTCTTCCTGCTCAAATCTACTGCCGATATTATCTTATTGCTCCTGTACCCTGATTTATGCCCCTTATTATCAATCCCTCTTTACAATCGGGATATTGCTTCAACACTTCGGACATATCATATTGTGGAGGTCTTGTCTCTTGATATCCGGAATCATCACATGCCCCCTCATTCTGAGATTGAGTACATGAACAGCAAATAAAATGAACTATAATACAAGAAACGCAGAGAAAAGCAGTAGAACGTGGTCTAATCATAGGGTTATGATACCAAATAGCAATGATTATGTCAATTTTTTCACATTACCATCCCACAGAGGCATAAAGCTATGCCTCTGTGGTACATGATTACTGGGGTTATAGGTGATTTTGTTTGAAAAAAGGTTTAGGAACTAAGACCATGTGATGGAGGACGGGGGACGATGCTGTCCCATATCAAATCAGCATAGCCCAATTGATCCCCGGCAAATCAGAGGGCAACTGGGCATGCCGCTCTGGTGGAGATTCACCTGCTGTCCCATATCTGCTGACAATGACTCTTACTGTTCGCTTCGCCCAAAGTGCCCCTTTCATCAGGGTGAAGAAGTGTTTGAAATTCCGTTTCCATTCACTCAGGAAAGCCATGATGCGCATCAGCAGGTATGTCAGCAGAGCACTCCATACCTGCCATTCTATGGCGTTCCGGCTAAAGCCTACAAAGGTGCGTATCTGTAGCGTCTGCTTGATTTCCTTGAAGAAAGTCTCGATACCCCATCGGCAGCGATACAAGTCACACGTGCTGGAGGCTGGTGCGCCTTAGTTCGTCATTCACGCGACTTTTTTGACGCAGTGCCATAAAAAAGCAATCGACTGAGGGAGCAAGTCGTTTTTTCAGTTGACCTGACGTACCAATATGGTAGAATGTAGCGTATGAGCACACAGACACCTCGTGACCTGACGCCGGTGGTGCCGCGCAAGTACCGTTCCGTTTTTTTCATGCTTGTCAGCTGTTTTGCCCTCTGGGGTCTGCTGAATAACATGACGGACAATCTAGTGCCGGCATTCAAGAACATTTTTACCATCCCCCAAGAGCAAGCGGCCTTGGTACAAGTAGCCTTCTACGGCGCGTATGCGGTGCTGGCCATCTTCGCCTCCATCCTCATCGAGGAGTTCTCCTACAAGAAGGGTGTGCTGATTGGTCTCGGAGTGTACATAATCGGCGCACTTGCCTACATTCCGGCCTGTATCCACCAAAGTTTTGAGATCTACTTTGTAGCAATTTTCGTGGTGGCAGCCGGCTGTTCTGTGCTGGAGACCACCTGCAACCCGTATGTCATCTCCCTCGGACCGGAGAAAACAGCCGTCCGGCGACTGAACTTCGCTCAAGCCTTCAACCCCGTGGGCTCTATCTGCGGCATTCTGCTGGCGCAGCAGCTCATCCTCAGCAATCTGCACCCCGCCACAGCAGATGAGCGCGCCGTCATGACGGATGAGCAGATCAAGGAAATCGTCCACTCCGAGCTGTTCTGGGTGTGCGCTCCCTATGTCGGGCTGTGTGCCATTGCCTTCCTCATCTGGCTCTTCTTCCTGCGAACCAAAGACGAACATGAGGCTACAGAGCAGCCCTCTTCCGCCAAGAGCGGCAAGGGAGGACTGCGCGTGCTGATAGCCGCTCTGTTCTCCACAGTACCGCTCACGGCACTCTATTTCCTATTCCCTGACATGGACAAGGTACAATGGGTGCTGTACGGTACCTTGGGACCGATCATCTACCTCTTCCTCGTGGGCGACTACCGCAACATGCTCTTCTCGCTGCTGAGCCAGCCGCGCTACTGGTGCGGCGTGATTGCACAGTTCTTCTATGTGGGCGTACAGATCGCAGCCTGGACCTACCTGAATGTATACTGCTGCAAGGAGCTTGGGGTCACCCCCGCTACAGCCGCCACCTACTACCTCATCTCCATCATCCTCTTCATCGTCTGCCGCTGGGTAGCCACCTATTACATGAAGAAGTTCAATCCGGCAGGAATGATGAGCTTATTCGCAGTAGCAGCCATTGCCTGCTGTGCAGGCGTGATTTACCTGCCCTCCACAGTGCTCTTCAGCGTGTGCGGGCTGGACTTCTCCGCCAACATCCTGAGCCTGATTGTGATGTCGGGCTGCATGAGCCTGATGTTCCCCACCATCTACGGCATAGCTCTGGGTGGTCTGAACCAGCGGGATGTCAAGCTGGGAGCCGCCGGTCTCATCATGGCTATTCTGGGCGGTGCTCTCATCACCCCGTGGATGGCCGGCATCATCGGCGATTCCGAGAGCTTCTGGCTCTGCCTGACCGGCACGTTCGACACCACTTGGGACACCAACCTCGGCACCAGCTCTGCTGCCGTGCGAGCCGCCTTCATCGTCCCGGCCATCTGCTTTGCGGTTGTGCTGCTCTACAGCCTCATCTTCCGCAAGCCCACCACCACCTCTGACAAGTAATACACCTTAACCAAAAATCACTATTTATGAAGTACGATACATTACCTACCATCGGAATCCGCCCCACGATTGACGGCCGCCGCTTGGGCGTGCGCGAGTCGCTGGAAGAACAGACCATGAACATGGCCAAAGCCGCCGCCGCTCTCATCGAGGCGAACGTGACCCACGCCAACGGTCAGCCCGTTAAGTGCATCATTGCCGATACCACGATCGGCGGTCCTGCCGAGGCTGCGGCCTGCAACCAGAAGTTTGCCGAGAACAACGTCGGTTGCTCCCTGATCGTCACCCCCTGCTGGTGCTACATTACTGAGACCTTCGAGACCGATGCCACCACCCCCAAGGCCATCTGGGGCTTCAACGGCACCGAGCGCCCCGGTGCAGTGTACCTCGCCGCTGCCCTCGCAGGCTACGCACAGAAGGGAGTACCTGCCTTCTCCATCTACGGTCATGATGTACAGGATGCCGACGACACCTCCATCCCCGAGGACGTTGCAGAGAAGATCCTGCGCTTCGCCCGTGCCGGTCTGACCGTTGCCACCCTGCGCGGTAAGGGCTACCTCTCCATTGGTGGCTGCTCCATGGGCATAGCCGGTTCCATACTCGATCATTCCTTCTGGGAAGCCTACCTGGGCATGCGCGTGCAGCCGGTCGACATGACCGAGGTACGTCGCCGCATGGAGCTGGGCATCTACGACAAGGCAGAGTTCGACTTGGCCATGGAGTGGGCGAAGAAGTATGTGAAGATTGGACCGGATCGCAACCGCCCCGACCTCGTGCTCTCTCCCGAAGAGAAAGAGCGTACCCTGCGTGAGAGCATCCTCATGACCATCATCTTCCGCGACATGATGCATGGTAATCCCTACCTGAAGACCATCGACCGCGAGGAGGAGGGCTTGGGCTTCAATGCCATTTGCGGCGGTTTCCAGGGGCAGCGCCACTGGACGGACTTCTACCCGAACGGGGACATGGCGGAGTCCCTGCTCAACAGCACCTTCGACTGGAACGGACCGCGCGAGGCCATACCCTTCGCCACGGAGAACGATGCCATGAACGGTGTGTGCATGCTCCTGCTCCACCAGCTCACCGGACGTGCAGCCTGCTTCTCCGACATCCGCACCTACTGGAGCCCTGCTGCCGTCAAGCGAGTGACAGGCTACACCATGGAAGGACTGGCCAAGGACGGCATCATGCACCTGATCAACTCCGGCTCCACCGCTCTGGATGGCAACATGCACTCCACGGCTGAGGACGGCACTCCCATCATGAAGAAAACCGGCGAGACTACCCAGGCCGACATCGAGGCCATGATGGGAGCCTCTGAGTGGTGCCCGGCCAACCGCGAGTACTTCCGCGGCGGCGGCTACAGCCTGCACTTCGTCTCCAAAGGCAACGTTCCCGTCACCATGATCCGCATGAACCTCGTGAAGGGTCAGGGTCCCGTGCTCACCATCGTAGAGGGCTGGACCTGCGATCTGCCGCAGGACGTCAATGACAAGCTCGATCAGCGTACCGACCCGGGTTGGCCCACCACTTGGTTTGCTCCGCGCCTGACCGGCAAGGGTGGTTTCAAGGATGTGTACACCGTCATGGCCAACATGGGAGCCAACCATGGTGCTTGGACCTATGGTCACATCGGTGCCGACATCATCACCCTCGCCTCCATGCTCCGCATCCCGGTATACGCTCACAACGTACCCGAGGATCAGGTATATCGCCCCGCCGCCTGGGATCTCTTCGGCACAGCCGATCCCGAGGGTGCAGACTTCCGTGCCTGCGCCAACTTCGGTCCCATCTACGGCAAGTACTAAACACCCCTCATTTACAAGCTGTCGGGAGCAATCCCGACAGCTTGCCTTTTTTATACATCCAGCTATGGCATACGTACTGTGTTTAGACTGTGGCGCGACGAACGTGCGCGCCATACTTGTGAATGACAAGGGAGAGCTAGTGGCAAAGGCCAGCCAGCCAAACTCCACCGATCCCGGCAGCGAAAACAGCAGCTACCATGTGTGGAACGCTGACCGTATCCTCAACCAACTGGCAGAATGCGCTCGTAAGATCATGCCGGAGGTGGATGCCAGCCAGGTCCGGGGAGTCACCATCACCACCTTCGGAGTGGATGGAGCCCTGGTCAATGAGCAAGGTGAGCTGCTCTATCCCGTCATCTCGTGGAAGTGCCCCCGCACGGCGGAAGTGATGAAAGCAGTAGATAAATACCTGCCCCAGAGCCGTCTCAACTCGATTTCCGGCGTGGGCGAGTTCGCCTTCAACACCATTTACAAGCTCATCTGGCTCAAGGAAAACCGCCCCGAACTTCTGGAACAGGCACATGCCTGGCTCTTCATCTCCAACATCCTGGCTCACCGCCTGACCGGAGTCATGGCAACCGATCGTACCATGGCAGGCACCTCTCAGATGACGGATCTGACCACCGGGGACTGGAGCGAGGAAATCCTCGGCACCTTGGGCATACGCAAATCCCTCTTCCCTCCCATGGTCAACGCCGGCGATGTCATTGGGCACCTCACCCCGGCAGCCTGTGAACTGCTGGGACTTCCGGGCTCTATCCCGGTGATCTCCACCGGGCATGACACACAGTTTGCGCTCTTCGGCAGCGGCGTGAAGGAGAACCAGCCCTTTCTCTCCAGCGGCACCTGGGAGATCCTCATGCTGCGTACTGCCCGTGCAGCGCTCGAGCCCTCCGACTACGCCGCAGGTGCTACAGTGGAGTACGACAGTCGGCAGGGACTGCTCAATCCCGGTCTGCAATGGATAGCCAGCGGCATCATCGAATGGGTGAAGGCCACCTGCTACAATGGAGAGAACTACGATACGATGGACGCCGAGGCCGCTGCCATTCCCCCCGGTTGCGAGGGAGTACGCCTCGTCCCGAACTTCCTGCCTAGTGATCCTGTACCCGGCAGCGTGGAAGGGCTCATACTCGGTCGCACGCGCGGTCACATCTACCGCGCAGCCATGGAGGCCCTGACCTATCGACTCAAGAGCCGCTTGGAGAAATTGGAGAAGGTAGGCGGCTTCAAGGCCACCGAGCTATTGCTGGTCGGCGGTGGTGCCCGCAACAAGATCTGGACCCAGATGAGAGCGGACATCTTGGGGCTGCCCATCTTGGTATCTACCGTCTCGGAAAGCACCGTACTGGGTGCCGCGATGTATGCCTTTGCCGGTGCCGGAGTCTACGAGAGCCCGGAGAGCTGCCGCGAGGCGATCGGAATAGGCTACGAGACGACCCTCCCCGGCGAGCAGCAGGCCGCCTATGCGGCGCTCTGCAACTGATCTGACCGGACAGACCCTTCCCCACTCACTCCCCGATCCGATGGGGAGTGAGTGTTTTGCTGTAGTGCTGAGGCCACATGTGTCCCAAAGATTTGGGACACGTGGATTTACAATTGACAATTTACGATTGACAAATTGAAAGTTAGCGACTTACGCCGATAGAGAAACAAATGAAAGCTTACTGCCGATGGTGAGGCGTCTGATACCCCACTACGAATTTTCACACAGAATACTATGCCTTTATGTTGTTTAGGACTATTTTTCCATAACCTTTGGGACACATGTGAAGCAACAGACAGAACAGACCGAAACTCAGCCCCGAAGTTACCACCAGTCGCACGAGAAGACTTCTCCGGTGCCGGCGAAGATGGATCTGCAGCACTTTTATGAATACACCGACTGTACTTGCTTTGCTCATGGTTTACTATACTTTTTCCTGCCGGGAAAGGCCTACTGACTTCTTCCCCGAATGTTTGCTCATTCTGCAGTAGAGGAGAAGTAGGAGTATGGCCTCTGCCGCACAAATGAAGCCGCAGATGACAGTAACGTACGGAACCGGGCTCAGGGACATGGGGCTATCTGAGTATCGTGTGGCATCTTGTGTGCAGGCGAGAGCAACCGGGATCCATGTCAGGCTCCAGCATGTCAGCAGACTGCTCATGATCTTACCTTTCCGACAGCGGGTGTACCAAGCGGCCATCAACCCGCAGTTGATCAGTATGTATTGAGTTGTTGCCAACCAAATGGATGGCCGGAATATGACTTGTAACCCATCCCACAGGGTGGGGTCTTCCCCCTGTGCGACCCAGTCGGCAAAATCGAGTTTCAGGTGTAGACCCAGGATCAGCATCCAACAGAACAGAGCTACCATGGCGAACTGAGCAAGCCGCCGTAACGAGCCATGCAGATTGCGCCGCAGAAAGATGATCGCGGCCGTTGCACAGATCGTCAGTTCGATGAGCATGCTCCAGTGCAGAAAGAAGTTCAACCACCAAGGGCGGTACAACGCCGGCACGGTGGCAAGCGCATAGTAGCGGTCACTCCATGGCGCGAATAACTGAATATCACCCACCGGAACATCGAGAGCCACATGCAGCACCCCGCTCACTGCAAATGCAACCAGTACTCCGGCTGTTGTGCTACGCCGCCATAGCAGCCACAGCAGGCTGATCAGCAGCAACCCGAGCCATACAACAGGCCAGTGGGTAAAGTAGCTGTGGTGGTGGTGCCTGCAAGCATCTGCCAGATAAAAATAGAGCAGATCGAGATCCGGTGCCATGGCTCCGGTCAGACCGGCGAGCATGAGCCCCCTCTGTCTTAATCCGCAGCGCTTTGCCCCTTGAACTGCCAGATATCCTGCCGGTATGTGGGCGATGAACATGTCGGGCTCAGTTGGCTAATGGTTCGTAAATGGCATCCGCCAGCCAGCCGATGGGGGTAGCGATGATGGTGAGCGGAATATCCGCCACTTCGCCTATCCAGCTCAGCGGCATTAGGCAGTAGTTGTACCAGCTGCGGCGAGGGGCTAAATATCTTTCGGGAACCCACCAGAACCGCAGGTTGGGTGACGTGAGTCCCGTTTGCACCATTATATGTTCCCCATGTCGGTCGAGTACCAGTTCAGCTCCGCTCAGATCAATTTCGTCTGCTGAAAGTATGGTTACGCCGTGAAAGGGATGGTCTCTGCCTGAGGGTTTGATGCGTTTGTTTTTTCGGCACAGTTGCCTGTACTGACTTTCGGTCAGTGTGGCGTAGAAATATTCTACCGGGTACTGGTTGAGCTCCTCATCGCTGTAGTAGTTATGAGGGGAATGAAATTCCAGCGTATTCTTGCGGAAGGAATTGTGACCGCAGAAATGGGCAAATGTCGTATAGCGCACCGGGGCGTAGCTGACCGGCAGCTGTACGATGTAGAGTTCCCCCTTTTTCCATACGCGGTAGTGAATGGCGTGCGTTTCCTTCCCCTGTTCTTGTGGAGCCAAGGACTCGGCGCGCAATTGGGGGCGCTGTTGCCCTATGTTGGCGATGGCTCCCCCGCTGTCGATGAGCGTTGCGCGCCCCGTACTCAGGCTTATGCAGCCCTCCATCCCGATGACTGCCAACAGTTCGGCGATAAGTACGAGGGTACGATGGTGTGGGTGCTTGTTCATCGGAAGATTGCTGTGGAGTGACCGCGGGTGATCAAGGTGTCCTCAGTATAGCACCGGGTACTGAAAAGACAAGTTAATTGTTCCCTTCAGGATCGGTCAGGAATTCAAAATCAAAAATAATACAAAATTAGTCTTGCCTAACAGGTGCGGCTCGGAGTAGAATACAAATTGACTGAGAGCGCTGCGGCAAAACGGCACGCTGTGGCAAACAAGGTTTTCCCAAAAACAAAAACGAAACTATGCAGTACACACACGAAGTAGAACACATGTGTTGCGTCAAGAAGGGCTGCAATCACGGCCCGGCTCCCATCCCGCAGGAGGGTGCCTGGACGGCAGTCACGAAGACCGAGGATATTTCCGGCCTGACCCACGGTGTGGGTTGGTGCGCTCCCCAACAGGGTGCCTGCAAGCTGACGCTTAACGTGAAGAACGGCGTCATCCAGGAGGCTCTGGTTGAGACCATCGGCTGCTCCGGCATGACCCACTCTGCCGCTATGGCTAGTGAGATTCTGCCCGGCAAGACCATTCAGGAGGCTCTGAACACCGACTTGGTGAGCGACGCCATCAACACCGCCATGCGCGAACTCTTCCTGCAGATCGTTTATGGTCGCACGCAGAGTGCTTACTCCGAGGGTGGTCTGCCCATCGGTGCCGGTCTGGAGGACCTGGGCAAGGGGCTTCGCTCTCAGACGGGTACGCTCTACGGCACCCTGGCCAAGGGACCGCGCTACCTGGAGCTCGCTGAGGGGTACATCACCAAGCTCGCTCTGGACGCCAATGGCGAAATCACCGGTTATCAGTATGTGAAGATGGGCCCGATGATGGAAGACATCAAGAAGGGTATGGACGCCAACGAGGCTGTGAAGAAGCACACCGGCTCCTATGGTCGCTTTGCCGACGCCGCCAAGTACATCGACCCCCGCCACGAGTAAAGAACCCTTAACACACAAGACAAGATTATGCCTCTTTTTGAATCCTACTCCCGCCGCATCGACCAGATTCTTCCGGTCCTTGCTCAGTACGGCATCTCCTCCTGCGAGGAAGCCGAGAAGGTTTGCCTTGAGAAGGGTATCGACGTGCGCGAGATCGTGCGCGGCATCCAGAACATCGCTTTCGAGAACGCCGGCTGGGCCTACACCGTAGGTGCCGCCATCGCCATTAAGAAGGGCTGCACGAAGGCTGCCGACGCTGCCGAGGCTATCGGCGAGGGTCTGCAGGCATTCTGCATCCCCGGTTCCGTTGCCGACGACCGCAAGGTAGGTCTGGGCCACGGCAACCTGGCCGCCATGCTCCTGCGCGAGGAGACCGAGTGCTTCTGCTTCCTGGCAGGTCACGAGTCCTTCGCTGCTGCTGAGGGTGCCATCGGTATCGCCCGTTCTGCCAACAAGGTTCGTCAGAAGCCCCTTCGCGTGATCCTCAATGGTCTGGGCAAGGACGCCGCCTACATCATCTCCCGCATCAACGGCTTCACCTACTGCCAGACCAAGTTCGACTACGCTACCGGCAAGGTGGAGGTGGTGAACCGCACTGCTTTCTCCGATGGTGAGCGTGCCAAGGTGAACTGCTACGGCGCTGACGATGTGCGTGAGGGTGTGGCCATCATGTGGCTTGAGGGCGTGGACGTTTCCATCACCGGTAACTCCACCAACCCCACCCGCTTCCAGCACCCGGTTGCCGGCACTTACAAGAAGGAGTGCGTGCTGGCCGGTAAGAAGTACTTCTCCGTGGCCTCCGGTGGTGGCACGGGTCGTACCCTTCACCCGGACAACATGGCAGCCGGTCCCGCCTCTTACGGCATGACCGACACCTTGGGCCGCATGCACAGCGACGCTCAGTTCGCCGGCTCCTCCTCCGTTCCCGCCCACGTGGAAATGATGGGTCTGATCGGTATGGGCAACAACCCCATGGTGGGTGCCACCGTTTCCGTGGCTGTAGCCATCGAGGAAGCCATGAACAAGTAAGCCCTGCGCATACTCGTTTACAGCAACTTACAGCAAAGTCTGTCCCGTTCGCGGGACAGACTTTTGTAATAGTACGTCAGGTAGTGTGAGCGAGAAGAGTAGTGTGAGCAAGCGTGAGCAGCCGCTCAGATTGTAAGGTCCAATTGGTAGTCTACGACATCGAGCAGACGCCCGAACTTCTCTCCCACGCCGTGAAAGTGCGAGACCTGTCGGAAGCCCAGCCGCTCATGAAATCGCTGACTGCGCTCATTTCCCTGGGTCACACAGGCGATGAGCACACGGCAACCTGCCACACGGCAGCGTGAAATGAGTTCCTGCATGAGCGCCATCCCCACACCTTTACCGCAGGTTTGCGGCGCCAGGTAAATGGTGCTTTCCCAAGTACGGGCATAGGCTGCGCGCTCTTTCCAGCGGTGGGCATAGCAGTGTCCCAGCACCACGCCGGATTCTTCGTAGACCAAGTAGGGATATTCTGCCGCAAATCCGGCCACACGAGCGGCCATCTGTTCCGGGCTGATTGCCTCCGTCTCGAAGGAAATCGTTGTTCCCAGCACATACTCATTGTAAATGGCTGCCAAGGCTGCGGCATCCTTCTCCACCTGTACTTCGCGTATCATATCGTTCATCATGCTACATCAGATAGCACTACTCGTGCTCAGCAGATTATCGCTTTCAATGGTGCGAGCCGGGCAGGAACCGAGCTGCAAGCCGTCGAATGAAGGCGGAAAAAGAGCTATCTTCGGCGCACTCCGGTGCCTCGCAGGACTTCGTGCCGATGGGGTCTGCCTCGATGATCACCTCTGCCTCGTTATCGGGGGAGGTCCTCAGATCATCTCTGATCGCGCGCACCTCGCGGTGGAGTTCTTCCTGCTGTTCCGGTGAGAGTTCCTTTTCATGCTCCTTCAGGAATGTCGGAAGAATTGCCGCCAGAATGAGCGAAAGAACGCCCAGATCATCCAGCAGACCCACCACGGGTACGAGGTCGGGTATGGCATCCAGCGGTGTCACCATGTAGAGCAGGGCTGCTCCCAGCAGTATCACATTGCGCGGGGTGAGTAGATCCTTCGCCTTCCCCTCGCGAAAAATGCGGTAGGCCTGATCGGCCCTTTTCATCGTGGGGCTGCTTTTGCTCTTCGCTGCCAGAAACTTAGCTACAGCCTGCTCGAATTCGGCGAGTCGCTGTGGATCCTTCAGAATTTCCAACATTCGCGTCACCCAGGTAGTTTTCTCGAACCCGGCAGTATCATTCTTGTTCTCTTTGTCCATGTTCATGCAGAGATAGTTTACTGTCGGTATTGTAAACGCGGTCGCCGCGTCTGTCAATCCGGGAGTATGTATATCATTTGTCTCGGGCGTATGACTTGAGCAGTTTCTCACACTCTTGAATATTCGACCTGTCAGACTTGCTGAAGAGCGCGCGCCTGAGGCTGAATATCTGCGACGGCTTTTCGGACTTCCTTCTCTGCCTCCCTGTCTGATTTTCTCCGTCGAAGGAGGGTCATAGCCGTAGCGCCGCAGACCATGAGAGCGGAGATAGTCAATGTGACTGTTATGAATGAGCTGTTGCCGATCATTGTTTGATATTGTGGAAGTAGGATTGCAGACCCCGTTCTGACTTCAACGCATGCTATCAGAAATAGATTATATGGTCAATTATAAAGTGCGGCAGATGTCATGAAGTAGTAAAAAGGGGGCATTAACTTGTCCGGTGATGACTGACGGGAGGTCTGTATTCCGAGTGGGGATCTCGAGGTCGTGGCTCAATAGCTGCGCGAGCTGTGGGAAGAAAAACGACCGGAGCGCTTGTCCGCGTATTCATACTCAGGTTCTTCGGGAACTGCATCGGCAGAGCCGCACAGCTCTGTGATATCCTCTTGCATTTCTTCGATCTTTTCATTCACACGGGCGATGGTGTTCTCCATGACGTTAATCTTTGTGTTGAGCGAAGAAATAGCTTGATCTATGCCGGAGTAACGCTGCTCACCCCTGGGTAACTGGTGACACACGCGGACGTTCTTGCCGTCAAATGGTTCCATATCCCAGTGACGGCATGCTCCGGTTATTCCCTGACTGTCGCAATGACCAGAGAAACATGATCGGCAGTTCTCGTGCAGCTCGATTTTGTGCTTGTAGAAGGCTATTTTCTTGTAGCAATTGCCCTTGCGCTTGTACATGAGTCGCAGGCGGCGCTTCAGGCTGGTGAGTCTTTTCTCATCCTCGCGGCTTAGCCGGATGACTGTTGATGAGCTCTCTGCATCCACCTCATCCTCTTCTGTCGCTCGAGACGAGGATTTTCTGCCGGAGGAGGTAGAGGTAGCTGCGGTTGATGATTCTCCATCGCTCGGCTCCGCATCTTCACCATTCGAAGCAGAGCTTGCGGTGGCAGGCGATTCGTTCTCGCCCCCTTTGAATAGTCCTCGCATGCGATCGATGAGTGAGGACCCTTCCGGGGCTGAGGATGGTGTGGCTGCGGTGGCAGATGGAGTAAATGCCGATTCATAGCCGGGAATGTCAACTTCCTCTTCATCTTCGAGCATGTATTCCGGGAGATCTTCTTCATCTATGATGTCCGGGTCGGCTACTACGGGGGTGGCCCCTTCTGTTGTTGCGGGAGCTGTGGTAGCAGGGGCAGAGGGCTGCGTGGGGGGAAGATCCTCCGAAGGATCATTCTTTTCGCTCTCGAATAGACCGAAATAGTAACCGCCGACAAGAACCAGACCGATCAGAAGAATGGGTTGAATGATTGTCGCAAAGGAACTACGTTTCTTAAGAGCCTGTCTGCGAATGCCTAGGAGGTCAAGTCGAGCCTTTTTTGCGACCGACTTGCCTTCGATATCTGCAAGCTCCTCTTCCGGCGTGTTGTTTTCGCGCTCGGTTTGTTCGGCCACCGGTTGCGGTTGGGTGGGTACTTTTGTAGGTCCTGTAGGAGTCGTTGTTCTCGGGACGGCGATGGCAGCCTTGATGACTCGGGGCGCTTCCCGGCTCTCCTGTTCGAGGGGGAGTTCTGTGGCTGCCGACCGAGGAGGAGCGGGGCAAGAGGGGACGGGAACAGCAGGTGGTGGGGCGGGAAGGGAAAAGTGATTACCTATGGGTTCCCAGTCGCTTAGCCCTTCGAACCAGATGGTTACTTCACTATCGTATTTTCCGGCTGCAATGCGGGAGAGGAGAGCCGACTCATCGTATGGCCCTTCCTGTCGCCCATCAGGGCGTGTGATGAAGTAGTCTATCATGGTTACGAAAAACGGTGACCTACGGGTGCAGTATAACTCTTTTCAAATGAGATTAACTCTGACCATATTGACAATTAAAGGGGTGCAACATATTAACATGCGATAATCTTCTTCCGTCAGAAAAGTAAAGATATGCCTAAGTGTATTTTTGTCAGTTTACTCCAACTATTTTGCTTGTCATCTCATTTGAAATGAGATTAACTCATAATTCTGAACGGGGGCAGGCGAATTGTTTATACAGAGGGAAATGGAATCCACTTCTTCCCTGCCGGTACGGGAAAAGGCGGCTATGCCGGAAAGCACTCATCGGAACGTCGGGCTTACATTCGCAATGTGGGGCAACCTGCGATGGAGAGTCAATGAGTGATTGACGGACGAGCGCTCTGCCTGTTATGCTCCGAAGTGCAGGTAAATGGCGATGCCGGTGATCAGGAGCAGGAGGAGTACTAGAAGCAGGGCGATTTTTCGTGGTGAACCTTTGGTCTGTTTGCGTGGGGGCTCGTCGTGTACGGTGGCTCTGCCGGATGAAGTTTGTTGCTCGAAGGAGCCCTCTCCGGCGGTGAATTGCAGTACGATGTCCGCCTGAGAGGATGAGGGTACATAGTGCTCGGCCCAGAGCAGACGTATGCCCGGGAGGTCGCGCAGACGATGGCTGAGCAGTCGGTCGCGGATGCGGTCCAAGTAGGAATCTTCGGCGGGATTGGTGGTACAGCGGATGATGGGAATAAGTGGCAGCTCGCTTGCTCCGAAGGGCTGCTGAGAGAGGACCTCTTCCGCCCAGCACCGGGCTGCATGGAAGTCGAACTCATAGTCCCCCTCAGTTGCTTTGTAGGCTTCTGCCAGTTGAGGGCAGAAGCGACCCTGGCAGCGATTGCCGGAGAACTTCAGCTCGAAGTTCAGGTAGGCAATTGCGAGGGCTCTTATCTGTTGCTCATCGGGAAGGGGACCCAGGCAGATGTTCAGCATGATTCTGCGGTTGCGGAAGTCGTACATGTTCGGTAACAACAGATTACGGTACATAATGTACCAGCCTTCGTTCGTGAGCCCGGCCGCAAGAGCCAGCGCCAAATCTCCCTTGTCCAGTTCCTCCTGCCATTGCAACACCTCCGCCGGTAGCGCCGGTGCGCTCTCCGGCTGCTGGAGTGAGTAGTCCTCCACAAATCCGGCCGAATGAACGTATATATTCATGCTCAGAGTTCTATATATGGAGCTTCGTTGTTGGGGGACGCCGCGCTGCTTAATTGCTCGATGAGGTTTTCAGCAGCCTGTATGGCGAGGTTGAAGTTGTTCAAGTTGAGCTTGGCACCCAAGGAAATGAAGATGTTGTGGCTGCGGGCGGTTGCCAGACGTTGCAGGGTGGCAAGCAGTCCATGTCGGAGAGCTATCTCCAGCGGCGCCATACAGTTCTCCGGAGTATATCCCCCCACTCGGATGAAGCGGGCCACCTTTACTTGCAACTGTCCTCGTTGTATGGTCTCGTACGTCTCGAACTCCATCCCGCCCAGCGTTTTCACATAGGTGACGTATACCTTGACGCCTACTTCCTTCAATTTGCGGATCAGTTCGCCGTAGGAGATCCGTAGCCGCTCGATCATGCGGCGCTTCTCGCTCCAGTACCGCTCACAGCGCGAAAGTACCATAACTACGACGTGTTGTCGGCGGCTCAGAACTTCGAGCGAGGTCTCGTACCAGCTACTGATGGCACTGACTTTGTTGTACTCCTGGTGCAAGGTGTCATCCGTCATGAGGGCAGGGGTATCTATCGCCAGGAAGCTCACGACTGACTGCTCCAGCAATTCCTTTACGCGGGCTAAGGTTGTGGCCTCGGTCTTGTCCCGGCGGTACCATCCCCCCGGCATGTCTATGAAGCGGAAGGGGAAGCGGAACTCTTTCTCGCTCTTGCCAAACCATCGACCAATCAGGGAATGGTCATGCACACGGCTCGTGCCGGTGAATTCGTAGATGGAACTCTGATCGACGTCTCCGCTCAGGCCCAGACCCAGTTCCGCTGTGGTATAGGGAGCAGATTCCTCGAGCATGGCGAGCATTTGCCGCCGCGCCTCCGCCAGTCTGGCGCGGGTGCGCTGACCGAGATCGGTGGTGGGATCTATCCGAAAGAGTTCCAGTCTTCTTCGCTCCTCCAGTTCGTGGTACATTGAGGTGAGCAGAGAACTCTTGCCCACACCGCGCGGCCCCACGAAACAGAAGTTCACAGGCTGACAGTCATACGCATCCCTCTCTTCCGTGCAGAGGGACGGGTTTCTCCGGTAATCGGCGCCTGCGTGGTCTGTACGCTCGCTCACGATCTCATATTAGCACAAATCAGTGATGAGTCAACTCATAACAATCCTGATGAAACATCCCCTTCCTATCGGTATGTCGGCAATTTGCTGCTTAGGGGGAGGCGATAAATCCGGCATTGACATGCCGGAAAAAGCCATTATACTTGTGGCAGGATTATGAATTGCATCGCAAAGTTAGTTCGTGTACTGCTGCTTATGCTTGTCGTGTGCGGAGTGATGGGCGAGCCGATGGCCGAGGCTCAGTCCTCCAAAAGTCTTCTGGCCTCGGCTCGTCGCGGGGATAGGGTGGCTATGCGCAAACTGGGAACCCGACTATACAAGGGGCTGGCTCTCAAGCAGGATATCCCTTCCGCCGTTCAGTGGTGGGAGAAGGCTGCCGCAGCCGGTGACGTGCGTTCCCTCGTTTACCTGGGCGATATGCATATTCTGGGGGTGTACTATGGCTCAATCAACAAATCCAAGGCCATTGAACTTTATCAACGTGCTGCTGATCAGGGGGACTCACTTGCTCAAAAGCGACTCGCCAAGTATGCTCCCTCCGCGAGTACCCCTTCCCGACCTTCTCCGCAACCCGAACCTGATCCCGAGCCGGATGACGAGCCCGAGCCTGAAGAGGACCCCTCTCCCGAACCTGAGCCGGATCCTGAACCCGAGCCTGCCCCGGTTCCGGAACCCGCTCCGCAGCCTGAGCCGCGTTTGCCGGATCTCGAGAGCCGCTGACAGAGAAAGCCCGGAACTGAGCTTGACAAACTGATGGGCGGGAATGTATGATAGCCCGGCAATTACAGAGCTGACTCTCATAGGATTCCACCTGACCGCATACCCGTCATGATACCTGAGGATAAACGCGAAGAACTTATCAATCTGTGCAATGTTCTGCATGAGATCGAGCAGCAGTGTGCTGAGCACGATTGCTACAACAAGGTGCTGGAGCATGTACACCTGGCACAGCGTGCCATAGAGCAGTTCAATTCCGGGATTGAGATCATCGTCTGTATGGGTATGCTCAAGGCCGGTAAATCCACTTTGGTGAACCTGCTCACTCGCTCGGATATGGCGTCGCCCACCGGTTACGGGCAGGATATGACGCTGCGCCCGGCTCTCATTCGTATGGCCGAGCCCGGTGCCGCGCCCCGCATTGTTCTCTATGAGCGAGCGGAACGTGCAGCCGAGAGTGACCCGGCTCCTCTGCTGGCTGTCGTGCTTGATCACCTGAGAGGTATTGCAAAGGAAGGGGCATTGAGCGAACTTTCCATTCGTACTCTGCCGTTGAACGATCAAACCCTGCGCGGAGTGCTCTGTCATAAGGTGACAGATACTCCCTACCTCATGGAAGAGCCTGTACTGGTGGTGGTCGAGACGGAGTACAACGAAAATTGCCTGCTGTTGCGCCACCGCAACCGGATGATTCTGGACATGCCCGGTTGTGACTCTTCCTCTGCGGAGGTGGCTCGCGGGGAGCGCTACAGAGAGATCGGCAAGGAGTGTGACATGTTGCTTCTGTTGCAGAGCTCCGTTGCTCCGCTGAATGCCAAGGCGGTAGATGAACTCAAGGCCCTTCTTGACGGACGAACTCCATCTACTGCGCGGATCATCCAGAACCGCATGGAATCCAAGGCTTGGCTGCGGGCTGAGGTTCTCGAGGCTGAGGTCGTGGAGCAGTCCTCCCGTGCTCTTTCCATTCTGCGCCAGCTTGCAGAGAACCGGGAACTTCCGGTCTCCTCCGTCAACTTGGGTATGGCCTATGCGGGGATATTCGAGGGCGCAGCTCGACTCCGCAAAAAAGTAGAGATGGCTGATGGCGTGTACAAGTCATCGGCAGAGCTGCTGGCCGGTTCCGGTTTTGAGGAATTGGAGACTTCACTGGATAGTGAGTTGTCCGATATCCGATATCTGCACTGCTGTGATGTTTTGCGACAAGCGTTGCGCTCTCTGGCGGCTGCTACCAGGGTGACCCAGCGCAACGAGGGTAAGGTGCTCGCAGCGTTGCGCCATCGCCTGGAGCGCTGGTGCCTGTTTGAGAAAGAGGCTCGCAAGGCTTTGACCTGTCCGCCGCTGCCGACAGGTGCCAACTTCTCCGTTGCTCCGGGCGAGATGCCGGATTTTGCGCTTATCTGTGAGAATATCTATCGCGATCGACGTGATCTTTACAGTGGTCCCAAGGCCAGCGGGCGGAATATCAATGAGTGCATGATCGACTGCAATCAGGCTTGCCGGGAGGCCATGCACAGCTTCCTCTATACCAACTTGACGGATCGTCACGTGCAGATGACTGTAGGGGAGGACAGCAGCACGGTGTCGGCATATTGCAATCGTACCATTCGCAACCTGCTGAAATCCTGCAAGCAGACTCTTCAGGAATTCGACTCGGAGCTCTGGTCCGAGTTCTCTGTGCCGGAACATCCCGACTTTCAGGATTGGCAGGAGGTGCATGCCATGACGATTGATCCTTCTGTCGGCAACGTATACGAGACTCGCTTCAATCCCTACATCTATGAGGAAAGGGTACACCGCTGGTGGTGGAAGGATGGTGAGAAGCAGTACGAGGTATTCTGGGGCAATGAGCTGTTTATCGGACAGGTGATCGATCCGATGGTTCGCCATTACTGTGATTCTGTTGAGGAGGTGCTGAGAAATAAGATCCCCAGCCACTTGATCCGCGAAATCATCAACACCGAGGTTCAAAAGACAACCACGGAGTTCTTCTCAGCTCTCTCCGGCAAGCGCGTGAGCACGCAGGCTGACATCGCCCGTGCCGAAAAGCGCCTGGTTCACCTCAACAGCGTGGTGAAAAATGTCCACGATATGCTGGAGGTATACGAAAGTTCCCATCGTGCGTAATGTGGTGATATGGTCGGTCGTATTCTGAGCCGTTTGCTGCTGGCGCTGCTGTGCGCGGGCTCCGTGAGCTCGTGCCGATTGGCTCTGCATACCCTGCCGACAGCCATTGGCAGACAGGATTTTCATGCCCGGGACAACGAAAGGACGGCGGTTTACCGTAGTGAGGGAGTGCTCTACGCCGGAATGGAGGGCTATTACTGCACACCCCCGGTGGGACTTACAGAGGAATATGATTTGAAGCTCGGGGCTTGGAGGTGCTGGCCATACTCGAAAAATGATGAGTCAAAGCCGGAGGCGTCCACCTTCTATATCCCGCTTACTCAACAGATGGTTCATGCTTGGAACAAGCACAATGGGCAATCCGCTGCTCTGCGTTACGAGCGCTATGTACCCGGTGTGCTGACAGAAGATGATATGTCGCTGAAGTCCCATCGGCTTGTGGCTCATGGCGATGTGAGCGCTGCGCTCAGGAAGAGCCTGGAGGAGGAGGGCATGCAGACGACTCCCGCTCACTATATCCTGAAGCCCATCTCCATACCCCTTGAAATGATCGATGCCGTATCGACCGTGCCGCTGACTGTTGCCATGACGGTGACGGCGACCGCCTGCGCGGCAATTTTCATTCCGGCTTACCAGATTCAACAGACTATTCAGTACGAGCCCGAGACGGAGCTTGCAGATAGTGCAACAGAGTCTTAGCTTATGACTCATTGAACCCCGGCGGCTATACGTAACCGCTCCCCGATTGTGCTTGACAATTCGGAACTTTCCCTTATGATGGTATCTGAAGTTCTGCCCAACTGTATGAAGAGTCACATTGACGAGGGAAATGAGGATAGCATGCTCGCTGATATGCGCCGCGAGGTGGTGGAGCTGTGCGGTCTTTATGGCGATGCCGAGGGGGACAGCTCCGTTGTTGGTGAGCGTATGGTTGCTGTGCGGCGGGCGCTTGCTCAGTTCGACTCCGGTATGGAGGTGATCATCTGCATAGGCATGCTCAAGGCAGGCAAATCCACTCTGGTTAATCTGCTGACTCGCTCAGGAAATGCTTCTCCCATGGGCTATGGGCAGGATACGACCTTGCGCCCTGTCATCATCCGCATGGCGGCTCCCGGACAGGATCCCGGGGTGATTATTTATGAGGAGTCGGCTCTCGCCGGCGGGGATCGTAGTGCCTGTGTGCGACGCGTGATGGATGATCTGCGCGGCATCGCGCACGGAGAGGAGGACGAGATCCGGGTGCGGATTCTTCCTCTGAATGAAGAGGTGCTCACGCGCGTTCTCTGCAGTGAGCCGGGTACGTTCCGGGAGTTGCCGGTAGAGCCTGTTATGGTGGTGGTGGAGACCCCATACCGAGAGGATTGTGAACTGCTGCGCGATCGGCAGCGCATGCTGCTGGATATGCCCGGTTGCGATTCTCCGCATGCCCGGGTGGCACAAAGCGGTCTGTACCGCGAATTAGGCAAGGAGTGCGACCTGGTTCTTGTTCTGCAAAGTACGGTTGCCCCCTTGAATGAGAAGGCTGTTGAGCTCTTTCGTGAGATCCTGGGGGAGCGCTCATCTTCTACTGTGCGCCTCATCCAGAACCGGATGGAGGCTAAACCCTGGCTCCGCCACTCGGAGATTGTCGCTCGCAATCAGGACCAGATGGCAAATGCCCGCAGGGTATTCGCCCGTATTGCGGGAGGTGGGCGTGCCGATATCAGCTCGGTTAACCTTGGAATGGCCTATGCCGGCGTATTCGAAAGCTCGGAGCGTCTGAATCTGCCGGTTCAGATGCCCGGCGGGACCTATCCTACCCGGGAGGCTATGCTGCAAGCCTCAGGATTCCCCGAGGTGGAGCGTGAACTGAGTGCGGCTCTGCCGGGAATTCGCTTTGCTCATTGCATGGATGAGCTGCGGAATGCCTTGTTGAGTTTGCAGCGAACCATCGGTGAAGAGTGTGCTGATCTGGCGGGACAGATAAACGAGTTGCAGGCGGTGCGTGAACAATGGCGAAGCTTTGGTTACTCCTCCACGGAACTCCTGGTGCCGGCTCAACTGCCGCAGAATGTCACCTTGGCTATCGGCTCCCGCGAGGATATGCCCGACTTCCACCGGCTGGTTCTTCGTACCTGCCATAGCTGGAAGAATGGTCGGTTGAGCCGGGAGGAAGTTCCCGGTGAGGAAGTCAATAAATGTCTGGCTGCCTGCAATCGTGCCTGTCGTGATGAGTTGCGCGAATATTTGAGCGAGGGGATTGAGCTCCATCGCCTGTGCGCTGTGATGGCAGACGGCGATTCGGTGCCTCTTGACCGATATTGTGATGATGTCCTTCTGCGTGGTGGGTTGCGGGAGGGAATTGCCAAACTGGACAGTCGCTTCCCCTCGCTTTTCCGTTCCTTCTCGGCAACGGAAAGACCGGAGTATATCGGCTCGGTCAGAACTGAACGACTGCACTTGCCTGTACCATCCGTCGAGGAGCTCGAACTGTTCACCTTCGAGTGTATGATTGAGACGACAAAGGAACCCGGGCGCCTGTGGGGAACCAACACGGTGACGGAGACTTATCGGAATGTCTTGCGGCATGAGCCCTTTCTCTCCAGATTAGAACAGATGGCCGATTATTATGCGGAATATCTGAACCGTCTGCTCCGGAAATACGATCCCTCCGGGATATTGGCTTCGCTCGTGCAGCAGGCCGCGGTATGCGCTACTGCGAATTTTCACCGCGCCATTCGTGACAGGCTGCGCGCCAATCGTGCTGAGCTCGATTGGCTGGGAGGTCGCTTGGAACGGCTGCAGCACCTTGGGAACAATGTAGGTGAGATGATCAGAAAACATGAAGACAATCATTAAGGGGGCTGCTCTGGTGGCGCTGTCGCTGCTCTGGGCTGCGTGCGGACATCTGATTACGGCGTTCGGACTGAACCTCAACACCATGTTCGGGGTGGAGTGGGCTGTGTATGTGCTGTGGGGGTGTTTGGCGGGGCTGTTCCTGCTGCTGCTGGTTCCTCTTCTGGTGAGTTTGTGCAGGGCTGTGTTTTCCGGGGCTCCGCTCCGCTTCCGTTACATGATGGTATGGGGAGGGATAGCTCTGTTGCTATATTTTGCCTCAGATCTTGTTGATAAGGGGATTGCTCTCAATCAACTGACCCGTTATCCCCTGTTGGGCTACCTTTTCTGGTTCCTTATCGCTTTTTTCCTGTATTGGCAGGTGATATCCCCCATCGTCAGTTTCTTGCGGCTGACGACTTTCCGCTCCGGTGATCTGAGGGATCGCAGTCGGGCTGCTCTGCTCAATATCTCGGTCTGGCGTTCGGCGGCAAAGGCTCAGGGACGCGCGGACTACACCCGCTGGGATTCTTTGCGAGATCAACTGCACAATGCCCGCAGCAGCTGCGATCACATCTCCCTGCAACGTTTGCTGGATGAGTACTCCCGAGTGGATGAGTTGCTGCCGGGGCGCTCGAGGGCGCTTATCAACACCTATTGCCAGATAGCTGCACTAACTGTCGTAATCAGCAGGAACAGATGGCTTGATGGTCTGGCTCTCATGTTCCTGCAACTGCGACTGCTCATTGCTCTGGCTCGTTTGCATGGTGGTAGACCTTCACCGGTTTTCAACGCGCTCTGTTTCGGCGCAGTTATCCTGAATTCCTTTGTTTATGTTATCCTCAACAGCTTGATCTGCGATAGTGCTGCCATGGTGGCAACGGAGCTCGTGGATGACTTCGCCGACCTGTTGATCGATGATCCTGATGTGCAGTACAAGGCCGGGAATGCCGCTGCAAAGAATGTCCCGATCTTCGGTATGCTCGCCGGGGTGACGGATGTGATCGCCAAACCGGTGCTGGAGGCTGCGCTTGCGGCCTCGAATGTCTATGTGACCGGCCATCTTTTTCTCCGCCGTTTACAGGGGGAGGCGCGTGTGCCGAGCTTCCGGGATGTGGTGGCTCTCCGCAGGAGCGGGCGCCTTGAGATTGTGCGACGGGTGATGAGTGCGCTGCGGGCAAGATGTGCCGATCAAATGTCGCAGGCTGCGCCGGAATCTGCCGAGCAGGAGGGGTGTAAGACCAAGGGTTAGCGTATGCCCTTGTAGCGCCAAGGCGTGAAGCCCCTGTGGGTGGTCAGAGTGTCGCGGTGAAGGATGACTTCGTTACAGCGCCAAGCCGGATCTCCTCCTGCCTCGATGCAGCGGTAGTGGCTCCGTTCCTCGTTTTCCCAGCGTACGAATAATTGAACATGCTCACCGGGGCGCAACAGAATGTCGCCGGGGCGTAATTCATCCAAGCTGTCCAGAGGGGTACAAATACCCGGCAACTCCCGGGTGGAGTATGGGCGAGGCAGTCCCCAGCAGCGAGAGACCAGCCCTGAGCAGTCTACTCCGGCAGCGTAGCGGCTTACCGCCTCATCTCCTCCGCGTACCTTGGCTGTAGAGGCGTAGTCACCGGCATAGACATGTGGCTCTGTCGATAAGCGCTCTGCAAATTGGGCGGGAGTGTCGAACCCGCCCCATTTGTAGGGCATGCCGATGTTCGTGCCTTCCTTCCACCAGAAGCCGTGTATATCGGGGGAGGCGGTGAGGGCATCGGGGGTGTCGATACGCTGTCCGTCGGGTGCGGTGCCATGCAGGCTGTGACGGGGGCTTGCCTGCCAGGCGAGGGTGGTATAGCTGCGAGCGGTGCGGATGACTTCCGCACGGGTGATGGTGGCACCATCCGGCCCCGTACTGCGGCAACTGCTCAACAGTATGAGTACCGGTAGAGTGTAGTGAAGAAGGGGGTTCATTGCAGCATCAGGCAAGGGTCAGCACCAACATGAGCGCGGTGATTACTACCTTCACCAGTACTCCGGCCAAGAGCCCTACTGTGGCGCCAAAACCCGACTTCGCGGACTCTTTCGCATTTTTGCGAACCAGAATCACCTCGGCTATGAACGCTCCCAGGAAGGGACCGATGATCAGCCCGAAGGGGAAGAAGAACGCGCCGACAAAAAGACCGATCATGCTGCCCCAGAACGCCTGTTTGCTGCCGCCGAACTTCCTTGCTCCCATGGCAGTCGTGATGTTATCTGCCAGGGTGCCGAAGATAGCCAGCAGTACTAGGATAAGCCAGAACCACCATGAGGGATAAGGGGCTCCGGCGGCCATGGCGTAGCACACGCTCCCGCCCAGCGCTACGAAGCAACCGGGATAGGGCAGTACTGCTCCCAGAAATCCCGCAATGTAGCATAACAGAGCGGCTGTGTACAGACTGATGGCGGCATAATCCTGCCCGATAAACCAGTTGGTGATGTCTTGGAACATGGTATCGTTGTGTGTTTGAAGGGGGCTCAGAGTCCCTTGGCGCGCAACTCGGCGCGCTTGCGGGCGGTGGCATCCAGTAGGCGCTTACGCATGCGGATGAAGTGCGGGGTTGCCTCCACCAGTTCATCGGGTTCGATGTACTCGATGGCTCGTTCCAGCGAGAATATGCGGGGCGGGGTGAGCTGGATGGAGTCGTTTTTGGTGGCTGAACGATGGTTCGTGAGGTGTTTTTCGCGGGTGGGATTCACCGGGATGTCGATGGGTTTGGGGTTTTCGCCCACGATCATTCCCTCGTACACTTCATCGCCGGGAGCAATGAAGAGAGCACCGCGTTCCTCCATCGCCTGCAAGGCATAGGGACGAGCTATCCCGCTTTCCATGGAGATAAGCGTGCTGCTCTGACGGGTGACAATCTCTCCGGCGTATGGGGCATATTCCTTGAAGAGATGGGAGAATATGCCATGACCGCTGGTGAGGTTGACAAGTTCAAACTCGAAGCCGATCAGACCGCGGGTGGGGATGGTCGCCTGGATGTAGGTGCGCCCGGTTCCCTTGGTCTCCATATTCTCGAGGATCCCCTTGCGGTTGCCGAGGATTCGCACGGCTCCATTGGCACATTCATCCGGTACTTCGATGAAGACGGTCTCGAAGGGTTCGCAGCGTACCCCATCGATTTCTCGGGTGATGACTTTGGGGCGAGAGACAAGCACCTCATAGTTCTCGCGGCGCATCTGCTCCACCAAGATGGCGATCTGCATGGTGCCACGGGCTGAAACCATGAACACGCCTGCCAGATCTGTATCCTCCACCTTGATGGAGATGTTGGTTCTCATTTCGCGCATGAGCCGATCGCGGATGACGCGGCTTGTCACATTCTTGCCGTCTCTGCCACCGAGCGGTCCGTCATTGATGCTGAACTCCATCTGCACAGTCGGCGGGTCGATCTGCACGAAGGGAAGAGCCTCTTCCTCAGGATCTGCCACGAGGGTCTCACCAATGTCCACATCCTCGAACCCGGAGATTCCGATGATATTGCCGGCCTCGCCAATGGCAGAGTCCGTCGTCAGCAGACCGCTGTACTCGAAGAGCTTGGTGACTTTGCCCTGTACCTTGCTGCCGTCCGGGCGCAGCAGGTAGAGTGTGTCGCCTTTCTGGACGCGACCATTGGATATGCGACCCACGGCCACTCGTCCCACATAGTCATCCCAGTCGATATTGGAGATGAGCATTTTGAAGGGGGTGTCGGGATCTGCGTCCTTGGGTGCGGGAATGTGGTTGATGATCTGGAAGAGCAGGGGAGTGCAGTCCACGGGTGGCTCATTTTCCGGGCTGTTCATGAAGTAGCCATCGCGGGCTGAGCCGTACACGAAGGGGGCCTCGAACTGTTCTTCCGTGGCATCCAGATCCAGCAGCAGTTCCAGTACCTGATCATGCACTTTCATCGGGTCCGCATGCGGACGATCGATTTTGTTCACCACCACGATGGGGAGCAGTCCTTCCTCCAGCGCTTTGCGGAGTACGAATCGGGTCTGAGCCTGCGGACCTTCATAGGCATCCACAACCAGGATCACTCCATCCACCATCTTCATCACGCGCTCCACCTCGGCGCCGAAGTCAGCGTGACCGGGCGTATCGACGATGTTGATGGTGTACCCGTTCCAGTGAATGGAGGTGTTTTTCGCCTTGATGGTGATGCCCTTTTCACGCTCAAGATCCATGGAGTCCATGGCGCGGTCCTGCACCTCCTGGTTTTCGCGGTAGGTTCCACCGGCCTTCAACAGTTGGTCAACTAGGGTGGTTTTTCCGTGGTCTACATGGGCAATAATGGCCAGATTTCTGAACTTTGTGGGATCACTCATAACTTTTTGTTCCGCTCAGGCTGCGCGCGCCTTGCGCGCGGTATACTAGCACATTTGCCGCGCCGCGTAAAGCCTTAAGTGCGCGACTGTTCATCTTTTGCAAAAAATACTGCCTCAGCACACATGTGTCCCAAAGATTATGGAAAAATAGTCCTAAACAACATAAAGGCATAGTATTCTGTGTGAAAATTCGTAGTGGGGTATCAGACGCCTCACCATCGGCAGTAAGCTTTCATTTGTTTCTCTATCGGCGTAAGTCG
>JAZQCA010000070.1:0-11882 GCA_045545975.1 Akkermansia sp.
TGATGCCGCAGGTGTTCGTAAATATCGCTATCCGGGAGTTCAACGGCACTTGGCTCATTTGCCCCGTATTTCAGCTCCGCTTCGAGGCGCTGTGCGTTTTTCTTTTTCTGATTAATGGCTGCATTTCGGATAGCCGTGTAGGTATAGGGCAACCATTCTTCCTGTGGCAGACTACGACCCGCAATGGCAGCAATCACCTTTCCCATTACCTCAGACAACAAATGTTCTGCATCTGTCAAGCTATCCACCTGCTGCTCAGTATAAGCTATCAGGCGATGGCGACACGTCAGAAACCACTCCGCGCATTGCCGATGGAGCTCTCGACTGTGTCTGGTAAAGAAAAAGCGCATCCGTATAAGTAACCTGTCTTCATTATATATAACTACTCCGGAGAGGTCAATCCGCCACTTTTTTGCAAAAAAATGCTTTTTTCTTAAAACTTGTAACCGGTTAGTTCCATTAGTTGCTTCAGAAGTTCGCCCTTAGCTTTACGGGAGCGTGTCTTTCGATACTTTGCTGCTTTTGAATCCAGTAACTCTATTATTGCTTGTTTACTCATTTTGAGTGACATGTGTATATGTTAGTGCCTGATTTATGAGGCATCCAGCTTTTCACGTGTCAGCCGAACTCGAGAGAAGTGTCAGTTCGGTGACTGGATTTTTGAGGCAATGCGACATCGTTTTTTTCACTAAATTTAACTTTTATCCTTGACAAAAAGGCACAGCTCGTGTAGGATGTGCGCGCTGCAATCGTAGCGATAGTGCGCGGATAGCTCAGTCGGTAGAGCAGTAGACTTTTAATCTATTGGTCCCGGGTTCGAGTCCCGGTCCGCGTACTTCAAAGTCCCCATCGTCTAGGGGTTAGGACATATGATTCTCAGTCATAGAACCGCGGTTCGAATCCGCGTGGGGATGTAAGAGCTCCGGGTAACAACCCGGAGCTTTTTCGTACCAATGAAGCGGAAATAAGACACGGAATTCTCTTGCCACCCTGTATGATATAGGCTAGAATGCGCAAGTTCAGCGCGCAGGCGCGGCAATCACCATCTCCTATCAGGCCATGACCTTCCTCGAATTCATCCGTAAAAACTCATTATTGGTACTCATCGTGATCGTAGCCATCGGCGCAGGTCTGCTGATGATGGACTACAGCGATCAGGGTAGCGCATTCTCCCGTGATTTCCGTATTCAGGTGAACAACACCGGTTACAAGGATCCCGATGTATACAACATGGCAGAAAGTGCCTCCGGCACCATTCGCAGCCTGATCTCTGCCACCTATACGAATCTTCAGGATCGATTCGATGCCAATGACGATGATGAACTGAGTGCTGACGAAGAAGCTGCCATGAGCGCCTGGATTCAGGAACACCCGGAGACACAGGCCAGCATCGGCCGACTGCAATACATTCTCCAGACTTGGAGCAGCGGTCCCTGCTCCCATGAGGAGGACAATATCGCCGTCAATCGTGCCGTGCTGCGCGAAGAGGCAAAGAGCCTCGGCATCGTCCCCTCCAAGGAGCAAATCGATGCTTTCATCACCGGCTTGCCTGCCTTTATCAACACCGATGGCACATTCAACCAGAAGCTCTACCAGAACCTCACCGGTTATTATGATGGTGTAGCCAATAACCCCGCAGAGCAATCTTTCCGCAGCGTCATCTCCGACATCATCATCTGGGAGGCTATCGGAGCCATGGTGACAACGGATATCACCTACAACACCAAGGCACAGGCCGCCATGATCGATGCCAGCATGCAGTCCGTCAAGGGCAAAACCGCCTGGCTTCCCGCAGACAAGGTTGCAGCCCCGGCTGAACCGGGCGAGGATGAAATAAAGACCTACTGGGAGGCGAACAAATCCCGTTACAAGAGCACTCAGCGCCGCATCATCTCCCTCTACACCCTCACCCCCGGCAAGGACGTCACCATCGACGCCCTCATGAACACAGCCGACACCATCATGCAGGATCTTTCCATGGCGAATGGCAGCGGGCTTGATACCCTTCTGGAGAATGCCGCAGCCAACCCGGAAAATGCCGAGTTCAGCTACAAGAATGAAGACGGCAGCACACACGTCACGTTCCCCCTCTGCACCGAGACGGAAGCTCCGGCCGAACTACAGGCAGAGATCGATCACAATGGCAAAAGCTCCTCACTCGCAGCGCTGGCCTTCAACGACATCGAAACAGCCGCCACAGTCAGCGCCTACGAGCAGGCGAGCAAGAACGGCACTATTGACAGCCTGAATTCCATCCAGCAGATGCGCGGTTTCTTCCTCACCAGGGATAACAAGGTTGTACTCATTCGAGTAGAAGCCGTAGAGCCCCCCGCGGAGCTTCCCTACGAACAGGCTCGTGATATGGCTCTCAATGACCTGAAGACCGAGCGCGCCGACAACGCCCTCAACCTCGCAGCCGAGACTCTCTTCAAAGAAATGTCTGAAGCCCTGACAGCCGGTGAAGGTCTGGATGCGGTCTTCGCCCGTGCCACGGCAGCCGGAGCCGAGGTGAGCGACTTTGGTCCCAGCACACTGGCCATTTCCTCTGACATTCCTGAGGGCATTTCCACCCAGGCTCTGTTGACCACCGCAAGCGGCAAACTCTGTCCCTTGGTCGTCCTGGCCCCCAAGGGAGCCCGCATCAGCGCCGTTGTGGAGCGCACAGTTCCCTCCGATCCTCAGTACACCATGGCGAAGCTCATGTACCAGCTGCCCATGAACAATGCTGAGCTGCGGAATAACATCATGCTCGACTGGATGAGTTCTGCCTACATCCGTTACAATGTACAGCTTTCCGACAGAGTAACCACCCGCGGGGCCAGATAAACAGCAGCGCACACCATGGCCTTCCCTCCCCAGACCAAATACATTGTTGGTAATGAAGCGTGCGAGCGCTTCAGTTTCTACGGGATGAAGAGCATTCTGGTGCTCTATATGGTGAATGCTCTCGCCATGAGCGAGAGCGAGGCCATGGAAGTAGCCCACCTTTTCAATGCCCTCATCTACATTCTGCCCCTGCTGGGAGCTTGGATAGCGGATCGTTTTCTCGGTCGTTACCACACGATCCTCTACGTCTCGCTTTTCTACTGCCTGGGACATGGCGTACTGGCAACAGCCGACCTGACAGACAGCTTGGAGATCAAGCGGATGATCCTCATGAGCGGTCTGTTCATCATTGCTCTGGGAGCAGGCGGCATTAAGCCCTGCGTATCAGCATTCGTCGGAGATCAGGTCGGAGGCTTTGACAGCAAGACCATGACCCGCGTGTATGCGGCGTTCTACTGGTCCATCAACTTCGGCTCCTTCTTCTCCTTCCTCGTCATTCCCTGGGTTCACAAGAACTGGGGTTACAGCTGGGCATTTGCCATTCCCGGCATATTCATGGCTCTGGCCACTCTGGTGTTCTGGTGTGGGCGCAAGCAGTACCTGCACAAAGCACCTGCGCAACCGGAGTTTCTGCCGGCTCTGCTCTGCCGTATTTTCAGAGGAGCAAAGGAAGCTTGCCAGCGCTACGGCGGCGAGGCTGTAAGCAAGGCCACCACCACCGCCATCCGCATAGCTACCTTCATTGTGCTTGCCCCCATCGTGGTGGGGCTTGCCGTCTGGGTGCAGGACGGAGCCCGTACCATTGCTCAACTGAGCGGCGCGGGAGATACAGCTGCGGGCTTCTGCGGATTGGGGGCTTTGCTGCTCTATGTAGCAGCTCTCCTCACAGCTGCCCTGAAAACCGCTGCCACCTTCCGCATGCAGAATTTCTTCGGCACAACCGGCAGCATGCTCTTTGAGTCCAAGGAAATCACGAAGAAGTTCTACAATACCGAACAGCTTAAGGAAGCTCGCAACATGCTGCGTGTGCTCACCGTTTTCCTGCTTATCATTCCCTTCTGGAGCCTCTTTGACCAGACCTCCACGAGCTGGATCCTACAGGGGCGCAATATGGAGCAGATCAACTTCTCCCTGTTTGGCATACAGTTCTTCTTCGGAGCGGAGGAGATGCAGAGCATCAACCCGGCATTCGTGATGACCCTCGTGCCCATTGTCACCTTGCTGGTCTACCCCTACATCGGCAAATGGAGCCAGCCCCTGCGCCGCATGGGAGCCGGCATCGTCCTCGCCGGTGGTTCCTATGCGCTCGTAGCTTGGCTTCAGACCCGACTGGACTCCGGCGAGCAGCTCAGCATCCTCTGGCAGATCCTGCCCTACTTCGTCATTACTGTGGCTGAGATTCTCGTCAGCACAACCGGACTGGAGTATGCATATACCGCAGCAGGAGACAAGCTCAAGAGTATAGTCTCGAGTTTCTGGTTCCTCACCAGCACCATGGGTAACTTCCTGGTTATTTACCTCACCAGCATCGTAAGTGATCCGGCCTCCACCTCAACCTTCCTCCTCTACGGGGCAATGAGTGTGTGCATTGGTCTCATTTTTATCTTCGTCACCACACGCCCCGGGTTCAAGGCTGAATAATCCGGCTACAGCTGACCACACATCTCAACTCATATGTTACGGCATACATCGTTCCGCGCCATCAGACTTCTGAGCTACCTGTTAGTCTGCACCCTGCTTTTCCCCGGCTGCGGAGGAGGTGGTGGCAGCCGAGGCTCCGAGGATATAACGGAGGAATCGCCTGGAACAGGAGAAACAGACGATCATGAAGCACCGGAACTCCTCTTCCCCGAAGACCCTGAGAACGAAGGCTCCGAACCCTCCCGGCAGGACAAACAGCCCACCACCTGCGAGATCAGGATAGACAATGTGACGGATCGACTGGGCAACAGGTATACGCTCAACTTCACTTGTCGGACGAGTGCAGCAGGTGTACCCGTTGGCTCTGTCACGACATGTTCGGTAGCCATCCGAACCACCGACGGACAGAGTACTGTTCGTTCTTCATCCGGCGCTGTCGGCAACTGGCAGCACAACCGGGTAAGCAGTGGGCAGACCATGCAGGATCTCTCCATTACCTACGAATCTCTCAGCGGCAGCGAGGCTTTCCGAGTGCAGTTGCTCATCCACAGCATGCAGATCAACAGTCGCCGCAATGACAAGGATGGCAACATCATCAGCTTCAGCGGCTCCGTCAGCGAGGCAGATGCCATGATTGAAGCACCGGGAATCATTCCGCACCCGGCGCCCTTCTCCCTGGGTGGAGCCTGCACGATCACCGCTACTTATCTGTGATTTCCGGCTCTCCGCCAACGACAAAATGCGTCAGCCGGAGGAATGAGCTTGCTTTCACGCGCCGGAAGGGGTAGAATCGCGCGCATGACAAACGAGGAATATGTCAGGAGAGATTTCATCCGTGCCTGGATAGCCAGTGACCTGGCAGAAGGTCATTGCAAGACCCCCATCACCCGCTTCCCCCCGGAGCCGAACGGGTATCTTCACATCGGGCATGCCAAGGCAATCTGCCTGGATTTCGGTGTAGCAAAGGAATACGCTCATCTGGGAGCAGTTTGTCACCTCCGATTCGATGACACAAACCCCTGCAAGGAGGACGTTGAGTTCGTCAATTCCATCCAAGAGGACATCAAGTGGCTCGGCTTTGACTGGGGCGATCACCTCTACTGGGCCTCCGACATCTTCGATTTCTACTACGAATGCGCCCTGCACCTCATCCGCAACGGCTTGGCCTATGTGGATGAACAGGATCGTGAGACAATGCGCCAGCAGCGCGGCACTCTGGTCATACCCGGTACCCCCTCCCCCTACCGCGATCGTTCCGTGGAAGAGAACCTTGCTCAGTTCGAGGCAATGAAAGCCGGTAAGTTCCCTGAGGGCGGAGCCGTCCTCCGCGCTAAGATCGACATGGCCAGCAGCAACATGAACATGCGCGACCCCGTCATCTACCGCATCTCCTACGATCACCATCACAACACGGGTAACAGCTGGTGCATCTACCCGATGTACGACTTTGCTCATCCGCTGGAAGATGCCTACGAGTTCATCACGCACTCGCTCTGCACGCTCGAGTTCGAAAATCATCGTCCCCTCTACGACTGGGTCATCGAGAACTGCCCCATCCCCGCAGGTTCCCGTCCGCAGCAGCGTGAGTTCTCCCGCCTCAACATCACCTATACCGTCATGAGCAAGCGTAAGCTCCGCCAGATGGTTGAGGAAGGTTATGTTGCCGGTTGGGACGATCCCCGCATGCCCACCATCTGCGGCATGCGCCGTCGCGGCTACCCGGCAGCCGCCATTGTTGAGTTCTGCGAGGGAGTGGGCATCACCAAGTTCAATGGTAACACCGATGTGGCCCGTCTCGAGAATGCCGTGCGCGCCAAGCTCAATGCCGACGCCGAGCGCCGTATGGCCGTGCTGCATCCCCTCAAACTTGTTCTCACTAATCTTCCCGATGATCATGAAGAGGAAGTTGAGCTCGTCATCAACCCCGAGAAACCTGAACAGGGCAATCGTAAGATCACCCTCACGAAGGAAGTCTGGATTGATCGCGATGACTTCATGATCGACCCGCCCAAGAAATACAAGCGCATGAGCCCCGGTGCCTGTGTGCGACTGCGCGGAGGTTACTGTGTGGTCTGCACCGACTTCGTTGCCGATGCAGAGGGCAACATCACCGAGGTGCATGCAGAAGTTCTTCCCGGTACCATCGGCGCGAACCCGCCTGAGGGGATTCGCTGCAAGGGTGCCATCCACTGGGTCTCCGCCCGATATGGCGTACAGGCCGAGGTTCGCCTCTACGATCGTTTGTTCAAGGACGAAGCGCCGGATGCGAACCCGGAGGGCTTCCTCGCCTCGCTGAATTCAGATTCGCTCACAGTGATCAAAGACGCCGTTGTAGAACCTGCCCTGGCCGCAGCACCTGCCGAGTTCCTCTGCCAGTTCGAGCGTACCGGTTACTTTGTGGCAGATCGCTACGACCACAGCGCAGAGCACCCCGTTTATAACCGCTCTGTCAGTCTGCGGGACTCATGGGCAAAAATGAATAAATAACACTCCATTCCCCTCTATTCGCTCCTGCGGTCACAGCTCCGCAGGAGCAGCCACTCCGCAATTGCGATCATGAAGAACATTGAGTTTTCCTCGAAGAACGGTGTATTTGACATGAGCAGCTTCATCAACCAGTGCGATGCTGCCGTCAGCGGGGAGCCGCTCCCCTCGGAATCCGAAAACGTTCCGGCCACTCCCGTTGCTCAGCAAAATCTCCCTGCTCCGGCTGTTCCCGTAGCGGATGGAGTCGATCCCATCATCTATCACCCCCTCGATGAAGTCATCGAGGATCTTCGCTTGGGTAAACTCATTCTCATGACGGATGATCCCCACCGTGAAAACGAGGCGGATCTCGTCTGTGCAGGTCAGTTCGCCACTCCCCAGAACATCAATTTCATGGCCACTCACGCACGCGGGCTCATCTGTGTACCCATGGCTCATGAAAAGGTGGACTCGCTCGGCCTGCCCATGCAGGCCTCTCACAACACGGAAAAACACCACACCGCCTTCACGGTCAGTGTGGATGCCCGCGTAGGCACAACCACCGGCATCAGCGCGTTCGAGCGCTCTATCACCACCATGAAACTGTCGGACCCGCACTCCACCCTCGATGACTTTGTACAGCCCGGTCATTGCTTCCCGCTCCGCGCGGTTGAGGGTGGAGTCATCCGCCGTGCCGGTCATACGGAAGGGACTGTTGATCTGCTGAGGATCGCCGGGATGGAACCGGTAGGAGTGTGCTGTGAAATCATGAAGGAGGACGGAACCATGGCACGACTGGGTGAACTGGGCTCCTTCCAGAAACGCTATGGGCTGAAAGCCTGCTCCCTCGCTCAAATCATTGAGCACAGACAGCACACGGAAAAACTCATCGAGAAAGAGGAAGTTGTGAAGTTGCCCACCGATTTCGGTGACTTCATGTGTCATGCGTACCATTCCAAAATCGATGGGCAAACCCACCTGGCCTTGGTGCATGGCGAGATCGATCCCGACAAGCCGATTCTCTGCCGCGTACACAGCGAGTGCCTGACAGGTGATGTCTTTGCCAGCCGCCGCTGCGACTGTGGTAGCCAGTTACACACCGCCATGCGACGAGTGGCGCAGGAGGGCGGCGTCATCCTCTATCTCCGTCAGGAAGGGCGTGGCATCGGTCTCTCAGCTAAATTACATGCCTACAAGCTCCAAGAACAAGGTCTTGATACCGTGGACGCCAATATCCGGCTCGGCTTTGCTCCCGATCTGAGGGATTATGGAGTGGGCGCTCAGATTCTGCGAGATCTCGGTGTGCGCAAATTGCGCCTTCTCACCAACAATCCCCGTAAAATCGTGGGATTGGCAGGTCATGGTCTCAGCATCGTTGAGCAAATGCCCATCAGCATCCCTCCGCACGAAGATAACAAACACTATCTGGACACCAAGCGCGACCGCATGGGTCACCTGATCTGACAAAAACCGCCCAGCCCACTCATCATCCATCACAGCTATGACCAACGCAGAAAAAGCACTTTCCACCTTTCGCGAGCCCCCTTTCATGTACAACTGCGCCCAGACAATCTGCGCCGCCTTCAAGCGCGAAGATCTGTTGGAGTCCATGAAATCCTGCGGCGGAGGACGGGCGCCGGAGGGAATGTGCGGAGCACTCTATGGTGCCACTCAAATTGCACCTCAGGCTGCGGACGAACTCAAGGAGGCCTTCACAGCTCGACTCGGAGCTTGGAAATGCTGCGAGCTCAAGGGCGGCACACCTCGCGTAGCCTGCCAGCAGTGTGTCACCATTGCAGCAGAACTACTTGACGAGCAGCTCTCGTAAGCTCAGCTCCGGGACTTCTCGCTGCTTTTTCTCTGTTCCCTGGCAGCCAGCGACAATTGGATGGCGTTCGCCATATTGTGACAGAACACATAGCACACCGGACCGATATAGGCGAGAGGTGTTGCGTAGCTCTGCCCGGCAATGTAGAGTGTCAGGATGGTGTTCTTCTGACCAAGGGCCTGCGAGCACTCACGTTTAAGCTCGGGATAACCCAGCCTGTAGCCGGCCAGGAATCCCACGGCACATACTACCATAGCTCCCAGCACCATGGGCAGCATATCCATCAAGCTGTAATCCATCTGCATGATTCGCTGCGTACCGATGGCAGACACCACGATCAGATTCAGATTCCAGATACCCAGCGATACGTCCTTAAGCCGGGTACTCCATTGCTTGCAGGGTGGATATATCTGCCGCAGGATAGCCGCAGCTGCTGCAGGCACCCCCAGCACCAGTCCGATCTGTTTCGCCACCATCAGCATGAGCTCGGTATAGCTCAGATCAGGCGAATGGACAATCACGGGGAGCACAAATGGAGTCAATACGCCAAAAACAATCTGGCTGAGAACCATCGCCGTTGTTATGAAGCCCACATTACCTCGGAGTAAGTGTACAATAATCGGCGCAGCCGAGGCAATCGGCGCGGCACCGCAATAATAAACCGACTCGGCCAAAGCTGCATTTCCCAGTGCCTTGGCTGCCAGCCAAGCAAGCACCCACACTACTTGCAGCGACAACAGCACGGCTATGTGCATGCGGCGTAGGCGCAGCTGCTCGACATCCAGTCCGAGAAAGGTGATGCTCAGCATAACGGTAATCCCTATGGGGAGCAACCATCCGAAAGAGCTGATCTCCGCGTGAAAGATGCCTCCCACGATGAAGGAAAGCACCATCAGAAAACTTCTCAACTGTTGTTTCATCATTAATTTTCCGAGTTCTTCTCCTCGGCACTGCGTTTCTCAGCCAGAAGAGCAGCTGCATCACCTGCCTGCGGTTTGGGATAGGCTATGCGGTTATGATTCATCGTGCGCAGCGTGATGAAGAACGCCTCCTTCATCTTGGCAATCTCTCCGAGTGTCAATCCGCTGTCCTGAAGGTGTCCATCAAGTATCCTTCCTTTGAAGATCCCCTCTATCATGTTGCGGATATCATCCTCCGTCGGGTGCAACAAGGAACGAGTGGCACTTTCCACGGCATCTGCCATGCTCACGATGCCGGACTCTCGGCTCTGGGGTATCGGTCCGGGATATGTAAAGATCGCTTTATCCACCTCATCGGGACAGGTATCCGTCAGTCCGTCATCAAACTTCTTGCGAGCCGCCTCGTAATTATCCAGCGCCTTTCGGTAAAAGAAATAAGCAGTTGTCGTGCCATGGTGCTCACGGATGACATCTATGATCCGCGGATTGAGCTTCATCCCGCGGGCCAGCTGCTCCCCCTCCGTTACATGACCGGTGATAATCCGTGCGCTGGCTTCCGGGGTAAGATCCACATGCGGAGTCATCGTCTGATCCACGATATTCTCCGAGAAATACTGAGGGTTCTTCACCTTGCCGATATCATGATAAAGACCACACACACCGGCGCGGGTCACATCGGCCCCTATTGCCTCGGCCGCGGCCTCCGCCAATCGTTGCACATACAAACTGTGGTGGAATGTACCGGGAGCCGATATCTGCAATTTTTTAAGCAGGGGATGGTTCATATCGGCCCACTCCAGCCAAGTGATGTGGGTGGATATACCGAATAGATTTTCAAGCATCGGCATCACCCCATTCACGATCACCGCCAACAGGAAATTCACCCCCAACGCCATGAACAACATCGTCAGCAGCCGCGCTGCATCCACACCATCACGGAAGGGGGAAACCTCCACGGCATGCAAAGCCCCAAGGATCAGAGATGTCACAAAAACCAGAAACCCGGTCTTGAAGCCGGCATACAAAATCTGCTGTCGCTTGCGCAGGTGCCCGCATATAGCAGCAGCAACCACCCCGGTCAGCAGACTCATCACCACATAATCCGCTGTAAACTGGGCAGGATAATTCGCCGGGAAGAACATGATGCCGAATAAGGTGCAGCACAACGCCACATAGACCCCCATTGAGCGATTTATCAGCACGGCCGTCACGGATGGTGCCAGCATGTACGGCAAAACCAGTAACTTATGCCATAGTTCCACCCCGGGAATCCTCGGCCAGAAACCATTGATCAGGTAAATGATGAACATCTGCGCCAATGTCACCAGCACACACAGAAGAGCTCGACCGGTCGTCATCTCTCCCTTGCGATGCCCCAGCGCGTAATACCCGAATACAGCCAGCGATGTCAGCACAAGCCACACCATGCGATAGGCACTCAGAAAAGGTACTTCATCCTGGCTGTACACCAGCATACACAACGCAGCCACGCCCAATACCGTGAACAGCATCAGCCGCTGCGATATCCATCTTCCTAACCCGGCATCTCCGCCCAGCATCCGACGGAAGATTGATGAAATCATATTTGACATACTATGGGAATCGACCCGCATTATATCTTCTATCCCGCCCCTTGTCAAGTTCAACTCTCTCTTCATATGTGTCCCAAGATTTGGGACACATGCGCTCGGGCTGTCTCATTCGGAATATCCCTGATCTCTTCCGACGAAGACAACAATAACGGGGGAGGAGCAACAAGAGCTCCTCCCCCTTTCCACACATAACAATATGTCCGATCAGAACGTGCGGCTGAAGCCTATGTTGGCGCTGTGGCTGTTAGCGTGCTGCATGAGCTCCAGGTTGTAAGCGGCGTTCACGGACCAGTTCTCGTTGAGGGCATGGCTGCCGCCAACGGAGAAGTTGATGCCCGCTCGACCCGGGTTCGAGCCCTTGCTGCGGACGCCGCCGACCTCGGCGGTCGGGTTGTTGCGTACCATGTCACCCACGAAGCTCAGCTCGGCATACATGCTGCTGCGGTCGCTGAACTTGTGACCCAGGCTCACACCGAGCTCACCGCGCAGGTTCTGTACGGAGCCACTGGCTGCACCGGGGGCGATGTCGCCGCTGTCGGTGGTCAGGTACTCCAGTCCGGCAAAGCCGCTCAGGGTGGTGCGCTCGCTCAGGGCATAGCCGTAGGTGGC
>JAZQCA010000071.1:0-18188 GCA_045545975.1 Akkermansia sp.
TGAGCTCACGCCCTGCGTGTTCCACATTGCGGCTCGTGCCCTTGCAGCTCAGGGGCTTTCCATTTTCGGTGACCACAGCGATGTCATGAGCTGCCGCTCCACCGGTTTCGCCATGCTTTGCGGCGCCAGCACCCAAGAGGCCCCGGATATGGCCGCCATCGCCCACGCTCCCACGCTGGAAAGCCGTGTACCCTCCATCAACTTCTTCGACGGCTTCCGCACCTCCCACGAGGTGGGCAAGATCGCTGACATCACCGATGACACCCTGCGTGCCATGATCGATCAGAAATGGGTGGACGAGTTCCATGCCCGCGGTCTGACCCCGGATGCCCCCGTCATCCGCGGTACCGCCCAGAACCCCGATGTTTACTTCCAGGGCCGTGAAACGGTGAATAAATACTACGATGCCGTCCCCGCCATCGTGAAGAACACCATGAAGAAGTTTGGCGATCTCACCGGTCGCTACTATGACTTGGTGGAGTACATCGGCAACCCGCAGGCCACTCGCGTGATCATCATGATGGGCTCCGGCGCCGAGGCAGCTCTGGAGGCCGTGAATGCCATGGGCGAGGATGTAGGCGTGCTCAAGATCCGCCTGTACCGTCCCTTCCCGGCGGCAGACGTCATCGCCGCCCTGCCCAGCACGGTGCAGAAGATCGCCGTGCTCGACCGCACCAAGGAACCGGGCAGCTTAGGCGAACCCCTGCTGCAGGATGTAGTGCAGACCCTTTCCGACGCACTGGTTGCCGGCACCCTTCCCTTCGCCATGCCCAAGGTGGTTGGTGGTCGATATGGTCTGGGCTCCAAGGAATTCACCCCCGCCATGGTCAAGGGTATATTTGACGAGCTCTCCAAGCCCGAGCCCATGACCGGCTTCTCCGTCGGCATCGAAGATGACGTGACCGGCAAGAGCATCTCCTACGATCCCTCCTTCTCCACCGAGCCGGACACCGTAACCCGCTGCATGTTCTACGGACTGGGCTCCGATGGCACCGTCGGTGCCAACAAGGATGCCATTAAGATCATCGGCAAGCACACCGACCTGTACGTTCAGGGTTATTTCGAGTACGACTCCAAGAAGTCCGGCTCCTCCACGGTATCTCACCTGCGCTTCGGCACCACCCCGATCCACAGCACCTACCTGATCACGAACGCGAACTTCATCGCACTGCACCAGCCCAGCCTGCTCAATCTGTTCGACTTCCTGAAGAACGCCGCACAAAATGCCACCTTCCTCATCAACACCTCCGTGGCTCCTGAGAAGGTGTGGGACAGTCTGCCTGCCCGCATGCAGCAGCAAATCCTCGACAAGAACATCAAGGTCTACTGCATCGATGCCTTCAAGGTAGCCAAGTCCACCGGCATGGGCGGTCGCATCAACATGATCATGCAGACCTGCTTCTTCAACCTCGCCGGCGTGATCCCCGCCGAGGAAGCCCTCGGCTACATCAAAGAGGCCATCAAGAAAACCTACGGCAAGAAGGGTGAGGAAGTCGTTGCCAAGAACATCGCCGCTGTGGATGCCTCCCTCGCCAACCTCCACGAGGTTCCCTTGGGCAGCACCATCACCGGCCACGACATCCCCGAGGCTCTCGCCGGAAATCCCCCCGACTTCGTTCGCAACGTACTCGGCAAGATCGTCACCGGTAACGGCAACTCCGTCACCGTCAGCGAAATGCCCGATGATGGCACCTTCCCCAGCGGTACCACCCAGTACGAAAAGCGCGATCTCGCGCTCGAAATCCCCGTGTGGACCCCCGAGAAGACCGAGACGAGCAAAGCCTGCATCCAGTGCGGCAAGTGTACCATGGTCTGCCCCCACGCTGCCATCCGTGCCAAGATGATCGACCCCGCAGATCTCGCCGGTGCTCCGGAGAGCTTCAAGACGGCCGATGCCAGCAAGATGCACAAGGACTGGGCCGGCAAGAAGTACGTCATCCAAGTATCTGCCTCGGACTGCACGGGTTGCACGCTCTGCTCCCGCGTATGCCCCACCGCCTCGCTCACCATGACTCCGGCCGAAGTTGCCCTCAAGCCCGAGGCTGAGAACTGGAAGTTCTTCGAGCAGCTGCCCGACAACGATCGTACCGTCACCGACAACTCCAAGGTGAAGGACGCCCAGTTGCTGCGCCCGCTGTTTGAGTTCTCCGGCGCCTGTGCCGGCTGCGGCGAGACCCCGTATGTCAAGCTCCTCAGCCAGCTCTTCGGCAACCGCTTGGTCGTGGCAAACGCCACCGGCTGCTCCTCCATCTACGGCGGCAACCTGCCCACAACCCCCTGGACTCACGATGCCGATGGCCGCGGTCCCGCCTGGTGCAACAGCCTTTTCGAAGACAACGCCCAGTTCGGACTCGGTTTCCGAGTATCGCTGGACAAGAAGCAGCAGTTTGCCATCGAGCTCCTGCAGGCAGCCGCTCCCACCATCGGCGAGGCTCTCGTACAGGAGATGATGGCCAATCCCCAGAAGACCGAAGCCGACATTGCCAATGCCCGCGCCACGGTGGTCGCCATCAAGACAGCCTGCGGCGACAACGCCGACCTGGCAGCTCTGAAAGCCCATGCCGATTACCTCGTCCGCAAATCCGTGTGGATTCTCGGCGGTGACGGCTGGTCCTACGATATCGGCTATGGCGGTCTGGACCACATCCTGGCCTCCGGCAAGAATGTCAAGGTACTCGTGCTGGATACCGAGGTATACTCCAACACCGGCGGTCAGTGCTCCAAGTCCACCCCGCGCGGTGCCGTTGCCAAGTTTGCCACTCGTGGTAAGGACCAAGTGAAGAAGGATCTCGGCTACATGGCCATGACCTATGGAAATGTCTACGTCGGCTCCATCGCCATGGGCTCCGATGACCAGCACACCCTCACCACGCTCATGGAGGCAGAGGAATACGATGGTCCCGCTCTGGTGATTGCCTACAGTCACTGCATCAACCACGGCATCAACATGGCTCAGGGTCTTGACCGCCAGAAGGCCGCCGTTGACTGTGGCCGCTGGCTGCTCTACAACTTCAACCCGGATCGCGCCAAGGAAGGCAAGAACCCGCTCACCCTCAAGAGCAAGAAGCCCAAGATGGATGTGCGCGAGGCTCTTCTCGGCGAAAACCGCTTCCGTCTGCTGGCCAAGAACAACAAGGCCAACTTCGATAAACTGCTCGACATGGAGGCTGCCGATATCGCCCGCCGCTGGCGCCTGTACCAGGCTCTCGCCGGCATCGACTACTCCCTCCCCACGGAGGAAGCCTGATCCGCGACATTCAGCTACATTTCAGCCGCTGCTCCCCGAGAGCAGCGGCTCTTTTTTAACTTTACTTCCGGCTACCTTACGGAGCCAACGACCGTCAGTCTTTCCCCGCGGTCATGTGCTGCCGCAGCAGGTCCAACACCCTCTCCCGACCGATCGGACGTTCCTGCACAAGATCCGGCACAAGCTCCTCGAGAAGCGCCGACAGACTATCATTGCTCACCTCAATCTCTCCCCTGAGAGGAGCCCCGGGCTCACCTATGCGGATAAGCCATAGCTCCTTCTCCTTCACATAGTCGCCGCAAATGGGCAACCCAAGCTGCTGTGCTGCCATGGTCAGCCCTCTGTCCACCAGCATGCGCCCCACCATCGAGGTCGCCAGCAGCGGAAGTGCCGTACGAAGGGCTTTATCTTTCAGATCGCGGATATTCATGCGCTTATGATGGCATATCCCCTTCGCATTGACAAGATCATTTTGCAAACTGCCGCAGAATTACAAAAAAAAGCCACAGCCTCCGGGAAAGAAGCTGTGACTTGGAATAAAGAATGAGGAATGAGCTATCAAAGACTCTCACCAAAGTCCTCGCGGAACTTGGCTGCGAGCTTCTCCTGCCAGTCGCTCAGCGGCTGCAGACGCCCGAAGAAGAAGCGAAGAACCTCGGGCTCTTCCACCCACTTCAGACCACCGATCAGCTCGCGGTTGTCGTACAACCACTTCACACGATCCGCGCAGTACTTCACCTGGGAGAGCGTGAACACACGACGAGGACATGCCAGACGTACCAGCTCCAGCTCGGCGTAGTTCTCAGAACCATCGGGATTGCGCTGCTCAGACAGAGAGCCACGCTCCATACCGCGGATGCCGCCGGCTATGTAGAGAGCCGTGGCAAGAGCACCGGCAGGATACTGCTCATGCGGAATGTTGGGAAGGAACTCGGAGGCATTGATGTGAGCACCCAGACCACCGGCCGGCTTCACCATGGGTACGCCATAATCGGAAAGCTCCTTCACAAGATATTCGATGAAGATGGGACCCTGGTTAATAATCTCCTCGTCCAAAGTCTCGAGCAGACCAACGGCCATGGCCTCCATGGCACGAACCTCCATGCCACCGTAGGTCAGGAAACCTTCGTACAGGGGGATAAAAGCCTTCATCTTCAGGATGAGGCTCTCATTGTTGGAGATGATGGCACCGCCGCGAGCAAAGCCCAGCTTGCGGCTGGAGAAGTAGATGAGGTCCATGGCATCTGCCAGCTTGCGGATGATCTGAGCCACGCTCATGTCCTTCGCAGCAGCCTCACGAGTCTTGATGAAGTAGAGGTTGTCCTGAAGGAGGGAGGCATCCAGCACCGTCATCACGCCATATTCCTTACAGACAGCTGCCACCTCCAGCATGTTCTCCATGGAGAGCGGCTGACCACCGATGAGGTTCGTACCGGCTTCGATTCGCACGAAGGGGACATGCTCGGGGCCAACCTCCTCGATGAGGGCGCGCAGACGGGGAATATCGAAGTTCCCCTTGAAGGGGTAGTCGAGATTGGGATCCAACCCCTCAGCAATGATGAGCTCTTCCACACGACCCCCCTTGCGGGTGATGTGAGCCTTGGTGGTGGTAAAGTGGAAGTTCATGGGTACCACATCACCCTCCTTCACAAAAGTCTCGGCCAGGATATTCTCGCAGGCACGCCCCTGGTGAGCAGGAAGGAAATACTTGGTGCCGAACACCTGTTCGATCACCCGGGACAGACGATTGAAGGTCTCGGAACCGGCGTAGGAATCATCTGCCTGCATGGAGGCAGCCACCTGATTGTCACTCATGGCATTCACACCGGAATCGGTGAGCATATCCATGAACACGTCCTTATTCTGGAGGAGGAAAGTGTTGTTACCGGCCTGCTTGAGAAGCTCGACACGCTGCTCCACAGGAGGCAGGAAAAGCTTCTGCACTACGCGAACTTTGTGCATCTCAAGAGGAACCTGGTGCTCCTCCTTGTAAAACTTAACGATGGACATAATGGAAGTATGTATGTGGTGGTTAGTTGTCGATCCCGATCAGGCAAGCTCGACATGCCCGAATCACGGTGGCGGGATGATACCATACCCAATCGTCCGTGTCAACCCATTTTTAAGGCATTATGATCGGGATTCATCCATCGCAACAGGGGTGGAGTCATACGGCAGATTTGCTTTGACAGATAGCAGGCTGTTGAGGTAGTATATCCGCAGAATGAAACTCGTCAGCTGGAATGTGAACGGACTGCGTGCCACTCTGGGCAAGGGGCTCGCAGAGAAGATGGATGCGCTTGCCCCCGATGTGCTCTGCCTGCAGGAAATCAAGGCCCGCCCCGAGCAGGTCGCTGACCTCTGGCTGACATCCTGGCCACATGCACTCTGGAACCCCGCTCAGCGCCCCGGCTACTCCGGTGTGCTCATTCTTTCCCGAATCGAACCCCTCAGCACCTCCATCGGCATAGGACGCCCGGAGCACGACGCAGAAGGGCGGGTCGCAACCATGGAATTCCCCGAGTTCTATCTGGTGAATTGCTATACCCCCAACTCCCAAAACGAGCTCGCTCGCCTTCCCTACCGCCAAGAGTGGGACGCCGCCTTCCGCGATTATGTCAGCGAACTGGCCACCAAAAAACCGGTGATTTTCTGCGGAGATCTCAACGTCGCTCATGAGGAAATTGACCTCGCACGTCCGGCCGCCAACCACTTCAGCGCCGGCTTCTCCGATGAGGAACGCGAGGGATTCACCCGACTGCTGGGAGCAGGGTTTGCGGACACCTTCCGTCGGCTCCACCCGGATGTACGCGATGCCTACTCTTGGTGGAGTTTCCGGGGTGGTGCACGAGCCCGGAACGTAGGGTGGCGCATCGATTACTTCTGCGTGAGCGAGCCCCTCCTGCCGCGTGTGCAGTCAGCCCTCATCCATGCCGACATCACCGGGTCCGACCATTGCCCGGTCTCGCTGGAAATCAGCTAAAGACCACTCATCGCCCCGGAGCTGCTCTCATTACCCCTTTTTCAGCTTTTTTCCACCCAAAAGCCACAATATATGGCAGTGTGTTGAAAAAAAGAATGGAAAATATGGTAAACAGGCACATTTGTGCTTGCCTTAGCAGAAAAAAATATGTAAAATGCGGAAAAACCGAAGGAGTCTCAAGATGAAATTCGCATTAGCCAAACAAGTACTTCTGGATGGACTGAACAAAGTTGCCGGCGTGGTATCCACCCGCCCGAGCATGCCGATTCTCTCCAACGTTCTGCTGGAAGCCGCTGAGGGAGAGCTCAAGCTGACGACCACGAATATGGAGCTTACCATTCTGGCAAAAGTGCCCTGCATGGTCGAGACCCCCGGTGCCATCACCCTGCCTGCCAAGAAGCTCCAGAGCATCATCCGAGAAATGCGCGATGGTGAAGTAAGCCTGGAGACCAAGGGAACCATCGCCACCATACGCTGCAATCGCGCCCAGTTCAAGCTGAATGGTCTGGCAGCGGAAGAGTTCCCGAGTCTGCCGGTGTTCAAGGAGGCTCGCGAGTTCAAAGTACCGCAGGCCATGCTCAATCGCGGGTTCCGCTATACGGAGTTTGCCATCTCGAACGATGGGACGCGCTATATTCTGAATGGCATCTACACCTGTTTCCAAGACGGCAAGCTGACTCTTGTTGCCACGGATGGTCGTCGTCTGGCACTGTTCGAGAATGAGCTGGAGTTCCCGGAATCCCAGCAGGTAGCCATCGATCTCCCCAGCCGCGCCGTTGCGGAAATCCATCGTCTGCTGGGCGATGCCGGGGATGTGATGGTACGCATCACCTCCAACCAAGCCTCTTTCGATTTCGGCGATACCCTGCTGGTGACCAAGCTCATCGATGGTAACTATCCGAACTATCGCCAGGTCATACCGAGCCGCTACAACGAACGCATCGTCATGCCGGCAGCCGACCTCAACGAGACTGTTCGCCGCGTGTCCCTGCTCTCTGCTGAAAAGGCGAACACGGTGCGCTTCCGCTTTGCCCCCGGCGTGATGGAAGTACAGTCCAGCGCAGCCAATCTGGGTGAGGCCAACGAAGAAGTACCCATCGACTACGATGGTCGCGAGATTGCCATTACCTTCAATGCCGACTTCATCCTGGCACCTCTGAAGGCAGTGGGCGATGGCGAGGTTGCTCTGGATCTCATCGACTCCTCCAGCCCCGGCGTCATGCGCGTGGCAGACGAGTTCCTCTATGTGCTCATGCCCATGCACCTGAGCTGAGGTCATCCAAGCAAGAACCGATTTTCATAATACAGGGGTTCGGGGGAGAGAGGGGCGACAAGCCCATCTCTCCCCCACGTTTTTCTACTCAGACAAAGCATCACCCACGCGGGAAAGAACCCGCGGAAGGGTTCTCGCGGCAGAGCCAGTAAAAGGCCAGACAAATCACAAACCCGCCCAATAAGCCCCAGAAACTCACCTTCTCTTCGGCAATATACCAGAAATAACGCCTGATCACCAAACCGCGGATAACCTGCCACAGAAAAAACACCCCCAACATGAGCCCGCTCATGACCTCAAATATATCGCGCAGCCAAGCCGCAAGCATGACCACCCCTATCCCTGCAAGCAGAACATAGCAGCCTTTCTCCCAGGGCATACGCCTACCGGGCTCATCATCCGGGAAACGATGGGGTAACTTGCTCATACTCCGGCAGGCATATCAACAGCCTGTTCACCGGCCAGGCGTCGGCGGTAATCCTGGCGCTCGCGCACCACCTGCTCCTCCGTAGCGCCCAGAGAACGGAGAGTGAAGGACGCCATGGAAAGAGCCACCTCTTCCTCGCCGGAGAATACGGTCTCAGCCCCTTGGCTGCGAAGGAGCCTGGCATTGCGGATATAGGTTGTGTAGGCCATGACGGCAATGGACGGATTGATTCCTCGGGCACTCTCTGCAATATCATGCGCCGGAGCAGCTGCTGTAGTAACGATGATGGCCTTCGCCTTCTCCGCACCGGCCATCTGAAGAATGCTGCGCAAACGGGCATCGCCATGCAGCACAGGCACACCCATGCTCGACAGACGATTCACCGTGTCGATATTCATCTCGAGAACCACCACCTCCAAGTCATATTTACGCAGAATATTGCTCATGATCTCGCCGCAGGGACCATATCCCACCACAATCACCCGATGGCGCTCATCCGTGGCAGGAGGCACCAGCCCAACCACATTCTTCTTCCTCCCCACTCCACGTTTCTCCAATTTGTTCGCCAGCATGGGGACAAAGCGGTAAAGAGCGGCGTTGAGGGTGATGGTGATGATGGCAACACCGGTGATGACGTTGGCGGCATAGTCAGGCAACATGTGGTACTGGGTAGCGACAAGCGTGGCCAGAATGAAGGAGAACTCACCAATCTGCGAAAGCGAGGCAGCCGTCTTCATAGCCATGCGGAGGGGCTTGCCCAGCACCCGAATGACGATGTAAGCCATGACAGGCTTCACCACAAATGCCACGCCACAGGTTGCCAGCGCCAGCTCCCAGTGCTCCAGCATGCCCATGATGTCAAACCCCATCCCCACCGACACAAAGAAGAGCACGGCGAAGGCATCTCTCATCGGTAGTGCATCGCTCGCGGCTCGGCTCGCAAAGCGGCTCTGCCCCACCACCATACCGGACAGGAACGCTCCAAACTCCATGCTCGCATCGAATCCCTTGGCCGCCAATACGGCAAAACCCAGCGCAAACACCAGCACTGAGAGCGTGAACAATTCCCCGGACGCACTGCGGGAGACATATGTAAGCACCTTCTTCATCACCTTGCGCCCCACAAATGCCACGCAAAGCACCAGCAGCACCAGCTTGATGGCAGCGCTACCAATGGCCGGTCCCAGCTCCTTGCCGCTGATCATCACCGGCAGGAGAACCAACATGAGAATGGTGAAAATATCCTCCACCACCAGCCAACCGAGAGCGGTGTGACCGGTGGGAGTCTGCAACAAACGGTTGTCGCCCAGCACACGAGTAAGCACCACAGTACTGCTCACACAGATGCACAAACCGAACATCAGACTGCTCACCCAGCCAATCTCTCCTCCCAGCGTGTGGAACACCAGCGCTCCTGCCCCCGTGCTCGCCGCCATACACACCAAGGCACCCGGCACAGCCACCTTCTGAACTGCCAACAGATCCTTGATGTGGAACTGAAGCCCCACACCAAAAAGCAGCAGCACCACCCCAAGGTGCGAGAAATCCTCCACTATATGACTATCCACCGGCTCACCCCACCAAGGTTGTGCCGCCAACATCCCTGCAAGCAGGTAGCCCACCAGGGGTGAAAGTCTGAACTTATGGGCAAGAATACCCAGTACCAGCGCCAACGTAAGTCCGATGAAAAGAGCGTGTATCATACCTGTTCCGGCGCGTGTGAATATCGCGTCTGACTGCCGTTCATTCTACCACCACCCCTACCTCATGGCAAGCAGGAAATCACCATCTTTTCGCTGTTATCGTTGCAACAGCAATATGAGTGAAAGACCACTCAACACCCCCACCAGCACCAAGATCCACCCCAGCCACCGCCGGGAACTGCCCTTCATGAGCCAGTCCTCATGGAGCCCCAGGACAATCATGCTCCCGGCAAACAGAACTACCGGCAAAATACTCATCACATCCGCAATATACCACCAACCACCGCCATGTGCAAGCTCCGAAAAAAGCCGACAGCCGGAAAAAGACTCGCTTTTACAGCTGCGATGAGGTACAATAGCCCCACATGAGTGATCTTCAATGGAACAGCGTGCCCCTCAGCGATGAGGAAAAACCCCAGGTTAGCCTCGATGATCTGCGCGAACTCGCAGCCGATCTCGACCCGGACGATTTCGATGAAGCCGTTCAGGAATTTCTGAATGAACTCATGCAAGCTACGGATCTCACCGACCTTCGCCGTGCCGCTACCCTGCTGCTACAGGATGAAGTAGACTTCTCACCGGAACTGGCGGCCATGGGCATAGAACCGGATCCCGGACTAATCACCCTGCTGCTTGCCACCGGGGCAGATGCGAATGCGCTGAATCCCTATGGTGAAGCTCCTCTTCACCTGGCAGCCCGGTACGGCTACACCCCCATAGTGGACATGTTGCTCGCCGCCGGAGCCAGGCTCACCCTGCACAACCACGCAGGCCGGCTGGCAGCCGAGCTGACGAATGATCCCGAACTGAAGGCCAGATTGACGCCGCCCTCGTCCACATCGCCGGATTTTCTCATGCCGGGCATGGCAGAGGAGGAGTCTGCACCCCATCACGGCGCGCACAGCTGCACATGCGAAGACAGCGACTGCCACTGCCACGACCACAGCTGCGACTGCGGGTGTGATCACTCCCACTGAGCCAAGACGGGCTCAGTCACGGGACCTGCGGGGCTTCTTATTCTTCTTTTCCTGCTGCATACGCCGCAAGTCTGCCGGAGAGGGGCGGCGGATAATCACCTCGCCTTCCCTCGCCATATCGGCACGATCACGAGCAAGCTGCTCGTAGTACTCGGGATCCGTCATCCAAAGGTAGCGGCTGTGCGCCTCGGCCTCCTCAGCGCGGGCACGCTTGAGCAGATACTCGGCATGTGCCTGCTGCTGCCTGAGCTGCTGCAGCTCCAGCATGGGCTGCAGTACCAACATGGTACCCAGGAAGGATACGAAGCCCAGAAGAATGAGCCCCGATACCCCCATGACACGCCGTATGCCCATGGTACGCTGATTGCGGATAGCCTCCAGCTCTTCCAAGGTGGGGTAAGATCGTCGCAGCAGGGAAAAACTCATGGCAGCTATACGTCAGGAAATTTATTGATCAGTTCGCCGCTCAGCAAAAGGCACGAAACGCCCTCGGCGCGCCAGCACAACTGTGTGCATACGCAACTGCTTACCCTTCGAGGAAGCCGGTACCGGCGTAGTGCTCACTTCAAAACCGGCACGGCGCAGCGTGGCCTCCAAGCGCTTATCGGGCGCAGAAATCACAATCGCCAGCAAACTGCCGCCCTTCAGCGCATTGAAATAGGCCTGAGCATCCCCCAGGCTCAACTCACAGCGGGCATGAGCATGCCGCAGCAAGATAGCGTGCAGAGAACCGGTGCGCTTGCGGCACAGATCCGCAGCTCCGGCAATCTCCACGCTCACGCGGCGATCCTCCCAGAGAGCCCGAGTGGCACTATAACTGCGGTTCCACTCCACAATCGCAGCCACGGGCTCAGCCACGATGAAACGAGCCTTCTCGCGCGGCAGACATTCCATCGCCTTCGCCAGCCCATACCCCAGCCCCAACCCGGCAATCATGATGCAGGGCTGACCGGCACGCGTGATCGGAGAGGTGGCGATCTCAGCCATGGAATCTTCGCTGCCATGCGTGAACGAACTTGCACAGGGCAAGCCGTCATGTTGCAGCGAGAGCTCGCCATCGCGCTCCCACAGCTCCCACAGGCTGCCATCCGCCATCCTGCTTTCTCCGAGTTTGGTAAGGGGCTTCATGCGCGCCATTCTACCAGACCGACCACCTTTTGGCAAGCTCGGAGTGCGTACTCTCTTCCTTCATCTCAAAAAAACTTTTTCTCCTCCTTCAAATCTCAAAGTGGTGCAGTTTTATGCTTGACTTCGCTCGAACTATCGGATAACATGCATGCACAAACGTCATGAAAGACCGTCGAATCGTAATTACTGGTATGGGTGCCCTTTCTCCCCTCGGCAACAGCGTGGAGGAGACGTGGGCTGGCATGAAGGCAGGCCGCTCCGGAATTTCCAAGATTGAAAGCATCGACACCAACGTGTATTCTGTTCATATCGGCGGTGAGGTGAAAGATTTTGATGCCTCACCTTACTTCAAAAAGGATCCCAAAGCGGTGCGCCGCTGTGACCGTTTCGAGCTGCTTGCCATGGCTGCGGCCGGAATGGCGATGGAAGATGCAGGGCTGGATCCTGAGAAGGTCAACAAAGACCGCGTTGGTGTGATGATCGGCTCCGGCATCGGCGGTCTTGGTATCCATGGTACGAACTGCGAGGTTCTCGTGACCTCCGGTCCCCGTCGCGTATCCCCCTTCTGCATCCCTTACATGATCACCAACATGGCCTCCGGCCTGGTAAGTATCGAGTATGGCTTCGGCGGTCCCAATATGAGCATTTCCACAGCCTGTGCCACCTCCAACCACTGTATAGGTGAGGCATGGCGCATCATGAAGTTCGGTGATGCCGATGTCATGATCTGTGGCGGAGCCGAGGCTGCCATTCTGCCCATCGGCATAACCGGTTTCGCGAATATGAAGGCCCTCTCCACCCGCAATGACTCGCCGGAGACAGCCTCCCGTCCCTACGATGTGGATCGTGACGGATTCGTAATGAGTGAAGGTGCCGGTGTGATCGTGCTGGAGACTCTGGAGCACGCCCAAGCCCGCGGGGCTCGCATTCTGGCTGAGCTGGTAGGCTATGGTCTGAGCTCGGATGCCTACCACTACGCAGCCCCCGCACCGGAAGGCGAGGGAGCCAGCCGCTGCATGGAGATGGCGCTGGAGCACGCCGGGTTGAAGCCCGAGGACGTGGACTATGTGAACACGCATGGTACTTCCACCCCCGTAGGCGACATCTGCGAGGTGAAGGCCATCAAGCGCACCTTTGGAGACTATGCCACGAATGGTCTGGTGGTGAGCTCCACCAAATCCATGACCGGTCATCTCCTGGGAGCTGCCGGCGGCATCGAGCTGCTGGCCTGCGTGAAGGCGATCGAGGAGAACTTCATTCCGCCGACCATCAACGTATTCAACCAAGATCCCCAGTGCGATCTGGATGTCTGCCCGAACGTTGGTCGCGAGAAGAAGGTCGATGTGGCACTCAGCAACTCCTTCGGTTTCGGCGGTCACAATGCCTCACTCATCGTGAAGCGCTTTGTTGACTGATCTGCAAGCCACCATCCCCCATACTTTACTGTTGCGGCGGTCGGGTCAGCACCCCTCCGCCGCAATGACGTTCCCGGCCATGACTGAAGAACAAACTCCCGCTACAGAACAGCCCCCGGCACCCGCCGCCCGGGCAGCCACCCCTCCCCGGAAGAAGAGTCGTCTGCTGAGCCGACTGCGCCGCTCCTCGCCCCGCAGTTCCCCCAATCGGCTCGACCAGCTATTGCTGCGCTGGGGGGTGCTCAGTATCGTGGTTCTGCTCATCACCATGGTTCTGCTGGTAAGTGGCAGCTTCGAGCCTGTGGACTCTGCCCAGCTCCACCTGCTGTGCGGAACCCCCTTTTATCTGGAGGCTGAGGCCACCCAGCACAGCGCACTCTCGCCGGCACACATGTTCCTGCTGTGCGTAGGAGTGACCCTCTACCTCAGTTTGGTTCTGCTGAGGGAGAAAAAGATCAGCGGGCGCACGCAAACCGCCGTGGCAGCCGTAGTGGCAAGCGCCCTGCCCGGTCTGCTCTGCGTGCTGTGGGACTGTGTATTCTATGCTGCACCACTCATCTGCTGCGTACTCCTCAGCTGGCTATTCTCCGTCACCATCCCCTTCTTCCGCAACAACCGCGCATGAAAACTCAGGACTACCCGAAACCGGTGCTGGAACTCATCGCCCAACTTAAGCGCATGCCCGGTATAGGCACACGCGGCGCAGAGCGCCATGCACTTTGGTTCCTGCAGCACGGCAGAGCCGATGCCCGCGCCCTGGCCACAGCCCTGACTGCAGCAGCCGATGAAGTGACCAACTGTCCCTCCTGCGGGTTCTTCTCTGCCGGGGGAGAGCTCTGTACAGCCTGTGGCGACCCCACGCGCGACTCCTCCCTGCTCTGCGTGGTCGAGCAACCCACGGATGTACTTCCCATCGAGCGCTGCGGCAGCTTCCGCGGGCTCTACCACTGCTTGGGTGGCAAGATATCTCCGTTGGACGGGATCATGCCCGAAGATCTCGCCGTCAATGGTCTGATCGAGCGCGTACGCTCCACTCCCGGCTGCGAGGTCATCCTGGCCATCAGCAGCGATGTGGAGGGCGAGGCTACAGCCCTGTACCTGGCCGAACAACTCTCCCCGCTCAACTGCAAGGTCACCCGCCTGGCTCAAGGCATGCCCGCAGGAGCCGGTCTGGGACAGGCAGACGCCATCACCCTCATGCGTGCGCTGGAAGGTCGCCGCGGGTTCTGACATAAAGTGCCTCCCCCCCCTGAACAGGTGGAGATATAGCTTGCACTTCTCCTCCAATGGGGGAAAATAGGAGTCAATGAGCAGAACCACCGCAGATGAAATGGCAGCCCTACTGGCAGCTGCCGGGGTACAACGTGTGTACGGCAGAACCGGCATGGCCCTCAGCCCCATGCCCGAGGCACTGCAGCGCCACAAGAGGCTGCGCTGCATAGGCCTGCAAAGTGAAGAAAGTGCCGCCTGTGCAGCGGTTGGAGAGTCCATGCTGACCGGCGCTCTGAGCGTGTGTTGCGGCAGTAGCGGCAATGGTAATCTCATGCTGAGCGGTGGACTGTACGAGGCCATGCGCAGCAAACTGCCCATACTCGCTCTGGCTCCGCACATACCGCTCAGCACGATAGGCACTCATTACTTTCAAGAGACTTCCCCCACCCACTTACTCCGCGATTGCTCCCTGTACTGCGAACAAGCAAATACGGCGGCACAGGCTCAACAGGTGCTCCGAGAAGCCCTCCGACAAGCCTCGGCCCGCCATGGTGCTGCCGTGACAGTACTTCCCTCCGATGTAGCGGATCTACCCATCCACACCCCTCCTCACCCGGAGATTCTACCCTACGCGCCCCGGAAGGTGCAGCCGGAGACCTCGCAGGTCATTCGCTTGGCTGAGCTCATCAACAACAGCCCCAAGGTTGTGTTTCTGTGCGGTAAAGGCTGTGAGGGGTCACGAGATCTGATCATCGAACTAGCCGGACGAGTGGGAGCTCCCATCGCCTACACCCTGCGTGCCAAGGACATCATGGAGCGGGAGAACCCCTGTGCCGTCGGCATGATAGGATTACTGGGCTGGGGAGATGCTCCGGCAGCAGTTCAGGTAGCCGATCTGCTCGTGATGTGGGGAACGGACTTTCCCTACTCCTGCTACCTGCCCAAGCAGGCGAAGATCGCTCAGGTGGATGCCGATGCCACGGTCCTAGGTCGGCGCACTCGTCTGTGCCATGCCGTACATGGAGATGTGGGAAAAGTAGCAGCCGAACTACTACCTCTCATCCGTCCGCACCGCCCGGAAGATTTTCTCATGCGCTCACTTCTGCGGCACAGACAGGCAGTCAGCGCCCTCGAGGGCGTTCTGCGCGACATTGATGAGCGAGCCCCCATGCGCCCCGAGGTCATCACCCGTCTGCTCAGTACTCATGCTGAGCCGGATGCGATCTTCAGTCTCGACATCGGGCCACCTGTCATCTGGGCAGCACGCTACCTACAGGCCATCGGCAAGCGCCGAATCATCGGCTCCTTCAATTTCGGCAACATCGGTTGTGCACTTCCGCTGGCCATCGGGGCGAAAGCAGCCTGTCCCTCGCGCCAGGTCATCGCCCTGAGCCATGCAGATTCCCCCTGCACTCTGTTGGCGGAGCTCCACTCCCTGCTGCGCGAGAAGCTCAGCATCAAAATCTGTGTCTACAACACCGCACGTCCTTCCGCAGAACTCACCCAAGGTGCCGTACCGACTCCGCATGGTATTGATTTTGCTGCCATAGCCGCTGCAAGCGGACTGGAGAGCTACCGACTGAGCACACCGGACGGGGCAACTACCACCATCCGGCGCTGGCTCGCTGCGCGCGGACCGGCTCTGCTCGATGCCGCACTCGACCCACACGCCCTACCACAACCGCCGGACTCCCCCATGCTGCGTACCCTGGATCACCTCGATTCCACCGCACCGCAAACGGGACGGCAAGAGCTACAGACCATCCGGCGCCTGCTGTTCGGCAACTGCCGCTTTTACTAAGTCGCCGTTACTTTTTCTTGGTGTAGTACCGAACGTAATCAATCTCGAAGCGCACGGGATAATCTGCCGGGTCGGCCGACTCCGGCCAGGTACCCTGACCACCGATGGCGGTATTCATGATGATGTAACATGGTGTGCGCAACGGATTGTCACCATTCGGATAATCGGCATCTGATATCGCCACACGCCCCACCTCTTCCCCATCTATCAAGATCCTCATGACCTCATCATCCCACTCCAGCACATAGATATGGAACTTCTTGCTATAGTCCTGAAATCGGCGCGTACACACCACCTTCTGCTCCTGAGAACCGCCGTTGCGTCCCCAGCGAAAGATGGAATAGCAAGTCTCCGGCTCCTGCGAAATATGCTCGAGGATGTCGATCTCTCCGTTGGCCGGCCACCCGTAATCATTCACGTGCATGGTCCAGATCGCCGGCCATACCCCCTTACCCTTCGGCACGCGCGCACGGAACTCCAGGCGCCCCGGAGCCTCGAAGTGCCGAACATCCCGGGTCGTGACCGAGCCGCTGGCAAATGGTTGGGTACGAATCTTCTCGAACCATTTGTCAGACCCCTCGCGGTAGTTCACATTCGGGGTACGGCGCGCACGGGAAGTAATAATCAGCCTACCGCCACTCACTTTCACGGAATCCTTCGTATATGCCTGAGCAGCACCGGGATTGCGCACCACGCCAAGCTCATAAGCCCACTTCTTGGGATTGAGCTTAGTGCCATTGAACTCATCGCCCCAGGCATATACCCAACCACCCTCCAACTCGCGGGGAGCCTTCTCAGGAGCTGCTGCCAGAGGCAGCGCCGCAAACATCATCGCAGCAAATACTTGTCTGATCATGGTCGACATTCTACACCATCTCCGCCGTGCGGTCGAGCAGAAAATCCTCACTATAGCCGTTCTTTCCCAACAATTGTAAGTCTCTCATCTACGCACTTCCCCCCCCCAAAAAAATGAGAAACCTGCTCCGCAAAGGAACAGGCTTCTCGGAAAATCGGGTATCGCCCCCCGGAATCAACGGCTGTAGTTACCGGGATCCTGAGTGATGGTGACATCGTGCGGATGGCTCTCCTGCAGACCGCCGGCTGTGATGCGGACGAAACGGGCATGCTCTCGCAACTCCTGCAGGTTCTTGGCACCGAGGTACCCCATACCGGAGCGCAGACCACCCACAAGCTGGAAGATGACATCGGCCAGCATGCCCTTGTAAGGCACACGAGCCTCCACACCTTCAGCCACGAGCTTACCACTGCCGTTCTGCCCATAACGATCACCGGAGCCGGCACGCATGGCCCCCAGAGAGCCCATGCCGCGATAGGTCTTGAAGTTGCGACCCTGGTAGTGAACCACAGCACCGGGACTTTCCTCGCAGCCGGCAAGCATGCCACCCATCATGATCAGATCCGCACCGGCGGCAAGAGCCTTCACGGCATCGCCCGAATAGCGGATACCACCATCTGCAATCACCGTCACACCCGCCGGGCGGGCAACCTTGGCCACCTCCTGAATAGCGGAGAACTGCGGCATACCCACACCGGAGATGATGCGGGTGGTGCAAATAGAACCCGGACCCACGCCTACCTTGATGGCGCTGGCACCGGCGGAAATGAGGTCGCGGGCGCCGTCCTGGGTCACCACATTGCCGGCCACCACGGGCTTGCCGAGCTCGCGCAGCTTCTCAATCACATGCAGCACGCGGCTGGTGTGGCCGGTGGCGGCATCGATGAAGAGGGCATCAGCACCGGCATCGACAACAGCCTGAGCGCGGGCCATGAACTCCGGCCCCGGGCCCACGGCGGCGCCGCAGCGCAGGCGGCCCATCTCGTCCTTGGTGGATTCCTGGAAAGCTTCGCGCTTGCGGATGTCGGTATCGGTAATCAGGCCCACGAGGCGTCCGGCTTCGTCCACCAGCGGGAGCTTTTCAATGCGGTTGGAGTAGAGAATCTTGCGGGCTTCATCCTGTGTGGTGGTGGGAGCCCCGGTGATGACACGGCTCATGGGGGTCA
>JAZQCA010000072.1:0-27931 GCA_045545975.1 Akkermansia sp.
TAACTCTATTATTGCTTGTTTACTCATTTTGAGTGACATGTGTATATGTTAGTGCCTAATTTATGAGGCATCCAGCTTTTCACGTGTCAGCCGAACTCGTGGGAAGTGTCAGTTCGGTGACTGGATTTTTGAGGCAATGCGATCCGGCCTGTTCCGCTAGAGTCGAGAAAGAAAAAAGTTGCAATCCGGTCGCTGATGTGAGATGCTGTGGGCAACATGCTGCCAGTCGATACCATAGCCGCCGTAGCCACCCCACCCGGAACAGGAGCCATTGCCGTTATTCGCATGAGCGGTGAGCGAGCATGTGAGATTTTGCAAGCTTGCACGGGGCGCCGGACGGAGGCCCGGCGCGCTACTCTGGTGCGGGTGAAAGATGAGCGTGGCCGGATTATCGATGAAGTGGTGGCTACCTGGTTTGCTGCTCCGGCGAGCTATACCGGCGAGCATGTTGTGGAGCTGAGCTGCCATGGGGGCATGCTGGTCACACAGCGGGTGTTGGAGCGTCTGCTGGCCTGCGGAGCGCGTCCGGCGGAGCCGGGAGAGTTTTCTCGCCGCGCCTTTGAGAATGGGAAGATGGATCTCACCCAGGCGGAGGCTGTGATGGATGTCATAAGCGCCGGCTGCGATCTCGCCTTGCGCGCCGCTCACAATCAGCTCCAGGGTGCCATCAGCAATCGCGTGAGCTCTGCCGTGGATCGCCTCATTTCCACGGCCGCTCATCTGGAGGCTTACATCGACTTTCCGGAGGAAGATATCGCACCCCATACGGCTCAGCAGCTCCTGCACGATGTGGAGGCTGTAGCCGCTGACTTGCGGACTCTGCTGATGACCGCTGATGAGGGGCGCTTGCTGCGCGAAGGGGTACGCACGGCCATCATTGGCCCTCCCAATGTCGGAAAATCCAGTCTGCTGAACCTTTTGTTGGGCTATGAGCGCGCCATCGTCAGCCCGACCGCCGGTACCACGCGCGATACCATCGAGGAGACTGTGACCCTCGGCGGTTTGCAGCTGCGCTTGATTGATACCGCCGGTCTGCACGATAGTGATGATTTGCTGGAATGCGCCGGGATGGACAGGAGCCGCCGCGCCGGTGCAGAGGCAGACCTTGTGCTGGAGGTTGCAGATGGCTCCCTCCCCCCTCAGCGCCCCGATCTCTCCGGGAACGGCGCTGTTCATTTGCTGCTTCTCAACAAGTGTGATCTGCCCGAGCACCCGGATTGGCTGGGGGTGCAGGCTATCAGGATGTCCTGCCGTACCGGGCAGGGGACAGATGAGCTCTCTGCCGCCATCAGGAAGCTCTTCCTGCGGCGTGATGGGGAGGCAGATTCTCTCGCTGCCATCAACGTCCGCCATCGCTATGCGCTGCAGCAGGCTCTCCATTACCTGCAGGCTGCTCGTGAGAGTTTGTTGCGTGGAGATTCTCCCGAGCTTACTGATGTGGAACTGCGCGCTGCTCTGGACTCCCTCGGAACCATCACCGGCAGGGTTGATACGGAGGACATCCTCACCCGTGTATTCTCTACCTTCTGTCTCGGTAAGTGATTATAACCGGGAATGGCGGCTTTAATTGCCGGAGCAATAAGCGCGGGGGCTAAGGGAATGAAAGAAGAGCCGTCGACCCGCGAGGGACGACGGCCATAAGCAGAAGTGCTGTAAGTGTTTTTTTCATGGGATTATCAATTTTTTCTTGCAATCATGTGGTTGAATTGGTACATTTTTGAGTGACCCCATGTATCTGATTATGAAAAGAGAAACCATACTTTCCGTCATCGCGGCTGTAGCAATGGTCCCGGTAGTGGAGGCACAGGCTCCGGAGCTTACGCCACTTCCGGAAGGAGTCATTCTCACCTCGACTGTACGAGTGGAGGAAGGGATGGGTGAACTTCCCGTTCCCGGAGTGATGGCTCAGGTAGATCCCTCGGGAGAGCTTACGGCGAGCGTTGCACCGGGGTGTCCGAACCCCGCTTGCAACTGTGGGAGCGATTGCTCCTGCACTCCCGGCAATGTATGCAGCAGTACGCCTCCTGCTCCGGCGCCTTCGGTAACGGTTGTTCAGACCCCCGTGTCTCCTGCACCTGCCCCGGCACCTGCACCGGCAGTTGCGCCTGCACCTGCACCGGCACCTGCCCCGGCAGTTGCGCCGGCTCCGGTTCCGGCTCCTGTAGTGGCTCCGGCTCCCGGTCGTCCCGGGTGCTGCAAGGGAGCTCGCTCCGGCAAGAAAATGAAGAGGGTGCGGAAGGTGGTGCGGTTGATGCCCGGTGACATGCCGCCCTGTGGCAAGCCTCGTCCCTTCGGCGCTCCTGTACCCGGTACAGTACCGCCCTGTGTGCGCCGCCACGGGAGGGTTATGCCGGCTGCACCTGCTCCGACTGTTGCCATGCCGGAGGGTAGCTGCACGATTGTTTATCCTGCTCCTACCTCAGCCCCTGCGGCTTCGCCCCAGGCTGTAAGGGTGATCATCAACGGGGTGGAGACACTCATTCCTCTCGTTGATGGAGGTGTGAACATCACCATTAAACCGCTCTGATTTTTTTCTGCGGCAACTTTCGCCATCAAACGGCACATCCCCCGTCCGAAGTCCTCGGATCGGGGGATGTGCTGTGTTCTGAGGTGATGGTATGAGATTGAGCTTACGGAGTTTCAGCGGTTTTTTCGCGGGTCAGGTACTTCATGAGCGCATAGAGGGCAGCCAGCAGCACAACACCGCCAACGATGAGGTGTGACTCCCCCTTGACGGCCTCGATCAGTGCTTCGGGCGATTCGAGTATGCCCGGGTGCTCTCGGCCTACCTTGTCGCCGAACCAAGCGAGTACCCAGCACCAGATGGCAGAACCGCTGATGGTTGTGAGGCTGAACATGCCGAAGTGTACGCGTGCCAAACCGGCGGGAATTGAGATGAGGTGGCGGATGACCGGTAGGAAGCGGGAGAAGAAGATGCCTGCCGTGGAGTAGCGGCGCATGAATTTCTCAGCTGTCTCCACTTTGTGCTGCGGCATGAGGAAGTACTTGCCGAAGCGGTAGATGATGGGGCGCCCCACCCAGAGAGCGCAGATGTACATGATAACGGAGCCGATATAGGAGCCGATGGTGCCGGCCAGTACCACTCCCCAGAAGGTCATTTCGGCATTCGGCAGCGCGGCCAGAATGGCGGCAGGAGGTACGACGACTTCGCTCGGTACGGGCAGGATGGAACTCTCCATGGCCATCAGGAGGATGACTCCCCAGTACCCCCAGTCGACTACCCAACCCATCCAGATATTGATCAGCTCGTGTAACATGGGTCGTATTATGCACATTCTCGCCCGGTTGACAAGCAAAATGACTGTTAGGGCATAAGAAACGGGAGCAGGCTTTGCAAAAGCTGCTCCCGGAGAAAGGATTGACTGTTGTGGGGAGATCAGTCGATGTTGTCGAAGAGCTCTTCAGGCTTGAAGAAACGCTTGATCTCGACCTCGGCGCTCTCGGGAGAATCGGAGGCGTGGCAGATGTTGAGCATGCTGTTGGTGCCGTAGTCACCGCGGATGGTTCCCTTGTCAGCCTTCATGGAATTGGTGGGTCCGAGGATGGTGCGTACACGGGTGATTACGCCGGGACCACTGAGCACCAGCGCTACCACAGGGCTGGTCTGCATGAAGGCGGAGAGGGTCGGGAAGAGGGGCTTGTCGTCGATGACGAGGTCGATGATGTGCGCGTAGTGCTCGCGCAGGATGGCATCGTCCAGCTGCATCATCTTCAGACCGCGCAGGCGGAAACCTTCGCCCAGAAGGCGCTGTAGGATGATGCCGGAGAGATTCTTGCGGACGCAGTCCGGTTTGAAAAGGATGAGTGTTTTTTCGTCTCGGTTCATGATGAATCAGTCTGTTGGAAGTTTGTGGTCATAATGTACTCTCACACATCAGGTCTGTCAAGTACAAAATCAGCGTTGAGGAGGGCGCGGGCGCGGGTGGTGAGGGCGTCCCGCGAATTCTCGAGCCGGTCTTCCTGGACTTCATCCAGCAGGGTATGAAGAAGGCGTCCGATTGCCGGGCCTGCCGGTACCCCGAGTGCCATGAGATCCCTGCCGTTGAGGTGCAGATCTTTGATGGTGAAGGCATGCTCTTCGTCCATGAGTTCCTCGATGAGCAGGGCCGCACGACGGAGTTCGGCTGTTTTGCGTTCTTGCTCGTAGTCGGATTGAGCGGCATGGTCGGCACGTTTGATGTCGAAGAGTTGCTCCACAACATCTGCTCCCAGTCGTCCTATGCAGCGGCGCATGCCACTACGGGTGGTGGGGAAGTTATTATCGTGCTCGCGAACGAGTGTGACGACCCGGTTAAGGGTTGCGTTGTCGCTCTTCAGTCGGGTGAGGATGGCGAAGGTCAGGTCGGCGCTGCGCTCGGGGTGGCCATAGAAATGCCCTGTTCCATCAGGACCCTCGCTGTAGCAGGCGGGCTTGCCGATGTCGTGCAGGAGCATAGCCAGGCGCAGGGTTTCATCTGCCGGGGCTGCCTGTACGGCGTGGGCCGTGTGGGTCCATACATCATAGCGGTGGTAGGGGGTGTTCTGAGCAAAACCGAAGGTGGGAACGACTTCCGGCATGATGACGGCCATTACATCCGGGAATCCCAGCAACATGTTCAGGGCGCCCTTGCCTACCAGCATGCCCTTGAGTTCCTTGTAGATCCGCTCCACGCTGACGTTCTCCAGCAGGTGCCGATTGCGGCGGATGGAAAATGCGGTCTCGCTTTCTATACCAAAGTCAAAACGGGCGGCGAAGCGCAGCGCTCGCATGATCCGCAGCCCGTCCTCACCGAAGCGCTCATCCGGCTCGCCCACACAGCGCACGAGCCCCGCGGCAAGGTCTTCGCGGCCTCCGAAGGCATCTACCAGTCCCCGAGTAGGGTTGTATGCCATGGCATTGATGGTGAAATCGCGGCGGGAGAGGTCTTGCTCGACCTTGCTGACGAAGGTCACGCTGTCAGGGTGGCGGTTGTCGGTATAGTCACCATCTATGCGGAATGTGGTGACTTCCACAGGCTGGCGTTTGATGAGTATGGTTACTGTGCCGTGCTGAAGTCCGGTCTTGATCACGGGCCACTTGCGGAACACGCGCAGAACTTCCTGTGGCGTGGCATTCGTGCAGACATCCCAGTCCTTGGGGGTGATACCCAGCAGACTGTCGCGCACACATCCGCCTACAACGTATGCCTCGTATCCGAATTGTTCGAGCCGTTCCACTACGATTTGCGCATATTCAGGTATGATAATTGATGGTGTATTCATATCATGCAAGTATATTCGTCAATGAGGAATATTCTGTGGGATAAAGTGAATAATGAATCAATGTGAAAATTGTTTTCGGATATATTGAATGACAGCCTGTACATCCTCTGCGGAATTGAGCCCGGGAGGGAGCATGATGGCGTTCCACGGCTCTCCCTTCACCATGATGGGACCGCGCAGACCTTGGGTGAGGATGTCCGGTAGACGGGATGGTTCCTCCGTCAGCCATTCCGAGCCGACCAGAGGGGGGTAGTTGCCGGGCTGGCCTTCGCCATGTCTGCCGTGGCAGGCAGCGCACTTGGCAAGGTAGAGTGCTGTACCGGGCGATTGTCGATGGGCTGCGGCCAGCTGCGGAAGTTGTTGGCTGACCAGCCATTCCGTCAGGGGCTCCTCGGCGCCCCTGCTCAGGTACACATGGCGGCGCCGGAGTGCTTGTGCCAGCACCGGGCGGATGGGCTCGCCGCTCTTGTGCTGCCGCAGGTCGGGGTGGAGTCGCTCCGCCCATTCATTGCTGTGGCAGAGAGCGCAACCTCGCGCGCGAGCGGCTCGCTCGGGAGCTCCGGGGGCGGCTTCGATATGTACCCAGTACGTCAGCCCGATGACCGGCAGACAGTAGGCAAGCGCGCAGAGTGTGGTTCTGAGCACATGGCTGCAGGTCACTCTGCACATGAAGAATGGAGCCGATCGGTTCGTCTTTACTCTATCGGACCGCTTTCCAGATCCGGTACGCGCTTGACCTTGGCGCCCAGCTGCTCGAGCTTGTCATCGAGTAGTTCATAGCCGCGGTCGATGTGGTAGAGGCGGTGGATCTCGGTTGTGCCCTCAGCTGCAAGTGCTGCCAGTACCAAGGCGGCGCTGGCGCGCAGGTCGCTGGCCATGACGGGGGCGCCGGAGAGCCCTTCCACGCCGGTGATGATGGCGGTGCCATTGTCCACTTTGATGTTGGCGCCCATGCGCTTAAGCTCGGAGCAGTGCATGAAGCGCTGCGGGAAGATGGTGTCCTTCACTACGCTGATGCCCGGAGTCATGGCGAAAAGTGCCGTCATCTGAGCTTGCATGTCGGTGGGATATCCGGGGTAGGGATTGGTGAGAATCTTGCCGCTGCGCGGGTTCTCGCCGGGTTTGACTTGCACGGAGGTGCCGTCCTCACTGTATTCAACGGAGTGACCGCACTCAATGAGCAGGTCGGAGATGGATTTCATGTGCTCGCGGCACACGCGGTTGAGTGTCAGACCATCGCTGACATTCATACAGCCTGCCACCATGAAGGTACCCGCCTCGATTCGGTCGGGGATGACGGTGTGCTCACAGCCATGCAGCTTCTCCACACCATGGATGGTGATGGTGCGCGAGCCTGCGCCTTCAATGCGGGCACCCATCTTGTTGAGGAAGTTAGCCAGGTCTACCACTTCGGGCTCGCGAGCGGCAGATTCAATGATGGTCGTACCCTTGGCGAGCACTGCAGCCATCATGAGATTGTCGGTTCCCAGAACGGTGGGCCCGCTGTCGCCGCGCATGTCAACGGTGGTGCCGATGAGCCCGTTGGGGGCTTCGATGACCATGTTGCCGCCTTTCACGCGTACCCTGGCACCCAGTGCCTGAATGGCGCGCAGGTGCAGGTCAACGGGGCGATCGCCGATCACGCAGCCACCGGGCAGGGGGAGGGTGCAGCGCTTCATGCGGGCCATCATCGGGCCGAGCAGACAGATGGAGGCGCGCATCTTGCGTACCTGTTCGTACGAGGCGCTGGAGCTTATGCCATCCGGCGATTCTATGCGGACTGTGCCGCTGGAGCGTTCCACCGAGGCGCCCAACTGACTCAGAATCTGAATCATGTAGTTGGTGTCGGAGACGTCCGGTACTCGGGATATGCGTACGGGCTCGTCCGTAAGCAGAGCTGCTGCCAGAATGGGCAGTGAGGCATTTTTAGAGCCGCTGATGTTAACGGTGCCGCTAAGTCTGTAACCACCTTCTACAATGAGCTTGTCCATAGTTTCGTGGGGGTAATGTGCTTTTGTGCTATGTGCATTCTACCATATTGCGTACGTTTTGCAAGCTTTATGTGCCATATATTGATCGTACACTCGATTTTGTGCAAAAAAAAGCTCCGACATAGCGGAGCTTTTCAGTAGGGCTACAGGGACTCGAACCCCGAATAGCGGTGCCAGAAACCGATGTGTTGCCAATTACACCATAGCCCTGTGTTGCTTGGAACGGCGAAAGTATACGCTTCTTTACTCCCCTTGTCAAGCCAAATTCTGATTTTTTTGATTTTTTATAGAAAAAGCCGACTGCCAAGAGGCAGTCGGCTTCGGGAAATAAAGAGGTGATTGTGAGATCAGGCCTGAGGCTCCTCGACCTTGACAAGGCGTACGGGTGTGCGGGAAACGAGTTCGCCATCGAGGGTAACGTCTACGGAGTACACGCCGTCTTTCTCGAACTGCAGACCCTGGAAGTTCATGATGAGGTTGCGGGTGAAGAAGGATACGCCTTCGGGAAGGGCTACCTTGAGGTCACCCACGATGGGCATGCGCTCCTTGTCCAGAGCTACGCCGTCCTCGTCTGTGATGGAGATGCCCAGCTTGTGATCGCCGCAGTCCTCAGCCTCGAAGCAGAGGCGCAGAGCAAGGGCGCAAGCGGGGTGAATGACCGGGAACTGGCGGGCGAAGAGAGTATCGAAAGCGCCCTGCACGCAGAGCTTACCCTGATAGTCGGCAGCGTAGTCGCAAAGGACAGCAACTTGAATATCCATAGTATGTGTTGATGATTGAGGTTGAGATTTTTCTGTCATCTGCGGCAGAGGGGCCGCAGGTTGATGACTTTCTGAGTTATATCAGAAATGTTCATGAAAGCAAGCACAAAATGTGGATGTTTTGACATGCTGCCACAGTTTATTTGAGAACTCGGCCGATATCGCGGTTGGCGGCAGCTGTTATGGGGATGGTAGAGAGTGCTATACAACCGAGCAGGGTGTAACAGATGAGTTGTATTTCCGGCATGATTTCGGCGAGGGTGAGGGTGTAGTTGCCGAGCTTGAGAATCTGCGTGACAATGATCTGTTGGAAATACATGAAGGCTGCCAGAGCTGCGGTAAAGGAGGCTCCGACGATGAACAGGTTTTCAGCAATGAAGGCTCCGACCAGTAGTGCCGGACGTATGCCGAAGCTTTTCATCAGGGTATAGATGTACTCGTTCTGGCGGTACTCCATGCCGGCGAGCGCTGTCAGGAGGATGCCGACTATCGCGCTGATTCCCACGCAGAAGGCCACTCGGCACTGTGTCTGTTTGCTCAGCACGGCGTCCATCTCTCCGAGCAGACGCGAGACGGAGATGACTGCACCGCGGCGACCATCCAGGCGCATGAAGCGGTGCAGGTATTCCTCGATACGGAGGATATCGGCAGAAGATTTCAGATCGCGTGCGCGCATGATGAGCACCTGCGGGGCTCCGGTCTGCTGCATGTGGTCGGGAAGGTGATCCGGTTGGATGATGATGCCGGCATTGTCAATCATCCGCATGAGGGGATGGTCCTCCGGGAGTATGCGGGAAAAGGCGTCCAGGTGCATGCGACCGAGGGTTATGCCGTTGGGGCCGGCGGGTATGCCGCTTTCGGCTGTACTGAGGATGGTGGGTGCTCCGCTGGCTGCCATCAAGGGAAGGAATTGACCGGCGCGACAGAAATCGTAGGTGTAGACTGTCAGTCGCTTGCGGGTATCCGTAACGGCGGAGCCGATGATGGAAAGTGCGTAGGAATCTGCCCCGAGCAGGTCGCGGAGTTGTTGCTCCGTCGGCAGTGAGGAGGGAATATCCTCCGGTGCGGAGAAGTTGGCATAGACCAGGTCACCGCCTTGCTTCATGATCTTGTCCCTCACTACCTTGGTGGAGATGGCGTAGCTGCCCAGTGCGCTCAGCGCGCTCAGGCTCAGGAAGAATACCACCAGCACGCGCGCGAGCGGGCTGGACAGGCGCGTGAACCAGCGGTGTACGGTATCCTTAGCAAGATACAGGAGTGTCAAAATCAATGATTTCATCTGCCAGTTCAAGCAATCGGCTATCGTGCGTGCTGATGATGCAGATGCGCCGGGCGGCGTCTTTCTGCACGAGCTTCTTTATGATGTTGGTGTTGTTATCGTCCAGACCGGAGGTAGGCTCATCGAGCAGGACGGTGGGGGCGTCCTTCATGAGAGTGCGGGCCAAGGCCGCGCGCTGGGCTTGACCGCCGGAGAGCTTGTCGGCGCGGCGGTAGCGCAGCTCGCTGAGTCCGAGATCGCGTATGAGTTCCTCGGCGCGCGGTTTCCACTGCTTTCCGGGCAGGATGGCCATCTCTGCCGCCAGGCGTAAGTTGCGCTCTACGCTCATGAGCGGCAGCAGGTTGATGCCTTGGAACATGTAGGCGACATCCTGTCGGTGGTAGCGGCGGCTGGTGACTTTGTGACCTGTTGGAGTGATGATGCGCCCTTTGCTCGCTTTCAGGTAGCCGGCCAGTAGCTTCAGCAGGGTGGTTTTGCCGGAGCCGGAATAGCCTTTCAGAACGGTTACGCCCGGACGAAATATGTGCGAGAAGTCTTTGATGACGAGCTCTTTTCCCGTATAGCCGAAGGAGATATTGTCGCAGATGAGTTCCATGGATAGGTCCGTAGAGGCTTTATTCCGGGCGTGGGGTGAGGACGATTTCCCGCTGACCGATCAGCAGGATGCCGAAGCCCGGGTAGAGTACATCGATGAGTTCTTCCCAGCTTTCGCAGTTGGCAGCCTCGGGGCGGGCAACGAGTTCGGCCTTGTTCACATGTTTGACATCGCCACCGGTCTCATAGGTGAGGATGGCGGAGGTGTTGCTGCCGAGCATGTTGTAGGCAGTAGCGTGGTCTTTCTCCGGGAGCCGGAAGTAGTAGACGAGCATATCTCCGCCGTTGTTGGCACGTTCAACCCTGCGGTGTGAGAAGGTGCCGCGGAGTTTACGTCCGCCGGGTATGCTGACCGCCGTACTGAAGTTCTGCTCATTGAGCAGGGAGAGGTCGCTCTCTGCCACGCTGATGGTGATGTAGAAGGCAGAGTCATCGCAAGCGGTGGCAAAGGTTCGCATGCTCTCGGTAAGTTCCATGGGGCGCGAGATGTCCTCCGGGAGCGGTATGTTGTACTGCAACCTTCCGGTGAAGGGCATGCGCAAGGTGAGCGGGTCGTGCTTGTGAGCGAATTCATCGCGCTTGCGGCGCTCCATGGTGGTCAGCTCGCGCTCCAGCAGGGTAATCCGCTCATCGATATCGCTCAGAGTTTCGGCGGTGGGGAGCTCATCGCCGCGGAAGTCGGTGTTGTAGCGGCGCTCATCTGCGCTCAGGGAGTTGTAGAACTCGACCTTGCGGCGCTGGCTGCGGAGTTTCTGGACTTCGTCCCTCTTGTTGATGCGCTCGCGGGCGATGAGCAGTTCCATGTCCTCCATCTCGGCAGCCGTGCGCTCTTTGTTCACGATGGCTACGATGGTGCCTTCCTCCAGTCTGCCGCGGGCATCGACCAGATCTGTTACGGTGCCGCGATCGGGCAAAGTAAGCATGGCTATGCGCTCAGGCACGATCTTGGCGCTGAATTTACCCACTACAACGGGCTGCGCCAGCAGGGGCAGCGCACTGAGCAGCAGAGGTGCTATGCGGCAGTACATGGCAGTCGTGCTTACATGGGGAATCCCAGCCCGCCGGTTACCTTGCGCATTTCATTGTCAGCTATGTTGCGGGCTCCGTTCAGGGCGTCCTGCACGGCTTTGAGTACGAGGGAGGCGAGAAAATCTGCATCGTCAGGGTCAACGACGGCGGGATCAATCTGAAGAGCGGTGATCATGCCGGTGCCGTTAGCCGTCACCTTGATCTTGCCAGCTGCCGCCTCGGCGGTGAATTCCTTTTCGGCCAGACGGGCTTGGGCATTGGCCATGTTGGCTTGCATGGCCTGGGCCTGTTTCATGAGTTTCTGGAGGTTCATGGGATATATATTGTTTATTGTTTGATAAGTGTGGCGTGGAACACCTCGAGTGCTTGTTCGATCAGGGGATCGTGGTAGAATTCCTCTTCGGAGGGGCGGAGGCTCGGCGGGGAGGTATTCTCCGCAGCAGGTCGCGCCGGGGCAGTTGCAGGTTGCTCCGCTTTGGGGCGCGGTTTGGGTGCCGGAGCCAGTTCCTCGAAGTTGGGCGGGGGCAGTATTTCAACGGCCTGAGGCGGGGGAACGCTGCCATCGGTGATGAGGCGTAGGCGTATGCTGTGACCGCAGACGTCTTGTGCGGCACTATTGATGAGCTCGCTGAGGGAGTCGCTGAGCAGGGCATCGCGGCTGTTCATATCCTCGGGGTGCAGGGCTATGGTCACGAGCCCCTCATCATCGCTGATGAAGAGCGTGTGACCGATGTCGCCACCGGCAATGGGGGATTTTTCTCGCACTCGGGTCAGCACGGCATCCCAGTCAGCGGGGGTCAGAGGGCGCTCCGCCGGGGTACTTTCCTCCATGTCGGCAGGCATGTCTCCGAAGAGGGGCGGGGCGTCATCTATCGGTTCCAGTCCCGGGGGCATGGTGGGAGCTGCTGCGGGCGGAGTGGGCTCGGGCTTACTAAGCTCCGGTCGGACAGGTGCCGGAGCCGGTGCGGGCGGCTCGGGGAGAGGTGCAGGTGTTGCCCGGAGCGGTTCGACAGGGGCGCCTGTTGTTTGCAAATGAACGACCGGCAGGGGAATGGTAGCGATGGGCGTCTCGGGCAGGGGGGCTCCATTGAGCGCGCGAATGATGTCGCTGATGTTCGCCTCTGCCAGCGAGTGAACGGCCTGAATAAGCCCCATTTCGAGGTAGAGGCGCTTGTTTGTGCTCCAGCGCATCTGTTCCTCTGCATGGGAGAGGACTTCCATCAGGCGTATGATTTTGTCGGTCGGTGTGCGGGAGAGCAGTTCACCGAGTGTTGCTCGCCATTGCTCCGGAAGGGTGGAGTGTGCCTCCTGCGGGGCAACTTTGGTGATGAGTAGTTCGCGCACAGCTCCCATGAGCTCGCTGAGCAGTTGTCCCATATCGCGCCCGGCTTCGGAGAGTTCATGCACGAGGTGCAGTAGGCTTGGTAGCTGGCGGTCAAGCATGTAGGCGAGAGCCTTCGCGACCGTTTCGCGGCTGGTGACGCCGAAGATGTCGTTGACATTCTGCTCGTTGATGTGGTTGCCGCAGAAGGAAACGAGCTGGTCGAGCATGGACTGGGCATCGCGCATGCCGCCGTCTGCTACGGTAGCGATGGCGTAGGCGGCATCCTTGTCGAGTGTTACTCCCTCGTTGGCGGCGATGTTCACCAGGTGGTTCGCTATCGTCTCTGCCGGAATGGGGCGCAGATCGAAGCGCTGGCAGCGCGAGAGAATGGTCGGCAGAATCTTGTGCGGTTCTGTCGTGGCAAAGATGAACATGACGTGCGCCGGTGGCTCCTCGAGGGTCTTCAGCAGTGCATTGAAGGATTCCTTCGTGAGCATGTGTACCTCGTCGATATAGATGATTCGGTACTTGCCGCGTGTCGGTGCAAACTGAACATTGTCGCGCAGGTCACGAATGTTGTCGATGCCTCGATTGGAGGCACCGTCGATTTCCTGTACGTCCAAGCTGCGACCTTCGGCAATTTCGCGGCAGACATCCTCATCAGGATCGAAATCCACCTTGGGACCGTCCGTGCAGTTGAGCGCCTTGGCGAAGATTCGTGCTGTGGAGGTCTTGCCTGTGCCGCGCGGGCCGACAAAGAGGTAGGCGTGCGCCAAGCGCTGCTGCTCAATGGCATTGCAGAGCGTGCGTACTACATGATCCTGCCCCAGCACATCCTTGAAGGTGCGTGGACGATATTTTCTGGCAAAAACCTGATAACTCACGCGCTCCATTCTACCTGAAATCACGCGCCCGCGCAAGGCTAAACTGTGACACGGCGGCAAATCTCTTTCAAATCTCCCGAGGGCTGAAGAGTGTAGGGCGGGGAGCTGCGCGATTTCCTTGCTTAATATCATATATCTGTTTATTCAGAATCTTTGAAACTAATAAATAAATGTATGAAAAAATAAATGAGAAAATGAGCCAAAGAATATTATAATAAGAAGTGGATAAATTGTATAATATGCAAAATAAACAACTTTGTAAATATGATATATAAAATGAAGAAACGTAAAATGAAAAAACGCGAATACTGAAATTGAAGCAGGAATGGGGTAGGGCTGACTTTTGAGTGAAATCATACACAAACGACAGGAAATAATGAAAAAATCGATACTTTGTTTTGTTGTTGTCGGTCGGTGGGTGGTGGTGTCTTGGAGGGAAGGATGCGAAATGGAGCAGAAAAATACATACAAATCTCCCTGATCGTTGTAGGAAAATGGCGCGAATTATTTTAAGCGTGTGTGTAATTGTTCGGGAAATTAAAAATCTCAGCAGGGTTGAAAATCAGTAAAAATGAAAAAAATGAGCCTTTGGGATCTCCCGAGGCAGGGAGAAAGTGGGAAAATTATGGTTGGTTTGGTACTAAAGAGCGGTTTAATGAGGAGGGGAATTTTATACATGAGTGACAAATGGAAGAGGGGAGGGCTCCATTTGGTGGGTGAGAATGTTGTGGAAAATGGTATTTTGGGGTGTTTTTCCGGTCAAAATGTATTAAAATCCCTATTATTAGTAAAAGGGGCTTTACGAACAGTCTATGAAAGGCGAGTTTCTGACTAGTGCTGAGAATGAGTTGAAATTGGGGAGAGTTGGGCTGTGTTTCATGAGAAAGGAGGTCTGTTTCTGTTGTTTTGCGCGTGCCTTGTGCGCGCGTTCGCGTAGCGCGCGCCCAACGCGTCTATATGGCAACCATACGAGGGACTGCAAGGGACGGATGGGACGAGGGTGCGTAACTTGCGCGGTGAGAGTGCATAAGGAAGAGTTGAGAAATAAAATTCAAAAAAAGGCTTGCATTTTGGGAGGATGTGTGGCATATATCTGCAAGTTTATACTGTACCATGCCTAAGGACACATCTATCAAAAAGATATTGGTCATCGGTTCGGGCCCTATTATCATCGGGCAGGGTTGTGAGTTTGACTACTCCGGTACCCAGGCTTGTAAAACATTGAGAGAAGAGGGTTACGAGGTGGTTCTCGTCAATTCCAACCCCGCCACCATCATGACGGATCCGGAAACGGCGCCTCGCACCTACATCGAACCACTTGCCCCCGAGTACATCGAGAAGATCATTGCCCGCGAGCGACCGGATGCACTGTTGCCCACGCTCGGAGGTCAGACGGCATTGAATGCAGCTATGGAACTGCACCGCACCGGCGTGCTGGAGAAGTACGGAGTGCGCGTGATTGGTGCGGATGCCGATGCCATCGACAAAGGTGAGGACCGGCAGCGGTTCAAGGATGCCATGCTTAAGATCGGGCTGGATGTGCCGGCCTCCGGGGTAGCGCACAACATGGCCGAGGCTTGGGATATTGCCAAGAATGTGATCGGCGGTTATCCCATGATCATCCGACCTGCCTTCACACTGGGCGGCACCGGTGGCGGTATCGCATACAACAAGGCTGAGTACGAAGAGATCGTGCAGCGCGGTCTGGATCTTTCTCCCGTGCATGAGGTACTCATCGAGGAATCTTTGCTCGGATGGAAGGAAATCGAGATGGAGGTTATGCGCGACAGCGCCGACAACTGCATCACCATCTGTTCCATTGAAAACTTCGACCCCATGGGTGTACACACCGGTGACTCCATCACCGTGGCTCCCGCCATGACCCTGACTGCTCGCGAGTACTCCGTGCTGAGGGAAGCCTCCTTCGCCATCATTCGCGAGATCGGTGTGAAGAGCGGCGGCAGTAATATCCAGTTCGCTGTATGTCCGCGTACCGGTCGCCAGGTGGTCATCGAGATGAATCCCCGCGTGAGTCGCTCCTCCGCCCTGGCCTCCAAGGCTACGGGATTCCCCATTGCCAAGATTTCCGCCAAGCTCGCTGTGGGTTACACCCTCGATGAGCTTAAAAACGACATCACCCGCACCACACCGGCCTCCTTCGAGCCGACCATTGACTATGTGGTGTGCAAAGTGCCCCGCTTCACCTTCGAAAAGTTCAAGAAGGCTGACGAGCGCCTGACTACCGCGATGAAGAGCGTGGGCGAGGTCATGAGCATCGGCGCGACCTTCAAGGAGTCTCTCCAGAAGGCCCTCCGTTCTCTCGAAACCGGTCGATGGGGATTTGGCTTCGATGCCAAGGATCCCAAGAATCCCTCCCGTCAGGAGATTTGTGCCAAGCTTTCCGTGCCGAATGCCGATCGGATCTTCTGGATCCAGACCGCCTTCGTCAATGGTTTTACCGCAGAGGAAATCGTCGATCTCACCCAGATCGATCCTTGGTTCATCGACCAGCTTCAGCAGCTGGCCGAGGCAGGCATGCAGCTCGCCACCCTTGATCTGCGCGAGGCCAAGAAACTCGGCTTCTCCGATCGTCAGATTGCTCTTGCTCGCGGCTGCTCTGAGGACGAAGTTCGCGCAGAGCGCAAGGCCTCCGGCATACTGCCCACCTACAGGTTGGTGGATACATGCGCCTCTGAGTTCGAGGCCGTTACTCCCTACTATTACTCCTCTTATGGCGATGAGCAGGAGGCACGCGTCTCTGACCGCAAGAAGATCATGATTCTCGGTGGTGGTCCGAACCGAATCGGGCAGGGCATTGAGTTCGACTACTGCTGCGTGCATGCCTCCTTCGCTCTGAAGGAGCTTGGGTACGAGACCATCATGGTGAATTCCAACCCCGAGACCGTTTCCACTGACTACGACACCTCCGACAAGCTCTACTTCGAGCCCCTTACCTTGGAGGACGTGCTCAACATCTGCGATGTGGAGAAGCCCGAAGGCGTGATCGTGCAGTTCGGCGGTCAGACCCCCCTTAACCTCGCTGCCGCTCTGGAGGAGCGCGGGGTACCGATCATAGGTACCAGTCCCCGCAGCATCGAGCTGGCTGAGGACCGCAAGTACTTCTCTGCTCTGCTCGATGAGATCGGTCTGCGCCAGGCAGAGGCAGGTACTGCGACCAACGAGGAAGAGGCCGTGGCTGTTGCCCAGCGCATCGGTTTCCCGGTGCTGGTTCGTCCCTCCTTTGTGTTGGGTGGTCGCGCCATGATGATCGTGTACGATGAGGGTGAGCTCCGCACTTATATGCGCGAGGCTGTGGATGCCTCCCCGGAGCGTCCTGTGCTCGTTGATCGTTTCCTTCAGAATGCCCTTGAGATCGATGTGGACGTCATCGCAGATGGCGAGATCAGCGTGGTGGGCGCCATTATGCAGCACGTTGAGCCGGCCGGCATTCACTCCGGCGACTCCGCTTGTATGATCCCCCCGAACAAGGTCAGCGACAAGATGCACGCTGAGATGATGCGTGCTGCCAAGGAGCTGGCTGCCAAGCTGAATGTGAAGGGGCTCATGAATTGCCAGTTCGCCATTAAGGATGAACAGCTCTATGTCATCGAGGTGAATCCCCGCGCCTCGCGCACGGTGCCTTTCGTCTCCAAGTCCATCGGTGTGCCGCTTGCCAAGCTGGCGGCCAAGGTCATGAGCGGCATGAAGCTCAGCGAACTCGGCTTCACCAAGGAGGTTGTGCCGCCCTACTACACCGTGAAGGAGGCCGTGTTCCCCTGGAACCGCTTCCCGGGAATCGACGTTGTGCTCGGCCCGGAGATGCACTCCACCGGTGAGGTGATGGGTATCGATACCGATCCTGAGCTGGCGTACATGAAGAGCCAGATTTCTTCCTTCAACCCGCTGCCGGAGAAGGGCTTGGTCTTCATCTCCGTGCATGATCGTGACAAGGATTCCGTGCTGGACATCGCCCGCAATATCGCTGCTGCCGGGTTCGACATCTGCGCCACCAAGGGAACGATGATCCACTTGCTCCAGAACGGGATCGAGTGTGAGCGTGCCTACAAGGTGCATGAAGGGCGCCGTCCCAACATTGTGGACCGCATCAAGAATGGTGAAATCGCCTTCGTGATCAACACGCCCGGCTCGCACGATGCTCGTGAGGACGAGGTGGCCATCCGCTCTTCCACGGTCAACAACAAGGTCTCTTACGCTACGGACCTTTCCTCTGCCCGTGCTTGTGCAGCTGCCATCCTGCACAATCGTAACAAGGTGGCAGGAGTGCGTACCCTCCAGGAGTACCACGCGGACAATTAAGCACTGCCGCTGCTTCAGAGCTGATTACTCAGAAAGGACGGTTTCTTCAGACCGTCCTTTCTCCGTAAATATGCTCTGGTGGGGGCGTTCAGCTCTCTGCCAAGTTCGCGTAGTAGTGCTCCAGCAGGGAGAGAATGCGCCCGCGCTCGTATGGTGCAAAGGAGGCCCAGCCCGCTCGGTCCAAGTTCAGCCATGCGGTCTTGACCGCCTGCAGTTTTTCCTCTCCTGCCGCGGCCAGGGCTATGATGCGCCGCCGCTTATCAATGGTTGCTCCCGTGCGGGTGATGAGTTCAGCTGCCTCCAGCTGCCGCAGCAACAGGTTCACATGCTGGCGGCTCAGCCCGCGGGCATCTGCCAGAGCTGAGGGCTCCATCCCCTGCGGTGAGGAGTACAGACTTTCCAACAGCAGATATTCGTTGTACGATAGCCCGGCGCGCCGAAGCTCCGAATTGTACGCCTCGTCTATATTCTTCCACAAGGTCAGCCACCGCTGGAAAAACTCGCTGTCCGGATCATTCATGCGTCTATTGAAAATTGGATGTTAAGATTGCTTAATAAACCTGGCTTTATTATGTACTTCTTTCTGTTTTATGTCAAGACATTTCGCCGTTCGTACGACAGATGACGTTGAATGAGTGGAGGGTTCGGCTGCTCGTGCATCCGATTTTGCCGTGTCGTGTACTTTTCTGCCGGAGTTCGGCGGTGGTGGAAGGCGGTTATTTTTGCATAAAAATACCTTTCTGCGGTTGACAATTGGTGGGGAAATAGTAGAATGGGGGAGTAGATGTCGTGCGCTGCAAGAATAGTGAGTCTGATGGTGGCACTGTTGTTATTACCGACAGTGGCCTGCGGTGCATTCGTCAAAGTTTGTGATTGTGAACGTACCACCCACATGGTGAGTACCATGTGTACCTGCTCCGGGCATGAGCACGAGCACCGGGTTCCGCAGCAGCATAGCTGTCAGCATGAGGACTATGCGCTGACCGTATGGAGTGCTCCGCTGATGGTGCCGCTTGTTGAGTGTACCATGGAGGAACCGGCAGTAGTACCGACATTCCGGTTCTGCTCCGGACGGGGGCAGGTCATGATGCTCCTTGCATGGTATAACCGAAGATACGGAGCCCCGCCGGGGAAGGGGTGTATGCCGCTGCTGATTTGAAGCTCGGTCGAGATAGTGAGGTGCGACAACAGTTGCTGAACAGTTGTCTCTTCTTCTTTTTGGCTCCTGCGGGAGCGCGTAATTGTTTTTTTAACTTATTATTTAACATGCTGAAATACAAATATCTTACAATTTTATCCTTTCTGTTGCTGGGCGGGTGCGTGCAATATGAGCCCAAGCCGGTGGATCTGACGACGGATCAGGGCTCCTGGCTGAAAATGACATCGGAAATGTGTGCCGGCAGGAAAAAACTGAGCACCACGGATCTGCGCCGGGTGGGGCTGATGATGAACCCCGAACTGTTGCAGGCACGCCTGACCCACGCCCGCAGCAAGGGGAAGGCCGAGTATGCCGGGCTGTGGGAAGATCCCGGAATGGGGATGGAGCTCGAGCGCGTGTTTGCCAACAACATCACCAACCATTCCTTCTCTCCTTCGCTGGCTCTCCCGGTTACAGGTCTGCCGGCACTTCGCAAGCAAATCGCCGAACAGTACGCCGAGGCGGACTACTGGAACGTGCGTGAGCTGGAGCGCAGTTATATGGCGGAGCTGGATGTGCTCTGCTACCGGCTGATGGTGGCAGATGCCAAGCTGAGCCTCATGCGTGGGCGCCTGACTGCTCTGCGCGATGAGCAGGCGCGGATCACTCGGCTGCACGAGCTGGGTGAAGTCGCCTTCGCGGATTTTCAGACGGCTACCGAGCGCCTGAATGCCACGATTAAAGATCTCCAGGAGCAGGAGCGTGAGCAACTTACCTTGCAGCAGGATCTCATTGCCAAACTCGGCCTGCACCCTTCTGCCACGGGATTGAGTCCCTCCGGGGCTCTTCCGCAGGGTGTACCGGCGGCCGTGACGGCGGTCTCCCCGGAGCTTATGCTGAGCCTTCCGTCGCTGAAAGCCGGCATGGCCTCCTATGGTGCTGTCGAGGAAGAATTGAGAGCAGAAATCCGCAAGCAGTTCCCGGAGCTGAGTCTTTCGGGGATGTTTGCCATGGATGACAACAAGAAGAAGGGCGTGCTGGGGGTAGAGTTTACCCTGCCGATTTGGAACCGCAACCGCGAGGGCATAGCCGTCTCCTCCGCCGAGCGCGATCTGAAGCAAGCTGAGCTCATCCACACATGGCACGGGCTGCTGCAGAAGAGTGAGGCACTGGTGGAACAGCAGAACCTCCTGCTGCGCCATTGCCGCTCGGAGTACACCCGGCTCATTGAACTGGAGGCTGCCACCGCTCAGCAGGAGAAGCTCTTTTCCCTCGGTGAGAGCAAGCTGCTGGAGCTGGCGGAAGCGCGCCATCTGGCATACGAACGCAAGCTGGCCTACCTGGATTGCCTGGCCAATCTCCTCGAAACTCAGACCCATCTTCAATACCTCAACCCCACTTTCAATCAGCAATGAAATTGACCCATCTTTTCGGAATTGCCTTCTCCCTGTGTGCCTCAGCCATGCTGAGCTCAGCCGATGAGCACGAGCATGGCCCCGGCTGCACCCACGACCACGGTCATGAAGGTCATCAGCATGCTCCCGGCGAGAGCTGTGACGGGGAACTGATCATTGTTGAGGCAGATGAGCGTGCCCGCGATCTGGTCAACATGCGGTTCGAGACTGTACCGGAGCTTACGGAAGTCCTTGCTCACACTCTCTATGGGTTCCTCGTTACGCCTGATCATGCCATGCAGACCTATGCTCTGCCCTGCGGCGGGCGCATCACCCTGCATGTGAAGTCAGCTCAGCAGGTGAAAAAGGGGGATTTGCTCTATACCCTTCAGAGCCCCGATATCATGGAGCAGCAGGCAGAAGTCATCCGCATTCACGCCACTCTGGAGCGTATACAGGCCGAAATAGACGTCCTGGAAGAGCGCAAGGTGGAGCTTATGACTGCCGGTACGCGCAACAAGGATCTGGAAGTGGAACTTGCCAACAAGAAGGCTGAACTCACCCAGCAGCAGCGTGAACTTTCGGCAGTCGAGACCCGCCTGCGTATGCTGACTATCGGAGGTAAGCTGGCGGAGCAGGACAATCTGACGGTACTGGAAGTCAGGGCTGCCGCTGATGGTACCGTGCGCAACATCGGCGTGACCCAAGGCAGCTGGGGAGAGCAGGGCAAGCCCGTCCTCTCCATGTCGAACCTGTCCGAGATGGAAATCACCGCCACCATCTATGGCTCGGATGTTCCCCATTTCAGCGCTGTACGGGCCACCATCCCCGCCGGACATGAGAACGTAGTCGTAGAGGGGCAGTGGCGCATGGCCGAAGAGGTGGATGCCGCCACCCGCACCCGCGAGATTTACTTCACCCCCGCTTCCATCCCGGCCAATGTTCAGCCCGGTCAGCTCTGCCGCCTGGATCTTTACGATGCCTGTCAGGCACACGGCAAGATCTCCATCCCGGATTCCGCCGTGGTGAAGGTTGGAGTGGACGATGTCGTATTCATCAAAGTCGGGGAAGGCAAGTTCGCCATGAAGAAGGTACAGGCCGGTACCAGCCGCAGGGGAATGACCCCGGTCAGCGGGCTCCATCCCGGCCAAGTCATTGTGGTGAAGGGGGGCTACGAGCTCAAGTACCTCATCCCCGGTGATGGTCAGAAGAAAAAGGCCGGACATTTCCACGCCGATGGTGTGTTCCATGAAGGCGAAGAACACTAATCTGCCATGAATGCCCTTATTTCATTCTGCCTGAAAAACCGGATCACCGTGGTACTCATCTCCATGGTGCTCACCGCCGTGAGTGCCTACCTGGTGTGTACTTTGCCGGTGGATGTGTTCCCCGAGCTCAAGCAGCCGCGGGTGACTATCCAGACCGAGGCCGGCGGTCTTTCTGCCGAGGAGGTGGAACAGTACGTCTCCATTCCTCTGGAGTCTGCCATGCAGGGAACACCCGGCGTGCGCAACGTGGCCTCCTCTTCCGGTACGGGCCTTTCCTTCGTCTGGGTCGATTTCGACTGGGGAACGGATATTTACCTGGCGCGACAAATCGTCTCCGAACGCTTGGCAACCGTGCGCGAAAACCTGCCTGAGCAGGTCGAGACCGAGATGGCCCCCATCGTCTCCGTCACCGGCGAGATCATGGTTCTTGCCCTGCAAGGTGACGAGACTGCCGACCCCCTCGAGGTGCGCCGCGTGGCTGAGTTCGAGCTTCGCAACCGCCTGCTGGCCATTCCCGGAGTGGGGCAGGTAACGGTACTGGGCGGGCGCTTGCCTGAGTACCGCGTGGCTTACGATCCCGAGAAAATGCGCCAGGCCGGAGTGACCTTCAGCCAGTTGAAGGAGACTGTTGAGGCTGCACAGAGCAGCATACCTGCCGGTTATCTGGAGGATGTTGCCGGAGTGGAGTTGCCCGTGCAGCAAAGTACCCGGGCCTTCACCCCGGAGCACCTGCGGCGCGCCATAGTAGCAGATCATCCCACCGAGGGAGTGGTGCGCCTGGAGGATGTGGCCGAGGTGAAGATCGACGGAGCTCCTCGCCGTGGCAATGCCGGCTATGCCGGCGGTGAGGCCGTGGTGCTCTCCGTGCAGAAGGTTCCCGGTGCCAATACCTTGGAACTCACCTATGCGGTGGATGCCGCAGTGAAGGAATTCACCTCCAGTCGTCTGCCTGCCAACATGAAGCTATATGCGGACGGCTACCGCCAGGCGGACTTCATCGAGCTCTCACTCGAGAATGGCAAGGAGACACTCATCATCGCCGGCATCGTGGTCGTTCTGGTGATCATGCTCACCCTGCTCAACTTCCGCACGGCCATGATCACGCTCATCAGCATGCCGCTTTCCGTGGTATTCGGTATGGCGCTCTTCCCCTTGTTCGGGCTGGGGGTGAACATCATGACCCTGGGTGGGCTTGCTGTGGCAGTAGGTGATGTGGTGGACAACTCCATCATTTTCGTCGAGATCGCCTGGCGCAGCCTGAGCCGCAATGCCGCACTCCCGAAAGAGCAGCAAAAGAGCCGCTACAGGGTGCTGATGGAGGCCAAGAACGAGATCATCAGCTCCATCTCCTACTCCTCGGTCATCATTCTGCTGGTATTCGCTCCGCTGTTGTTCCTGAGCGGAATCGAGGGGCAGTTCTACCGCCCGCTGGGCATATCGTACATGCTGGCTCTTGCCGCCTCCCTGCTGGTGGCCGTCACCCTCATCCCCACCCTCTGCATCCTCTGGTTCAAGGTGGGCAGAAAACAGAGCAACGATGGCGATTCCGTCACCTCGCGCTTCATCAAGCGCATGTACGCGCCCGTGCTCAATTTCTGTCTGCGTTGGCCCAAGAGCGTATTCGGGGCTCTTCTGGTCATCACCGGTGCCTCCTTGTGGCTGGGCAGTACCTATGGCACAAGTTTCCTGCCGCCCTTCAATGAGGACTGCTACACACTCTTTGTGAATGCCGTTCCCGGAACCTCGCTGGAGGAGACGGAGCGCATATCGCGCCAAGTGATGAAGAAGGTACAGCAGATAGACGGAGTGAAGACCGTCACTCAGCGCACCGGTCGCGCCGAGAATGACGAGCACGCCGAGCCCGTGAGCGCCAGTGAGCTTGTGGTGCGCGTAGACCTCAGCAAGAACCAGCGCCTGCTGCGCGAGCAGTTCAAGGCTGCCATGCGGGGCATTCCCGGTGTGAGTGGCATGATCGGTTTCCCCATTGCTCACCGCATCAGCTCTGCCCTCTCCAACTCCAACTCCGAGATCGCCATCAACATCTATGGCGATGACCTCCCGCAGATCCGCAATGCCGCCAAAAAGGCCGCAGAGATCCTCTCTGCCATGCCCGAAGTCGCAGATGCTCGCGCCAACCGCGAAGTGATGGTGGACACCATTCACGTCGAGTACAATCGTGAAATCCTGGCCGCCTATGGGCTCACGATGGCCGAGGTGGCCGATCAGGTATCTGCTGCGCTCAACGGCATGAAGGTCGGTGAGATTATCCGCAATCTCGACCACTGGGATGTCGTGCTGCGGCTGGACGCTGACTTGCGCCGCAGTATGGACGACGTTCGCAACCTGCAGATCGTGGCGGCAGGCGGCAAGAAAGTCCCGCTGAATGAAATTGCCCACGTTTACCGGGCAGAGACGACCAACCTCATCCTGCGCGACAACTCCCGCCGCAAGGCCATGATCTCCTGCAACCCCTCGCCGGACAGCAACCTGGGCGACCTTGCCAAAGCCTGCCGCGAGAAGCTCGACCCCGCCATGAATGCACTGGGCTGCTCCGTGGAGTACGCCGGTACCATCAAGAGCCGCGAGGAGGCCGGGCGCCGCTTGTACCTGATGGGCGGCATCGTCTGTGTGCTCATTGTACTGTTGCTCTCCAGCTCGTTGGGCAGCGTGCGCCGTGCCATGGTCACGCTCATCAACATCCCGCTCTGCCTGGTGGGCGGCATCATTGCCGTCTTCCTCGCCGCGCCCGATACCGTCAGCTCAGTGCTTTCGGGTGGCTACATTCACCCCATTCTCTCGGTGAGTTCCATCGTGGGCTTTGTGACTGTAGTGGGATTTGCCATCCGTTCCGGTCTTATCCTGCTCAACCGCTATCGCGCGCTTGAGATGAGCGGAATGAGCGCCGAGGAGGCCATCCGCGCCGGTTCATCCGAGCGAGTCATTCCCATCATGATGACCTCGCTCACCACTATTCTCGGCCTGTTGCCGCTGGTGTGGGCCAAGGACCAGCCCGGAGGCGAGCTGCTGGCTCCGCTGGCCATTGTGCAGTTCGGTGGCCTGGTTTCTGCCACCATCCTGAACCTGCTGGTCATTCCCGCTACAAGCCGTCTCTTCATGCGCTGGCTTTCCCCGGCTAAGGATGAGGATTGATTCGATTTCTTGATGATAATTAATTCCCCGCCTGGAATATTTCAGGCGGGGGATTTTGGGTACGACCGACGCGATATCAGTTGACAGTAGCGTCTCTGTGTGGTAGAGTGCCGGGATGATGAAGATGAGACTGGTCTTGCTGGCGGTGGCAGCGCTGATTCTGAGCAGCTGTGTCAGCAATATCGGCGGTGTCATTCGTGATGGAGCCGTGGAGCTGGTGGCGGTCGATACAGGGCGCCCGGTCGGTGGTATTGTCTATCAGAACCGGAAGTTCGCATCGGAAGTGATGCAGGCGCCCGAAGTGGTATATCACGGGCGCGATGGCATGCTGTATGATGTCTTTGTGCATGATTGCTACCTCTGTTGCCCCGAGGTGAAGGACACGGGCCGGCAGCTGTGGGTGCGGAAAAGCCCCGATGGGGAGTATTCGTTGCTGGAGGGACCGCCTTCTGCTGCCTGGAAACCAGTGCTGTTGAAAAACACCCCCACCGCCCCGACAAGTGCATACAGGCTGAAACCATATGCGACCCGCGTGGTTGGAAGCAAGGGGCTCCGCTCGGTGTTGGCCGCACCGTTTGATTACGTAATCGACCCGCTGCTGACAGTGGGGATAAATGCCACGCTGCTGGCAGGGGAGCTGCTGGTTTACCCTTTTCAGATGCTGTATAGCGCAGTGGGCGGAGCGGACTGTTATCATTCCCCGGCTGAGGTGGAGGCAATGTAATCCGCGACAGCAGGGGGGAGCCAGCCTTCCGGAATGGGGCTGTTGTTTTTCAGGGTCGCGCGGATGACGGAGGACGAGGCCGGGTGCATGCCGGAGCAGATGAAGGTGCTGCGCACACCGGGGCGGGGCTGGGGGGCTTCCTCCCGGTGGTAGACGATGAAGTGGAGCAGCTCGCAGAGATAATCGAAGCGCGCCCAGCGGTGCAGCTGCTCCCACTGGTCGGTGCCCATGAGCCAGTATAGTTCTGCCCCCGGGTGTTGCCGGTGCCAGTGCTCGGCGAGGCGCCAGCTCCAGCTGGGTGGGGGGAGCTGCAGATCCAGCCCGCTCACGCTGGCCCAGGGTAAATCAGCCGTGGCCAGGTGCAGCATGTGCAGCCTCTGTGCATCAGTAAAATGCGTGCTTTTCCCTTGTTTGAACGGGGAGCAGGCGGCTGGGAGGAATACGACCTCGTCCAGTCCGCAGTGCTTCTGTGCGGCTGCGGCAATGGTGAGGTGCCCGGCATGCACCGGGTCAAACGAGCCGCCGAACAGACACGTTTTCATTTACAGACCCTCAGTGTTCTTGTAGGGCAGGAAGCCGCCGATGGGCAGTTTCACGAACTTCTTCTCGACCGGGAGACGGCGGTAGTGCTTGATGAACTCGCTCAAGTTGCCGTAGTTGGCCGCATTCTTCGGGATGCCCTGGTGGCCGCAGTTGACCAGCACGTTGAAGTGGAGCTCGGCATGCAGGTGGGCGGTGAACATGCCGTTGTTGGTGCCGATGGTGCCCACCTGGGCACCGCGCCCCACCAGCTGACCCAGGCGCACATCGATGCGGTCGAGGTGGGAATAAAGCGACTGGCAGCAGAGCACCCTGCCGCTCTTCGGCTCGCGGAAAGCATGGCGCACAATGACTACCTTGCCCCAGCGTCCGCGGGCATCGGCTGCGTAGGTCACGAGCCCCATGCCGATGGAATAGACCGGGTCGCCCAGGTCGGAATTGCCGCCGCCGTTGCCGTTCCAGTCTTCGCCAAGGTGGCGGGGCGTGGCCAGGCGCAGCCCGCGGGACTTGTAATAGCCCTTGCCGTCCGGCTTGCCCACAGGGAAATCAAAACCATCCGCCAGAGGCACGAACGCCCACTTCCCATCCGGCGTCTTTTTGGCCATCACGATTGCTTCGGCCTGCGAACCGGTAAATGCCACAAGCAGAGCCGTCATCAGAAACAGAAGGTGGAGCAATCGCAACATGGCAGCATGCTATCATACGTCCCCCCACTCTGGCAAGCTTCAAAATTGCCATGCATGGGCATAATTATTCCAAATCTCCATTCAGAATGCAGCCGGGCCGGGCAGATTCTGCCAGAGCCGGGCATTGCAGTTGCAGCTCCTGCAGTTCCGGCCACACATCGGCAGCGGGCGGCGGTGATATCAAGTCATTGCTGAGCAGCCAGCGGATGTAGTCCTCATCGCCACAGCGCAAGACCAGACTGCAATCCGGCGCGGTGCCCCCCGTGTGCAGCAGGCGGCGGGCTTCCTCCGGATTGTGTTCCTCGTAGGCCGTGTGTACGGCATGCCATAATTCAGCGTGGGTAGTCATGCTGCCATCATCGCAGATGCGGCGGCCGGTGTCCATCACAATTAGAGAAGACAGGAAAAACTCGCCATCGCGATAAATTGATGTTTGTCGTTGTCGGGGCACGGGGCTTCAGTCCCGGAATAACGGTGCTTCCAATCGGGACTGGAGGCCCGTGCTCCGACAGAGTTCCCCCACAAATTCCAATTTATCGAGCATGTCACTGAAGCTTCGCTTACAAGTGCCATTATGGTTCGATTCTAGCGCGGATGGCGGCAGAGTAGTTATCCATGGGCAGGTCGTAGCCTACGTAGCAGCGCTTGCGGATTTGCTCATCCGTTTCACCGGGGCGGCACTGCACGGCGCCGTAGCGGATGAGCAGCCCGGCGATGCTGCCGTTGTGCAGGGGCAGGAAATCGTATTGGCGGGGCATGGTGGGTACCAGCACGCGGAATCCGCTCACGAGACCGGTGGAGCAGTTGCCGGTGATGGTGTTGTATGCCTGGTGGGTTGCTTCTGCATGCCGGGCGAGGTCGATGTAGTGCTGCAACAGCTTGCGGGCGCCGCTCTGCTTCATGCGGAGGGGGTAGATGCTCAGATCCTCGTGGCGGATGTTGGTGCGCAGCCCGAAAAGGTCTTCCTCTGTGCCGAACAGGTAGAGAATGCCGTATTGCTTATAGAGCCCGGGAACGGCGCCTTGTTCCACCCCTTCCGGCAGACGTGTTTCGGCGGAAACGGCAAAGCTGCGCCCATCGGCAAAGCGGAAGCTGAGCATCGTGTGGCAGATGGCTTCCATGCCATCCCAGTGGCATTCGGCGAAGTCCACGCCGATGAGGGTATTCAGGTCGTATGTTTCGGTTCGGTAGCGGGCATCACTGTCTGCCTCGGTGCGGTATCGGAAATCGCGCAGATTGCGGATGGTGAGCAAGTCACCCTGCTGTTCAAAAGCCGGAGCCACAGCCCAGGGTTTCTGCCACTGTGCCGGGGTGGGGCCGGGGATGCAGTGGTAGGTGGCGATGTTCACCAGCACCAGCAGCCAGAGCACCAGGTGGGCAGAGGGACGGCTACGCTTTTTCCACCAGAGCCCTGCGCCTGCCAGCAGCAGACCCGCCGGTATGATGCTGACGGGCTGGTAGCACCACAGCCCGATGCTCCAGAGCAGCGGGAGCACCAGCAGGAGGGAAGAGAGGATTCCGGCAGCGATGAGCAGGGGCTGTTTCATCAGAAGTGGAGGATGACGGGGGGCTCCGGTGCTGCTCCACCCG
>JAZQCA010000073.1:0-24871 GCA_045545975.1 Akkermansia sp.
ATCGCTGCGCTCGTAGCCGTCTGTTGCGGCAGAACAACGGGTCTCTCAGGATAAGGCACGCAGCTTTCACACAGTGCAAGCCGAATTTACCATGCGCACTCTTGACAGAGTATCGGGCGTGAGCATCCATAGCTGCCTCACCTCGTGCGCTTTGGCCTTCTATTCGGTTCTTGTTCATCCTGTCTGTGTTTCGCCTCCGACTTCCTCCCCACCCCACATTACTGTGACGCAGTTGCCTTTGGCTATTTGATTCCGCCCTGTCAGCGGCTCATTGGGGACTTCCACCCCAGTTACGTGTCATGCCTGACGTACTAAAAAAGTAAGACCGCTTTCTTTCCGAAAGCGGTCTTACTTTTGCCGGGACGATGATGTCCTTTACTTATCTGAGCGGAGCTTGATCCTCATGCGGAGGGTAGTGGAGCCGTTGTCTGTTGTGGAGACTGCGTCCACTCTGTCAAAGATGGAGGAAACCATTTCGAGGGCATCCGCAATGTCCTCAGCCTGTTCCGCACGCATCTCTTCCGGAGAGCGCTCTCGGTAGACATAGGCATCTTCCTCTTCGTAATCCTCTTCTTCGATGAAATCCTCCTCCTCATCCGTCTCGTCATCCATCTCAGCGCCGGTAGGTGCTTCTTCCAAGTCGATCGGTGCTTTCTGAGCAGCGGCAATTGCTGCAAGTTCGTTGGCGATTCCTCGAGCTGTGGTGGCAAGAGGGCGGAACTTCAGAGTGGCGACACAGCCGGTGAAGTCCATGTTGCCGCTCGCCTCTGTTACAACTTCTGCGTTGTAGTTGGCGGAGGTGCCGATGGTGAAGGCCGTGTCATTGAGTGTGACATTGGGTACCATATCCGGGGTAAACCAAGGCATAGCCACGGAGTAGGAGGTGGTGTTGCCCTCCGTCTTGGGGACGATAGGCAGCATGTTGATGACTGACGGATCGCTGTTGAGCTTAAGGCAGACGTTGGCGGCTACCTTGAGGAGCTGATCCCAGCCTTCCGCGATGCGGGTGCGATCCGTCACGCCGGTGTAGAAGCTGATGCGGGGAATGGCCGTCTTGTTACCGGGGGTACCACCAAGTATAAGAGGCATGCTGCCGGCACTATCTATGGTAAGGGCTGTGCTGTTTCCCATGCCGTTGAACATCGTTCCGAATGCAGAGCATACATCCTTGAGATCCGGAGCAAATGTCTTGACCATCATTGCCTTGGCTCCTATTTCTTGCTGTGCTTCCGGGGTCAGAGTGGCTATCATCCCATCAGCAACGCTGATGACAGAGTCGATCAGGGTGTTGGCGTCCAGCTTTATGCCGTAGGTGTACGGGCTGCTTTCTGTGTAGAAGATGGTGCCGGGCTTGTCAGGAAGTGAGGTGAGGGCCAGCTTGCCGGGCAGGTAATTATAACCTTGAGAGGACCCCTTATATTCCAGTTCGATGCTGCCATCACCCAGCCAAAGCTGAAGGAGCTCCGGGGAATTATCCTTGGGCTTGCACAGAGCGCTCAGTGTGTTGAGCAGGAAATCTGCGGATTTTGCTGCGGATGCCCAACCTGTCTGGTTCTCGCCGGGCTGGGAGGAGAGTTCCGTGAAGATATCGGTCACAAGGCGGAGCGGTCCGCTGTAGGGGGCCAGCTGCATTTCTGACCACAGGGCCATGCTGCCCGGAGCTGAATAGCTGAGCAGTACAGGTGATGAGGCCAGCCGGGCATCAGCCGCTGCTACCTTATCTGTCCCCAGAACGGACTCGGCCGGAGTTGCCGGCAGGGCGATATCTTCGGGGTTTTCGCACACAATGGCTACCAGCTGTGTACCCTGCTGACGGAGCACGACATAGATGCTGCGCTTATCCAGTTCTTCTTGTGCCGCGCGCTGCATGTCGCTGAGAGGAAGTTGGATAACTTCACCTCTCTCTTCGTCGTATTCCCAACCGGGAGTAACGAGGACCTCTCCTTTGAGATTGATTATAATGCCGCTGAAATCACCTGTCGTGTAGGGTTCGCGGAGCTCGGAACTGTCGGATGGGTCGATATCTTCATTCATCATGCCGACAAGACTCTCCTTCCAGGTACGCATCAATTCTTCGGAACCGGATTTTCCGGTGAGCACAGCGTAGATGGGGGGGAGCTTGATGCTACTTCTTGCATTGAGAGTAGCTTCCTTTACTGACTGAAGATAAGCCTGAGTCAGTTTCTTGATGATTGACGCTGCCGGCTCAGCCGTGTTGCCGCCTTTGCCCCACTTCTCACAGAAGTCAACGATGAGGCTATCCTCGGTTGATTGGTACGTAATGAGGGGGAGGAGCTCGCGGCAGAAGCTCTGCAACCCATCACCAATGCCTATACTGAAGCTATCGAGCATAGCCAGTTCTGCCGGTACTTCGTCATCTCTATGACCGAGGATCTTGACAAGAGAGGTCAGGGTCGGTTCCAGTCTGTTGATGGTAAAGAAAAACTCGGAATCGGCGGGTATAAGTGCCAGAGCACTATACGCTGAGGCTCGCTGATCAGTTGTGGCCGTGGTACATGCAGCAGGTGTGGCAAGTTGCTGATATATCTGCACAGCTGTACCTGTCTGCTCTTGAGCATAAATGGGGGCAATAGTCGCCGCCATTAGCATAAGGGTGGTTCGCATATTCATAAGTTACTTCATTATAGGAGCTTTTTCTTTCATGTAAAGTCTAAAGTATGGCAAAAATCCGATGTGGTTTCGATGTTTGTTCGTATGACACAGTCATCTTGCCTTGGAAATACAAAAGCAGTCTCTCCGAGTATAGAGAGACTGCTGAAAATACAAATCTGAGCTTGGGTTTACTTCTCGCAGTAGGTGCGCACGGCGGCGGCGATGCGGGCAGAAACATCCTCGGGCTCGCCTTCCTCGACTACATCGATCTGCACCACCTTGCCTTGTGCGCGGTAGTGCTCCACTACAGGGACGGTGAGGGTTTCGTAGTCTTTACGACGCTTGGCAAAGGCCTCGGGGTTGTCATCGGTACGAACGATCATGGCACCTCCACACTTGGGGCAGATCTCTTCGCCATTGCGGGTTGTCTCACCGCAGGCGGGGCATGCCTTGCGCTTGAGCATGCGAGCCTCGATCAGCTCTGCCGCTACGTTCAGGTAGACTACAATGTCTACTCCAAGCCCCATGGCTGCCAGGTTGGCATCCAGCGTTTCAGCCTGAGAAACCGTGCGGGGATAGCCATCGAGCAGACAGCCGCAATCCTTGTTCTCGCCCAGCCACTTGGCCACGATACCATTCACCACTTCATCGGGGACGAACATGGCGGCATCCATGTACTTCTTAGCCTCCAGTCCCAGCTCACTACCTGCGGCAATCTCAGCACGGAGCAGGGCTCCGGTGCTCAGCGGCTTGAGGCCGTAAGTCTCAGAAAGGAAGTTAGACTGTGTGCCCTTGCCGGAAGCGGGGGCTCCTACGAGTACGAATCTCTTGAGAGTTTTCATATTTGCTTGTAAGATTGAGCTCTGCTGCCTCTCTGGCAGCTGCTGGCTACATTATGCCTGATTTTGCATTAAATGCAAGCTTATTCTTTTTTGAGTAGAGAGAAAATTCCCGCCCGCGGGGGACAGGTGTTTCCGTACATGGTGCAGAATGTCATTATATTGCATGCACCCGTGGGTGGATCCCGACGCTGTTACGCGACCGAAAACAACGCAGGCAGCAACTCCGGCAAAGAGCTGCTGCCCGGGGAAAACGAGGGGAACGATGCTCTTACTCCGTTTGCTGTGTCAGCATAGCGGCTGCCATGATGTTGCCACTACGGGCTGCTACGCGGAGCGCCGTGATTGCCTTGTCGGTATCCTTCGGCATGAGGGTTCCCTGGATCAGACACATGGCCAGGACGAAGAGTGCAACATGGTCACCGGACTGGGCGGCACTCTCCAGATTGGCTATATCCTCGCGATTTTTTACTTGTGCGAAGTAAATGCGGGCGAGTTGATTCTGCGCCTCCGCATGCCCGGCGAATGCTGCGTTGCGAAGATGCTCGGCGCCCTCCTGGGCGTTGCCAACCCTGAATGCAGCGGCGCCGAGTTCATATTCCTGTTGGGGATCCATCATTTCTGCGGAGCTGAGAATTCGACACGAAGGCTATGAACCTTGCCGTGGAAGCTCTCTCCGAGCGTTCGGAGCGGCAGGATGAAGGTGGAGCGCAGAGCTTTGGTGCGGAGTTTCCAGCCGTCCTCGCGGTCGCGGAAGTTCATGAGAGTAAGCGTGCCGATTTCCTGACCATCAACAAGTAGAATTGTGTGCTGGGGCTTGCCGATAAGCTCAAGACGAACCTTTTTGCCTACTGGCAGCTTGCCGCCGAAGGAGAATTCCATGGCATCGTTCCGTCGGAAGCCGACAGTACCATCCTTCATGACGGCGATGAGCTTACCTTCCGGTCCGCTGAGCAGAACCTGTTCTGTACCCTCGGGTGCTTCTGTCAGCTCGATTTCTGCAGTGAGGTGGTAGTTTGGACCGGCTGCCGGCTCATTGAGCTGAACGGGCAGGGTGGTGGGGGTTACCTGTACGGGGGCATCGCCATCGCGGACATAGAGGGGATTCAGGCCCGGGGCTTCGCCTATTCTGTTGGCCAGGCTGCGATGTTCCGGGAAGGTATCCGGGTTTTGCTCGGTTCCCCACATGCGCTGGCTGAGAACATCAGCCGAGGTGCGGAAAATCTCCCAGATGTCATACATGCCATAGCCGGAGTGCTTGAGATCGCACATGTCGTTCCAGATGGCGAAGGTGGAGCCGATGAGGTTCGGGTGTCCGGCGGGAATGTGAGAGTTGCCTACATAGTTGGGACGCCACTTTTCGTACTGGAAAGCATTGTTGAGAGTGGGCCAGTAGTAACCGGCAAAGGGTACGATGTAGAGGTGACTATCGTTGGTGTTGATCAGCTTGTAGCCGGCGTTCATAGCCTCTACCGGATCCTGCCATAGTGTGCTCCAGAGGTTCATTTCCACGCCTTCAGATTCCACGGGGGTCTTACCCGGCTTGTGGGTCAGGCTGCCCCAGATACGCGGGGTGAAGCCGCGGCTCTTAACATACTTGAGCAGTCCGTCAGAGTACTTGCGATAGGCCTCGGAATCGCCATAGAACTCATCTGCACCCACATGGATGACGCAGCCTTCCAGCGGAGCCTTGCCGGTTTCTGCATCTGGCAGCAGATATTCATCGAGCACATTGGCGACGAACTTCAGAGTTTCGGGGTTTCCGGCATCTATATGGTCAGATCGGCGGCCGGGATTACCCATAGGTCCCTGGTAGATGAGGTCGGGACGAACTTTCGTGAAGGACAGAGCATGTCCGGGCGTGTCGAACTCGGGTACGATATTCACCCCGCGCAGCTTGGCATAGTCGATGAGCTCGCGGAACTCTTTCTTGGTGAAGAATACATCCTGAGCGGTGAGCGGTACTCCATTCTCTCCTACCATTCGGCTCTCCAAGCGGAAGGCTGTGTAGGCTTCCTGCAGCGGATCGTGCCCATCCTTCACATATTCTTCGAGGAAGATGTAGTTATTGTTGATGACGAGGTGCAAATCGTTCATCTTGTACCAGGCCATGGTATCGATCACATGGCGCAGATCTTCCAGCGTGTAGGGGGTGCGGGCAATATCGAAGAGGACACCTCGTACCTGATAGCGAGGAACATCGTAAACCTCGCCGCAAGGTATGGTGCCTCCCGTCTGCTTGAGGATCTGCAGCAGGGAGCGGGAACCCCACATGAGTCCATTGGGAGCGATGGCCGAGATGACTACCTTGTTGTCGGTGATTGTCATGGAGTAATCTTCGCTGTTCGCGTTGCTCTCGGAGGTGGGGGGCGTCAAAGTCAGCACGATATCGGCCTTGCTGCTTTCGTTGACGATCAGAACATCGCAGCCGCATACTGCCTTCAAGTCAGCTGCAATAAGGTCGCGCAACTCCGGGCCGGCATCGCTGTATAGCTTCACTGAGCCTGCGATTCGGAACTCGCCCTCACCACCCTGCCATTGCAGAAGGGCGGGGATGGTCTGAGGCTTGGCATTTCCCTTACCGGTGGTAGCATTTGCGCTGCAAATGAGGATATCGTAATCCTTACTGAATGCTTGTTGCCCGTCTTTGGTCACGCGGAAGTTGACTTTTACGGGGGTATCGCTGACGACGGCGCGTACCTTGCCATCGGCTGATATAATCTGCTCATAGTCTGCACCAAGGAATTCAATATGAGCTCCGTCAATTCTGGGAATGGGCAGGGTTTCACCGGCTGTCAGCGTGGAGGGGACGCTCAGGCTGTCGGCTATTTGTTTGGCGTTTTGCGCCGAGAGGTTGGTAACAGTCATGGCTGCTAACATTGTGAGGATGGCTTTTGTAGTCATGGTTGATGGTTGGTATTATTTCTGTTGAAATTATTGAGGTGTTTTCAGTTTGCGGTTATTTCTATCCAAGGAAGTCGGTAAGCGGCGGGGGCACATACCAGCTGAGTGGGAATTCGGAGCTCATCGAGTGTCTGCTGCATGGAACTGTGCGCTTTTTCGGGGGTGTTGCAGTCCTGACTGATGTGAGCGAGCACGATGTGCTGCAGACCGGGATGGGCTATCTGGCGTACGAAGTCTCCGGCTTGCTCGTTGGAGAGGTGACCCCAGTTGCTTTCGATTCTTTCGATGAGGGGCATGGGGCGCCCTGAGTTGTGAAGCATGTGTTCATCGTAGTTCGACTCCAGGTATAGACCATGCACTCCCTTCATAAGAAGATCCATACCACGCATGATTCGCCCTGTGTCGGTGATGTAGCCGAGCTTGGTACCACCATACTCAAAGAGATAGCCTACGGGATCCGTCGCATCGTGACTGACGGCGAAGGGGGTGACTGTGATGGCTCCGATGGTGAGTGGGCTGCCGGGCTCGATATAGGTGAACCGGGAGGAGGTAGCCGCCATTCCCCGCAGATCCTGTCCGAGATAACGGGTGCAGTAGATGTGCAGTTCGTCTTTTTTGGAAAGGATGCCCAGACCGCAGGTGTGATCGGTATGTTCGTGGGTAAAAAGTACTCCGGAAAGATCTCGTACTGCCAGACCGCATTCGGCAAGTCCTTTTCGTATGCGTGCGGCGCTGATTCCTGTATCTACCAACAGATGGGTGCCACCGGCTGAGATGACGGTGGCGTTGCCCTTACTGCTGCTGGCAAGCGGGGAAAATCGGATCATTTACTTTTCTGTTTCGGAGATGTTGAGCTGGGGTTCAACGTCCTCGGGGGTGAGCTTGTCAAGTGGCTTACCCTTGTAGCACCCGGTCTGGGCACGGAGGAACTCTGTGACATCCCGGACGACTGAGGCTGAGGGGGTGATGCCGACTTGACTCTCGAACATGATTCGTACAGCCTCATCGAGTTGATCTATCGTTCCTGTGTGGAAGTAGGGTGACGTCAGCGCGATATTTCGCAGATTGGGCACGCGGAACATGTCCTTGTGCTCCTCTTTCTTCGTGAAGTCTCGCAGACCGAAGACCCCTTCCGTATAGTTCGGTGCATGAGCACGCAGCGGTGCGTGAGTGTTGATGTACTCGAAGCTCTGCCCACCGAGTGTGGGACCGGCGTGGCAGGTCGCACAGCCGTAGTTTACGAAGGCGTGCATGCCGCTGATCTGAGCCTCTGTCATGGCATCTGTCTCGCCGGTAAGGTAACGATCGAAGGCTGAATCCGGCGTGACCAGAGTGCGTTCGAAGGCTGCTATGGCATCCGTAATCGTATCGGCGGAGATTCCTTTGTCTCCATAGACCAATGGGAAGAGGATGCGATATTCGGGGTCGTCCTTGATGTTCTTGGCAATGGTTCTCCAATCTTCAGGCACGCTGAAGCCCATTTCAATAGGATTGAGAGGAGGTCCTCCTGCCTGTTCCTGAAGGTTAGCTGCGCGCCCATCCCAGAACTGGCGGATGTTGCCTTCGGCATTGAATACTGTGGGGGCATTTACTCCGCCGAGCTGAGGTTTACCATCGGGACCGGGTACACCCTCGGACTTAGGCAGGTTATCCGTGCCGCCGCGGGTGAGGTCGTGACAGGTGGCGCAGGATACCTTGTTGTTGGTCGAAAGTCGGGTGTCGAAGAAGAGGCGGTGACCGAGATATACTTTGGCGAGCGCTCTGGAAATTTCCTGACGGGAGGGAGTATCATCGTGGTCTGTGATTCCCCAGATGAAGGCAGAGTATTCCTCATTGGTCATGTTTGCCGGACGGATGGGGGCGAAGGCCCGGCTCATGGCATCTTCACGATCATAGTGATAGCGCATGATGGCAACATCCGCGAGCGTAAGTCCCTTGCCGAGATGAACTGCTGTGTAGAGAGCAGGGGGCATGTTGCGGGTCTTCAGCACATGATCCATCTTGAGGAAATCGATGTTGGCAGAGCGGATGGAGCCATCGGGATCCATGGTAAAGGCTCTCTGTGCAGCTATGATGTCGCGTTTGACCTGTCCGAGGGAGAGGAGATTGGAGAGCCCGTTGAAAGCAGGTTTTGCACCATGGCAGTCTGCACACTTGCTTTGCATGATGGCCTGGGCGGCCTTTTTGGCAGCCTGCGGTGTAGCGGGAACGGGCAGATCGCTCATGGTATCACCCGGAGGCAGCAGAATGGCGGAGAAAACTCCGGCCGTAAGAATGGTGACACCGGCCGCTGAAAGGCCGAAGAGGTAGGGGATGATCTTCTTGTTCATGTCAGTCAGAGGATTTCTATGCGTGGTATTTTAACAGTTTTGTGGATGATTACAAGCAGGAAGTGTACTGAGATTGTTTTTGAGATGGTCAATGAAGCTCATTTTTTGTATTTTTCTCTGTAGCTGCGCTCACGGCGCAGCTCTTCGAGCATGGCTGTCGGATCCCGATATTCGTGATTGAGGGTGCGTGTGGCGGAATCATGACTTTCTGGAGGGAGGCAATGTCTGATCAGGAGCAGATTGTCTTGACGGATAGACTCGATATCCTCCAAGCTGTCCGCTTGCTCACGTTTGCGGAAGATTCGCTCGTTGAGCAAATTGCAGAGGACCTGAGTGAGTTCGCCTTTATGAGCGTTTGTTACATCGGAAAGAGTTCCGATGAGGTAATCTATGGCGGCAGATTCATCGAGGGTTGTTATGTGGGATAGCGTATTATCCACGGTGCGGATATCCTGTAATTCGGTGTGGATGCCGGTTTCGTTTTCCGGGTCGAGATCGGCGATTTCCCGGCGCAGGTCGTGAAGAGTTCTGCGGAAGACACCCGGCATGTTCCGGTAATACATCTTGAGAACATGTGCTCTTTGTAAACCTGATAGCGCAGCTGCTTTGCGGAGCAATTCCGCGTTGTCGCGGGCGAGATTGAGCGTTTGGGTGATGGATGGCATATCCAGGCGACCTCCGCTGAAGCCGCCGGTCAGGGTGCCATCGGGAGTGATGACGAGAACGGAGGGGAAGGTGGTTACTCCATAGCGCTCGACCAGTTGTCGATTGCGGCGGAGCTGTTCCTCGGTCATGTGTGATGTGTTGTGTGGAAGATCCACTTCCAGCAGGATGAACTTGTCACCGGCGTACTCCAGGAAGGCGGGTGTGTCAAACACCTGTCGCCGCATGGCGATGCACCATCCGCACCAGTCGGAACCCGTGAAGTCCAGGATGATGGGCTTGTTCTCAGCCATGGCTCGGGATACGGCGGCATCGTAATCTGTGTACCACATGTTTTCAGCAGCCGAGCCCACCGAAATCAGGCATGCCAGAGCCGGAAAGAGAAGAGAGGCTGGCTTCATCATGTATTCGATCATGCCTTATCGAGCTGATCCTGTCAAGAATTAAAAGAAGAGTTGCGGAAAGGTAAAACAGAGAACAGCAGCTCTGTCTCTACATCAGAACATCCTTTTCTCGGATGAGCGGTAACTTATGTTACCGACGATGCTGAGCAGAACTGCCGTTCCTTTATGTTGTGATCAGCTATGCTGTACGCAGCTCCGTATTCTCACTGAGCCGTCAGCAGGGACTTCTCAGCCCTTGTAAGCTGTCTTGTAAACCTGCAGTACTTCCTCCCATGTGCAGGGACGGGGATTACCGCCGGTGCAGACATCGGCCATGGCTGCATCCGTCAGCGCTTCGAGATCTTCCTCCTTTACGCCGATTTCAGCAAGGGTCTGGGGGATCTTAACGTCGATGGAAAGCTGCTTAACGGCATCGATGGCAGCCTTGCGGTATTCCTCCTGGCTCATGGCGTCTACACCTTCCACTCCCATCACGCGGGCGATTTCGCGGAACTTCTCGCCGGTGTAGGGAGCATTGTACTCCATGACGTAGGGGAGGAGAACTGCATTTGCCACACCATGAGGCGTGTTGTAGAAGGCACTCAACGGGTGTGCCATGCCATGCACCACACCCAAACCTACGTTAGAGAATGCCATGCCGGTCATGTATTGACCAAGGGCCATTCCCTCGCGACCATCGGGATCATTTACAACGGCCTTGCGAAGATTGCGGGCGATGAGTTCCACTGCCTTCAGGTTAAGAGTGTCTGCCAGCTCCCAAGCGGCGAGGGTAGTATAGCCCTCGATGGCGTGGGTGAGGGCATCCATACCGGTCGCAGCCGTCAAACCGGCAGGCATGGAGGACATCATGTCGGGATCAACTACCGCAACTACCGGTATGTCGTGGGGATCCACGCACACAAACTTACGGCGCTTGGCTTCATCGGTGATGACGTAGTTGATGGTTGTTTCTGCAGCTGTACCGGCGGTAGTTGCCACGGCAATCACGGGTACGCACTTGTTCTTGGTGGGAGCCAGCCCCTCGAGGGACACGACATCGGCAAACTCAGGATTGTTGATGATGATGCCGATAGCCTTGGCTGTATCCTGCGGGGAACCACCGCCTATGGCGATCATGTAGTCAGCTTCGGCTGCCTTGAACGCAGCCACACCACCTTCCACCACAGCCACGCTGGGGTTGGCCTTCACTTTGTCGTATATCTCGTAGGCGCAACCGGCGGCATCCAGCAGATCGGTGACCTTGGCCACCACGCCAAAGCGCACCAAGTCAGCATCTGTTACGACCAGAGCCTTGGCAAAGCCACGATTTTTCACCTCAGTCACGATTTCCTTGATGGCACCATGACCATGATAACTTGTCTCGTTCAGAATAAAGCGTTTTGCGGACATATCTACACTCTACCTGAAATGTTGTATGTTGGCAAGCTCCTTCTTTTCTCTATGTAAAAAAAATTGGTGTTTCGATGATTGTCCGGGTAGTCCGTGGAAGTTGTGCGATTCTCGTGCTGAGGTAGTAAGGAAAAAAATGCAGTCCTGACGTAAATTCAGATGGACAAAAGTCAGTTGTCGCGGTAACATAGCAACGCGCTGAGGTCATCAGACCATCTTATCACAGAAACTTTTTATCGTAATACCATTATGTTCAAAGGATACTCCTCTTCCCGCAACAAAACCGAATCCACTCCGGCTCCCACTCCCTCCTACGGCGAGACTGAGGTTCCGAGCGAGTGGATCGCTCCCTCTGCCACGACTCCCGAGCCCGCTGCTCAGGGGGGATTTTTCGGTGGCGGTGGAGCCGAGCCCCAGACCTCTCCCTTTGCTACCGGCGCAGCAGTTGCTCCGACTGCTGTAGCCTCCCGCAACGTGCTGAATTCCGATGTATCTGTGGTAGGTGTTCTTCGTTTCACGGATGACCTTCTCGTTGATGGTTCTGTGGAGGGTGAGATCACTTCTGACGGCGAGCTGACGGTGGGTGCCAATGCTACCATTCAGGCCGGCGATCAGACTAAAGTGGCTGTGCGTACCCGCAGTGCTATCATCCATGGTCGCGTGAGCGGCGATGTGGTGGTGACTGACCGCGTGGAGCTTTCTTCCACTGCTGAGCTTGTGGGCGATGTGACCGCAGCCAAGATTTCCATTCAGGAGGGTGCCGTGTTCATCGGTCACTGCAAGGTAGGCGTCGGCACGGTGACGGCTATGCCTGCCGCAGCTCCTGCCAAGAAGACCAAGACTGCCAAGTCCCCGGTTGAGAACGACCTTCTCGGTTGATCTGATTTCCTATGCGCGGGTACAAGACAGAACCTCTCGTTGTACCCGAACATTCCGGGTTATTGCCCGAAAGTGAGCGCAATCGTCGAGTTGCGCTCACTTCGTTTACATTGAGTCGTCCTGCGGAGGTTCCCCTCCGAGAGGTGGTGTGTTATGAGTGTGGAGCGCGCTGCGAAGTGCCGCAGGCTGCTTTGTCGGCAAAGTGTTCGCATTGTCAGTCACATCTGAAGATGACGGATGTAGAGTTGAAGCCGGGCGCTCGTCGTTTGACTGTTCGTACTCTGGGAGATGTAACCATTCAATCGGGTGCAGTCCTTTCAGGGATATCCATTGTGTGCCGGAATTGCTACCTCAACGGGCGTGGTTCCGGTGTGATCCGTTGTTCCGGGAAATTGCAGGTGAGCTGCCATAATCGAATGGAAGGCGCGGTAGAGGCCGGTTGTCTGGAGGTGGATCGTGCCGTGGATCTTGTGTTGGCGCAAGGGGCAAGCGTGGATGAGTTGAATGTGTGCGGTCGGGTTACAGGGCGTATCGTGGCAGCGAGGAAGATTGTGATTCGGCGTGGTGGTGAATTGTATGGCAACTGCTACAGTCCCGAGCTGGTGGTGGAGCCGGGAGGAATGCACCGGGGCGAATGGCGGCAATCTCCGCAGTAATTCGTGACAAAATGGATATCACGATAACAGGAGCCTCGCAGAATACCCTGCGCCACATAGATCTTACCCTTCCCGGCGGCAAGATCATTGCTCTCATGGGTCCTAGCGGCTCCGGTAAGAGCACCTTGGCTTATGACACTCTTTTTGCTGAGTCCCGCAGACGATTTCTGGACTGCCTGTCCGTAGGAGCCCGCAGGCTACTGGCGCGACCCGATAAACCCAAGGTGGATGCCATTGATGGCTTGCCACCGGCTCTCTGTCTGGAGCAGCACATGCCACAGGGGCATCGGCGGGCGGTACTGGGTTCCATTACGGAAACTCTCGATTATCTTCGGATCATCTATGCTGCCATTGGTGTGCCGCATGATCCCGTCACGGGTGAGCGATTGATCCGTCTCAGTCCGGAGGAAATATGTAACTCACTCTGTGCTTGCTCCGAAGGTACACGCTTGACTCTCCTGGCCCCCTTGCCGGAGCACTTCGGTCGAGAACCTGAGAGCGATATTCTGCTGCTCCGCAAGCAGGGGTACTTGCGCGTGAGGGTGAATGGTGATATCCGTGAGCTTGAGGATTTGGAGCAGACTCCTCCTGCCGAGGGGGACGTGTGCGAATTGGTAGTGGACAGAATTGTGGTTCGTCCCGGTGGCGAGTCGCGTGTGGCAGATTCCGTGCAGCTTGCTCTGCGGGTATGGCCGGATGAGGTGCGGGCTTTGGAGCAGCCGCCCGGAGGGAAGTCTCGGCTTCTGGCTTTTCATACTCGATATCGCAATGCCGAAACCGGGTTCACGCTCCCCGATCTCACACCACATCTTTTCTCTCATTACTCGCCGAGGGGGGCATGTCCTGAGTGCGAAGGTAGCGGAGTGAAGGAGACAAAAGGTGGCGATTTGCTGCTGTGTACTGCTTGTCAGGGCATGCGGCTCAACCCCACAGCCTTGGCTGTGACCCTGCCATTTGCGGATAGGGAAATCAATCTTGGTGAGTTCTGTGCGATGTCGGTGGAAGAGAATCGATCTCTGCTACCGCAGCTAAATATCCCCTCTGTGTACCGAGATGTGCTCAAGACGGCAGTGCATGAATTGCAACAGCGTCTCGATTGCCTCATGGAGCTTGGGCTTGGGTATCTCTCTCTTTCTCGTGCAGCACACTCGCTCTCAGGTGGGGAGTTGCAGCGTGCTCGCTTAGCCGGACAGATCGGTGGCGGTCTTTCAGGGGTTCTCTATGTGCTGGATGAGCCCACTATCGGCTTGCACCCGTCTGAGACAGATAAATTGATCAGGGCTCTCAAACGTCTGCGTGACAAGGGCAATACCATCCTCGTCGTTGAGCATGATCCACAGCTACTGGCTCAAGCTGATTGGCTGGTGGAAATGGGACCCGGGAGCGGACCTGATGGCGGGCTCGTGCTTGCTGCGGGAACGTACGAGGATTTTCTGCAGAATGAGAACTCGCCCACCGGAGCCTGGCTGTCCGGCCGTTGTCGTTTTGCCGAGGCTGAGAGGGTTGATCCCTCTGCCTGCAAGTGGTTGGAGCTGCACCATGCGAAAGCTCGCAACCTGCGCGATGTTACTCTGCGTGTACCCCTCGGGGCATTCGTGTGCCTGAGTGGTCCGGGAGGCTCCGGAAAGAGCACATTGGTTCACGAATGTCTGTTACCCGCGTTGAAATCCGGGAAAGTGAAGGGCGGTGAGATGCTCGGCGGGGCTGTGCTGCTGGACCAAAGCCCGTTGGGCAGTTCCCCTCGTTCCACTCCGGCCACAGCCACCGGGCTGCTTGATGTTCTGCGACCGCTCTATGCGGCGCTTCCCTTGTCCCGTCAGCGTGGCTATACAGCAACCCGCTTTTCTCTCAATACCCGTGGCGGGCGCTGTGAGCGTTGTTCCGGGACCGGCATGCTCCAGGTTGATATGAACTTTCTGGCTGATCTGTATACCCCCTGCGATTCCTGCCATGGATCCCGTTACAATCGAGAGACCCTGGAAGTTACCTGGCGGGGGAAGTCCATAGCTCAGGCACTGGCACAGACGGTTGACGAGGCGCTGGAGTTCTTTTCTCCCATTCCTGCGGCTGTGGGGATTCTGCAGGCTCTGCGCGACATAGGATTGGGATATCTGCCGCTGGATCGCTCCGTTACCACGCTTTCCGGTGGGGAGGCTCAGCGAGTGAAGATTGCAACATATCTGGCGAAAGCTGCTCCACGTCGGGGGCGTCGCGAAGGGGTGAAATTACTTTTCGTGCTAGATGAGCCGTCAACGGGATTACATTTCCGCGAGGTTGATCTGTTGCTGCGTGCGCTGTACCGTCTGCGATCCGCAGGGCATACAATCCTGTGTATTGAGCATCATCAGGGGATTCTTTCGCGGGCTGATTACCTCATCGAGCTTGGACCCGGTGCCGGGGCTCAGGGGGGGAGTATTGTGCGTGCCGGAGTGCCGCAGGGGGATCTTACTGACGGCGCAGCCGCAGAATATTGACCGGGGCTTCTGTAGCCTGAACCGGCATGACTTGTTCGTTGGGGAAGATCAGGTAAAACTGACCGACTCTCGGCAGGCTGAATGCGGCAAACTTCCTCATGTCATCCCGCGTGGTCGGGAGTGGCTGTTCTTCGAGAATGTTTCCCTGAGCATCTGCGAGTTTTACCATCACTATTTCATCACTACGGGGATGAAGATCGAGCATCAACCGTTGACGATCCGGTGGCAGACCATGATGGCTATACCACTCTGCGGCGAGCTTGCGGTAGCGTGCCGTCTCGTCTTTCGCTCGTACAGGCGCCTGGCGCGGGGTGCCGACGGGGAATATATGGTTGCCCTCGGGATGTTGGACAAGTATACGCTGCCACGGATGCTTCGGATCGAGCATACCTATGTTCTCCATGACCCAGCCGGTATTGAACCCCTTTTCGTTGAATTCAATCATCTGCCACTCACCATCCAACCAGACTTCCGGCCAGGTGTGGTTGCCCTGTATATGGTTCCAGGTAGGTATGCCCGCTGCGCGTGCCGGTATACCCACGGCGCGGAAGGCACATACCATGAGAATGGTCTGTCCGGTGCAGGAGATTTTTTGCTCGGCCAGCGCCTCCAGTGCATTCATATCTTGCCTGCGACGTTCTGCGGAGTAGTATGTGCCGGTGAGGGTTGTCATGTTCGCGGCGATGTGGAGCACGGCTTCGCGTGCGCTGCGACAGTCCTTCACAGCCGGGCGGAAGATGGTCTCTAATCTGGGGCGCCAGTCACAGCTATCCTCGCTGAGTACTCTGTTGCTCTCCAGGTAATTTCGTCGGATATCATCAGGTATGTCCTGTTGCCACTGGGCGAAAACCTGACTTACGAAGGTTGCGACTATAGAGAGGAAATGACCGATTCTCATTGCTGTACAGAGCCGTAGAGGGTGAATCCTGTACACTCATCGATCCGCACCGGGACGATGCTTCCGACCTCAGCACTGCCGCCCTCGATGATGACAGGCTTATTCTGTGAAGTACGCCCCTGTAGGCGATCGGGATTATTCTTGCTGGGACCTTCCACCAGGATAGTCTGCTGCGTGCCGACCAACGCCATATTGCGCGCTGTGGCTATGCGGTTCACGCACTCCAGCAGATCGTGGTTGCGCTCCTCCTTCACTCGCAGACAGATTTGTTCCGCCATGGCGGCTGCCGGAGTGTCGCGGCGGGGTGAGTATTGGAAGATGAAGGCATTGTCGAAGCCGATTCTTTCCACAGCCGCTTTAGTTTGCTGATAATCCTCATCCGTTTCGCCGGGGAAGCCAACGATGATGTCCGTGGTAATGGCCAGATCCGGGCGAGCCTCGCGCATGGCTTCGCAGAGCTGCATGTATTTTTCGTTCTTGTAGGGGCGCAGCATGAGCTTGAGGATGCGGTCGCTGCCGCTCTGCATGGGGAAATGAATGTGGCTGCAAAGCTTAGGCAGGTAGGTGTAGGCGTTCACCAGATCCTGGCGGAAACCAATGGGGTGGGGGGAAGTGAAGCGGATACGCTCCAGACCATCAATCTCGTGCAGGGATTCAAGCAGCCGTACAAAGGCACCTCGACCATTGATGATGGGCTCATCCTTGCCGTAGCGGTTCACGATCTGTCCGAGTAGGGTAATTTCCTTCACGCCCCTCTCCACCAGCTCGCGGGCTTCCGTAAGGATGTCCTGCTGCGGTCGGCTGCACTCGCTGCCGCGCGTGCTGGGGACTATGCAGTAGGAACACTTCATATCACAGCCTTGCATGATGGAAACGAAGGCCGTACAGTTGCCGGCGGGAGGCAGATGATCTTTAATGGCATTCTGAAACCCATCCTCATGATCGACCGCGCAGATGTGAGCACCGCGGCGAAGCGGATCGGAGAGGTTTTGTCCCAGTCTGCTGCGCAACAGACGATTGCAATGCTTGTAGACATTGTGGTACTGGCGCGTGCCACAGACGAGATCCAAGCGGGGAATGTCACGGAACAAGCTGCGCTGGCGGCTTTGGCACATGCAGCCCATGAAGCCATACACCACCCAGGGTTTTGCTGTAGGGCGGGCGCAGAGCAGGCCCATCTTGCCGAGCGCCTTCAACTCTGCTTTTTCTCGCACTGAGCAGGTATTGATGAGGATGACATCGGCCTGTGCCTCGTCCTTTGTAATATCGTAGCCTCCTGCCAGGAACATGCTCAGCACCTGTTCGCTGTCACGCTCGTTCATCTGGCAACCATAGGTTTTTATCAGTACACTCGGCATTGTTCTCTTACGGATTTCACGCAGCGCAAGATCGATCGTCTTGTTTGCGCGCGTGAGTGTATCAGGTCGTAGCTTCTTTTGCAAGCCATTTATTCAACGTTCGCGTGCTTGCCGGCAGTAATTTTTGACTATATGGCTGTGAATGATCTTGCACTTCGGGAGTTGTTGTGTTACAAATGAAGGTAAGAATGCTCATGAGCACGTTCCGATATATCAATTGCTTGGCGTTATGCCTGTGCTTCTGCTGGCTGTCTGTAACGGCTGTGTCAGAGGGGGCATGCCGTGATTACGGAATTCCTGATGAGCTGGAGCCTCTTTCTCTGCCTCCGGTTCCGGAGCCCCCTGTGTGTTACCGCGATCCTTCCCTGGCAATGATGCGGCGCTACAAACAACCCGTGGATATTGATATCTCACCATCTTGGGGACTCTCCGAGCAGCAGATGTTTACGGCCCAACTCCCGCCATACGGAATTGTGAGGAATGGGCGAGTCGTGCGCTATGTATACCCGGAAGATGAAAATCCGACCATTGATCAACTGGCTGATGGTTCGGCCCTGACTGATCGTCAGCGACGCCTCATGAGACGTGCCAGACGACAGGCTCTTCGAAATGCTGCCTGGCAGGCCAAAATGGAGGCAGAGCGTTACAATCGCGAGCATGCCGAGGTTCTGGCAGCCCGCGACAAGCAGGGGCGCTATATCGTCATCACCCTCAGCAGTCAGAGTGGCTGCTTCATGGATGGCGAGACTGTTCTGCGCTCATTCCGTGTGTGTACGGGTAAGAAATCGACCCCCACCCCCAAGGGGCATTTTCATGTGATGGAGAAGCGCAAGACTCACAAATCCAATCTATACAACAGTTCCATGCCCTATTTCCTGCGTCTGACTCTCGATGGTGTGGGGCTTCACCAAGGACCTGTTCGCTCCAGACCTTCCTCGCATGGTTGCATACGTCTGAACAGGGATGATGCTCACTACATCTTCGAGAATTCCGTAGTGGGCACAGCTGTTTTTGTGACGGATTGAGACTTTTCCGCTATTCGTACTCGGTAGGATCGGGGATTCCGGCTGCGATAAAGGAATCCCGGCGTTCGCGGCAAGTGGCGCACAGTCCGCAGTGGCGCTCTCGCCCGCAGTAACAGGAATAGGTGTGGCCGAAGTCTACTCCCAGACCGGCTCCGATGGCGGTGATTTCCTCTTTGCTGTTTGAGATGAAGGGACGCATAATTTGCAAACGGGCAAAGGTTCCCTGTGCTATGGTCTCAGCCATTGCCACCATGAAATCCTCACGACAATCGGGATAGAGGGCGTGGTCGCCGCTGTGAGCAGCGATGACGATGGCCTCGGCTCCGTTGCTCTCAGCTATTCCTGCTGCAATGGCAAGAAATATGCCATTGCGGAAAGGGACGACAGTTTGTTTCAGATTCTCTTCGGCATAGTCAGCTCTGGGGATAGCCTCCGCTCCGCTCAGAAGAGCACTTTGCAAGTGGGCTGATATGCTGCGCAGGTCAATCTCATGATAGGGTACACCGAGATGTTCCGCCTGCCAACGGGCGCAGGCGAGTTCTCTGGCTGCATGATTGCTGCCGTAGTCGAAGGATAGGGCACACAGCACCTCGTGGTGTTGATGTGCCCAGTAAAGCGCGGTGGTGGAGTCGAGCCCACCCGAAAGCAGTACTGCTACTTTCATGCAGGTCGGTTCTCCGGCTTGTGCTCAGCGGTGCAGGTGAGCTGTATGCCGCCGCGTGCACCGAACTTACCTGTCACCTTCATCCAAGTCGGGTCTGCAACTGCAACGAGGTCATCGAGTATGCGGTTGACGACCTGCTCGTTGAAGGCCGCATAATTGCGGAAGGAGACGAGATAGTACTTCAGGCTCTTGGTTTCGACTACCTTGGCCGCAGGGGTATAGGTGATGGTAAGCTCACAGCTGTCCGGCTGCCCGGTAACGGGACAGAGGGAGGAGAACTCATGTGTGGTGAGTGTCACCACATAAGGGCGCTGCGGACTGCGGTTGGGGAAGGCTTCCAGTTGAGCTTCCTCCGGACTGCGGTAGAACTCAGTGTGTTTGCCGAGAAGAGACAGATCTTTAGTGTCCATATATAATCAGATTAAGCCTTGGTGAGTTTGTAGCTATCCTTACCATCCTTCATTGCCCATCCGAGCTCGGCGAGCCTGGCGCGCAGTGCGTCCGCTGCTGCCCAGTCCTTTGCCTGTCGTGCCGCCCAGCGCTTATCGGCTATGGCTTTGATGTCTGCGGGTACTTCAATATCTGCATCCGGATCCGGCAACTGAAGCCCCAGCGCTTCCATAATGAAGCGGAATGCCTGCCATGTGGCGGTCGCGGTTGCGGCATCCATCTCCACGGGCTTGATCCCCTTCATGGCGCTGAACACATGCCCGAGCGCCTCCGGCCCATTGAGGTCGTCCTCCAAGCTCTCCCAAGCAGACCGGAAAGCTCCGAGGTCCGGCGCCTTCTTCACAAGATCTCTGTAGGTGGGCTCTTTTGCTCCGCTGGCTTTTGCGAGCTCCTTGTCGAAACGCCCGAGTTTGTTTAGAGCACTTGTGGCATCTTTCATGCCATTGAGGGTGAAGTTGAGGGGGCGACGATAGTAGGCCCCGGCAAGCACATAGCGAAGCGCTGCGGGGGTATAGCCCATCTCTTGCAACTGGTCGAGGGTGTACATGTTGCCGAGGCTCTTGCTCATCTTGGCTCCATCTACCAGCAGATGCGTAACATGGAACCAGTGGCGGGCAAACTTGCCACCGCAGGCACAGCGGCTCTGAGCAATCTCGTTCTCGTGGTGCGGGAAAACCAAGTCCACACCGCCGGAGTGCAGGTCAAAGGTGTCGCCCAGGTACTTGTGGCTCATAGCGGAGCATTCGAGGTGCCAGCCGGGACGTCCCTCGCCCCAGGGTGAGGGCCAGAAGTTCGGTCCATCTTCCGGGCGGCGTGCTTTCCACAGGACAAAGTCAGCCACGCTGTCCTTCTCGTACTCATCAGTATCGGCTCGTGTCTGAGCCGTTTTGCCGAGGTCCAGTTCCTGACGATCGAGGTGTGCCAGTTTGCCGTATTCATTGTAGGAAGAGATGCGGAAATAAACGGATCCATCCTCACTCTGGTAAGCATGTCCGCCATCCACGAGTTTCTGCACGATATCGAGCTGTTCCCTGATATGGCCGACTGCACTGGGCTCCACATGGGGAGTCAGACAGTTGAGAGCCTTGCAGTCATCATGGAACTTGGCCGTCCATTTTGCTGTGTATTCACCCAAGGGCATACCCTGCGCCTGAGAGTTGCGGATGGTCTTGTCATCCACATCCGTAAGATTGCGGACATGCTTGGTGCGCAGTCCTCCCAGCTCCACAACGCGGCGGAACACGTCCTGCACGACAAAGGTACGGAAGTTGCCGATGTGGGCAGCGGCATACACGGTCGGACCGCAACAGTAGAAGCGCAGCTGTTTGCCGTCCTCCGCCTGCACGAGCTTCTTCGCTCCCGACTGTGTATCGTAAAGATTTAACATAACGCCCCACAGTATGCCCGCGCGTGCGTGAAATGTCAAGTCTGAGCGATGTCAGTACCGGGAATCTCCTCCGCTGCACGGGAGTAATGAGCGGGTGCAATGCTTTCTCTCAATGGGGGTGACTCTGTAGGGTTGGTTTGTTTTTTGCTTTACGGATGGATGCTGCTGTGCTAGGATGACACTCATGCGGAAACTGGTGGCAGTGGCGGCACTTTGTTTGTTGACCGGCTGTGGGCATTCTGCCCGCAACGGGTATGCTGCGATCGCTCCCGGACAGCCCGCTCGTGGTGCAACTCCTGCGGATGTCGCTGAGGTGACAGAAAGTCCGGTCTCCGGAGTCCTTGATGATTCTCAGGCAAGGGCTTATGTGCGGAGCCTTATGGAGTTGCTGGCGCCTGAGATCCGCTACCGCCTGGGAGGCGAGGGTGATGTGTACGACAGGACTTTGAGTATGGCGGAAGGGATGCTTCGCGAAGGTTTTGCTGTTTCCTTTGGTGTACGTACGCGTGGTGATGATGTACTGCTTGTTCCGTCCTATGCTGACAACGAGTTGCTGCTGCGGGCACACCGCTCCTCGGAGATTCGACGGAGACTTACACCTGATCAGCAGATGGCGCTCAATATGGCTGAGCAGGTCGTGGCTCGTGCAAGAGCGCGCCACTCCACGGAGTATGACATCGCGTTGGAACTGCATGATTACCTGCTGCGCCATGCAGCCTATGTGGATGAGACCAACGGAAGTAATTCCTGCAATGCCACGGTTGACATCCTGCTGAAAGGAAAAGGCATGTGCGATGCATACACTCGGGCATATCGTCTCATGTTGGGGATAGCCGGTATAGAGAATATCTTTGTGGCCGGAGTGGCTCAGAATGAAAACCATTGCTGGAACCTTGTTCGTCTGGATGGGCATTGGGTTCATGTGGACTGCACATACAGCGACCCCACTCCCGATGAACCCGGTCGTGTATTTCACACTCATTTTGCCTTGCCGGATTTTCTGTTGGCTCGTGATCATAGCTGGGATCGCGCTCTTTATCCTGCGGCCACATCAACAGCTCTGTACTATCCCTTCCGCTTTGCAGCTTTTCTCTCGGTGTCTGATCTTGTGGACTGGTGCCGGGTTAATCGTCAACGGATCGGTTCGCAGTATGTGACGGTATATGTAGCGGAGCTGGCTCAGTCGGGGCAGGATAACGAGAAGGTGCAGGCTCTGTTTGAACGGGCTCACGGCAGAATCGGTGAGCATGTAATTGCTGCTTACGTTATGGAAAAACATCTGCCCGGGGTGTTGGCCTGCCGCTGCCTTTCCTCGGAGTGAATGCGTTGTTCCGCTTATTTTTTTATTCATTCTCCTGTCTGTCAGAAATACATCCGGGCTTGCCATGAGTTCAGATCTGTGCTAGACTTTGCAACGACCAGTAGACTTTATGCCTCAGACAACGCAACTTTATAGGCCGAATGCTGCTATCATTTATCAACGCAATGATGGTACCGTGCTCGTGTGCGAGCGCGTCAAACCTGCCGGAGCCTGGCAGTTCCCTCAGGGGGGGATCAAGAACGGCGAATCTGCCCTCAGTGCAGCATGTCGTGAGGGAATGGAGGAGACCGGATTCCGCCCGAATGAATACGAGGTGATCGCTGAGCATGGCCCCTACCGCTATGATTACCCGCCGGCAGAACGGGAGCGAGTGTTGCGTAAACGCGGTATACCCTACGCCGGTCAGGAACAGTTTTATTTCCTCTGTCTCATGCACAGCGATGCCGCAGAACCTTGGCTTGATAATAAGGAATTCAGGGATTATAAGTGGGTGAAACCGCAAGATTTCGACTTCGGCGCTCTACCTGATTTCAAGCGTGATGTATATGTACAGGTGATGCGGGATTTCTTCGGTGTGTGATGGAGCCGGTGGCCTACATTCGTTCGCCCTTTACGGACAAGTTCGGGGTGCCCCGGCAGGGCAACCTAGCACCTCACGTCATCAGCGAGATCATTTTTGAGCCGCCTTATCGCAACCCTGAGTGTGTGCGTGGCTTGGAAAAGTTCAGCCATGTCTGGCTTATCTGGCGCTTTCATTGCAATGCTGGAGCCGAGTGGCACCCCACGGTACGTCCGCCCAGGCTCGGTGGCAATGAACGGGTGGGTGTATTTGCCACCCGCTCTCCCTTCCGTCCGAATGGTCTGGGGCTGTCCGTCGTCCGGTTGGTATCTGTTGAATCCGGGCCGGTGTTGCGCGTGAGTGGAGCGGATATGGTGGATGGAACCCCCATCTACGACATCAAACCTTATATTCCTTATGCGGATAGTCTGCCGGAAGCCTCCGGAGGATTCACAGAACTTCCTCGCACACTCCTTGACGTCCGTCTGGAGTGCAACATGCCCGTGCAGGCTTCTCCCGAGTGGGAATTGGCTATGCGAGAAGTGCTCGCTCAGGATCCCCGACCGGCGTACCAGTCTGATCCTGAGCGTCTCTACCACATTGTGCTGAAGCCCTATGAGGTCAGCTTCCGTGTGCAGGACGGAGTGGCTTGCGTGGTGAACATTCGTGCATTTTCCGGACGATGAGGGAGAAATTGCAGGCGGCTTTTGCCCTCAATATCGAGGAGGGGTTGGAATGGGGCGGTGCTGTCTGTGTGTGGCAGAACGGGCAGGAGATCTGCTCTGTCTGCGGAGGAGAGACCGGCAGCGGTTCCGCCTGGCAGGCGGACACGTTGGTGCCGATTTTCTCTGCCACCAAACCGGCCGCAGCTGCTTGTCTTCTGCAGGCTCTTCTTGCTGAAGGCAAGGGACCGGAGATGCCTGTGGGAGATTTGTGGCCGGCCTTTCCTCTGCCGCAACTCTCTATTGCCGAGCTTCTTTCGCACCAGAGCGGACTGGCGGCACTTGCCGAGTCCGCACCTCTTGATGATCCGGAGGCATGCCGATGGGCGATCGAAAACAGTACGCCTCTCTGGGCTCCCCCGCAACATGGCTACCATCCCCAGACTTTTGGTCCCATGCTGGACATCCTCATGCTCGAATTGACCGGGCAGAGGATCTGCGATTTCTGGGAGGAGCAGGTCAGAGCCCCCCTGAAGCTGGATTTCTACATCGGCCATTTTCCGGAAGCGCGCAGCGGCTCGGTCGCTGAACTCCGGGCTCCTCGGCTGACGAACAAACTGCCTGAGCATGAATTTTACAGGGAGTACTTTGATGAGAAATCATCCGTTCATCGTGCCTTTCATTCCATTATCGGGTTCGATTCGCCCCGCGAGATGAATTCTTCTGCTGCCAGACAGTGCGGCTCCCCGGCCAAAGGAGGCGTTGCTTCGGCTCGCGGACTGGCCGGCTTTTACCAGGCGCTGCTCGGATTGCTGCCCGATTCCCCCTTTGCTCCCGAGGTGTTGAGCCGTATGAGTTCCCCCTGTTGCCAGGGACCGGATCTTATCCTGAGGCAGCACACGGCTTTCACCTGCGGAGCTATGTGTGAACCTGCCGAGTTTTTCCCCGGCGGTGGCTTCGGCCATGCCGGAGCAGGGGGCTCACTTGGCCTTTGCATCCCTCGCACCGGGCTCTCTTTTGCTTACGTTATGAGGGGAATGGAGCTGGGTTTTCTTCCGGGCAAACGAGTGTTGAGGTTGTTATCCTGTCTGCACGCTTCTCCTTCCCGGCAGAATTTTTCTCCATGAGCTCCGGCTCGCTCTGAGGCACTATCTCCAGTCTGTTATGGCCTGTACAGGAAAAATCCCTTTTTCCTACACAGGTCTTATTTTCGGCTTGTATTTGCTCGGCAAATTCATATACTTTCTTCCGTAGACTTTAGTCTGTTCATTCATTGCATATTGGCTTATACTGATCATGAAACTCCATCTTCCCCATCAACTTTTCAAGGCTGTTCTGGCGCTCATGCTCGCTGCACCGACTGCGCTCTACGCTGCATACACCGCGCCCACTTCGA
>JAZQCA010000074.1:0-5847 GCA_045545975.1 Akkermansia sp.
CTTACGAGGGGTTCCGCACCCCACGCTACCGCGTGGAGTGCTCCACCGCCTCGCTATGGGTATGTCGCCCGTTTCACGGGCTTTGAATGCCGCTCGCCTGCGGCTCGCCAAAGCTACCCACTCATTCCTGCTCCGTGCTCGTGGCTATTTTACCGCGTGCAGGTTTAACCTACCACAAAATTTGTATAGATTCCAATTTGTCGTTGAGTCCAAGCAATATTCTTTAATTGCCGGAGCAATAACCGAATGTCATAAAAAAAAGCCACCGCGCAAAGTTATATACAGAAGGTCTTGCTTTCCAGGAGGCATCTGTTTATAATTTGCCCATGCCCACTCACCATCCCTCTGTACTGAAAGTTCTCGATAGGCATTTGCAAGCCGGGGAGCGGCTGTTGTGGAGTGAGCGGCGGCAGAGTGTGCTGGATGGCTCCCGATTGCTGCTGTTGGGTGGCGGGCTCATGCTGCTGATCTGGGTATTGCTGTATATCGACTGCCTGGGTGCCGGAGGTATGGCAGCGGAGGAGTCGAAGTACCTGTTCATATTTCCCGGCATATCTGTGGTCTGTTTACTGCTGGTCGGCTGTCTGGCGTTCAACCACCACCATACATATTATGCCCTTACCGATCGGCGCGGACTCGTTGTGGAGGCTCCCCCCATCGGGCGTCATCGGGTGCATGCTGCTCCGGTCTGCCCGGATATGGTGATCTTGTTGGAGCGACATCGCGATGGTACGGCAAGCTATACCATCGGCGTGCAGCGCGTGGGTTTACTTGCCCTTGATGTAGGTTTTGTAAAGGTACGCTCCGTTCATGAGTTGGAGAAGCAGCTCGCGCTCTGCGGCGTGAAGCTCCCGACCGAGTTCCTTCCCGCCGGTCGCCGGGAGGTGGTTTTGCCCTCGCGGCGGCGACTCTTTGCCCTCATTCTCGTTGTTCTCTTCTTTCCTTGGTACATGTTCAGGGAACTGGAGGAGGATCCCGAGCTTCACCTTACTTTTTTCGGTGAGCGGACGATGGCTACCATTGTCAGCCACGCTTACACCACCCACAGGGAGGGCGGGCGCGTCCCCAAATGGGTCACTCGCTACTACCCGGTGCTGGAGTTCCGCACGGCAAATGGCTCCCCGGCCCTGGCTACCGACTGCACCGGCGATCCCGCTGAACCCGTCCCCGGTGAACAAGTCGGCATTCTCTATGATCCGCAGCGGCCCACCCTGGCCATGCGGGCCACCATCAGGCGCTTTGTACGTCCTGTCGGTCTGCTGCTGCTATGGGGTGGCGGTATGGGGCTTCTCATAGCGGATCTGCGGCGGCTGTACATTCACCGGAGACGCGGGAAGGACCGCAGATGATTCTGCGCTGCTACAGAAGCGGAGGCACCATGTAAGCTCCCCCCCCCTCGAAGTAGGGACGAGTCCGCCCGCTCCCTCAGGGGAAGGAGCGGGCGGGGGCGATCTTGCGGAGGTGCGCTGTGTGGCGCACCAAGTGTAAAGGGCTTTTTACTGCTCATCCTCGTCATCATCGCCGTACACCTCAATGGCGCGGCGCATACGGCGGGTGAGGAAGGGACGGATGATGAGCCCGTAGAGCAGGTAGCAAAGGAAGATGAGCGCAGGTGCAATCCACGGGAAGGCGATGAGTGCCACCACGGCCACTACTCCCATGAGCAGAGCGATGATGGTGCCACGCTTCTCGAAGTTCACATGCTTGAAGCTCGGGTAGATCACCCGGCTCATCATGAGCAGGGAGACCACCGTCATGACCACAGCCATCACGATCTGCCAGAAGGGAGGAATGATGAGGTTGCGGTTGGTGGTGAGATCGATGACCAGGTACATGGTACTGACCACCGCACCGGCTGCCATGGGTACCGGCAGTCCCACGAAGTCCATGCTTTGGTTGGGCTTCTTGGGGGCTGCTGCCATGCAGTTGAAGCGTGCCAGGCGCAACGCGGCACACAGCAGGTAGAGCACGGCAATCCCGAAACCAATGTAGGGAACCGGCAGGTTGAAGAGAACAGCTCGCGACAGAAGCATGGCCGGAGCTATGCCGAAGGATACAACGTCGGCAATGGAGTCGAACTCGCGCCCGAAGGGTCCATCACTCTTGCACATGCGTGCCACGCGACCATCCAGTAGGTCGAACACACAGGCAGCGAAGATCAGGTAGGTCGCTCGCTGGTAACAGACGAAGGCCTCAGGTGTGCCGTCGGGAAGCTGCATCCCCTTGAAGATAGTGAGGATGGAGAAGAAGCCGCACAGCAGATTGCCTGCCGTGAGCAGATTGGGCAGAATGGGGATCTGCGGTTCATCCGGATAGACCGGCGGTTGTTTTTGTGACATAGTGACGTGTGGGATGTTTGGTTAGGAAAGAAGTTCAGCTGCCTTGGTAAGCAGTTCGGACTTGCCGGCAAGATCACGACCGGAGCCGCGTGCCATGTCGTTCTTGCCGCCACCCTTGCCACCTACGATAGGAGCGAGGGTGCGGATGAGTTCACCGGCCTTCAGACCGGCAGCCTGGGCGGTGCTGCCGCAGTAGGCACCCAAGGACAGGGTGCTGCCATCGTCAGCCACCAGGATGGCGGCGGCTTCGTAATGGCGCTTGCGCAGCCCGTTGAAGAGCTCGGTGAGCAGGTCGTTGCCACCCTCGGCGGCTATGACAACGTTGCCGCCCGTGAGCTGCTCGCTGAGCAGGGAGTCCGCCATGCTTGCCGCAGCGGCTGTCATGGCCTTCTTCACGCGCTTGTCAGCCTCCAGAGCTGCCTCCTTCAGCTTGTCGCAGTATGCGTGGAACTCATCGAGCAGGGCGTTGACCTCACGAATGTCGGTGGACTGAACTGCCTTTTCGGCAGGATGCCCATCGTTGGTGGGGACGGGGATGGTGGGCTGTCCCAGGCGTTCGAGCCTGGAGTTCGCCAGACTGAGCTTGTCGAGATTTTCCTTGCCCTCAGGCATACGGGCGGCGATCATTTCCTTCACCACGGCCAGACCGGCGGCACCGGCGGCAGCCTCGATTCGGCGTACACCGCTGGCGATGGCACCCTCGCTGCGGATCTTGAAGAAGCCTACCTTGCCGGTGCCGGTGGCGTGGGTGCCACCGCAGAGCTCCATGGACACACCATTGAACCCGCCTTCCTCGCCACCCATTTGAACCAGACGGACGACATCGCCGTACTTATCGCCGAAGAACTGGCAGACCTCGGGGTGCTTACGGATCTCAGTCATGGGGTACTCGCGGCAGACGATGGGGAGATCCTCCTGCACCCATTGGTTGACGAGTTCTTCCACGCGGCGGAGATCTTCGCGGGAGATGGCGGAGCTGTTGACATCGAAGCGCAGACGATCGACATCCACGAGCGAGCCCTGCTGTGCCACATCATCGCTCACTACTTGGCGCAGAGCCTTGTGGAGCAGGTGAGTGGCGCTGTGATGAGCCTCGATGGCTCGACGGCGCTCGGGATCGATGGTGAGTACCACGCTGTCGCCCACAGCAGGTCGTACCCCATCCGCTACTGAGATCAGGTGCGCGCGGGCCTGTCCGATCTGCTGCACTCCCAGCACCGGGGCGCTGTCGCCACCTGCCTGCAGGGTACCGCCATCGCTGACCTGTCCACCCATTTCGGCGTAGAAGGGGGTCTTGTCGGTGATGACGAAGAGCATTCCCTCTGCCTCGTGTACCTCTGTGACTACGGCGGTGGAGCTGTCCTCGCTGTAGCCGGTGAAGGCGGTTACAGCCTCCGTCTTGAGATCGAGGGCGCGCACGATCTGCTTTTTCTGTGCGGCCTTGGCACGTTGGCGCTGCTCTTCCATGAGCTGCTCGAATCGATCGGTATCCACCGTCAGTCCACGCTCGCGGGCCATCAGAGCCGTCAGGTCAATCGGGAATCCGTATGTATCGTACAACTTGAAGGCGAAGTCCCCGCTCACTTTCCCCGTGGCTGCTACTTCCTTGTCGAAGAGGTCCAGACCGCGGTCGAGGGTCTCGTTGAAACCGGTCTCCTCGCGCAGCAGCACCTCTTTGATGGTGGCGGCGCGTGCTACCAGCTCGGGGAATACCTCTCCCATCTCGCTCGCCAGTGTATCCACCAGCTCGCTCAGGAAGGGCTTTTCCAGCCCGAGGGTACGACCATAGCGCACGGCACGGCGCAGGATGCGGCGCAGCACATAGTTGCGACCATTGTTGCCGGGAAGTATGCCGTCGGCAATCGAGAAGCTCAGGGTGCGGATGTGGTCTGCGATCACTCGGAAGGCGATGCTTTCCTTGAGCGTTGCGGTATTTTCCGCCGTGGCATCCTGCGGGTAGATGTCCACATAGCTGCGACCGGAGATTTCCTCGATCCGGCGGAAGAGCGGCCGGAAGACGTCCGTGCTGTAGTTGGAAATCCGGCGGGTAAAGTCGGTGAAGCCCTGCGTACACTGGATCATGGCGCAGGCGCGCTCGAAGCCCATGCCCGTATCCACATGGCAGGCGGGCAGGTTGCGGAAAGTACCATCGCTCTCGGCATTGTACTGGATGAACACGAGGTTCCAGATTTCAATGCACTGATCGCTGTCCCGGTTCACCAGACGCCCTTCAGTCTTCCCTTCGGGGGTCAGGTCAACGTGCAGCTCCGAGCAGGGACCGCAGGGACCGGTCTCGCCCATCATCCAGAAGTTGTCCTTCACACCGCCGTTGACAATGTGTACATGGGGATCGAGCCCCTTTGCGGTGAAGAGGGGTGCCCAGGTATCCCACGCCTCTTGGTCGAACTCTCCCGGATCGCCCTTGCTCTTGTCCGGGCAGTATACGGTGGCATACAGACGCTCGGCCGGGAATCCCCAGCGCTCGACGATCAGCTCCCAAGCCCAGGCGATGGCCTCCTTCTTGAAGTAATCGCCGAAGGACCAGTTGCCCAGCATCTCAAACATGGTGTGGTGGTAACTGTCCTGCCCCACATCCTCCAAGTCGTTGTGCTTGCCGCCGGCGCGGATGCACTTCTGTGTGTCCGTCGCGCGTGCCGGTTTCCACGGCGGGGTCCACACCCCGAGGAAATACGGGACAAACTGGTTCATTCCGGCGTTGGTGAACAGCAGACCGGGGCTCTGTGGCATGAGCGAGGCGGAGGGAACAACAGCGTGCTGCTTCTCATGGAAAAAGTCCAGGAAGCTCCGGCGAATCTGTGCGGCGGTCATCATAGCGCTTTGTCAGATGGTTTTCTGTGGTAAATTCTTGGCTTGCAGCCAGTATACACCCATTCTTCGCGCGTGTAAAGCACAGATTGAGCTGCATCTGCCGAATGCTGCGCGAAAGATAATCGGCTCCTGCGCTCGCTCTGCGGACCTTTGTTGATCTTCGACTACGAGCAGACAGGTGGGATTAGCGCTGGGGGGCAGAGCATGATGAATTCCCGGCGATGTCCGGCAGGGATCTGAGCTGATCGCCATTTTTTATTTTCCACCGGCAGCGCGGAGAAGTTCAGCGCATTCCTTGTGGCCTCTTTCGGTGGCAATGCCGAGCGGGGTCACGCCGTTGTTGTTTGCCGCATTGACGTTGATCCCGGGGGCGGCGAGTAAGAGCTTCATGCAGTCTGCATGGCCGTTCTGTGCAGCTATGTAAAGCGGAGTGTAGGCGTCCTTGTGTGCCGCATTGACGTTGATTCCGGGCGCAGCAAGTAGGAGCTTCACGCAGTCTGCATGGCCGTACCATGCAGCCGTGTAAAGCGGAGTCTCGCCGTCTTTGGCTGTTGCATTGACGTTGATTCCGGGGGCGGCGAGTAAGAGCTTCATGCAGTCTGCATGGCCGTTCTGTGCAGCTATGTAAAGCGGAGTGTAGGCGTCCTTGTGTGCCGCATTGACGTTGATTTCGGGGGCG
>JAZQCA010000075.1:0-3697 GCA_045545975.1 Akkermansia sp.
TTTATTTCATCGCTTCCACAAGGGGGAAGGACTCATTGTCGTCCTTCCCCCTATCCCCCCATCCTGCTAGGGCAGTTTGGGCTCCTATGGAGACTTTTTGGGCGGGCTTTCGGTGTCGCATTTGATTTTACAACTTGCACACATGTACACTGAAATATATATTCGCTTGATTTTGCTGCGGAGCTTGTGCTAGACTGACGGCATGAATATTCATCCCTGCACGACCATACGCGAGGCTGAGCAAGAGCTGTTCCGGAGCGGAGTGATAAGCTCGACCGAACTAATGTCCAAGGTGGTGGACAGGCTGTGGCAGGCAGTGCAGCAGGAGCCGGAGTTCCGCGGATGGAGCCCCCGGCGCGTAGTCGTGTACGCCGGAAGGGGGAACAACGCGGGAGATGCCCTGGGGCTTGCCGCGCGATTCCGCTGCCCGATCACTCTGCGCGCGGTCTGCCCGCCGCGGGACTTCACGCCGGAGAGTGCTCAGCAGTTTGCTCAACTGGCTTGCCATGAGCTGAGTACTGCTGCCCCGGAGGCTGAGGATGAACTGCTCATCATCGATGGCTTGCTGGGCAGCGGAGCCACCGGAGCGCTGCGCCCGGCCTACGCTGAGCTGGTGGCTGAGCTCAATGCTCTGCGTGCAACAGGGCGCCGCTGCCGCACCCTGTCCATAGATGTGCCGACCGGTCTGCAGGCCGACACAGGTGAAGTACCCGGCGAAGCCGTGCGGGCAGATGTGACTGCGGTGATCGGCTGCGTGAAGCCCGGCATGCTGGCAGATAGAGCAGAGGACTATGTGGGGCGCTTGCTGTGCCTGCCCCTGCCCGAAGTCATGCTACCGGAGAGCCCCGGAGTGCAGGTAGCCACGGAGGAGGTGCTGCAGTGGCTGCCGCACAGGGCATACTCCTGCTACAAGAACCGAGCCGGAAGGGTGAACATAGTGGCAGGCAGTACCGGATATGCAGGAGCCGCCCAGCTATGCGCCGAAGCCGCACTGGCCGCAGGAGCCGGACTGGTGGCTCTGTACTGCAAGGAGGATATTTACCCGGTACTTGCCACACGCGTGGCACCGGAAATCATGGTCAACCCCATCAGCTCCTATGCTGAAGTCCCGGTAGACGGGGCCCGGGCACTCGTGGTTGGTCCCGGCCTGGGCCGCCAAAAGGGAAATGAGGCCCGCTCGCTCCACGACCTGCTCCTGCGCTGTACCCTCCCCATGGTGGTGGATGCCGATGCACTCAACATGACCGCAGACTTCGGCTGGGAACTCCCGGCAAATGCCATCCTGACACCGCACCCGGGAGAAATGCGCCGCCTCTTCCCCGCCGGTACCTCCTACAGCAGGGTCGAATGCGCCCGGCGCTACACCGACATCCAACCCTGCACCCTGGTACTGAAGGGAGCCCGCACTGTGGTGACGAATGGTCGAGAGACCTGGTTCAACTCCACCGGCGGTCCCTACATGGCCAATGGAGGCCAGGGTGACGTACTGGCAGGTACCATCGGAGCGTTGGCAGCCCAGGGACTTTCGCCCATGCAGGCTGCCGTCCTGGGTGCCTGGAGCTGCGGACAGGCAGCAGCAGTTGCCGCCGGTCAAGCTGCTCACGCCCGCACCATCCGCGCCTCCCAAGTCATCGCCGCCCTCCCCGCCACCCTGTCCTGAGCTCGCCCCTGCGGACACCTGCCACATTCCCGAGCTTTTCACACTCAAGCTCCTCAATACATGCTTGACAAACGGGTGTTTTGTCGGTATACTCCGCGCCCGTATGGAGAACCAGACGACCAATATCGATCTCTCGACGCTCGACACGGAGGCCATGCGCAGCCGTCTTTCCGAGCTCGGGAGCTATCTTTGACCCGGCTTCCCTGGAAGCAAAAGTAGCCGAACTCGACGAGCGCATGAGCGCTCCGGATTTCTGGGATGACCCCGCTGCCGCCCGTGCTCTCATGGCCGAGGTGAACCCCATCAAGCGCCGCCTGGAGCAGTTCCGAGCTCTGGAAGGTAAGCTCGAGGACGTGGAGGTTGCCATCGAAATGGCAGCAGAGGAGCCCGAAATGGCAGCCGATGCCGCGGCTGAGTACGAGGCATTCGTCAAGAGCCTGCAAGAGTTCGAGCTCATTACCCTGCTCAATGGGCCGCACGACAATGCGGGCTGCTACGTCACCATTCATGCCGGCGCCGGCGGCACCGAGGCCTGCGACTGGGCCAGCATGCTGCTGCGCATGTACCTGCGCTACTGTGAGCGCCATGGGTTCAACACCGAAATCATGGAAAGTACCGATGGCGATGAGGCAGGCATACGCTCCGTCACCATCAAGATCGATGGAGAATACGCCTACGGCTACCTCAAGAACGAGCGCGGAATCCACCGCCTGGTCCGCATGAGCCCCTTCGATTCCGCCGGCAAACGCCACACCTCCTTCTGCTCGCTGGATGCCACCCCCGACATCTCCGATGACATCGAAATCGAGGTCAAGGAGGCCGATGTGAAGATGGACACCTACCGCTCCGGCGGCAAGGGCGGACAGAACGTGAACAAGGTGGAAACCGCCGTTCGACTCACGCACCTTCCCACCGGAATCATCGTTGCCTGTCAGACCCAGCGCTCCCAGCTCCGCAACCGCGAGGAGGCCATGCGCATGCTCAAGGCCCGCCTCATCCAGCTGGAGGAGGACCGTAAGCGCGCCGAGGCTGATCGCCAGTACTCCGAAAAGGGTGACATCGCCTGGGGTAACCAGATCCGCTCCTACGTCTTCCAGCCCTACCAGATGGTCAAGGACCTGCGCACGGGCGTGGAGTCCGGCAACATTCAGGACGTGATGGATGGTAATATCGATGCCTACATCGAGGGCATGCTCCGTCACAATATGTAAACTTCTACCACAGTGGGGACGGGTACAGCCCGCCCCCACTGCACTCCGCCCATGCTCACCATTGATGTCCTCACCCTCTTCCCCGAGCTCATCACCACCCCGCTTTCCCAGAGCATCATGGGGCGGGCAGCGGACAAAGGGCTCATCAACGTGCGCGCCCACCAGCTCCGCAACTGGGCACACGACAAGCACCACCGTACCGATGATTACCTCTGCGGCGGCGGTCAGGGCATGCTCATGAAGTGCGAGCCTATCTTTGAGGCTATAGAGGAACTACGCCGAGAGAACAGCAAAGTCATCCTCATGACCCCGCAGGGGCGCGTGTTCTCCCAACCTGTCGCGGAAGAACTGGCAGCCCCCTGTTCTGCCGGTGACGATGTACACTACATCATCCTCTGCGGTCATTATGAGGGAGTAGACCAGCGGGTGATCGACTCGCTCGTTGACATGGAGCTCTCCATCGGCGACTACATCCTCACCAATGGCGCCATAGCTGCCGTCGTCGTCATCGATGCCGTTGCCAGGCTCCTGCCCGGCGCCCTGGGCGATTCCCGCAGCAGCGAGGAGGAATCCTTCGCCAATGGGCTGCTGGAGGCCCCTGCCTACACCAAGCCCAACGTATTCCGCGGCATGCCGGTACCCGAGGTTTTCCTCTCCGGCAATCACAAGGCTATGGCCGAGTGGAAACTCGAGCACGCCCTGGAACGCACCCGCCGGAACCGTCCGGACCTGTACGCAGCCTGGGCAGCCGCCCACCCTGAGCATTTTGCCCCGCGCAAAAAGAAAAAGCGCACCCCGCTCACCCACTACAAACCCCGTCCCACCC